>CAZUBH010000011.1:0-74560 GCA_964618505.1 uncultured Thermoplasmatales archaeon | reverse complement strand
AAAAAATTTATACCAAATATTCAAAAGTCCTAAAAGTTAGGTGTCTGACTATAAAACCAAAAGATGATTGTTTTTATCTGTTCAATTTTTTGATAAAAGAAAATACTTGGTTTGATTTAATTATAGGAAGAATAAATATCGAAGTTGAAGCCTTACAAATACCTGATGGAGTTGATTATGTGGAATTTTATATAGATGATGAGTTGGTTTCTACGGATGAATCTGAGCCATATGAATACACGTGGAAAAGATGTAATTTATTACAGTTCCATATAATCAAAGTTATTGCATATGCTAACTCTGGTAAAAGTTCCTATGATACTGAAAAAGTTTTCAGGATTTTATGAAACTAAACAATCAATAATTCTTTTTTCAGTAATAATTATTATAACAGGCAAATCATATTTTCCTACTGGTACATTTTCAACTATCTGAAATTCAAAACCAAGACCTATCGACAGTCCATTAAAATCTTTCAATAGCCTATCATAATATCCTTTTCCATGACCGAGTCTCTTTCCTTTCTCATCAAAAGCAACACCCGGAACAATTACAATATCAATAGATTCTAAGTCAACTTCAAAAACCTCTTTTGGTTCCAAAATACCATAAGCTCCAATTTCTAAATCATCCCAATTATTCAATCTAGACAAACTCAAAGTATTATTTTTTGTATTGGAAATAGGAACAACCACAGTTTTACCAACAGACAAACATTCTTTTATCATATCGTGGGTAAAAACTTCGTTATCGTAAGATGCATAAAACAAAATAACTCTAGCTTTTTTGAATTCATCTAAACTAAAAAGCTTCTCTTTAATCGAATTACTTTTTTCAATTACTTCTTTTCTTAAAAGATCCTTTCTTTTCTCAATGATTTGCTTTCGTAGCTCATTTTTCATTTTTAGTGATATAAACCAAATAATTTAACAATCTTATGCATAACTCTAATAAACCATTTTTATATTTTAGCCGTGAAAATTCAAACCAATATAGAATATGGGATAGATATGAAAGGTCAAGGCATAGGCTTTGGAAAAGCCATACTATTTAGTGAGCATTTTGTAGTTTATAACAAACCATCAATAGTTTCTGCTATTGGGAACTATACCGTTGCAAAAATCGAATCACAAGATAAATCTGGATGGACTATAGAAGATAACAGATCTGCAACACCAAAATACAAAGAAGATAAAATCGATCAACAGAAAGAATCCATCAATAATATGTTAAAAAAAATGGGAATTGACACAAGTAAAAACGGGATAAAAATCATTCTTGAAGGAAATTTATATGCTGCAAGTGGAATAGGGGCAAGTGCCGCATCATGTGTTGCTATTGCTAGAGCTCTATCAGAATGTTTTGATATGAATTTATCAGATGATGAAATTAATGAAATTGCCTACGAAGGAGAAAAAGGCTATCATGGAACGCCATCTGGAGTAGACAACACCGCATCTACATTTGGTGGACTGATTTGGTTTGAAAAAGGCGAGCCCAATACAATCAAAAAAATAGATATTCAAAATCCAATTGAAATTGTAATTGGAAATACAGGTAAAGTTGCAAATACAAAAGCAGCAGTTGAAGGCGTAAGAAAAAGAAAAGAAGAAAATCCTGAAAAATATAAGGAGATCTTCAACAGAGCAGAAAATGTTACATATCTTGCAAAAGAAGCTTTTGAAGAATCTGACTTAAAAGAAATCGGCAAGCTTATGAATGAAAATCATAAATTATTACAGCAAATCGAAGTATCTTCAAGAGAGCTTGATTTTCTTGTAAGTATTGCAAGAGAAAATGGAGCATTGGGTGCAAAGCTTACAGGCGGAGGTCTTGGCGGAAATATGATTTCTCTTACTCCTGGAAGAGATTTACAAGATAGAGTTGCAACGGCAATTGAAAAGGAAGGTTTTCAGACAGTTAAAACAATCATAGGGGCAACTCGAGGTGCTCTTTAATGATTTTAAGAGATTTTTTAAAAGAACTTGAAAAAGATAATCAACTTGTAAGAATAAAAAAAGAAGTTTCTCATAAATTTGAAGCTGCAAATATAATGTATTCTTTAAATGAAAAGCCCGTGATTTTTGATAAAATAAAGGGTTTTGATTTTCCAGTTTTTGGAGGCATCACCTCAAAAAGAGATATTATCGCAAAGGGATTAGATACAACAAAAGATAAACTTTTATTTAAACTTGTAGATGCTTTGAGAAAGCCGGTTGAGCCTGAAATACTAGACTCAGCACCTTGTCAAGAAGTTGTAAATAAAAATCCTGATTTGAGTAAAATTCCTATACTACATCACCTCAACGGAGATGGCGGGAGATACTGCTCTGCATCAGTTGCTACAATTAAAGATCCAGAAACCGGCAGAAATGTTTCCTATCATAGGTTAATGGAGATTGGGAAAAATAAATTTACTGCAAGGCTTATTAAAAACAGACAGACAAGAACTACATATGATAAGCTTGATGGCGATTTAGAGATGGCAGTTTGTTTTGGAAGTTCAGTTGCTGTAATGATTGCAGCATCACTTGGGCCACCATCAGGTGTTGATGAATTTTCAATTGCAAATGCACTTGATAAAACCCCCATGGTAAAATGTGTTACAAAAGACTTAGAAGTACCTGCTCATTCTGAATTTGTTTTTGAGGGAAGACTCACAAAGGATCTAGATAAGGAAGGTCCTTTTGTTGATTTAACTGAAACTAGAGATTTTGAAAGACAAGAACCAGTTTTTGTTGTAGATTGTATAACACATAGAAAGGATGCTATGTATCAGGCCTTAATTCCCGGAAGACTTGAACATAAAACTCTAATGGGTATGCCTAAAGAACCAACAATCTATAATGAGGTATCAAAAGTTGTAGATTGCAAAAACGTACTTGTTACAATGGGAGGTGGTTCTTGGCTGCACGGTATTGTTCAAATCAACAAGAAAAATTCTGATGATGCTAAAAAAGCAATTGATGCAGCATTCAAGGGCCATAAAAGCATGAAACATGTTATAATAATTGATGAGGATGTAAACATTTACAGCCCAAATGCAGTAGAATGGGCAATTGCAACTAGATTTCAAGCACAAAAAGACCTTGTAATAATGCATGATCAACCAGGAAGTTCTCTTGACCCTTCAGGCAAACAAGAACCTGGCAAAAAAGCGCAAACTGACAAAGTTGGTGTCGATGCTACAATTCCATTTGATATTGATAAAAGCAAATACGAAATTGTGAAATACAAAGAAGTTGAGCTTGATGATTACCTCGGGTGAAGGCAAATACAAGGTTTTTCTTGAAAAAAAAGATATTGGCAATGATATTGTTTATATTTTAGGTGGGGGAGAAAGGTCTCATATTGGTAGTATTATAATAGCTGATCCAAATGGAAAAACAGATACAATTAAGTTAGAAAATCATAAGGATTATGTTGTACTTGAGCCGATTGCAAAAGTTGCCTGTGAAAAATATAAAACAAGAATTGTTGCAGTTGGTGGCATTCATATTGATAATGCAACAAAAGATGAAATAGAAATTATTGTTAAAAATTGCAAGGAGTTAGAAAAATGTATTTAACAAAAGAAGAAGAAAAAATTCTTGATGGAGAAGGAGGAGAAATAACCCAACGTTTATTTCGACTACTTGTTAGATTAGGAGATATTTACGGTGCAGATAAAATGATTCCAGTTGGATCTGTCCAAGTAGCTGGAGTATCTTATAAATCAGTTGGAGATCCTGGGACAGAGTTTTTAGAAGATTTGGCTGCAAAAGATGCAAAAGTAAAGGTGCTTACTTTTCTTAATCCAGCAGGAATGGATCTTGAAGATTGGGATAAAATTGGATTTCCAAAAGATTTTGCTAAAAATCAAATGAGAATTATGAATGCTTTTAAAGAGATGGGCATCGTAATTACTTCAACTTGTACGCCTTATCTAGCTGGAAATTTGCCAAGGTTTAGAGAACATATTGCATGGTCTGAATCATCTGCTGTATCATTTTCAAATTCAGTAATCGGCGCTAGGACAAACAGAGAAGGAGGGCCCTCTGCACTTGCTGCTGCAATATGTGGTAGAACTGCAAATTATGGACTTCATCTGTGGGAAAAACGCCAACCCACAATAAAAATAAATGTTAGTGCAAAACTTGATTTTTACTCTGATTTTGGTGCTCTTGGTTGGTATGTCGGAAAGCAAGTTAAAAACAAAATACCTTATTTTACTGGCATCAAAGATGCAAATACTGATCAATTAAAATCACTTGGCGCAGCAATGGCAGCATCAGGTGCTGTTGCACTTTATCATATTGAAGGATTGACTCCTGAAGCAGATCTTGTCAAAACTAAAGGAATCGAAGAAATTAATGTAACACAGAAGGATATTAATGAGTCTTATGAAAAACTAAATTCTGGTAAAGACCCAGATATTGTAATACTTGGTTGTCCGCATGCATCATTAAGAGAGATCCAACAATTAGCAGGTTTTTTGAAAGGAAAAAAATTGAAAAAACCTGTTTGGGTTTGCACTTCAAGAATGATGAAGGAGGCAGCAGATAGAATGGGCTATACTAAAATTATTAATAATGCAGGAGGTCATATTGTTGCCGATACTTGTATGGTTGTATCTCCTATTGAAAAAATGGGATACAAAACAACCGGAGTGAATTCAGGAAAAGCTGCTAATTATCTGCCAGGTTTTTGTAAGCAAGACGTGGTTTTTGCAAATATTAAAAATCTAGTGGAGGCACAATCATGAAAGGAAGAATGATATCTCCTGGAAAAGTAGAGGGAGAAGCAATCGTATCAAAAGAGCCTATAGGATTTTATGGCGGAATTGATATCAAAACAGGTATTGTAATAGAAAAAGGCCATCCTCTTGAAGGAAAGTGTGTTACAGGAAAAATCCTTGTTTTTCCTTGTGGAAAAGGATCAACAGTAGGCTCCTATGTTATTTATGGTCTAGAAAAAAATGGCGTAGGTCCAAAAGGAATTATTAATAAAGAAACTGAAACAATTGTTGCAACAGGAGTGATTCTTGCTGCAGTGCCCTGTATTGATCAAATCGATATTGACAAAATTAAAGATGGAGACAAATTAGTTTTAAATGCTGACGATGCCATAGTTGAAATAAAATAATCTATAACAACGCTCTCATACTCCAAGAAGACCCTATACCTTTAATCTCCATTTGATGTTCTCCGTCATCGTCTGACCATGACAAAAGCCCTTCAACGTCGCAATAGCCTAGTTTCATTCCTACATAAGTTGGGAACTTCCAAACTTTATTATTTGAATTTTCTACGGAAACATCAAAATCAATCACGGTATTTGTTCCATAAAGAAGAGATTGACTGATAAGATACAAAGGATTTCCACTGGGTTTTGCAGTCATACTAAAATCAACAGGCATTTTTACAAACGGAAATATTTGTTCATCCTGTCTTGTTATCTGTATATCCAGATTTTTAAGTTCTGTGTAGGTCTCGCCACCATCTGTTGTTAAAAGAAATGTTCCAAACGGATTTATTGTAGTAAGTTTCCCAGATATAATTTGAGGCATTGGAAGGTAATTTGTTGTATGTATTTCCCAACCATTGTCTAGTGCTATGTGGAACCAATCCCATCCATTTATAGATGCTTTTGTAATTGCATTTGGAGTCCAAGAATGTTCATGATAGCCAGTTCCTTTTATTTCATAAACCTGTCCATCTATTTTTACAGTACCTGTCACTTCACAACCGCTAAAAAGATAACTTGCAATACTGCTTTCTGATTTATCAAAAGCCCTGCTGCCTATTGTCCACAAAGGAAGTGAGTTTGCTTTATAGTCAAGATCGATTATTATATCACGATTTTCATCAATGTCATTGTCTTCTGCATGTACATGCCAATTTGGATATTCTCCTTCTGCCCATGAATCTTCAAATTCAACATTAACTCCTGGAGAGCTTGCTACTAAAGTCCCTGTATTTAGAATACCAGCATATCTTTGTTTATTTATCATACCTCCATAGCTTTCTCCATTTGGGCCGTGTAATGAAACAACCAATAAATCTGGTTTTAAGGAGCCTAATAAATCGCCCCTTGCCATATGATTAAAGCTAATTGTTACAGTCCAATCCTTCAAATCACTACTGTTATCGTTAAAAACAGCGCCATACATCCACCATTCTCTAGATATACGAATCTTATCAAAATGAGCTCCCTCATCTTCTGGAGAAACGTCTCGTCTATATGAAGGAATAAAAGATGTTGGCGGAAGAGGTGTTTCTAGAGGCATCTCAGTAGTGTTATCAATTCCTGGTCGCTCTGGGAATTTTATATTATTTTCTGGAGAAAAATACCCTGCTTTATACAAAAAAAGTCCAGCAACCACAATCAAAGCTACTACGATTATGGCATCTATTTTTCTTAATCTAGAGTACATTCTCCACCTAGTGCACTATTTTTATATAATATTTTATTATATATATTATTAATACTTTTCTTTACATTTATTATCGAATGCGCCCTTTAGTGGATATTTTTATAATGGGTTTATCAATTAACCCCTAGCAACGGTGGAGGATATTATGGTTGAAAAAACTGATATTGAATCAATTTTTAATGAGTTGCAATGGATAAAAGACAAAAAACTAAGAGATAAGGTAGTTGAAGTTTGGAAAGTTGCTGCAGATAGAGGAAATTGGAAAAACTTGGATAATGTTCCTTTTACTCTTCTTTTTGAAAATTCTGGGAAATTAACGGATCATACAAAAAGAATAACAAATATTGCAAAAAAAGTACTTGAAATTAGAAAAGAAGATTTGAACCAAGATTATCTTATAGCAGGTGCTCTGCTTCATGATGTTGGCAAGTTACTGGAATATGTAATAAAAGATGGAAAAGTTGTAAAAGGAGAATTCGGAGAAGTTTTTCGCCATCCAGTGTCTGGTGCTTTACTTGCAGCAGAACTTGGCCTTCCAACAGAGATAGTCCACATTATCTACGCTCATTCTCATGAAGGAGACAAGACAAAAAGAAGCCCTGAAGCTGTAATTGTTCACCACTGCGATTTTATTGATTTTGGAATTAGAAAAAGTTTGGTGAATAAATGAAGGTTACAAATTCTGCTGGCAGAATTGTAGAAAATGAAATTTCAGGGGTTAAATACGAGCCTTTCAAAGGTGCAAAAAAACATGTATTTTCTTCTAAAGTAACTAGCTTAAAAGAAGCTTTGAAAAAATGCAATATAAAAGACGGTGTGACAGTTTCTTTTCACCACCAACTTAGAAATGGTGATTTTGTAATTAATATGACTCTTGATGCAATAAAAGAGCTTGGTATAAAAAATATAAGAATGGCTCAAACAGCAATGTTTAATGTCCACGAGCCTGTAATTGATTTTATCATAGATGGCACTATAAGTAGAATAGAGGGCAGTATAAATGGTTCTGTAGGTGATTTTATATCAAAAAATCCCTTAGATTATCCGGTGGTTTTACGCTCTCATGGGGGCCGTTGGGCTGCAGTAAAATCAGGCGAGCTTAATGTCGATATTGCAATAATTGCTACATCTGCTGCAGATGTTAGGGGAAATTGTACAGGAGTTGTCGGAGATAGTGCATTTGGACCTATTTCTTATTCACAAGTTGATGCCATGAACGCAAATTATGTCATAATTGTTACTGATAACATTATCGATTATCCATGTCGCCCTCAAGAGATACAAGAGCGACATGTCGACTGTGTTGTTGATATCGATAAAGTTGGAGATCCTGACAAAATTGTTTCGGGTTCGCTTAAAATAACAGAAGATCCTATGAAGCAAAAAATTGCTAGAGATTGTATAGAAATTATGGACGCTGCAGGAATAATTAAAGATGGTATGGTTTTCCAATCAGGCGCAGGAGGGATTTCACTTGCGGCAGTAAAATATCTTGGAGAACGCTTGCAGGAAAAAGATGTTGTTGCAGCAACTGCAACAGGTGGCCTTACCAAATTTATAATTGACATTTATAAGCAAGGTCGTGTTAAAAATCTATATTATTCTCAAGTTTTTGACGTTGAATCGGTTAAATTCATACAAGAAAATCTTGAGTTGCCAGCAGATATTGGCCATTATGCAGATCCTTTATCAAAAGGCAGAACAATTGATGGTCTAGATACCGTAGTATTAGGTGCTACAGAAGTGGATGTAAATTTTAATGTAAATGTGAACACTCACAGCGATGGTAGACTTCTTCACGGAATAGGAGGACATCAAGATACTGCAGCAGGTGCAAAACTTACAATTATTACAGTCCCATTATACAGAAAGTCAAATCCTATTGTAAGAGAAAAAGTTACAACAATTACAACTCCTGGTGAAGTTGTAGATGTTATCGTCACAAATGAAGGTATTTCTGTTAATCCAAAAAGAAAAGATTTGATTGAAAAAGTAAAAGATAAAATCGAAATTACTCCAATAGAAGAATTAAAGCAAAGAGCATATGATGCAACTGGTGGCGCTGAAAAGCTTGAATTTGAAGATAAAATTGTTGGAGTTACCAAGTGGTTTGATGGTACACTTTTAGATATAATAAGAAAAGTAAAAGAGGAATGAAAATGAAATGGACTACCAAAATAACAAAGGTGGAGCCTAACCATATAGTAACAAAAGGATACAGACAAGAAGATTTGATAGGAAACGTATCCTTCTCAAATGTCGTTTATCTATTGCTAAAAAATGAATTACCAACAAAAGAACATGGGAAAATGATGGATGCGATAATTACTGCTTGTATAGATCATGGATTAACACCTCCAACAGCAATCGCATCTAGAACAGTTGCTTCTGGCGGTGTGCCTCTGCCAACCGCCGTTGCCGCAGGAATTCTTTCAATTGGCGATGCACATGGAGGAGCTATTGAAAAAGGAGCTAAATATCTTCAAGAAGGTGTGAAAAGAATGATGGCAGAAAGCAAAATACCAGAAGAAATGGCAAAGATATTAGTTGAAGATGCAAATAATCAGAATAAAAGAATATTAGGATATGGTCATAGAGTGCATAGTGCAGATCCAAGAACTAAAAGACTTTTTGAGCTTGCAAAAGAACTAGATATTTCCAATAAACATGTAACTCTTTCAAAATGTATCGAAATTGAACTTGAAAAAAGTAAAGGTAAAAAGTTACCAATAAATGTAGATGGAGCAATCGCGGCAATTATTTCTGATATGGGATTTGATCATAGGCTTGGAAAGGCATTTTTCTTGATAGGAAGAGCTGCAGGTCTTGTTGCACATGTTTATGAAGAACAAACTGATGAAAAGCCAATGAGAAAAATGTTTTCAATTGATTATGAATATAAAGGACCAAAAGAAAGAAATCTATAATAATTTCTAGAAAATGTTAAATACTTTCTCAGCACATATGCGGAGTCAAATATGAAAATTCTTTTAATATTTCCAAAAATACTTCATGGAGCAACAACTTATAATGACAAAGGATCTTGGACATCCATTATATTTGGCTATCCGGTAATTACCTTGCCACATCTTGCTGCAATAACTCCAAAAGAACATGATGTTAGAATACTTAATGAGAATTATGAAGATATTGATTTTGAAGAGGATGTCGACCTAGTAGCAATTACATGCTACACAATGACAGCTCCTAGAGTATATGAAATTGCTGATGAGTTTAGAAGAAGAGGGAAAAAGGTTATTTTGGGGGGTTATCATCCGACAGCACTCCCAGAAGAAGCAA
Organism: uncultured Thermoplasmatales archaeon; assembly: GCA_964618505.1. Lineage (GTDB taxonomy): Archaea > Thermoplasmatota > E2 > DHVEG-1 > DHVEG-1 > CAZUBH01. Next base: position 64,845 of record CAZUBH010000011.1, on the reverse strand, counting down.
TACAGCATGCAGATAGCATAATTTTTGGTATGGCTGAATCTAGCTGGCCAAAATTGCTTGATGATTTTAAAAAAGGAAAATTAAAAAAATATTATGAAAAAGATACATCATTTGATGTAACTGCTATACCTCCATTGAGAAGAGATTTGATCAGACATAATCCTTTGCTAGGTGCTTTACAAGCTACACGTGGTTGTGCAAATGCTTGCGAGTTTTGTGCCATTAGTAGTTTTTGTGGAAGGAAAGTTTGGCAAAGACCAATAGATGATGTTATAAAAGAGATAAAAGAAATGCCGAATAAAATTTTTCTATTTCATGATCCACATTTAACAACAAATAGAAAATATGCAAAAGAACTTTTCAAGACAATGATAAAAGAAAAGATACATAAAGCATGGGTTGCAAACGGAACTACAAATGTACTTGGAACCGTTGATGAAGAGTTTTTAAGACTTGCAAGAAAAGCTGGTTGTGTAGAATGGTTTGTTGGATTTGAATCAGTTAGCCAATCAACACTTGATAAAATAAAAAAAACACATAATCAAGTTAAAAATTTCAAAAAAATGATAGACAGAGTGCATTATCATGGAATGACCATTGAGGGCGGCATTATTTTTGGTTTTGATGAGGATGGTCCAGATGTATTTGACATGACTCTCGAAAAAATGTATGAATTGGAAATAGATGTTGTTGAAATAAATATTTTAACACCATATCCTGGAACTCCTTTATTTGACAGGATGGAAAAACAAGGAAGAATTATTACGAAGGATTGGTCCCGATACAACCAAGTAGATGTTGTATTTAAGCCAAAGCTGATGACTGAAAAGGAACTTTTAGAAGGTACTAAAAAAGTTGCAAAGGAATATTACTCGTGGAATAATATTATAAAAAGAAATGCAAAAGCATTAGCAATTGTCAAAGGATGGGGAGCAGGTCTTCCACTTGCAAACAACTATAATTTTAGACGTTATTATAAAAATGAATTCGGTTTTTAAGGAAGATTAATCGTGAATAAAAATAGTGATTTTATTTTTGAATCAAACAGACCAGAGGAAATAAAAATAAATGAAGATATCAAAATAAAAACTGCTATAAATTTAAAAGATCTCAAAGAGTTTTACAATTTAGCTTTTTATATTTACAAAGACAATAATTACTGGGTTGCTCCTTTTTGGAGTGAAATTAAAAATTTTTTTTCACTTAAAAATCCCTTTTGGGGCCATTCAGAAGGGCAACTTTTCATTGCATACAAGAATAATAAGGCTGTAGGTAGAATTGCGGCAATAATAGATCACAACTTTCCAGATGAAAAAAATAAAGTTGGTTTTTTTGGTTTTTTTGAATGTATAAACGATAAAAAAATTGCTTTGAGCTTGTTTGAAATTGCTGAAAAATGGTTAAAATCAAAAAAAATAAATTTAATGCAGGGTCCAATAAATGGAAGAGTGGACATTGGTAGTGGTTTTGTCATAAAAGGATTTGATTCAATTCCATATCTTATAGGAAACTATAATCCAGAGTATTATGAAAATTTTGCCGTATCTTTTAACATGAAAAAAGCAAGAGATTTGGTTTCTTATCACATTGACCTGACAAAACCAATTCCAGAAAACGTTAAAAATGCTTCAAAACGATGCGAGGAATTAGGAGTTAAAATCCGCACTTTTAATAAATGGAATTTTAAAAAAGATTTGCAATTATTCTTTGATTTACTGCTTGAAATATTTTCAGATCATTATGGTTATACTCCTTCAAATTTCATGGAATTTTTAAATACATTTGGTGCAAAATATTTCAGAATAATTGTAAATCCCAAATTATTTTTATTTGCAGAAATTAATGGAGAGGCTGTTGGTTTTAGATTTTCCCTTCCCGACTTCAATCCAATGTTTAAAAAAATAAATTCAAATTTGAACATAACAGGACTTTTGAAATTCTTATGGCTTTGGCGCAAATTAGATAGAGGGAGATTTATTGTGATGGGAATTAAAAAAGAACATCAGGGCAAAAGCATAGGAACCTGTATGAACTATTACACACTTTTAGAAATGAAAAGAAAAGGGTATAAAAGTGCAGAATATGGATGGATAGATGAAGACAACATTGCATCGAGAAGAGCAGGAGAAAAAATGGGAGGAAAAATATACAAAATTTATCGCGTATATGAAAAAAATATAGTTGATAAAAAATAATGTAATGTTTATTACAACATAACGAAAATACTACTTATCAATGCTAATAAAGATCATAAACATACTTACAGAAATCATTTTTTATATAAAGTCAATTCAACACCCATTCTTGTTTTACAATATTTAGCCGCATTAACTCCAAAAAAACATGATGTTAAATTAATAGATGATTTTAATGAAGATATCGATTATGACGCAGATGTTGACCTTGTAGCTATATCTACAGTTAAACCTATAGTGCTTTCAGAGCTTATGAGATTACTGATGAGTTTAGAAAAAGAAATAAGACAGTTGTTCTGGGTGGATTGCATCCTTCAGGCTGTCCAAATGAATCAATAAAGCATGCGGATAGTGTTGTAATAGGGGAAGCAGAGATTAGCTGGCCAAAACTACTTGATGATCTTGAAAAAGGGAAATTGAAAAAACTTTATAAATCTAAACAACTAGTTGATATGTCTAGAATTGTAGAACCAAAAAGAGAAGCCCTAAAGATAAGATGAATTTTTCTCCCGTTATTACATCTAGAGGTTGCCCATATTATTGTTCCTTTTGTTCACTAACCCATTTATATGGCAGAAAATACAGACCACGCCCAATTGAAAATATTGTAAATGAAATAAAAGGCATTGATAGGAAAATCTTGGTTTTTGTTCATGATTCTTCTGTTACTATAGATAAAGATTATGCAAAATCATTATTTAAAGCAATGATGCCTCTAAAAAAGAAATTTGTTGCATGGGGAAGTGCCCTAATACTACAAGACGAGCAACTTTTAGAATTATCCTACAAAGTGATACAACGGAAACTTTTGATAATACTTTGAACGCTGCTTTTGACTATGGCATTGACTCTGCTGAATTTAGCATATTGACACCTTTTCCGATTACAAGATTGTTTAAAAATATTAGATAAAGAAAAAAGAATTTTAACATACGATTGGGCAAAATATGATTTACACCATGTTGTCTTTCAACCAAAAAATATGACTCCAGAAGAATTATTTGAAGGGATTGAAAGAATCTCTATGAAATTTTATGCATATTATAGAATCATTCAAAGAGTGTTATTTATTGGAATTAGAGACTGGAACATGATGAATATTTTTTTAGGGCTAGCATTAAACTGGGGGAATGGGGGGATATCATCTTGAATATACATATTTTTAAAATGAAATTATTTTGTAAAAAATTAATAACTGAACTAGTACATCTAAAAATATCAGATCATATATTATCAAAAAATAATTGAATCCTTTTCTACCTACTATAGATCCAATTTTAGACATGTTTTCTTCTTTTGTTTTTAGTAGTTTATATGAGTAAAACATAGCATAAAACCAAATTAAAACAAAAGGAATTAAAAAGATCAATGTTAAAAATGAACTATAATAGAGTAAAAAACCTAATATGCCTGACAAAAAAAACATAAAAAAGGATATCCTTGCTGCATTTTTTTTACCAAAAGAGGTTGCGTAAGTCTTTACCCCATTCTTCAAATCTCCAGTATAATCATGGATTCCATCAGCTAGATCATGTGCATTATCTGCAAAGTATGTAAATAAAACTAAGATAAATAAAACAACATAGTTTGTATTATTCATGGCAATAAATCCAAAAATTGGTACAATTATCCATTGGAGAGGGGTAAATATCTCCGAGTATGCGGGTATTTTTACCATTTTCTTAAAATACTTGTCGTGAAAGGCAACAAAAAGTGCTGTAAATCCAACAAGCAAAAAGCACCAAATATTTACAAGATATGCAAATATAAATGTCGTTGTGGAAAAAAAGAGTGCGATTGCAAAGAATTTTTTTGAAGAAATTCTGCCAGAAGGGATTGGCCTATCAGGATGAGACAATTTATCTATATCAAAATCTGTGATATCGTTCCATATTAATGCTGCAAAAAAACCAGAATATAAAGATAGAATCGTGAATAAAATTGTGATATAAATTAATCGATCATATGAATTTATACCATAGGCAAACATAGATGCGGCAGCAAACATAAATACATAGCTAATCAGCTCAAAAGGTGGAAGAGACCTCCATTTGGAAATAAAAGCAATCGGATTTGGTATTTTTGATTCTTTTGACACGTTTTCCATCCCTTATATCTAAGTCATTGATTTATTTCTTATATATTTTTCATTTGACTCAAAAAACTACCATCCCAATTAATCTTTGATATAATATTTTTCTCTATATCTTTAGTTATAATCCCTTTATGAATTGGTGGTAAATGAGAATCAGGAACCTTTGCCGCCCAAGCAATAAGTCTTCTTAAAATCCACCAATTATACGGCAGTTCTTCTTCAAAGTTATTGCTAAATGGTTTAATGTCTTGCCAGTAATGAAAACCATCCCCTATACAATTAAATTTTCTATCGTCCTTTTCTTTTATATGCCCATCCCACCATATCATATACTCTGGATGCACAGTGCTTAGTACTATACGGCCCTTATTTTCATTTGGATATATCTCTGCAGTCATGCATGCTTTATCTGCTTGATTTAAATCTATAACTTTGTCTGTAAGTTTCCAATTTCCTGCCAAATAATAAGAAAAAATCGGAATGTATTTTAATTTGAGTTTGTGTTTTTTTATGAAAATTAAAGATTTCATTATTCCTTTAAAAATACCAGTAATTCCACCTACATATTTCCATGCAAAAACCCTAGAACTAGGGTCTTCTGAAAAATCTTTTTTAGGATATTTAGCCAAAACATATACTTTTCTATCGGGATTTTTAGGAATTAATAACGATTGACCTGCCCACCACCTAATTCTTCTTGTTTTGTTTTTATAGTCTGAAAATATTGGATTGTTTTTTGATATTTGTACGTCTAAAGAACAACCTACCGCTTGGATATATTTATTCTCTTTTGTTTTTCCAGGGGCAAATGAAAAAGCATAGGCGCTGTTGCCAACATTCTCAGGATATTTGTATTGAAAAGGATATAACAATGGAAATGCAAGATTTTTAAAATAAGATGAAACACAAGAGACTTTCAGTGAGCTTTTATTATACAATCTCTCTGTAAAAGTGGTAGGCTTTTTATCTTTGTCTTTTTTTAAATCTGTCATCAATGCTACACCACCGCAAACGCCAAAATAACTGCCTCCTTCTTTTATGAATTTTGCAATATTTCTCTTAAATAATCTAACACTTCTTAAGAAAGTAAAGCCCTTCATTAAAGCTTGATTATTGCCAACCCCGCCCCCAGGTACAATTAAAACATCAAAATTCGAAGTTGTAAGTTTTCCTTTTATAATCTCCTTATCATAAATAAATTCTGCAGAAATAAAATATTTATTTACTCCCGACGTCCAACTATAATTGTCAAGTATCAATTTATGATATAGTTTTCTTGATCCCCAAAATAATGGTTCATCTGCAAGAATTGCAATCTTTATTTCCCTATGAGTGTTTTCTTTCATATATTCTTCATTTGGTCAATAATATCGTCTTTATAAAACAAAGATTCCAATATCTTTTTTCCTTCTGAATTTATTTTATTATCAGTCATTGGAGGCATATCTTCATCTGGAATCTTTGCAGCCCAGGCAACAAATCTTCTTACAATCCACCAAGTATATGTAAATTCTATCTCTCCATTTTTTGTTAAAGACCTTACGTCTTTCCATTTGTGAAGTCCTTTTGCTAGACAGTTAAATTGATTGTTATCAACTGGCTCAATCTTCCCACCCCACCATATCATATATTCGGGGTGAGAGGTGCATAACAAAATTCTACCTTCATTCTCATTTGGATAAACTTCTGCTGTTATTGATGCTTTATTTGAAAAATTTAAATTTATTGTTTTATCTGATTTTTTCCAATTTCCGGCTAGATAGTAAGCAAATAAAAATAGATTTTTTAATGGCTCTTTTTCTTTTTTTATTAGTTTGAATGCATCAAATAGTGATTTTAATAAACCAATTATGCCGCCTTCGTAGCTCCAAGCATAAACCCTTGTTTGTTTATTTTTTGAAATTTCTAATTCTGGATATTTTGCAATAATTTTTACTTTTCTGTCTGGATTTTTAGGTACAACAAGAGCAGGACCTCCCCACCACCTAATTCTCTCAGTATCTTTGGTTAGATCTGAGAAAATCGGATTGTTTTTAAAGATTTGAAAATCTAAAGGTATTCCTCCAGAATAGAATTTTTTACCATCTTCTGTCTCACCCGGTGCAAATGAAAAAACATATCCAGTTGCACCAATTTTTTCTGGATGATTTTTTTGGAACGGATAGAAAATTGGGAATGCTAAATCTTTATAGTAGCTATTAACACAAGAAATATTAACAGAGCTTCTATCATACAATTTTTCTGTAATGGACTTAAGTTTTTCTTTTCCCTTTGTAAGACCGGTAAGTAAAGCTGTTCCGCCGCAAATTCCTACATATCCTCCTCCATTTTTTATGAAATTTTGAATGTTTTTTTTCCATTTTCTTGTACTGTACAAAAATGGGATGCCTCTCACAATGGACTCTCCATCACCAACACCTCCTCCCGGAACCAATAATACATCAAAATTAGATACTTTCAGTTTTCCCTTTATAATGTCTCTATCAAAAAGATATTCTGCTTTAATTGCATATTGATTATCATTGATTTTCCAATTATAGTTATTTAAAATTGCTGGGAAATAGTCTCTACCTGAACCCCAACCCATTGGCTCTTCTGCAAGTATTGCTACTCTAATTTGCTTCATTATTTTTTAAAATTACCTTAATTTATCTTAAGTAATTTTCGATTTATTTTTTTACAATATAGATAATCTTTTAATATAACATTAATATCTTAAGGACTGTAAGACTGGAGAAAGCTTAGGATGAATCCATTAAAAAATGCTTCGTATCTGCTAAGAATCGCAAAAGGTTATCTTCTAGACATAAATAGAATATGGAAGTTTAACGAAGAACAATTGAAAAGATACCAAAACAAAAAATTCAAAGAGATTTTTAGATACGCTTGGGATATTCCAATATATCGAAAAAAATACAAAAAATGTGGTATAGGATTAAATGACATAAAAGGCATTGAAGACATACAAAAATTACCAGTTATCAGTAAAGATGATATAAGAGAAAGCTACCCTGAGGGTATTAAACCAAAGAATTATGACAAACATCACTGGTTCTTATTATCAACTTCGGGCTCTACAGGCTCACCTTTTTTCATGTATTATGACAGATACACAGCAATCAAAGCATTATTTGGATATGTAAGGGCTTTGAAAGCCTATGGAGGAAATTGGAATAAGTCAAAAATCGCACTAATAGCAGATACTAAACCCGGGGGAATTGAAAATCTAATATTCAAGGAATCTATATCGCCATTTTTAAATAAAATAATTTCCATAGATAATATCAAAACTATATATGTGGGCGAAAAAATTGAAAAGATAATAGAAGAATTAAATAAATTTCAACCTGAATTTATTGGATCAGATCCCACGATGTTTAGAATGCTGTCATTAAAGAAAAATGAAGGGTTTTTAAAAGATGTTAATCCAAGAGTTATGTTTTCAAGTGGATCGATGATAGATAATTATTCAAGACTATGTATAGAAAAATCCTTTGATGCAAAACTATATGATGTATATGCTTCAACAGAAGCAGGAGTTGTTGGATTTCAATGTCTAAAAGAACCTATATATCATATCAATTCTGATTTAATCTACACAGAATTTTTAGATGATAACCAAAATTCAGTAGATTTTGGTCAGCCTGGAAATATTGTAATTACAAGATTATTTGGCAAAGGTACACCGATAATAAGATATTCAGGTTTAAACGATATAGTAGTTCCAATTAATAGAAATGCCGGCTGTGGTCTAAAAACACAAATGATAAAACACATTGAAGGAAGGGCAATGGAATTTATAAAACTCCCAAACGGAAAAACAATTGCCCCATTTCATCTTACAACAATACCGGCATCTGTAATGAGTGATTGCAATAATTTTAAAATTAAACAGTTTCAAATAATACAGCATAAAATTGATGAAATAGAAATTTTAATAGTCATAGATAAAAAATTAAGAAATATCGGACCTTCCGTAAAAAATATTATTTATGAACTTGAAAAAAGATACATTGAAAAAACTGAATCTTTAGTAAAAATAACAATAAATGAAGTTGATGAGATAGATAAAGATTGTAGGTCTGATCATATGAAATTGATAATATCAAAAATTAATTAGTACTCTTATTAAGTAAATAAGTTCCAACGGGAAATAGAGTTTTTGATTTTATTTTTTGTACTACCTTAAAATATTTTTCGAGTTCTTTTATATTTTCTATATCTTTTTTGTCACTTTCGATACCAGTTCTAAACATTATGCGAGCGTTTTCTTTCATATTTAATGATACATATTCAAAAATTTGTCTTTGTTGTTTTATCCCATACAAAATTAATATTACGTCATATTTTTCAATTAAATGATTAGCCCCATCTGCATGAATAAAATCTAAATCTGTATTAAAATTATTTTTATTGTGAAAAATTATAGCATTTTTAATAGCATTTTTATCTATATCTATTGAATCTATATTGGCCTTTGTTTTTTCTTTTAATAATATAGATGTAACTGGTAGTGAGCCACATCCAATAACAAGGACTTTATCATTTGTTTTGATTTTGGCTAATTTAATTTCTTTTTCTACTATCTCCTTATAAAGATCAATATAATTTTTACTTAAAAAATCAAATTCAATAGCTATTTTTTCAAAAAGCACATATAAAAAATCCATTAATTTTTTTAGAGATTTAGTATTAAATTTATCGCCCAATTCATTAAAAAAAATATGGCGGCATTTTGATAATAGATTATTTGGCATTTTTGAAACCTTTATAGTTGTATAAACCAAATTATAAATTATATTATTAGGATTGTGGTTTTAATTATACTTAATAAAGTATATTTAATACTTATTCAATGTGGAAAAAAAGGGCCCGTGGGGTAGCTTGGCATCCTTCTACCTTGGGGTGGTAGTAACCTGAGTTCAAATCTCAGCGGGCCCACTTTTTCAAAGATTTTCAATAACTTCATAAAATTGCAGTCGTTTTACCGAAAAATATTAATATTATTAATTACCATAATGGTAATTATGAATAGGTATACAAAAATGTATGGTTGGTTGTACACATCATTTGAAAATAAACCATTTACTATAGATGATTTCAGACGGGTTTTCCCAAGTTCTCAACCAACTAAGATTATTCATGATTTAATACAATTGGATTTTATGAAACGGGTGAAACGTGGCAGATACAAAGTAGTACAACCCCGGGAGTTTGTAAAAAAAATTGTAAAAGAAAATGTAGGAAAAAAGAATATCTTAACCAAATCCAATAAAAAATACGCATTTACAAATAGCACCGCAGTGAGTATTTGGACAGATGGATACTACTGGACAGACTTTACAAAAGGCTTTAAACCCATTCATGTGAACATTTTAAAAGACGATATCAACTATTGGGTGAAATTCTTCCGAGAAAACGATGCAGAATATGTCGTTGAAGGCGAGAATAAAACCTTATTTGGTGTGACATTTATTTTGCACCCAAAAACAACAATACAAATCGAATACAAAGATGGCGATCCAGTGTCACCATTAAAGAATGTTGTTGGTTTTTGTCAAGAGAATATATATGTATACAGACCAGCATTAGAATACTTAGATAAAAAATATCACTTACAACTGTTAGATGATTATGAACAGGTAGCATCATGATTGTAGATTTTTCTCAAAGGGAAAAAGAATGCTTCGATGTATTAAACCAAGTCCCTAAACAAAGGAAATATGTTATCATTGGTGGATATGCAGTAACATCATTTGGATTTCCTCGGTTCTCAGTTGATTTGGATATAACCATACCTGAACATGAAACAAGGTTTTTTAGGAAACTACTTGAAGAACAAGGTTTTCATTTAAGAAAGACGAAAGAAGACCTTGCATATTCGGGGAAGTTTGAACGATATGAAAAAGGATTGGTAAGTGTCGATCTGTTGATCAATGATGTGCAATCTCGTCAAACAAACTTTTGTTATCCATTCGAGTATATCTATCAACACTCAGAAATAAGGGAAACGAGTGGTTGGGATCCATCTCATACATCAAAGGTAAGAGTTGTAAAAAAAGAATTGTTGATCTCATTAAAGATTCATTCTATGAGAATGGCTGATAAAAGAGATATTATCATGTTATGTTATGAAAAACCAAAGGTGCAGATGATTATACATCATCTAAAACAAAGTCCACAAAAGATAATACTGCAACATATCAATGAGTTACAATCAATTCTTTCAGATACCACGTTTAAAGATTCCTTAAAAGGAGTCTATTCTATCGATGATACCATCTATGATAAGACAATCAGGAATTGTCAATCAATAATAAACGAAGTCATGGAAAAATTACATGATCTGTAACAAGTATATTTTTTACATGTAAAATCAGAAGTATGTACAATTATTTTATACTTGTTTTCTCCTGTTTAGCTGTTTGCCTCTCAGCGGGCCCATAAAAGTATTTTAAAAAATCCTTATTTTTATAAACAACACCATAATTTCTTGCTCCATGGATTTAGAATGTACGAAATGTAAAAAGAAATATAAGGATATATTTGACACAATAGTAAGATGTGACTATGCAATTCCTGGGAAAGGCAAAGCTTATGAATGGCATTTATGCATGAATTGCAGAAAAAATTTAATAAAATATATAGAACCCGATTTTAATGGATAAAAATATATCTCTAAATTAATAAATATTTTGATTAACAAAAAGTATTTATAGTTAACACTTGTTAATTATAATTAGAGGGAAAAATATGAAGAAATTTGCATTGCTAGCATGTGCAATATTAATTATTACTGCAATTCCGCTTATTGGTGCTGATGAGTCAATTCCAACGCGGGAAGATATTCAAATTGAAATGTCTGAAAAACCACTGGGCCAAGTTGAGTTTATAATTAATGTTAATGAAGATGTTGGAGCAAATAATGTAGAATCAAACATAACAATTAGTAGACAAATACTTGGTAGCACAAAATTTGTAGAATTAGATATAAAAGATTTTCCACAACATACTGTCAGATTTTTACTCGTGTTTGGTCTTGCAGATATTACTGTAAATGGAAAAGTCTTTTCTGACTCAGTTACAGAACAAAGAAGTGGATTTGTAACACTTTGTACCGTAAGAATAGTTCCAGAATGCGGTAGTTGTGGTTAAAAAAATAAAAGAAATAAAAAATTTATTTCTTTTTTAGATATGGAAGGCCAGTCCTTTTATTGACACCTACTGTATAACCATCTGGTTTGTCACATGGCGTTCCGCTTTTAGGTGTTCTTTTACTAAAAAAGTAAATAGTCTGATTTCTTCCTCCCTTTAATTTAACATCCCTCTTATACAAGGTCCATCCGTCGTGCATAAATGCCATAATTTTACCTCCAAAAAGGAATGAACATCCTACAATATAAATTTTCTCCTTATTTCCTCCATAAAAATAAGATGAAACAAATAATTAAAATATTCAATTTTTTATTGAGCAAATAATCATTTTACTTGTTTTAAAATTAGTTTATTATGATGTTTTTTAAATGTAATGTCATGATCCTCAAAAATTGGTTTTCTACCTAGTAAAACAGGTATATTGCTGCTGCTAGAAACATGGATTTCTAGATTTTCATATGTAAAACTTTTTTCATTTCCTTGTATGATTAAATCTACATTTGTTTTACATAAAGTAGTTTCTCCTCCTGCAGTATCAACACAACCAGCTTTAACCAGATGAAGACCAAGATATTTTGCTATTGCTTCGGGTATAACTATAAAATCACCACCTGAATCTAAAAGAGCCTCAATTAACGGAGTTTCTCTACCATTAAAATTAAATTTAATCGGAATTAATGGGTAGTCTTCATATTTAAATACAAATTCTTGCTCAGTCATCTTGCTCAACGTAAGTGTATATTGCCCGATAATACTTTTGATATTTTTACATTTTCCTGTGGAAATTTATCTGATGGGAATTTTTCATCCGCAGTTTTTAAAACTTCTTCTAAATTGATACTATGATCTATAATCTCATCATTAAAAAGTAAAATCCATTCGCCAGTATATTCCTTTAAATGATCTTTTTGAGTCATGAGTATCAATTACCAGATTGGATATTTAAACTTTATGCTTCTTATCTAAATCTACTAATTCATTATTTTTTCTTATAAACTGATAGAATAAAAAGGAGTATACCAAACAATAAAAACGTTACAGTAATTGAATAAATTCCTATATCTGCCCAAACTCCATATGTTATTCCCCAGTATAAATAGAATAAAATTCCTGCAAATAAGAAAAACAATGATGCTATCGTCAGCCAATTAAATTTTTTAATATCTATCATTTGTTTAATATCCATTTTCATTTCTCCTTAAATTATATAAATGGGGACACTGGGATTTGAACCCAGATCGGCGGGTCTCTTCTTAGGTCATCGCTCCAGTTACTCATCATAAATCAGATGACCCTCTTATAATCATTCCTAACTGGAGCCCACAATGATGCCGGGTTACACTATGTCCCCAATTAACCTACTTTTTCCTACTTCGCTTTTCTCGGCGCATTCTCTTTTTTCGCCATTTCCAGCGCATATTTCCTCTTTTTTTCCAGACTCTAGAACTTCTTTTCATCGATTCGCCTCTAACTGTATAACTTGCCGTAAAATAAGTAGTTATATTTAATAGTTTAGGATGCAATAAGATATAAAATCATTTGTTATCAAGCCATACATATTTGCATCGTGTGCAATACCAAGCAAAAGAGACCCATTTCTGTTTTCCATAGGCAGGATTTTTATGTTGATAAATTCTAATTAGTTTTAGGTCACATTTTGGGCATTTTCCCAGATATTTTTCATCATATTTTTCTCCACCAACAGGGTAAACAAGCGTGTCTTTTTCAACTGTATATATGTAATTACATTCTGTACATCGCCAAGCACGCGGTATCCATTTTCTCTTGCCCTCAACTGTTTTATTTTGATATAATCGAACTGCTTTGGAACCACATTCAGGACATTTCTTCTTAATTTAATGCACCACCAGACAACTGTAGATATTGCCAAATAGGTATTTAAAATTGGTTTTTTATTAAAAAAGCGGGCTTGTGGGGATTCGAACCCCAGGCCAATCGGTTAAGAGCCGATTGCTCTACCTAGCTGAGCTACAAGCCCTACAGAAAAAAAATCACAAAACAAAGCAAATAAATCTTTAGTTTTAAAGGTTTTGGCAGAATAAGCTTTAGGGATAATTTTAATAATTAGATTGTTATTAATAAAATAGGGGATATAAAATGAGAAAAATCCTATTAATAGCTATATTGTGTACTTTTCTTATTTCTACGCCAGTTCTATCTAGCCTTAAAATTACTGTTAATGAGGGAGAAAGTCCAAGTTTCAAAGATTTGCCAAGCTATTTTGATCTAAGAGATTATAATGGTGAAAATTATGTTTCATCTGTAAAACATCAAACAAGCGGGACTTGTTGGTGTCATGGTGTTATGGCTGCAATTGAAGGAAATTTATTGATAACCGGTAATTGGGAATCCACAGGAGGTATTGGTGATCCTAATTTAGCAGAATATCATTTAGATTGGTGGAATGGCTTTAACTCATTCAATAATGATGATGATCCTAGTGGAGAGGGATTAGAAGTTCACAATGGAGGCGATTATCTAGTTGCTTCAGCATATATCACAAGAGGGGAAGGAGCTGTTTTTAGTGAGGATGCAAATAATGGTGATGAGTACGATGACAATTGGTTTTATAGTGTCCCAGATAGATTTGATCCTTCTTATCAAATTTTTTACCCCAAAGATATAGAGTGGTATGTTGCAGAATCTGATTTAAGTAATATTGATTTGATAAAAACAAAAATAATGGATGAAGGTGTAATAGGGACTTGTATGTGTTATGATAGCTCATTTATAGATGATTATGTTCATTATCAGCCACCCTCAAGTGGAATGGACCCAAATCATGCCGTGGCAATTGTAGGCTGGGACGACGATAAAGTAACTCAAGGCCCGCAACCAGGAGCATGGTTGTGTAAAAATAGCTGGGGAAGTGGATGGGGGCTTAACGGTTATTTTTGGATTTCATATTATGATAAGCATTGCTGTCAACAGCCTCAAATGGGCGCAGTTTCATTTCAAGATGTAGAACTCTTAGAATATAACAACATCTATTATCACGACTATCATGGATGGCGTGATACAATGCAAGATTGCAGTGAAGCATTTAACGCTTTTATTGCCGAAGCAAATGAGACACTAGAATCAGTTAGTTTTTTTACTGCAACGGATAATGTAAATTACATTGTAAAAATATATGACAACTTCGAATCTGGCGAGCTTATAAATGAATTGACTACAAAATCTGGGTCAATAGAATTTACTGGATTTCATACAATCAAACTAGATGAAAGTGTTTATCTAACAGAAGATGACGAATTTTATATCTATCTACAATTATCAGATGGAGGGCAACCCTATGATAGAACCTCAGACGTACCTGTACTTCTTGGTGGAGATACTAAAACAATTGTAGAATCTTCTGCTAGTGAAGGTGAAAGTTTTTACAAAAGTGGTTCAGAATGGATAGACCTACAGCTTTATGATGATCCTCCATGGTCCGAAACAGCTAATTTCTGTATAAAAGGGCTTACGAAAAGACCTTCATTATCCATAGTTCTACCTGAAGGATTGCCAGAATTTATATTACCAAGTGAAGTTACAAAAATAAAAGTTGAGGTAATAGAAAATTATGATAATTTAGTAGAAGGATCTGCAATGTTGCACTACAGATTTGACGATGGCGATTTCAACTCTGATGAGCTGACATCTTTAGGTGGTAACTTGTATGAGGCAGAGCTTCCTGCTGCAGATTATGGAGACTTCCCACAATTTTATTTTAGTGCAGAAGGAGAAACAACGGGCATTATTTACAACCCAACCGATGCACCAGAAAATTACTACAAAATAAACCTATCACTACCAGATTTATCAATTCATACAATTGAAGATGGAAACGGAATATCTTTTTCAATAGAAAATGTAGGCAATGTTAATACATCAAATGTCATTTGGAACGTCACAATTCAGGGCGGATTATTTATTTTTCCAAAAGAGATGTCGGCAGAAATAGGATCAATGTCTATTGGTGAATCTCAAGATATTTCAATTTCTTTATTTGGCTTAGGTGTGGGTATATTAAGCGAATTACCGGAAATTAAAATAATTGTAAAATCAGATCATTCTGAAGAGATTGTTAGAACTAAAGAAGCGATAATTATTGGAAATAAGGTTATTTTTCAATAAAAATTATTCTTTAATATTTTCTTCTTCATATTTTGAAAGATATTTGGAATCTAATCTATCAGTTACATATACGTCATAGCCGGCGCGATAAATTTTTACTTCTTCTTTTCTTGCTTTTTTACCATCTATCCTGATTATTAAAGGTTCCTCTGTTCTAACCTTTCCAGCTTCAACAGCTTTTTCAAAACTTCCGCTTAAATGTACATATCTTCTATCAATAGGATTTAAACCGCCTTCTAATATAATATCAATTTCTTCTTCTGTAACAGGATAGAAATACTCATCTTTTTCTGCTTCAGGAAGATCATCTAAAGAAATATCAACCGTATGGCCATATGTAGCCCTTATCATGCCACCATCTATTTGATATCTACCTTTTGGATCAGTTTTGGCAATTGCCTCAATATGGTGATTTCTAAGCCAATGAAAGCCAGATCTGCTAACTCCTATCGCATCTACAAATTCTGAAATATCCACCCAACCATGTCCATCCATCATTACTCCAAGCTTATCAGGAAAATGTCTAAGGACTCCAGCTATAATTCTCCCAATTGAATTTAGTTCACGGTCGTTCATTAAAAATTTCCCTTTTTTTTCGCAGATGGGGCAGACTTCCCCTCTATAGTATCCATGTTCATCACATTGGCCCAACATATTACTCAAATCCATAAATAATATACGAAGTATAAGTTTTTGTATTTGTTTTCTATTACACGCTTGGTGAATCATTGGAACAAGAAGATATGAAAAAGCTTGCAGGAGAAAAAGCAGTCGAATTTATTGAAGACGAAATGGTAGTAGGTCTTGGTACTGGTTCGACAGTAAAATATACGATAGAAAAACTTGGCGAAAAGGTAAAAGAAGGATTGAAAATTAAGGCAATACCTTCTTCACTTAGGACAAAGAAACTCGCAAATGAGCTAGGTATTCCAATTGTTGATTTTGATGAATTTACCGAAATAGATATCACCATTGATGGTGCAGATGAAGTTGACTCATATTTAAATGTTATAAAAGGTGGTGGAGGGGCATTAACTAGAGAGAAAATAATTGCATATCATTCAAAAAAGGAAATTATTGTTGTTGATGAAACAAAGGTTACAAAAGCTTTAGGGGCTGATTTTGCTCTGCCCGTAGAAGTAACAAAATTTGGTGTTAATGCAACAAAAAAAGTTCTTGAAGATTTAGGTTGTAAACCTGAATTAAGGACTATAATGGGAGAGGTTTATATAACAGATAACTCTAATTATATATTAGATTGTGATTTTGGAAGAATTGAAAAACCAGATGTTTTAGAAAAAGAGATAAATAGTATTCCTGGCGTTGTTGAAAATGGACTTTTTGTAGATCTTGTCGATGAAATCATTGTCGGTAGCAAGCAGGGAATTATTACACTTGAAGATAAGTGCATACTTGATTAATCCTGTCTAAAAAGCCTCATATAATTTTTTATATTGCTTGTTTCTAAATATAAATCTGTTAAAGCACCTGCTGTTTCCTCATCTATGCCTTGATCTATGAGTTCGTTGTGAAAAGTTTTTGCACCCTTCTTTGCTTGTCTTTTAAATCTTAATAAGGTGCCACCCATTCTTAGGAATAAAGAAGGGAGGTGAGGTAAAATGGCTCCAAATGATGAAAAGCCATTTTCTTTAGATTTATCCCCGGCCTCTTCAGGCAAATAAAACACCTTAGTCCTCATCGTGATGTTTGCCAAAGCCTTTTACCATATTGCCAATATTCAATGTAGACATATATTGTCTTGTAAGATCAAAGGCCTGTTCGTCAGTCATGCCTGCACTTTTTAGCTCTTTGTAAAACGTAGCTGCTGCTGTTGCATAATTTTTAGCACTATCTGAGCCATATAAAACACTACTAAGCTCTTTTAAAAGTCCAGGAACTTTTTCAGCTACTATGTTTAATATTTCTTTAATTTTTTCTGGGTCTGGCATTTGTTCATGTTTATTCATTTTTTATTACCTCCAAATTTTTATTCTAAACTATGTAAGTATGGTCAAATCATATATTGATACCGAGCAGTTGTGACCACTTTTTGATCACTACAGGTGAAATACTATATACATTTATAGAACCTTTCTGTTTTTTTATAACCAAATTTTTTCCACATAATTCTTTAATTTTTTCCCTTATTATTCTTCTTGATGCGGTTCCTCTTTTGTTTCTAACAAGTTCTGTTATCTGTGATAAATTTTGTTCATTTCTATCTAATAAGACTCTTACTATCTCTTTTGAAATTGAATCCTTTAAATCTGGAAGAATCAAATCCGGAGTGAGTCCGCCATGCTCCAATAACAATTGAATTATTTTAAAATATTGAGTTGCCTTATTTTGTATACTATCAAGTGGCGATATTAAGGACGAAATCATCCTTTCAAGTTCACTAATTCTTTTATTTAGTTCTTTTATTTCTTCTGCTAAATCTTCGGCCACAATTCAAGCATTATAAACATACTAAAAAGATTTTTTATTGAATTTAATATTCAAAAAAATTGGTAAAATAAATATTGCGGCTACGAGTGAAGATGCGGTCATTGCAATAACTACTGTTCCAAACTGTTGCAATGCTGGAATTTCAACTATATAAACTGACATAAGACCAACAATTGTTGTTGTGGCTGCCTCTATTAAAGATAAGCCTGTTTTTTCTATTGATTCTTTTGTTGCCTCAATTTTTGTTTTTCCTTTTTCAAGTTCTTCTCTTACACGTTCGGTAATATGAATTCCATAATCTATACCTATACCAATCATTATAGAAGCAATAGAAATTGTAACAACAGATAGTGGAATATCAAGCATTACTAAAAGTCCAGGCTCCCAACCAAGAACAAAAAGAACAGGAATTAAAGTCAAAATACCCCATTTTGTCGAATTGAAAATAAGTATTAATACAGCAAGAACAAGTAAAATTGCAATAATCATTGATTGTGTTTGCTCATCCAAAAGCAGGTTGTTAATTTCAACATTTATTGCATCCTGACCAGTAAGTTTAGAGATTCTACCTCCATGAGATATGTCTGCATTTAAAGCTATATTATTGATATCATTTACAAGCAATTCAATCTCATCTGCACTTAATCCCACTGGGAAATATACTACAATAATAGTTTTAGAATAATCTTCATTTACTAGTCCTTCTTTTGCTATTCTATCAAGAACTATTTCCTCAACGCCTGCAAGTTCTGCCAATTTTTCCAGTATCATATTTCTGTCTAAAATGTCGCTTACTTCTTTTATCGCATCAGCAATTGATATAACAGTTGCCCCAGTTTCTCTCATATTTTCAGTCATTGCATACAAGTCATCTATTGTCTCAGGATAACTCAAACCCTGACTTTCTGTTTCAACCAGAAGTAGATTAATATTTGTTCCGCCGCCAAAATTATCTGAATATTCATAATATTTTTCAATCTCTGGCAATCCTTCTGGAGCCAAATCAAAGTAATTTACATCAGTTCTGATATTTGGCAGAACAACAAGTGACATAACAACAAAAAAACATGCAACAACGGCAAATCTTTTTTTATTATCAACAGCAATGTCTGCAATTAGTCTCCAGTTATGCTCAACGCCTTTCTTTTGAAAATTTAGAATTATTGCAAGACATGGAACAAGAATTGTTGCAGATATAAAACAAAACATAATTCCTAGAACGCATCCCAGGCCAAAGTTAACAATTGGAGGCATGCTTGAAACCATTAAGGAGCCGAATCCAATAACCGTAGTAAGAGTTGAAAGAAATACTGCCTTTCCAGTAAGTTTGAGCGTCTTATCCACTATTTCCACTTTACTTTTCAGAGTTTGTTCTTCAGAAAATCTATTTAATATATGTATTGAGTAGTCGACACCCAAACCAACAAGCAGGGCAACAATAGCAATTGAAAGCAAAGTAAGTTCAGGTTGAATCACTCCAAAAGTCCCAAAAGTAAGAGCAAGAGCATAAGCTAGTGGTAGAAGAATAATTATTATTCCTTTTGCAGTTCTATTAAAATAGAAAATAACAAAAGATATTAAACCAAGAGCAATTGGAAATATAATAAGCATATTTCTCATTGTAGTTTCCTGAATCGAGTTTTGTATTGCCACAACGCCAGTTACAATCATATCTGAATATCTTGCTTCACGATCGATTGCGGCTTGAACATTTTCAAGAATTTCTTCATAATTTGCGTTTTCTGAAAGTTGGAGAATGATAACTGCAACAGTAAAATCATCTGTGTACAAAACATCTTTTGCTTCCTGTACAATAGCTCTTGCCATATAAGTTGAAATAAGATTTCTATCATCAGGAATCTCAATTGTACCAGTTCCCCCAAGACCTCCTGGAATAACTGGCTTTGCATTTTCTTCTTTTATAAGAGCTGCGACACTTCTAACAGATACGATTCCATCTTTCTGACCTTTGTCAAGATCATATTTGTTCACCTTGCCTGCAACCCTGTCCATCTCTTTTAACACGTAAGGATCTCTAATATCATCAGCATCTATATAGATGACAATTGTAGAGCCAATTTGAAATTCTTCATTTATTTCATTCCACAGTTGTATTGAAGGATGATCGTTGGGTAGATATTCGGTTAAATCTGAAACCATGTATACATTCTGAATTTGAAGTCCAACAATTGCAGTAATTAAAGTAAAAACTAATATGACCAGTTTAGGTCTTTTTACAAATATTTCTGCAATTGGTCTAGTATTCATGCGTTTTCTTCCTCATTATAAATTTTAATTTTTACATAGCTATTGGAACAGTCCTTTTTTGAAGCTAAATTTGCAAGTTTAGTAAGTTTTTCTTCTAATTCTTTTGCCCTTCTCCGAATTAAAATAATTGGTGAAGTTGCTTTATAAAAATAGGGGTTTTTTCCTATGCTGTCATTTTTTAATTTTTCTCTAATTATAATCTTTTGTGAATGCATTTTGGAAAGTAGCTCTCTTACGGTACTTGGATGAAGTTTAGTGCCTTTGATTATTTCACTACTTCTTGCCCCGTTTTTTCTAAGTAAATAGATATATATTTTTGACTCAGCCCTAGATCTAAATATCTCATTTACTGCCTTTTCTGTTTTTTTGTCGATATTTACCCTAGAACTAACCATTACTTGCACCATTATTATTTTTATATAATAATAAAATTATGTTGTTTTATTGGTTTAAATAACTTTGCATTATGTCGGGTAAAAAACGACAAAACATTTTATCGGATTTTAAACGATAATATTTTAAAATAAAAGATTAATTTATAAGATGATTATTGTATGGATGAAAAAACTCGAATTGAAAAAGACATTGTGATGTTTAAAGAAAATATTGAAGGATTTGAACCAGAAAAAAAACACAAAAAAATTGTTGAGCTTGCCGACCAATACTATCAAGATTCGAAATATTATTTGGGAAAAAAAGATTTGTTTACAGCATTTGGTTGTATTAATTATGCACATGGGCTGCTTGACGCCATAATAAAATTTAGGTGAAATAGATGAAAGTTAAAGGCAAATTAGAAAAATTTTACCAATACGCATTTCCAATGCCAACTGTTCTTGTCACATGTAATGACGGAAAACAAAAAACAAATATCATAACAATTGCTTGGCATACTCCCATCTCAAAAAAACCTCCATTGTATGCAATATCTGTTGCTCCATCCAGATACTCACATGAATTAATTTTTAAAAATAAAGAATTTGTTGTAAATTTTTTATCTTTTGAAATGTCGAAGGTTGCAGATTTTTGTGGCAAAAAAACTGGTAGAAAAACAGATAAAATATCTGAATCTAAATTAAATTTTGTCTCTTGTGAAAAAGTTGATGTGCCTTATATAAAAGAAGCATATGCTCATTTAGCTTGCAAGGTTTATAAAGTTGTTAATGCTGGAGATCACGATATAATTCTTGGAGAGGTTCTTGAAGTTTTTTCAGATGAAGGAGTTTTTGATGATGATATTTTAAACATTAAAAAAATTCTACCTTTGTTTTATCTTGGTGGAAACAAATACTCATCACTTGATAATAAAAAGAAAAAGCAATATTAGTTCAATTCAATTGATATTTCTTCTCTAATTTTTGGCTTTAATTTTTTTGCGGCAGCTACTACAAATTATAGATAAAAAAATCCCCTTCTTTACATAACCATAAGATTCTACATATTTAATTTCCTTTTTTTATGTCGCCTATTTTTAGTGCAATTATTTCGTTAAAGTCCAAAGAATTTTTTATACAATCTTCTGTAATATTTGTAATAATATTGCCAAATTTATCGATATAAATTATTTTACCTTTAATTTCATTATTATTTTTTTAGCTTTATCAAAATTTAATTTAATTTAATTTAACGATTTTCAAGCAAAAGTATTTATGTTAGAAAAGTGTATAATATTAGGGAATGGAGTTTGAAGAGAGATGAGCTTTGAAAAAAAGATGAAGGTTTTGGAAGGCTTATGGTATAATAAAGAAAACTCCATGATATGTCCTCAATGCGGTGGTTCGCTTACGATTATTCAAGTTGAACCCATTTATGATACGGAAAACGCATACACTCCTTACAAAACAATTATTGAATGTAGTTCTTGCTCTTTTAAAATTACTACAGAATCTTTTACGATTCTTGGTGGTGTTAAAAACTTTGACACACACAATCTAACTATAAGTAGTTGGTCTCCAAGTGGCAGTAGAGATGTATCCGAATATGAGCATCACATAGATTTTGAGCTCTTACAAAAGCTCAAAAAATCTGGAGAATTAGTAGAATTTTTAATAGTAAATAACAAAGCGGTTCAGGTTATAGGTTAGATAAAATATAATAATAAAAATTTCCATCTAATTAATATACAGTTTTTTGTTATTAGTGCTGATTTAGTCCAATGATAGCCAGAAAATCTACTCTTATAATGTTAAACAATATTTTAGAAGGTGCTCTAGCCTACGTTGCACTATTTTTTATCGCCCGATACATGGGCCCAGAAGAGTACGGTATAATTGGATTTGCAATGGGTTTTGTTGGTATTTTTACACTTGTTGCGGCTTTTGGCTTTAATGAGGCTCACATAAAAAGGGTATCTGAAGGAAAGGACCTTGGAGAATGCATTGGAACATTTGCTGTAACAAAGATTGGTCTTGTTAGCATAATGACACTTATTACGCTTGCCGCAATTTTTGTTTGGAAATTTTTACTTGGTAGGGGATTTGAGTCTTCAGTTCATGAGATTTCGATTTACATTATTCTTGGGTATTATATTCTAGAAAAAATAGCAAGCATATTCTACTTTACGTTTGCCGCAGAAACAAAAATTGCAGTAAATTATACGCCAAAGTTTGCAGCAACCGTTGCAAGAACAGGTGCAATAATTTTTGTAGCTTTTTTTTCTAGCACATATGGTTTTGGTGCAATTGAACTTGCTTTAGCATACGTATTTGGAAATATTTTCTTATTTTTAGTAAGTCTGATTTTGTTCAGAAAATATCCGATCAAAAGGCCTACAAAATCTTGCTTTAAAAGCTATTTAAATTTTTCATTGCCCTTAATTGTTGTTAGTTCTTCAGCTTTAATAATGACAAATGTTGATAAAGTTTTAATTCAGTTATTTTGGAATGCAACAGATGTTGGTTATTATTTTGCAAGCTCTAGAATTTGTGGATTTATAGTAATGGCTGGTGCAAGTTTAGGAGCATTATTGTTTCCTACAATTTCAAATCTTTATTCCAAAAAAGATACTGAAGGAATAAAACAAATTCTGTATCAATCTGAAAGATATACAAGTATGATAACATTTCCGATGGTAGTAGGGCTTGCCGTCCTTGCAGAGCCTTCAATACATATACTTCTTTCAGATGAATTTTTACCTGCAATTAATATTTTTAGAATACTTCCACTATATGCATTATTTTATGCTTTAATTATACCTTATGAAGCTCAAATACTGGGGATGGATAAACCAGGATATGCAAGAAATAGAATATTGATAATGGTTGCTTGTAACCTTTTGCTAAATATTATCTTAATTCCGAGAGATATTCAATCTATTGGTCTCAAATTATTTGGGCTAGGTGCTACTGGTGCTGCAATTGCAACAGTTGCTTCATACTTTTTAGGTCTAATCTATCTAAGATATGCCACATGGAAACTAATCAAAGTAAAAACTAATTATAGAGTTTTTTTACATCTGTTTGCAGCGGTTGTCATGGGGAGCATTCTCTACGAGATAAATAATATAATTTACATCGATAGATGGTATGTTTTATTTGGAGTTGGATTTTTAGGTCTTGGGATATATTTTGGAATACTTTTTATTACAAGAGAATTTAAAAAATCTGATTATTATTTCTTCCTAGATACTCTTAATGTAAAGAAAATGTTTATTTATATTTTAAAAGAAGTTAGAAGGAAATAATTCTTATTTTAAAAATTCATCTGGCCTAATGGTTAAATCATCAATATAAATTTCAGCAACAGGTTTTCCAAAGAAAATATGATGATATTTTACACCATATCTTTGCATCCATTCTTTAGTTGTTCTTTCTTTATCCATATGTCTTGCTGTATACATGTAAATTAAGTTGCCTTCGTCATATAACTTGTTAATTGTCTCTATCATTTTCATATTGGGCTCTGCTTTGTCATAATTTTCAGGTTTTTCTATACTACAGATTGTTCCATCTATATCAAAACAATATCTTTTCATTTAAATCACCAACAAGTCCTTCCGCCATCTATTGTTAGATTTGAGCCAGTCATATAGGAAGATGCATCAGAGCATAAAAAAAGAATTGCCCCTTTGTATTCATCTTTTCTTGCCATTCGTCCAAGAGGAATGCATGAAGATATTTTTTTGAGAAAATCATCTGGTTGGTTTTCATAAACGCCACCAGGAGATAATGAGTTTACACGGACATTTTTTTCTGCCCAATATGTAGCAAGATATCTTGTAAGCCCAAAAAGAGCTGATTTTATTACAGGATAGCTTACGGGTTTTACCGGCTGTTTTTCCTCACACACGTTTTCTTTTCTATAAAGTCTTTGATCAGGTGCAATAATTCCAAGATCTGAAGAGATGTTTACAATTACCCCTCCGCCCCTTTTGGCCATTTCACTTCCTACTATTTTACTACATAGAAATGTGCCTGTAAGTCCAACAGATAAATCTTTATTCCATTGATCTAGTGGAAAATTTTCAAGTCTCGACCACTCAATTTCTGACTTTTCATTTTTGACCTTTGGATTATTTGCAGCATTGTTTATTAAAATGTCAACTCTGTTGTATTTTTTCATAATAGAGTCAAGTAAATTTTTTACCTCTTCGGAATCAGTGATGTCTGTTTTAACCCCCAAGGCTTTTACATCGAATTTTTCTGAAATTTTCTTTGCCTTTTTTTGTGCAGTTTTTTCATCGATATCGACAAGAACAGGATTTCCTCCGGCCTCTGCAATAATTTCCGCATGCATTTCACCAAGAGTTCCTGCCCCTCCCGTGATAATTGCGACTTTACCTGAAAGATCAAATAAATTTTTTAAGGTTTTATTTTCCATATTACATCAAATTTAAATTTTCTTTGCAAGTTGGCCTTGTGCCCACTGCTCATTTCTAAACCAGTTTATTTTGTGAATATCAGGATTTCTTACAAACAAATCTTCAATCTCGCGTCTATCTGCGTTTGGACCAAGTATTCTCAAAACAGAAACTAACATCCAATAGTCTTCTTCATAATCTAAAGTTAATCTTATTTTTTCCTCTTTTACATCTTTTGCTCTAAACTCTGTTTTTTTAATGCCTGGAACTTTTTCCAAATAGTACCACATCATTTCAGTATCATCACTTTTCTTAAGTTCACATGCTTCTCTAATGAGATCCGTTCTAATAGAAAAACCAATACTTCCGACATAGATATCCTTAGGTGGATATATTACATCATAATCAGAGTTGAGTAGCATATCAAAGCTTTCTAAATCTGAGTCTCCATCAAAAAATGGATCATCTGCATCGATTGTATGAAATGCTTCTATGCCAAATTCATCACAGGCGTCAAGCCATCTTTTAAGTTTGTCTTTTGAGCTTCCTCTAAAGCAAAGTGCCCCTTCTTTTTTGGCAATTTCTTTAACAATATCGTCTTCTTTTAAATCGGTAGTACAAACAAGTGGCGTAAATCCAAAGTGTTTTGCTCTTCTTATTACATGCTCAAGTACGTTTCCTTCTCCAAATGGAAGAAGGCATTTTTCTTTTAATCGGGATGATGCAGTTCTAACTGTTATAAATCCATATTTCTCCATATAACATACCTCTAACTAATTTGTTTTATTGTTTCTTTTAAAATATCGGTTTTCTTTCTTGCAATGTCTAAATTTCTATAGTTTGTTTTAAATTGCATTATCTTTGGTTGTATCTCTTCTGCTACGGGACACAGTCCATCTGGATAATCAAATTTATTTTTGTAAAGGTCTATATCGGGAAGATAAGTGCCATACCACTCTTTATTTTTCATCACAGGCTCTTGATACTGCAACGAAAGGGCTCCATAGAAACCATCTCCACCATTCTTTTTGTATAAATCCCAAAACTCTCTCCAGGAAACACCTACATCTTTTTCGCCATCATATTTTACAGCATATGTCCAGTAAGTATTTGTTACTCCTTCTGGACTTTTTTGAGGAGTCATGAAATCGCATCCTTCAACTGCCTTGTTGAATAATTCTCCGATGTATTGTCTTCTTTCTACAAGTTCATCGATTCTTTCAAGTTGTGCAAGACCTACGCATGCACAAATCTCTGGCATCCTATAATTCCAACCTAGCGTATCATGTCTTTTATAGTGAGGATTTTGAAAATCTGTTGGAAGAACTGCTCTCATTGCCTGTCCTGCTGAAAGTGTTTTATATCCAATTCCAGCGGTTTTTCTAATCTTTGTACCGAGCTTTTCATCATTTGTAAGTACCATTCCTCCCTCGCCGATGGACAAATGTTTCTTTGTTTCAAAACTAAAGCTAGACATATGTCCAATAGTTCCTGCAAGTTTTCCCTTGTATTTTCCAAGAACGCATTGTGCACTATCTTCTATAACATGCAAGTTATGTTTTTTTGCAATCTCCATTATTTGATCCATATCTGCAGGAAGCCCATGCATGTGAACCGCAATTATTGCCTTTGTTCTATCAGTAATTCTTCTTTCAACATCTTTTGGATCGATATTGAATGTTTGAGGATTAATATCTGCAAAAACAGGTATTGCATTTTGATAAAGAATTGAAAATGCGTTCATGATCACAGTATATGCTGGACAAATCACTTCATCGCCAGCACCAACGCCTGAGGCTGCAAGACAAGAATGAAGTGTTGATGTTCCTGAATTTTGAGCTATTGCATATTTCATTTGAAATCTTTTTGCAAATGCTGTTTCAAATCTCAACACCCATGGATTGGATTTATTGTTTGGATTTTCTGAATCTAAAAATTCAGTCACATATTTTAGTTCGTTGCCAATAAATTTTCCATGTTTATTTAATGTCACTGTTTTCATATTATCCTCTTTTTATTCTTCTTCAAAATATCTTAATTTCTTGGCTATAGGTTTTTCTTTTTCTGTAAATTTCTTTTTTCCATCGCCAAGAATAACCGGAATAAGTCTTGAATCTCTAACAACTAGTTCTAAGCCTCTTCTCTCAAGAGATGCTGCTTGATCGCTTCCATACATTGCCCTATCAAGTGTAATATGTCTTTCTATGACTCTTGCACCCATTGCGGTTGCAAGAACAGAAGGAAGTACATCTCTTTCGTGGCCGCTGTATCCAACATCGCAATTATATCTCTCTTTTAGGGTCTTAACCATTAAAATATTACAATCTTCATTTTCACAAGGATATGTTGAAACACAATGCATTATTGTGTATGGACATTTGTGCTTCTTAAAAATTTCAATTACTTTGTCAAGTTCTTCATAGCTACTCATACCTGTTGAAATAAAAGTATGTTTTTTCTCCTTTGCAACCTTTTCAACAAAAGGCATATGTGTAAGCATTGCAGATGCTATTTTATTATATTTTAAATCATATTTTTTCAAAAAATCCTGACTTTTTTCATCCCATGCTGATGCAAACCAATCAATACCTACTTTTTTGCAATATTTATCAATCTGATCGTATTCTTTTTTACCAAATTCAAGACCTTCTTTTTGTTCTCGCTGTGTTGTTCCCCAAGGACTTTTTCTTGGAGAATCAAGCATTTCTTTTGTATAAACTGTATCAATATCTCTTTTTTGAAATTTAACAGCGTCACAGTTGCATGATTTTGCCAAATCTATCAATTCTTTAGCAATATCAACAGATCCATTATGATTTATTCCGATTTCTGCAATAACGAAAGGTATTTTTCCTTTGTATTTTTCACCATTATATGTTATTTTAATCACCTCATTTTTATTCATTTTAATAATTCTTTTAAATCCCCCACATTTTCGGGAAACATTACACTGTTATTTGTTTCTTTGGCAAGCCAATCATGAAACATCTTTTTAATCTTTTCATCTTTAAAGCTCACTGCATCAATCAAAGATATGACCTTTGCATTTGTGATTTTTGCAGATGAAACAAGTGCTGATGAGTCGATACCAATTACTGCTTTCCAGTCATGATTTAGTATTAGCTCAAAGGGAATGTAGGAAGGTATCACATCATCACATTCTGCCATTTTTCCATATAACTTGTTTAATCTAGGATGAGGCTTTATCGCATATTTATTTGGTGCTACATCATCTAATACGTCCATTAAGTTGTCAGCTTTTTCTAAAAATTCTTTTTCAGGGATCGTTCCTGCATTTATTGAGTCTTCAATGGATATTAGAATTGTCTTATCCTTTATCATTTCAAAATTTTTCATGTATTTTTTCAAAACTTTTTTATCTGCTTTATAGCCTTCAATTACTTGCATATTTTCATAGAATTTCTCGTCAAGCATCCAATATGGAAAATCCTTGTTTCTTATTATGAAAGTTTCAACGCCCAGCATCCATTTTGCTATCCATCTCATAAAATAAGATGTAAGGCTTTTGCTATCGACTTCGTATTTAATTTTGTCAGGGATGCTAGGATATTGAAATACTTTATTGTTTTTTGATAGTTTTTTGATGTAGCTATAAGAAACTACGGCGCAACTTTCATTAAAAAAGTAAATTTCAGCATCTTTAATATCTTTGAAGAGTTTGTTATATTCGATTTTACTTTTTATAAGATTTAAAGGTAGTCTTAGTTTAGTATTTCTTGTTAGTAGATCAGGATAAACTTTGGTTCTTATTATGTTAAAGTCAGTAAATTTTCTAAAAAATGATTCAATTTGATCGGTTGTTACAACTATTGTAATCTCTGCATCTTTTTTCTTTTCCTCTATAAGTGATAGCACCCTATCGCAGATACTGCCAAATGTTAAAACGAAAAATATTCTTTTCATTTTTTCACAATTTTAAATTAGAAAAATCTGTAATTATTTCAGTGCCGTCTGGAAATATTGAATTTTCTCCTTTTGGAACTCGTCCAAGAAAAACTATCTCCGCTTTTTTTGAGTCATTATAATCTGAGAGACTATCACCTATGTATAAAACCCTATTTTTATCATAACCATTTTGTTTTATCAAATTATCTGCAATTTCTGGCTTTGTTGCAGGAGTGCCAAATACTCCTTTGAAATATTTCTGCATTCCTCTTTTTTTTACAATCAACTCAAGTTCCTCTTGAGGAGTTCCTGAGACAACATACATATCAATTTTATCATGATACTTTTCTAAAAAATCTTTTACTCCTGGAACCCATATAGAATCGATAACCTTTGTTACCACCAGTTTTGAATACTCTTTTGCAAGGTCATTTAGCTCTTCTTTTGAAAGATTTTTGTTTAAAAATTCTGAGTGATAAAGTTCCATTTTTTTATATCTGGATATTCCGCCGTGTTTAATGTGATGATCTATAACTTTTTTGACAACTTGCTCGCCGTAAGGTTCGTACAACTTTTCAAATGCCTCTGTTTTTACGTTTGCAGATTCTGCTAAAACTCCGTCAAAATCAAAAAGTATTGCTTGAAATTTTTCTACAAGATTATCGAGTTTAATCATATATTATACACCTTTATTCAAGCATAACTTTGCAATTATTTTCTTCAAGTTCTTTGTTAATTTCTGAAACTAGTTCTAAAATGCCTTGGCCCATATCATAAAATTCTGTACTTACTAATTTTTTTGCAACTTTTGGGCTGTAATTGTAAGGAGTTATTTCATAGTGAGTGCTTAAATTCGAGGGCAAATACTCAAGTTTTACTTTTCCACCGAGAATCTCGTTTACCATTATGTGTAAATCTTTGATTCTCATGGGTTGATTTCCAGTAATCATCACATTTTTGTTTTCGTATTCTTTTGATAAAATCTTAACACTTAGTTCTGCTGCATCTTTTACATGTATGTATTCTCTCATCTCTTCCCCGTCGCCGTGTCTTGTAATCTTTTTTTCTGATAATGCCTGTCTTATTATTTTATGAATCCAGTTTGTCTTGGGAGATCGTGGCCCATAAAGTGAACCATATCTTAAGATGGTGTAAGGCAAGTTATAGGCCTGATTGAAGTTTTCAATTAATATTTCGCAAGCCTGTTTGCTCCCCCTGTAAAAAGATCCTGAATTAGAATAAACATAAATTGTACTTGCAAAAACAAATCTTTTAACATTATGTCTTCTACAAGAATCAAGAATAATTGAGTTGCCCATTATGTTGCTTTCAATTGTATCTAAAGGATTTTTATGTGACGTCTCAATATCTGCTTGTCCTGCAAAATTATAGACAACATCGCAGCCTTTTACAGCTTTATCAACTGCTTTTTTATCAAGAATGTCTCCAACAATCATCTTTTGTTCTTTTTTACAATAAGAAGAATCAATTATGTCAAATATACTTACATCATGACCATGAGCACTTAGTGCATCGGCTATATGACTTCCTAAAAATCCAGATCCTCCTATTACAAGAATTTTCATAATATCTTTGCCTCTTTTAATCCTTTAATTAAATTATTTGCTGCTTCAAGCTCCATATCTTTTCTAGTTTCTTCAGTGTACGTACCGATATGAGGTGTTAAAATTATATTATTCAGCTCTTTTAGTTTTCCTGTGTTTGGTTCGTCTTCAAAAGCATCAATTGCAGCTCCTGCGATTTTTCCTTCTTTTAATGCATCATACAATGCCTTTTCTTTGATTATGCCGCCCCTTGCACAGTTTACAATAACGGCGCTTTCTTTCATCATGCTAAGCTGTTTTTCTGAAATCATGTGTTTTGTTTTCTCAGTTATAGGACAGTGAATTGTGACTATGTCGCTTTTTTTAAGTAAATCATCCAGTTTTGTAATCTCAACATTATATTTTTTGACAAAATTTTCATCTGGTGTTGGTTCATATGCAATTATTTTTGCATTGAAAGGCTGTAATAAACTAACCAATTTTTTACCGATTCTACCAAGACCAACTATTCCAACCGTTTTTTTGTTTAAAAGGCTGCCCATTTCAGGTTTCCATTCATCATTTTTGAGATTTTCATCTACCTGATTTATTTTTTTAAGTAAATTTAGAATTAAAGTGAGGGTTAGTTCGGATACAGCAATTGAGGGTGTTTCTGGGGTATTATATACAATTACTCCTTTCTTTTTTGCTGAGCTTAAATCAACATTATCCATCCCGATGCCGTATCTTGATATGACCTTGAGGTTTTGTGAATCTGTAATAATTCTGTTTGTAATTTTTTCTGTTCCTGCTATGATTCCTACAGAATCATCAAGAAGTTTCATTATCTCTTCTTCATTTAATTTTCGACCATAAGGATTTATTATCGGGTCCAGCCCTTTGTTTTTTAAAAGTTCAATTGCTCCCGAGTTGATTTTTCCAAATGATCGGCTTGAGATTAAAACTTTCATCTTATCACAAATATACTCCTTATTTTTAATAATATCTACTGTTTATTATATTTAGACACTAAATCATCATTTTTCATCAGTTCTTCAACTTTTTTTAGATCTGATGTGTTATCAACGCTATAAGTATCGTATTTTGTTGGCACCATCTTGACTTTGTAGCCGTGTTCTAGTACTCTCATCATATCTACTGATTCAATAACTTCAAGAGGCGTTGGTTCAAGATCATTAAATTTTAGTAAGAACTCTCTTGTAAATGGAATTATACAGACTTGTTTGAATTTGTAGTTGTCATTTGGCTCTTTTTTTGCAGAAGGAATTGGCTCTCTTGAAAAATATAGTGCAAAATTGTTTTTATCAACAACAACCTTGACTTCGTTAGGATCTTCATGTTCTTTTACTGTTTTTATAGGAGCCATTAAGTTGCTTACGACAATGCTTTTGTCTTCAATAAATGGCTTAACAGCTTCATCTATCATCTCTGGAAAGGTCATTGGTTCATCTCCCTGAATCATTACAACAATGTCTACTTTAGTTTGTGTTTCGTCTTCAATTTTTTTTAAGGCTTCTGCAATTCTATCTGAGGCTCTTTTGTGTTTGTTTGATGTCATTATTGCCTTTCCACCAATTGAAGAGATGTAGTCTACTATTTCCTTGTTGCAAGTTGCTACATATACTTCATTCAATAGATTGCTCATTTTTGATCTAAAATAAACATGACCAATCATTGGTATTCCATTTATCTTTGCCAAAGGCTTTCCAGGAAATCTGCTTGATTCCATTCTTGCAGGGATTATTCCAATAACATTTACCATAAATAGATCTCCTCCCACATTAGAGATTGGATGTTGTCAAGATAAAATCTTTTATTAATCTTTTGTTATGAAGTTTGTATTAATTTGTTGATAATTTAAAAAGAAGAAAAGAAATTGGTTTTAGGTTGTATTTACCTCAAATTCATACCAAGCTTCTAGTACGGATTCATCATCACAGATTAGAGGTTCTCCATCTGGGTCTCTGAACGCTGCATAGACTCTGTATTTTCCCAAGAGAATCTTCAGGGATAATTGAAGAACTTGATCAGGGAGAATTTAAAAACATATCAATGAGTGTTTTTGGCATCAGTCTCGGCATTATTTTTTCAATACCTAAAATTACAATAACAGTCACTTGCAATGAAGGTTCTTCAGATGAAAAATCAATAGAAGTAAAAATATTTATGGATGAGGTTTCATCATTTCAAAATTAGTACTTTAACAATTACCATTTATTAAAATATATCTAAGAGTAATATAGCAAAGATAAAATCTAGAAACAACAAAAGGCCATAAATTGAATAAAAAATACCTGAAATAGAGTCAACAATAAAATTAATCAGCTTTTTAATTAATTCTATAAACGGGTTATCAGAATACTTGTTTTCTATCTTTTCTTTTAGCTTTTCTATTTCTAATTTCTTACTACCATTAATAGCGTTTACAGTGGGAAACGAAGCCAATACAAGAAGAAAAATAATTCCTATACTTACAATTGAAAGTAATGTCTTCATATCTTTCCCCATTGTTATATATAGATGAGTTATATTTAAATATTAACGATAAACAACCGTTATTTGCAATATTTGTTATTATTTAGCCAATTAGTTATTTTGTCACATATTCTTTTTGAGGTTCATCATACCGCAGACAGTAACTAGCTTTTTATTAATCCAACCTTAAAAATATATGATTATTATCAGAATCTTCTGAAATATCGTATATTCCAAAACCATTTTTTACAAACAAATCCACAATTTCTTTTGTGTCTTTTTTAGATATATTATCGCTAAGTTCAATTAAAACAGATTTTAATCTTTTATCTTTTAAGGTTTCTTTCATACCTTTAACAATTATTGGTTCGTTTCCATCAACATCTATTTTAATGTGATTTGGAAACAAAATATGTTCTGTTAGATCATCAACTGAAATACCCACACTACCTTGAGAGTATTTGCTTTCTTTTTCATAATATCCTTGTTTAAAAGAAGCGAGTGCATCTCCTTCATCAAGACCACCCAAATATATCTTATCAACGGTCGTTTTATCATGAAGTGCCATACAATAAGCAGTTACATTTTCTAAATTGTTTGCAACTATGTTTCTATTTAGAGTTGAAAAATTATGAAACAGTGGTTCAAATGCAAAAACCTTGCTTTTTGATTTAACACCGGCATAAAGTGAAAAAAGACCAATGTTTGCGCCTATATCATAAAAAACATCATTTTCATCAAAAAAACTTTCAATCCAATTAATGGTCAAAGGTTCTGCACCAATACATCCTGTACTTCTATCAAAAGAATGAAAAGAAGAAATATAGAAATTAAATTTTGTATCATTCCAGCTAACAGGCTGAATAAATGGTTTAAATCGCAATGTGTAGTATGTTTTTTTTATAATCATTCTTAATGTTTTGTTCATTTTTATCACTAGAAGTACTTTTCAAAGAAGACGTCTCTTAGCTCTGCAAGCATTTTATCTCCTTTTTCATTTAATTGTTCTGCAATCTTAATTTTTGGAAAATACGATTTAGGCATTTTAACATAGAGTGGAAATGTTCTAACAAGACCTTTTATCTCGTTTCCGGGAAACTGTGGCATTTTAAGAATTGAACTTCGCATTAGGCTGTCTGGCTTTGCTTCAGGATCAAGATAACCTTTCTGAATGGCATATTCTCTAAGTGGTGTTCCATGATATGGTACAAAGAAAAAGGCGTTAATGCTGTCGGCCGTAATTTTTCTATTTAGCTCTATTGTATCAAAAGTAAGTTTTCTTGTTTCATCTGGAAAACCGATAACATTGTTAACGGTCACAGGTATTGTTGATTTTTCAAGTATTTTAAAAGATTCAATTACTTGTTTGTTTGTAAAATGTTTCTTTAGTATTTTTTTTCTAAATCCTTCATTACCGTGTTCAAGACCAATAGACATTCTGTCACAATGCATATTTTCAAGTAGTTTTACTCTTTTTTCAGTGATTGTTTCAACTCTTGTTTGACACCAAAAAGGAAGTCCTATTTCTTTTGAATATTTTTTGGCAAACTCTTCTAAGTAGTCTTCCTTTCTTGCAAAAAATGTCTCGCTATTAAAATAGATGTAATCTGCCTTGTTTTTTTGCATTTGATATTTTATTTCATCAATTACTCTATCAATTGATTTTATTCTGAAGTACTTATGACAATAATTAAGATACAGCTTTCTTTGAGAAGGCGCGGCGCAAAAAGAACAGTTATAGGGACAACCCCTGTCCATGCAGATTGGAACCATTCTAAGAACCTTGCCCTGCATGGGACGATATATTCTTTTTTCTTCAAAAACAGACAAATCTTCGTAAGGAAGTGAGTTTATGTCTATTGGAGTTCTAAGATCATTTTTGTAAATTTTACCTTCTTTTTTAACCCAGAAGTTTTTAACATCAGTTAAATCCTCATCATTCTGGTACTTTTTGCAATACTCAAGAAATGCTTCTTCACCTTCGCCAATACAGATGGAATCAACTAAGTCGCTTGATATTGCATCCTCTGGTGCAAATGTGGGAAAAATTCCTCCCATTACGGTGTGAATGTTTTCATCTTCAACTGTCTTTACAAGAGATATTCCAAGATCAACGGTATCATCTGTTGCAGAAATTCCTATTATATCTGGATTGTATTCTTTTACAAGTTTTTTAAAATCATCATGAGCATCTGTTTTTTTGTAAGTTACTCCCTTGTCTTCTAGATTAAAGGGTCGCAACTGCATATGCTCTACTCGTATTTCATCGACACTTTTTTCTTTTGTTTTGTAAAGTGTTGTATCAAAAAGTTTTACGTCAACGCCTTGCTTTTTCAAATACGCAGATAGTGCTGCAATATTTGATGGAAGTAAATTTACCATCTGAAGATTCGGGTACACGAGCAATACTTTTAGCTTTTCCACTTTATCACTTTAGTTTATCTTTTAATTTTTTAAGTTCGTCTCTACAAATTGTTCCTAAAAATATACTATCAAGACTTAGTGCTAGAAAAGTGTAGCCTTTTTTCATATTTTCAAGCATTTTCTTATGATCTGGAGGGATTACATGCATTCCAAATGATTTTTTCATTTTTGTACATGTTTTTTCAAATTTGTCAAGTGCATTTTTGACTTTTTTATCTTCAAATTTACCAGGTATGCCAAGTGATCCGGACAAATCATATGGTCCTATGATGCATCCGTCAACGCCTTTTACAGATAAAATTTCTTCAAGGTTATTTATTGCATCAATGTGCTCTATTTGTACAATTACAATTGCATCTTCTAAGCTAGATTTATAACCTTCAAAATCAAAGCCATATTTTTGAGCTCTTGCAAGACCTACCCCGCGCGTTCCAACTGGCGGATATTTTACTGCATTTACAGCTAGTTTTGCATCCTCTTTTGAGTTGACCATGGGAACTATGACGCCGTAAGCTCCTTCATCCATGACCCTTTTGATTAGATTTGGATTTTTTTCACCGACCCTTACTAAAGGAACTACATCGCACGATTCAATTGCCTGTATCAAATGCTGCGCAATATCAAGAGTAATGCAACTGTGCTCCATATCAATTGTTAACCACTCAAAACCGGATTGCGCCATTATTTCTGCAATGTTTGCATGGCCTGTAGTTATCCATGAACCAAAGGTTGGTTTTCTTTCTTTTAGCTTATTTTTTAATTTTTTAAGATTATCTTTTTTCATATAAACACGTCTTTAAAAATTCAACATGTCTTTCAAGGACTTTTTTATCTGGTACATCTATTATTTCTTTTATAAATGTCTGCCTTTCTTTTTCGTCATAAAAGCAAGTATCTTTGTTTTTGATTAGATTTTCAATTGTATCGTAAAGCTGGTCTCTGCAATTTATCTCAGAGGCTTTAATGTAATTTGCAACTGTGGAAATATTGGAATGAACATACTCAAGCATTAAAACAGGTTTTTTTCTTTTGACTGCTTCAAAAGTCATGCTGGTCCCAACATCAATTACAACATCTGCCCATTTTAGAAGTGGAACGGAGTTTACATCATCGTATATGAATTCTAAATTTTTGCCTACGTTTTCTTTTACTTCAGGATATAAATCCAAAAGTTTTTTTGTAAGTCTTTTTGAAATTCTATTTCGAGGATGATGCTTAACTATTAGATAAACGTCTTTAAATTGCAAGATAAGCTTGATTGTTCTAATTACTTCTTCCCAAAAAATTGCATAACACTCGTTTCTCAAAAAGAAGATTATCTTTAATTTTTCCTTGCTTTTTTCTTCTTTGTAAGGCTCAACAAGTTTTGAATGAATGTCGAGCCATTCATCACAATATCTGGACGAACCAAGGATTTTTACAGTTCCTTTTTTATGATATTTTTCATGTCTTAAAAACGTAGATTTATTTGCGACAATATTGTAATCAAACATACCGAGAGGTGATAAGTGATCCATGCAAGAATACTCTAAATCTTCCTTTGTGACAAGATAATTAAGATATGGCCAGTCTCCGTGAGGGACTGTAATTGTTGTAAATTTTTTTTCTTTTGAAAGTTTTACCATATGTTTTGTAAAATATGTAAAAGTCCAGTCAAAAACAACTACCGCATCTGATTCTTTTGTATTTTTGAAAATCTTTTTTGAGATATTTTTAATTATTTTATCTGCAAATCTTTTTGCTATGGGAAAATTCTCAATAATATGATCAAACTGGGTTTCATACTTGAAATAAAAGATGTTAAAAAAGAACGTGATAAGACTTCTTCTGTTGAATAAATCGTTAATATAGTAAATATTTGCATGTTTGAACTGTTCTAGATATTTGATTCTATAATCATCTTGATATTTTTTATTGGTTGTTATAACAATATCTGTAGGAACTTTTTCTGTAGAAAGCCATTTGTAAATTATTGGCACAACATGATCTATATCATTGTTGTGGCGAAGAAAGAAGAATACTTTTTTTGTGTTTTCATTTGATCTCAATACATTCTCCTCAAAGTTTAGTTTTGCCTCATATCATGACTTTTTATTTAACAATTCCCTTAATTAAAACCGTTTATTTCGCAATCAACAAATTGTTTTTGACAAGAGGTTTTCCAGAAATTTTTTGAACTAACTATGTTGTAGAACTGTTCGGCACTGTCTCCTTTCCCAAATTCAAAACTTCTTTCAAATTTTTTACCTTTTAGCTTTCCAATTTCTTTTAGGATTTGAGACTTATTTGCTGAAACATTGATTATACTTTTACCATTGCTTCTGTTTTTTTGTCTGGTGCCTATATTTATTGTAGGAACTCCGTAAAGACCTGCTTCCCTAATACCGGCACTGGAATTTCCAACTATAAAATCACAATTCTTAAGAAGAGATAGGAAAAACTCAAATCTCATAGAGGGAAGAACCCTAAATCTTTTATTTTTCTCAAGTTTTAGTATTTCTTTCATAATGATACCAGAACCAGTGTCGTTATTTGGATAGATTACTACATAGTTTTTATTAGACTTAATTAAAGCTGAAGCAACATTTTTAATATCTTTTTCAAGGGTGTCAAGTTCTGTTGTAACTGGATGATAGCAAAATATTGCATAGTTTGAAAAAGAAATTTCATAATGTTTTTTTACATCAGAAATCTTTGGTAGATTTTTTGACATCATTACATCAATATCAGGCGAG
The DNA here is from genome assembly GCA_964618505.1 of uncultured Thermoplasmatales archaeon. Classification (GTDB taxonomy): domain Archaea; phylum Thermoplasmatota; class E2; order DHVEG-1; family DHVEG-1; genus CAZUBH01. Next base: position 26,638 of record CAZUBH010000011.1, on the reverse strand, counting down.
CCTATCACAAAAACACTGTCGCTTTGCTCGCCCATTTGAATGAGTCTTTTTTTTGCCTTTTCGTTTGCAACAAAGTGCATATGAGACATTTTTGTTATTGCGTGTCTGATAAGCTCATCAATTGTTCCGGAAACTTCGCCGCCTTCTATATGTGCAACAATAATATTATTTATTGAGCCGACAAGAGCACCTGCCAGTGCTTCTATTCTATCCCCATGAACTATTATTATGTCTGGCTTTAGCTCCTTTACATAATTGCTGAGGCCAACGATTGTATTTGACAAAATTATATCCATATCAGTGTTTGTAGTTTGATTAAGGAATGGGTGAATATTTCTGTATTTTTCTTCAACAACTTCAATAAATGTAGAACCGTATTTTTCAAGCATATGCATGCCTGTGACAAAAATATGGCTTTCAAATTGGTCTGAATCTTCCATCTTTTTTATCAAGGGTTTTAATTTGCCAAAGTCTGCTCTGGTGCCAGTTAAAAAAACAATTTTTTTAGGTTTCAATTTGATCCCACCTAAGTTGAGTATCTTTTGGAATGTCTTTTAGTGCTTTTTTTCCAATAACTGATTCATAACTCTCTGCCTTTATCTCTCCAGTACCGGGCCTTTTAACCCATATGTCATTTTCTGAGATAACATCCCCTTTCTTGATATTAGTAGTTGAAACAACACATGCATAAGCAAAATCTATTGTTGGTTGTTCTTCCTTTAATATGTTCTTTTTCCCCCCAATTGATTTTCTAATGGCGTTACTTCCTTTAATTAAATCTTCAAGTTCATCCGGTGTTATAGATATAGGAACATCTGGCCCAGGCCAAGATTTATCTGGCGTAAAATGTTTTTCAAGAATTGAAGCGCCAAGTGCTACTGCACCAAAACAAGTATAGTTGCCCATTGAATGATCCGATAGACCCAAAACAGCATTTGGAAATTCTTTTTTTAGATCTTGCAATGCTCCCAAGCGAACCTTTTCATAAGGCGTTGGATACATTGAAGTGCAATGTAAAAGTGCGTACGAAACTTGGGCATCTTCCATTATTTTAACGCTTTTTTTGATGCTTTTAATATCATTCATACCTGTAGAAAGAATGATTGGTTTTTGAAAAGATGCGATGTGTTTTATTAAAGGATAGTTATTACACTCCCCTGAGCCTATTTTATAGGCAGGAACATCCATTTCGTGAAGTCTATCGGCTGCTGCTCTTGAAAAGGGAGTGCAAAGATAGATAAGATCAAGGGATTCGACATAATTTTTAAGTTCTATTTCTTCTTTTTCTGAAAGGGAGCATCTCTGCATTATATCATATATGGATTCGTCCGCATTTCCAGGTATTACTTTTTTTGCTTCGGGTATCATTTCATCTTTGATTACATGAGACTGAAATTTTACACATTCGGCGCCTGCATTTTTTGCAGCAAGTACTGCTTGTTTTGCTTTTTTAAGGCTGCCTTCGTGATTTATTCCAATTTCAGGAATAACAAAAACGGGCTCCCCGTCGCCAATAGACCTATCTCTAATAATAATTTTCATGTGACCCCCATCAACTAAACTAAATAGTTGATATATTTAAATATTATTTCCCGAGTCTTTTTTCCAGGATTTTTTCATTTATCCAGAAATCAAACCCGTCATCAATTTCAAATGTTTGTTCTTTATCAACAATAACTTTCTCTAATTTTTTACCCCAGATTGCATCATTTTTTATTAAATCCGCCTTTAAAACGTAAACATTTCCATCATCATGAAAGTAAGGCTTTAAGTCCTGCCTTCTTTTAAAATAAGTATTCCACTCAAATATCTTTAACATATGACCTGTTGCAAGAGAATCTGCTCCGGTATCCAAAAATTTCTGAATACATTTATCGATTAAATCGTCATTTCTAACAGGAGAGGTGCATTGTAAAATAACAACTATATCTGCAGGAATCTTCTGTAAAACATGTTTTAAAACATCCCAAGTTGTAGCAGTATCTGTTGAAAGTTCTTTGGGTCTTTTAAGAACTTCTGCTCCGTATTTTTTTGAAATTTCTGCGATTTTAGCGTCTTCTGTTGAAACTATGAATTTGTCCAGTAGTTTGGATTTTTTTGCAGATTCAATTGTCCAGGCAATAAGAGGCTTTCCTACCATATCCTTGATATTTTTGCCTGGTAGTCCTTTACTGCCGCCTCTTGCTGGAATGACTCCTAAAATCATATTATTCAAATTTTATTTACTATTTCTTTAATTGTTTTTATGTTCTTGTTAATATCGTCATCTGTCATGTTGACAAGTATTGGAAGTGCAACAGATCTTCTGAGAATATCATCAGATTTTTTGAAAAGTTCAATTAGATTTTTTCCTTTGTATGGCTTATAATTATGTAAGATATGATCCCAAGTTGCTGCAAAATGCCAATCAACAGCATCTGGAAGATTTTTTGTAGAAAATCCTGCCTGCATCCATTGTTTAACAAACTTTTTGGTTTTTTCTCTTGATTCAAACATTAGAGTAATGCTGTCTCCAATATCTCCATCAGGATTTGGAATTTCTCTAAAATCTAAACCGTCAATATCTCGAATTTCTTCCATAATTTTCTTTTTATTTTCTCTATGCTTTTTGATTACATAATCTATTTTTCCAAGTTGTGCAAGTCCTACAGCTCCCTGAAGTTCCATCATTTTAAAGTTAAAACCACTAATGCTTCTCGTGTCTTCTCCTCTTGGAAACTTTGGATTTAGCTCATGGCCGTGATCATGATATTCACGAGACATTTTGAATATGTGATCGTTGTTGGTTACAATCATTCCGCCTTCGCCAGTCGTAAGCATTTTACCAAAATCAAAAGAAAATATTCCTGCGTCTCCAATTGTTGCAAGTTTTTTACCTTTATATTCTCCGCCCGGTGATTGAGCGTTATCTTCTAAAATTTTTATTTTATGTTTTTTGGCAATTGATTTTATTTCATCCATTTGTGCTGCAACACCTGCCATATGCACAGGTATGATTAATTTTGTCTTGTCTGTTACTTTTTTAGCCAGATCATCTGGATCCATATTCAGTGTTTTATTAACATCAGTAATTATTGGTGTTGCTCCTGTTTCAACAATAGCTTCTACAGTTGCTATAAATGTATGACTTTGTGTTATTACCTCATCACCAGGGCCAATGCCAAGTATAGTTAGAATTGTTTTTAGTGCCGCAGTACCTGAAGATACCGCAAGAGCATGTTTTACATCAAATTTTTCTGCAAATTTTTTTTCAAATTCTGCAACTAAAAATTTATTTTTTCTTTTATCTGGAAAACCATATCTATAAAGTACGCCACCTCTGTCAAAAACATCATTTACCAAGTCTCTTTCTTCTTTACCTATCAATTCATATCCGGGCATTTTACTTCCTCCTCAAAATAAACCTCATGTGATTTGCTCTATTTGATTCATCAATGTCATTTTGAATTTTATTTATATTTTTTAGAAGAACGGATTTAGAAATATCCATTTTGTTAACATCTCTTTCAAAAGCAAGGATATCAAACATGTCCATTCCGCGTGTCTCATACATTTCAAGTTTCATATCAAGTTCTTTTGCAACATATTCTACAGTTTCTTTTGAAAAAAACAAAAGATGGTCTGCAGGTATGTAAAGACTTGATTTTATACCTAAGACGTTAAATGCAACAGACTCATAGTTAGGAGTAAATATCAAAATAATGCCATCTTTGTTTAACAAAGATTTGCATTTCTTCAGAAAATCGACGGGACTGCTTACGTGCTCAATTACATCAAAAAGAGTTATTACATCGTATTTTTCTTTTGGATTAAAGTCAAAAATATCTACAATGTGAACTTTAACTCCTAGTGTTTTTTCAGCATATTCTCCTAAAAGCTTTGCAGTTTCAATTCCTTCAACATTATCTGAATGATCTTTTGCAACATCTAAAAAAAATCCTGTGTTACATCCCACATCAAGAATTCTAGCATCTTTTATGTTTATTTCTGGATTAAGGTATTTTTTTATGATGTTTATTCTTTCCATTCCAAAGCGTTGTTTTCTGTAATCTTTTTTCTTTTCATCGGGTAACTCTTCAATAATGTCCTCGCTTGGTATGTTGTATTCGCCAGTATTGGAGCTTAAAGGAATTTTATCATCATAAAGACAATTACAAACGCTGCAATGATATGTATTTATTCCAAAGTCATTGTAAATTATTTTTGTTTTTTCAGATGTTGGGTTTTTACAAATTGGACATGATGTGACATCTTTCCAACCTCCAGATTTTTCTACTCTTTCCACATCTATTTTTCTATCTCTATATATTCTATTAAAAAAACCTGATTCTCTCATTTCTTGAAAGTCAATATCCATAAAATCCCTCTAGATTAGATTTTTAACAATATTTTTTCCGTCTTCAATTGTAAATTTTACAGGATTTTGTACAAACATTCCCTCAAGTTCTTCCACCCTTTTTATAAGATCGTCAGCGTTTTGTTTTGTTACGCCGAAATGACTTAGATTTTCTGGTATGTCTAAAGTTCTGCATAGTTCAAATATCTTTTCTGGAAACTCTCTTATTTTTTCTTCTTTTGTTTTACATGTATCAATTTCTTCTATTTGATCATAAAGCTCGCTGTAATCAACCCCGTTTTCTGCATTGTGTTTAACAACGTAAGGAATGAAAACTGCCCCTGCGATGCCGTGAGGAATCTCATACTGTGCACCTAATATGTATTGAAGACCAGATGCAGGTCCGGCTCCTGAATTCATAAGAGATATTCCTGCAAGATAACTTCCAAATAAAAGGTTTGATCTTATTGAGATATCGTTTGGTTTTTCTTTTATTTTTAAGAGATTGTTATACAAAAGGCCAAAAGCATTTTTTGCATGCATTTTTGTAATTAGATTTGAATTGTTTGTAACATAGCTTTCAAGCGCATGAACCATCGCATCCATGCCCGTTGATATTGTTACAGACACGGGGCATGTTGCAGTAAGTGTTGGGTCCAATATTGAAAGAACTGGAAAATTATTAAATGTATTAATTCCTAGTTTTTTCTTAATTTTTTTATCATTAAAAACTGCATTGTATGTTACTTCTGCAGCAGTACCTGCAACTGTTGGAATTGCAATTGTAGGCAGTGAAGGATTGATATCTTTTGGAAAACCTCTATAATCTCTTGAATTTCCAGGATTTACGACAAGTGTTGACATTCCTTTTGAAAAATCGATTACACTACCGCCACCGATTCCTACAAAACAGTCAACCGTTGGATTGTTATTTTCATCTAAAAACTCTTTTTTAACTATGTCAAGTGTATCATAATCAGGTTCGCCTTTCAGATCATATTTCCAGATTTTAACATTCTTAAAACTAGATTTATTGATTTTTTCAATGATTTTCTTAATCTCTGGGTTATCATAAACTGCTGAGTCAACTATAAGGCCTACCCTTGAAAGCTTGAATTCTTTTAGATACTCTCCAAGATTTTCTGAAATTCCTTCTCCAAATTTAGTCTTGGTTTTTAAATTGAATTCAAAAGGTTTTATATCTGTCGTATAAAGTCCTCCAAGCTTGGCAAGCAAGAATTTGATATTAAATATTTCGGTAATAATATTTGATTAAAAGAAGATTAAGATTTTAAAAAGGAAAGATTTGGTTTTTTAGTTTGAGGATCTTGTTCCCAAATTGGATTTTTAAGCTTCCACTTTCCGTCAACTTTTTCAAAAATATCTTTATTCCAGAATTTTTCAACTATGTTCCAAAATTCATCTTCTGAGTATCCTGTAAAGTCAAGGAAGTGTTCAAGTGCTGTAGGATCTATCTTCCAATCTTCATTTTTAACAAGCTCAATTGCTTCTTCTCGAGATATTAATCCATCGCGAATCCAATAGCAGCAAACATCTGTTGTTCTTGCGTGTCCGTATTTTGGATATTTAAGCCATGGGTCTATTTGATAAGCAAAATCATCAATTTGATCATAATGCTCAACAAAACCTTCTTTTTTCCATTCTCCAGTCATATCCAAATCTTTGAAACCATATTTTTTTGCAATTTGATAATGTTCCCAACCAGACCAGTTGAAATAATAACTGATATATCTTGGATCTATTTTTGCATCTGCGATTTCTTTTTTTGTCGGATAAACTGCTTGATTAAGTTGATCCATCGATATGCCGTTTTTAGTCCACAAGTCCCAACCATAATCTCTTGAAACGTCGTTGTTTATTTGTTCAAGTGCTGAAGGTGTTTCTTTTGTTTGACGTCCACCGTATTCAACGTTTACATTTTCTCCGTAAAATACTAGAGGGATTTCCATTTTTACTGCCATATTAATTGGATAAGAATAAACACATCTGTCCCAAAGCCATGCTGGAAACCCATCATGTTCAAACCCAATTCTTGTTGATTTTTTTACAACTGATCTATTGAGATGAAGTGATATTGCATCTACTTCAAATTTTTCAAGCATGTTTTCCCAGTTGTCAAGTCCTGTTTGTGTCCAATCTAAATTCCACACGTTAACAAGAAGTGGGTTCATATTATATTTCTTTAATAAGTGAATCTGATAGTAACTATCTTTACCGCTGCTAACAGCTATTAAACAATCATATTCGTGATCTTTTCTTCTATATTGGTCGCAAAGTTTTGCAAATTCTTTTTCTCTTGCATCCCAGTCTACCATTGTCTTTTTATGTTCTGCATGTCGACATGCGTTACATACTCCTCTTTCGTCTAAAACTACGCCTGGACGAGTATTTGGCATTACACATCTTTTACAATAATCCATAAGAATCTTGAGCCTCCTGATTCATCTTTGAATAAAAGTTCACCGATATAAATATTTTCTTACAAATTTTTTACCAAGTTTGAAAAATTCCATCATTTACAATATAATTACAAATATGATCAATATATTTATTGTTGCCTTCAGCAATTTCGTCAAAAGAGTTTATTCTCCAGCCATGATCAAGAAAACTTTTGTATCTTAATATATCAAAAGGTATGAAGCTTTTTATGAAATAATAGTAAGCATAAATTTTTACAATATTCTTATTTTTCTTCACAATTTCTGCAGAATTTTTACTAAAAAGCACCTTGGCATATTCTTTTTTTGTCGTAACATCATATGTAAAGCCTTTTTGGCTGTAATGAGCACGTCCAGCAACTACTACAGGGATGTCATGAAGAAGCATTTCAAGACCCAAGGTGCCGTTATAAAGAATGCCTACGTCCAAGTAAGGAAACAAGAAGTAAGGACTTATGTCGGTATCTGGAGGTATTAAACTTATATTTACTGGTAGATTTGGATAATTTTGTTGAATAAAATCAAGAACCGTATTTTCCGATTGAAATAATTTTTCTGCAGGATGTATTTTAATTATTAATTGATTGTCAGGCCTATCTAAAAAGAGTTTTATTGTATGTGAAACCCAATCATATACGTCTTTAAATGCAGTATTTGTATAAGTTAAATCAACATCCCAAGGTAAATTGGGGAAAATTCCAAATGTTTTTTTGTATTTTTTAAAATGAAATTCATCTTCTAAGTTGTCCTTTTTTTCTTTTGAAAAACCATAGTAATATGTGTCGCCACCCTCATAATCGCCTGTTATTCTCAGATTAATGTAGTCATATAGTTCTTTTTCCTCTTTTTTTGTTAGAGGTTTTTTCTTTCTAAATTCTTTATAATATCTATCAAAATATTTGTCAACCTTATCTAAATCAAAAATAAGCTGATCAGGCCTATAACCTGTATACCATGTATAAGCCTTCATATTATTATTCTTGAAATATTCAGTAAAACTGCCAAACTCAGAGTAGCAACTATGAGAAGCCACTAAAACATCGGGTTTTTCTACTTTTGCAACTTTTTCTGCAACATCTGTAGAAATCATTGCATTTACAAGCCTTGTTCTTAAAATATCTTCATATTTGAATTTACTTAGTGATGGATCTAGTCCCTTGTAAAATCTATGAACCGAAGTCATTGTATGAAACCCTACATTTACGCCTTTATAGCTATGTTTTTTGCACTGATCAATTGATAGGTTACTGACCATCTCTTTTATGCTTTCCACATGCTTTTCATCTAAGTAATCAGAGTATGTGGCATGGGAAATGCCTATTGTTTCAAAGAAGTTTTTTGAAAAATATTTACAATTTCTGCATATCCAAGGATTAGGTGGAATTTTGTTTGTAAAAAGAACTGTGCATTCGTCAAGGGCTCCTCCACACAAAATCATTTTCACGTCATTGCCTCTTAGCTGGAGTGCTTTGCCAAGACCTCCTTCCTTATAAATCGCTTCCAAGTACGTACCATGAACATTATGAATTACAACTTTTTTACCTGTTGATTTTTTTGCAGAAACAGTTGTGTTTTTAACGATTTCACGAAGTTTTTGTAGCGCAAATTCTTGGGCTACGGTAATAGAAAAATTGTAGATTGGCATCTTAAGATGAAGTTCTTCAAGAAGCTGTCTGGAGCAATTGAAAATTTGCTTTTTTTTGTAGTCAGAAAGTTGCATTGACAACTAGTATCCCTCAATCCCAGACAATTATAATATAAAACATTAAATAATTTTTCTCAAAAATTATTGAGTTTTTTTAATTGTGTATGCGTCTATTGTTTTCTTAACACCTTCTTCAAGTGTTATTTTTGGCCTATCATTTGTAAGTTTAATGAGTTTTGAAATATCTGGACATCTTCTCTTATGATCATATTCTCTTGGCGGCAAATAAGTTGGTTTGAATTCTTTACCCCCTCTCTTGTGTATTACTTTGGCCAGATTATTTATGGTTGTCTCAGAATCATTTCCAAGATTTACTATCTCATTTTTTGCTTTTTCTGCAAGCTTTAAAGCAAGTCTTGTATGATCCTTTACATAACAAAAGCTTCTAGTATGTTCTCCATTTCCAATAATTGTAAATTTATCATCGTTGTACATTTTATGGATAAATTCTGGTATTACTTGACCATATTTTGATGTGTCCATTCTGGGCCCATAAGTGTTAAAAATTCTATAAATCAAATATTCTATATTATGCTCCATTGCAAACAATTTTACATAAAAATCACAAATAGCTTTGGATGATGCATAGCTGTCTCTTACGGTATGAGGATTCAGTAAAATCGGATGAGTTTCAGGTGTTGGAACCTGCATAGGCTCGCCATACGTTTCAGAACTTGAAGCATAAATTATCTTTTTTACCGATGATTTTTTGCAGGATTCTAAAACATTCTGTGTAATTGAAATATTGTCGTTAAGTACCTTGTAAGGAATATCGTAAAAATACTCTGTTCCGTTTATTGCAGCATAATGAAACAAAAATTCAGGTTTTTCTTCAGAAATTATTTTAGAAATGTCTTTTTTTTCTTTAGCCAAATCAATTTCATAAAAAGTAAAGTTTTCATGTTTTGGAAGGTATTCTTTTTTGCCTCTGAAAAAATTATCAATTCCGACGACTTCATATCCATTTTCTAAAAGCTCATCGCAAAGAAAGCTTCCTAGAAACCCTGCAGCACCTGTAACCAGTGCTTTCATCTTAAATCGCCTCTACCAAGACCATAATATTTTATTTCTTTGCATTTTTCAAGCTTTCCCCGATATATGTTCCAGAGATCCATCAACTTTGCGCCCTTTTTTACATTTTTAAGAAATTTTTCAAGATCTAATTCTCTATATAATTTATGAGCAGTCGATATTATTATTGTATCAGCTTTTTTAATCCCTTCAAAAAATTCAGCTTTTTTAACATCATTTTCAATGTAATCTGGGAGTTTAGTGTAATTGCCTTCATCTAGGTAAGGGTCAGTCACTGTAACATTAAAACCTTCTTTGATAAGTAAATTTATTATATCAACTGAATGACTATTTCTAAAATCATCAACATTTTCTTTGAAAGAGATTCCTGCAACAAGAATATTTTGTCCCTCAACATCTCTTACAATTTTTTCGCATAACCAGTCATTTGTCCTTCTACCATAAAACCATACTGAGTTGAATCCTCTCGTTGCATTTTTCTCAAAAGACAACTCCAATAAATAGGGGTCTTTTCCTAAACAATATCCACTTACAGGTCCGGGCCGAGGAACCATATTCCTATTAAAACCATTATTGCCTGCTTTTATTGCCTCTATTACATCGATTCCATTATAATCGGATAGAAAAGAAATTTCATTTGCAAAAGAAAAGCAAGTATTTCTCCAGGAATTGTCCATTAACTTTACAAACTCAGCTGTTTTTGGATTTGAAACTCTAACTAAGTCCCCGCCAATTTTTTCAAAAAGTTTTTTTACTTTCTCATAACTTTTATCACTATAACAACCAATAATTTTTGGAAGTTTTCTTTCTTCTTCTACAGCCTTTCCCTCCATAAGTCTTTCTGGTACAAATGCAAGATAAAAATCCTTTCCTTCTTTTAATCCGTTTTTTTCTATTCTTTCCTTTATTAAATCAGTAGTTCCAATAGGAAGTGTAACTCTAAGAATAATGGTCTTGCCTTTTATTCCAATATCTATAATTTTGTCAACTACTTTATACAAATTAGTTAGAGATGCTCTTTCAGGGTATCTGCTGAATTTTGTTCCTATTGCAAGAATGAAATAATCTGATTTTTTTACATCTTCATCAATTTCACATTTTGGAAAGAAATTTTTATTAAGATGTTTGTTAAGTAGTTTCTGCATATGTGGTTCATAAAAAGGCGCTTCTCCTCCTTTTATTTGATCGACCAAATCTTTGTTTATGTCTATTCCATATACCTCAAAACCACTATCTGCACAAACAAGTGAAACGGGCAGCCCAGTTCTGCCTAAAGCAAAAATGCTTATTTTCATATTATCCTCTTCTACTCAAACGTATCTAAGTTCGCATCCCCTAATTAAAAAACTCTATTAATTACTTTCTAATAAAAACTTTTGTTTTTTAGTATTTTGCTTTCAAGGTATTTTTGCATTTTTTCAAGGGAAAAATTCTTTGAATTTTTTAAAGCTTCTTTTACAAGTTTTTCTAGTTTAGATTTATCTTCAATAAAACCAGTTAAAATTTGCTCAAGGTCTTCTGAGTCTTTATACTTTAAAACAGAGCTTTGCATTTCTTTTACCACTTTGTGCCCATATGGTAAAATTAAAGGTTTTGAGTATTGTATTGCATCAAAAAAAATGCCCGAGGATTTTGTTTTTCCAAATGTTTCTTTTATAACACCAAGACTTCTTGCATTAAGTTTTATGGGCGCAATAACTATAGTTGATTCGGAAAAGAGTTTATCATAGGTTTTTTCTTCAACAAATTTATCAAAATAGGATACATCATATCCTTTTGATTTTAATTCTTCAGCGTTCTCAATTATTTTCTTACCATACGTCCCTTCTGGTTTACCCAAAAGACATAATGATATTTCTTTTGGAAATTTTTCAAAAAGGCGCTCAAATGTCTCCATTACAACGCTATGATCTCTTCTTGACTCAATAATCGCACCAGGAATAATAAATTTAATTTTTTCATCTTTTTTCCACAAATGTACATCTTTTTTTTCATCATAGGTTGTAAAAGGAAGAGTAAAAACTTCTTTTTTGTAGTCCGTATGTTGCGATATGTAATCTCTTATTGGAGAATAAATTACATTTATCGCATCAAATTTTTTTAATATTATTTTACTGATTAAAAATGAACTTACCAAAGTATCTAATGTTGCAAATGGCCTTTTAAAATCGATTTTAAAACCAGGTTTAAGCCAGGTATTTGCATCATGAACTGTTAATATCATATTGCATGAGGGATTGAACTTAAAATAATGGGGTAAATCTTTGCAGCTTTCCTGAATTGTATTTATGAAAAGTATGTCTATTCTATCGTCGCAAATTTTTTCTACTTTCTTCAAAAAAGAATTAATTGTTTCGTTTTCATCTTTTAAAATTATTTCATAGTTTTCCTTGTTTTTAAGATGAGGTTCAATTAAAGAATAAATTTTTTTTGTTGTAAATAAAGTCACATTTGTATTTTTTGTTTTGCAAATTCTTGCAAGAGAATAAAAATAAATCGAGTGGTAATGATATTCTATTATACCTATATTCTTCAATTTTTGACCTCAAAGCTATTTATCATTTTTTTCTAAAAAAAGTCCAAAGCCATGGGTGGAATCTGGTGGATAAAATTTGTTTTCTTTTAGAAAATCATGGAAATTTTCTATTTTGCCATTGTATGTAAATGTCTCTTCTTTTATGGGACCATGTTCTTTTACTACATATATTGGTTTATAACCCAGATTTAAAAGAGTATCTAGAGGTTTTTTATAGTCAAGACCTTTTTCGTTCATTTGATGAGGATGCATCTCAATAAATATTTTACAAGATTTGTTATCTTTTAGAGTTTTTTTCATCCCTTCTAAAACATAATATTCAAATCCTTCAATATCCATCCTGATCAAATCTGGGCTTTTTTTCCCTTTTAAAAAATTGTCAAGTGTTTCTGTTTTAACTTCAACATAATCATTACAGTCTGAGGATAGCATATTACACAAATTGTGCTCATTTGAAACAAACAATTTCTCAGTGCCTGATTTATTGCTTATTGCTAAATGATAAGGATGTATTATTTTTTTATAGGGATTTAGTGAGATGTTGTTTTTTAAAAGTTCAAAATTTGATGGGAATGGCTCCACAGCATATATCTTTCCTTTATCACCAATGATAGATGCTTCCATTAGAGCATAATATCCAATATTTGCCCCAAGTTCAACAATAGTCATTCCTTTCTTAAGCCATTTTTTCATTATTTTTGTACATTCAGGTTCCCTTACTCCATTTAAAAATAGATGTTTGGAAAGCCCGTAATCATTTAGATTCAGATACATTTTTGAGCCTTGAATGTCTTTTACGACCATTTTATTTCTTGCAAGTTTTGAGTACAACCAGTAATAGAGATCTTTTCTAAGAGGATGATATGCCTCATAATAGTTTTTAATGGCATTAAAATAGCCGCTAATTCCTTCCTCCCTTAATATTTGTAGTGAACGTCTAACAAGAATCTTTATAACATTTTCCTCAGACATCTTGACTTCTTCCTTTGTGAAGGTTGAAGGTTATAATTCTATATTTTATATATCTTACCGGCAAAAAATATAATAGAAATTATTTTAATAGGAAAAGTATTCCGCAGATAGATGAAAACTAGCGTAATAGTTATAACAAGAAACGCTGAGATTTTTATTGCTGATTTACTAGATAGTTTAATTGGTCAGATAAAAAAACCTCATGAAGTAATAATCACAGATGCAAATAGTACAGATAACACCCAAAAGATAATAAAGAAATATGAAAAAAAATACAAATTCGTAAAGATGTATATTGATGAAGGTACAAGAGCACAAGGAAGAAATTATGGGGCCGCAAAAGCAACAGGAGATATTGTCGCTTTTATTGACGCTGATGCTATCGCAAATTCTTTTTGGGTGGATGAAATTGAAAAATCATTAAAAAATGCAGATGTTGTCGCAGGAAAGGAAATAAGATTTGGTTTTGGCGGTTTTAGCAGACTTCCCCGGGTTGGAATGCTACATAAAGGTACAGATATAACATATCCTAGTGTAAATCTTGCATACAAAAAAGAAGCTTTTGAAAAAATAAATGGTTTTGATCCTTGGTTTAAAGAAGCAGAAGAGCTTGATTTGAATTATAGAGCTGTAGATGCTGGATATAAATTAGTCTATAATGACAAAGCAATAGTATATCACAGGGCAAGAGAGGATTTACCAGGGTTTATAAAACAATCATTTTGGTATGGTTTTGGAAGGAAAGAATTAACTATAAAACATGGAGACTTGTGGCTAAAATATTCACCTGTTGACATGGTTAAAATAGATAAAAACGAATCTACTTGGAAACTTGTTAGATTGTTTTTTGGTTTTTTTGGATATTTATTCTGTAAGTTTACTGGCAAAAAGGCTGAAACAAAAGAAAAATTCAGAAAATCTAAATCTAGCGAAAGATAATCTTTATTCGAAACATTTAAGTTTATGATGTGTATCTACCCTCCGAGTGGGTCATTTGCCAAGCTCTATTTTTATTACGAGTTTTTTAGATGAGAATAGAGTCTGTAGATATAAAAAAGGTGAATAATATGAAATGTTTAGTAACTGGCGGAGCAGGATTTATTGGAAGTAATTTAGTTGATACACTTATGAAAAAGGATCCTGAAAAACTAACAGCTATTGACAATTTAAGAACAGGAAAAGAAGAGTTTATTCAATCAAACAAGCAAAAAAGTAATTTTGAGTTTTTAAAAAGGGATATTAAAAAAGTAGATTCTTTTCCTAATGAACATTATGATTGGGTATATCATTTATCGGCTAATGCAGATATTCGTGGCGGTATAAAATACACAAGGGTTGATCTTGAAGAAAATGTAATAGGAACTCATTCTGTACTTGAGTTTATGAGAAAAAACGATATTAAAAATTTAGTTTTTGCATCCAGTTCAGCTCTTTACGGAGAGACAGAAATAACACCTACCCCAGAAGATTTGCCCGACATACGACCTATATCATTTTATGGCGCAAGTAAAATTGCAGCCGAGAAATTCATTTCTTCATATTGTTACACATATGGGATGAAATCGTGGATGTTTAGATTTGCAAATGTTGTCGGAAAGAGAAGTACGCATGGAGTAATACCAGATTTTGTTGAAAAACTCAGAAAAAATCCTAACGAACTTGAAATTCTTGGGGACGGCAACCAAACAAAATCGTATTTTGATGTTTCTGATTGTGTTAATGGTCTTATTAACATCCCAAAAAAGGACAATAATATTGTTGTAGAAGCATACAATCTTGCCAATGATGAAAATATTCAAGTAAAAAATTTAGCACCGATTATTGTAGATGAAATGGGGCTAAAAAATGTAAAATATAATTTTACCGGTGGAGATCGTGGCTGGGTTGGCGATGTACCGATAACAATTCTCTCTTTTGATAAGGCTAAAAAAGCCGGTTGGATGCCTAAAATAAGTTTAGAAGAAACTGTCAGAAAAACAGTAAGATATCTGCTTGATGGAGAATGATAATAACAAAAACCCCGTTTAGAATTAGCTTTGCTGGAGGGCTTTCAGACCTTAGATCCTACTATAGTCACAATTATGGATCAGTAGTAAGTACAACCATCGACAAACACATCTATGTTACAGTTAACAGAAAATTTGACAATAAAATTAGAGTGAGTTATTCAAAAACAGAAATAGTTGAATCTGTTAAAGATGTTGCACACCCTATTGTAAAAGAGGCTTTAAAACTTACAAATCTTGATGGTGGTCTTGAGATAACAACAATAGCTGACATTCCTGCAGGGACTGGACTTGGTTCATCAAGTGCTTTTACTGTTGGACTCCTTAATGCCCTATATACTTTCAAAGGCGAACATAAAGGTGCAGAAACTCTTGCTAGACAGGCTTGTGAAATTGAAATAGATATATTAAAAGAGCCTATAGGAAAACAAGACCAATATGCATCTGCTTATGGCGGACTCAACCATATTAAGTTTAACTCAGATGAAACCGTATTTGTTAATCCGGTTATTTCCAAAAATAAAACAAAAAAAGAACTTGATGAAAATCTAATATTATTTTACACAGGAATTAAAAGAAAAGCTAGTTCTATTCTTTCAGATAGTAAAAAAAATATGAAAAATTTGCTTGGCTATGTTGATACGCTAAAAGAGATTTCTGAAGAAATGGTTTTATCGATTAGAAACAATGATCTTACTTCTTTTGGAGAATTAATGAATAAAGCTTGGGAGCTTAAGAAAAAAACAGGCAAAGTTTCAAATCCTCAAATTGATGATTATTATAACAAAGCAATTAAGTCAGGTGCTCTTGGTGGAAAGATTTTAGGAGCCGGCGGTGGAGGTTTTTTACTTTTATATTGTGAAAAAAAGTTTCAAGATAAGGTTAGAAGTAAACTTTCAGATTTAAAAGAAACGGAGTTTAGATTAGAACCTCAAGGAAGTAGAATAATATATGTGGAGGAACATGAATGATAAGTAAGTTTTATATAAGATGTAGAGATTTAATTTTTAAAATAAATATAAATAACATTATAAATAATCTTAATGAATGTTTGATATTAGAGGTGGTATAATGCCTGAATATGTAGAAAATGTTGATGTAGAGTCCAATAAAAGAGACAAAGAAATAATTGAATATCTAGATGATTCAATTAAATGCATTGAGCAATTAAAACAAAAAAAAGATCAAATTAGAAGGTTAATTGAACTTTTAGAGAGAACTAGAGAAAAAGGCAATAAGCTATTTTTAATGGGCAATGGTGGAAGTGCATCACTTGCTTCACATTTAATATGTGATTTTGGCAAATTTAGAAAGGTTAAAGCAATAGCTCTAACTGATTCTCTTTCAATGATTACAGCATATAGTAACGACGAATCATACAACTCAATTTTCAAAGAACAGCTTAGAATTTTGGCAAGCAAAGATGATATTGTAATAGGTATAAGTGGAAGTGGGAATTCAGAAAATGTTATTCAAGGAATTAAGTTTGCAAAAGAGCTAGGTTGTTATACATTTGGATTTGCTGGTTATGATGGTGGAAGGCTAAAAGAAGTTGCTGACGAATGCCTAACAATTGAAGTAGATAACATGCAACATAGTGAAGATATGCATACATTGTTAGGTCATATGGCTGCATTTCTAATGACTGAAGCCGATTGAAATGGAAAAAGTAGTATTCTTAGATAGGGACGGTACTGTAAGCAAAGACAGTATTTACCATATAAAATCTTGGGAAGAATTTAATTTTTTACCAAATGCAAAAGATGGCATTAAACTTCTAACAGATAATGGTTTTAAAATTATTTTTATTACAAATCAATCTGTAATTGCAAGAAAAATGGTTACTCCCAAGGGCCTTGATCTAATCCATAATAATATGATTAAAGAGATTGAAGAAAAGGGTGGAAAGGTTGAAAAAATATACTTTTGCCCTCATCATCCAGATGAAGGCTGTGACTGCAGGAAGCCTCAGCCAGGTATGCTGAAAAAAGCAATTGAAGAAAACGGCATTAATGCTGAAAAATCATATATGGTTGGAGACCGTATTATGGATATACAAGTAGGAAAAAAAGTTGGATGTAAAACAATTCTTATATCAAACGACAGGGGTTTAAAAGAGTTAGAAAAATCAGACATCAAACCAGATTACATAGCAAAGGATCTAATTGATGTTGCAAATTGGATTGTGAAAGATTATAAATAAAAATTTAAATTATTAATTGTTTTTAAAATTAAGTGTTTTAAATCTTTTTTATTGAGATGATATATGGCTATTTTACAAATTAAATAAAGTAACAACTAATTTATTTAGTAATTCGTATATTTCAGTTAAAACAGATATGTTTAATAAAAGCAATCAAACAAAAATCACATCTAATAAAATTTTCAGATATTTGCTTATTATTGCAGGAACTGCTTTTTTGGTATTTGCAATTGTTGGGATTTTTATACCCATTCTTCCAACTACCCCTTTCCTATTACTTGCAGCCGCCTGTTATGCTCGTAGTTCTCCAAGATTTTACAACTGGCTTATGGATAACAGATGGTTTGGCAAATATATCAAGAATTATCGTGAAGGTAGAGGAATTCCATTAAAATTTAAAATCTTTACAATATCTTTACTATGGGTAACCATACTAACCTCAATTTATTTTATAACAAAAAATGTTTGGATTGAAATAATATTAATTACAATTGCAATTAGTGTCACTATCCATATACTTACTATTAAAACCTATAAATTTAAGGTCAGTTGACACCATAAATATTTAAGGACGTTTAATTATTGATATTTTTACATGGCAAAAAAATTTTAAATGATTTGTCATGTGTTGTTAATAAGGGAGGTTGAATAATGACAGATAATATGAATGAATTAATCAAATGCCCAGTAACAGGTAAAATACACAAGCCTGTTGCTGGTGGAGGCACATCTAATCAAGAATGGTGGCCTAACCGGTTAAATCTCAATATTCTTCATCAGCACTCAAAAAAGAGCAATCCCATGGATGCGGATTTCAACTATGCCGAGGAATTTAAAAAACTTGATTTGAAATCCGTAAAAAAAGATCTTTATGAGCTTATGACTGACTCGCAGGATTGGTGGCCTGCTGATTATGGTCACTATGGAGGGCTTTTTATCAGAATGGCATGGCACAGTGCAGGAACCTATCGTATGGGTGATGGCCGCGGGGGTGCAGGATCTGGTAGTCAGCGCTTACCGCCTCTAAACAGTTGGCCCGACAATGCAAATCTTGATAAAGCACGTCGATTGCTGTGGCCCATTAAACAAAAATATGGTAGGAAAATCTCCTGGGCCGATCTAATGATTCTTGCTGGTAACTGTGCTCTGGAATCAATGGGTTTTAAGACCTTTGGTTTTGCCGGTGGTCGTGAGGATGTTTGGGAACCCGAAGATGATATTTACTGGGGAAGTGAAGATACATGGCTTGGCGATAAACGCTATGCCAAACACCATAAGGACCTTGAAAATCCTCTTGCCGCAGTACAGATGGGATTAATTTATGTTAATCCAGAAGGCCCTGAAGGCAATCCAGATCCAGTCACTTCTGGCATCGACGTTCGTGAAACATTTGCTCGTATGGCAATGAATGATGAAGAGACCGTAGCACTTGTTGCTGGAGGTCACACCTTTGGCAAGTGTCACGGTGCTGGTGATGCATCCCATGTGGGCCCTGAACCTGAAGCTGCAGGAATTGAAGAACAAGGGCTTGGATGGAAAAACAGTTATGGTACTGGTAAAGCTGATGATACTATAACCAGTGGTATTGAAGGAGCATGGACGTCCAACCCAATTAAGTGGGATATGGGCTATTTTGACATGTTATTTAGTTATGAATGGGAAAAAGTCAAAAGTCCTGCAGGTGCCTGGCAATGGGTTCCAAAGGATATCGCCGAAAAGGATAAGGTACCTGGTGCTCATGATTCTTCAAAACGCTATCCGCCAATTATGACAACTGCGGATCTATCTCTGCGTTTTGACCCGATTTATGAACCAATTGCACGTCGTTTCCATAAAAATCCCGAAGAATTTGCCGACGCCTTTGCTCGTGCTTGGTTTAAGCTGACTCATCGAGATATGGGACCAAAATCACGATATCTTGGCCCAGAAGTTCCAAAAGAGGATCTTATCTGGCAAGATCCAATACCTTCTGTTGATCATAAACTTATTGATGAAAAAGATATTGCTACTCTTAAAAGCAAGATCATTTCTGAAGGATTGTCAATTTCAGAACTGGTCTTTACAGCTTGGTCATCAGCATCAACCTTCCGTGTTTCTGACAAACGTGGCGGTGCAAATGGAGCTCGCATCCGTCTTACACCACAAAAAGATTGGGAAGTAAACCAACCAAAGCAACTTAAGAAAGTGCTGCAGACCTTGAACAAAATCCAAAAAGAATTTAACAAAGAACAGTCAAATGGGAAAAAGGTTTCACTTGCTGACTTAATTATCCTTGGAGGTTGTGCAGGTATCGAACAAGCTGCAAAAAACGCAGGTCAAAATGTAATTGTTACCTTCAAACCAGGGCGAATGGATGCATCTCAAGAGCAAACTGATATTGATTCATTTGGTGTCCTTGAACCAAAAGCAGACGGATTTCGTAACTATCTTAAATCCAAATATTCTGTATCGGCAGAGGAAATCCTAGTAGATAAAGCCCAACTTCTTGGCTTAACTGCGCCTGAGTTAACTGTTCTCATTGGAGGTATGCGGGTTTTAAATACTAACTTTGGACAAACCAAGCATGGTGTCTTCACTGAGCAGCCAGAAACACTTACCAACGACTTCTTCGTCAATCTTCTCGACATGAACACAATATGGAAGCCAACCTCAAAAAACAAAGACATATTTGAGGGTCGTGACCGAAAAACTGGAAAGCTGAAATGGACTGGCACTCGGATTGACTTAATCTTTGGGTCAAATTCGCAACTCCGATCAATCGCCGAAGTTTATGCTTGTAAAGACTCTTCAAAAAAGTTTGTAAACGATTTCATTGAAGCATGGAACAAAGTAATGAATGCTGATCGATTTGACCTAAATTAAACTAATAATAAGCAACTCTTTTTTTCTTTTTTGTTTTAAGAAAAGATAAAAAACATGTTGGCAATTAATAGCCATTCTATACAGGAATTTGACAATGTCACAATTTGCAAAACCAAAAGGGTTATTTGGAAAAACGTTAGCAAAAGTTATGGCTCGAGGCCATAAGCAATTCTATAAAAATGCTTTACAAGCAATGAATCCAACAAAAGATGATATATATCTTGAAATTGGATTTGGTTCAGGAATTTTTATAAAAAAATATTTGTCTAAAGTTTCAAGAATAGCTGGTATAGATCACTCAGAGGATATGGTTAAATTAGCATCAGAAATTAATAAAAAACTGGTTGAATCGGGGAAAGCTGAATTTAAGCAAGGCGATACTTTGGCACTACCATGGAATGATAATGAATTCACTCTTGTTGCATCAATTGAAGTATTTTTCTTTATTGATGAACCAGAAAAAGCCCTCAAAGAGATTTGGAGAGTGTTACAACCTGGAGGAAGACTTGTTATAGAAATGGGATACAATAAGGATGATGGGATGGATCATACCAAGAATATTAAAAAAATGGGTTTACAACTGCATAGTGGAGAAGAAATGACAATATTATTAAAAAATGCTGGATTTGAGAATATTGTTATTGACTATTTTGAAGCAGTAAAGGTCCCACTAAAAGGATATCTTGTACCAAAAGGGATGGTTGTCACAGCAATTAAAAAATAAAATTATTAATTTCTATATCTTTGATCTTTTAATTAATGGACCCTGGCGGGTTAGAAGGGTTTTACAGGAGAAAAGATGCATTCAGGTCGTCTATATATCATTTGTCTGTAGATTGTATATTGTGATTACTTTTTTGTAATTATTTTATTTTGTTTTTAAGTCAAAATGTAAATTATAATGAAAAAGCTTAAATATTATCTTCTATATAGTTTACAATATGATTGTTAGTAGAGAAATTGAAACTTTCAGATTACTTCCTTCATCTGAGACAGATATAGCAAGGAAACTAAACTTGTCTTCTGGAACAATTTCAAAAATTACAGAAAAAATGATAAAAAACGGACTTGCTAAAAAAAATAGACAAGGTATGAAAGTAATTGTTGAAATTGCACAAACATCTCATACACAAAAACTTGAATTAATAATAAAAAATTTTAACAGGCTACCTTTAGAAAGTATTCTTTCATATTCTAATTTAAAATTAATAGCAATATTGGAATATTCTTTAAATAAAAAAGAAATTAGCCAGATGTTAAATGTATCAAGGCAATGGGCATATAAGACAATAAAAGATCTAAGCCGCTATGGTATTATATTGAGAAAACAAAATAGGCATTACATAAATCCTATACATCAACCTCTAATTGAGTTTGCAAAAGAGTATTATAATTTTAAAAATCATCAAAGCTTAAAAACAATTACAGAAGATGCTCAAATAATATGGCAACAAGGAGATGAATTCTTATTTAAAACAAAAAAAGAATTAACAAAACATCAAAAAACCGGAGTTACAGCCTTTTCAAAATACAATTTACCATTACTTGGAGATATAAAATATTATTATAACACAGAAAGAAAGATACAAACAACTGATGTCATCCTACATACGCTTTTAATAAATCCTCAAAGTAAAACTTATAATGCTTATGCATGTCTTTTATATGAAAAAACAAAACCAACTGGTTTAATTAAAAAGGCAAGAATTTACAATCTTACAGAGCATATACAAGCATTAATTTCATTTATTGAAAAGCAAGAATCTGAAAAAAAATTCCTGCCAACATGGGATGAATATATTTCACTAGCAAAACAATATGGGGTGAGATAATATGAAAATGTTTGATAGCAACTACATTGAAAAAGAATTAAAAAATATAAACAAACATCTAAACAAACCGATAAATATCTATATTTTTGGTGGAGGGGCGATGAGTTTTTATGATCTAAAGACAGCTACAAAAGACATCGATGTTTTACTTCCTTCAGAAATAGAAGCATCTTCATTGATTAAAGCATTATACAAAAGTGGATATAATAAAATCGAAACAAAAGATCCTATCTATATAAAAATGAAAACCCGTGAAATAATTGAAAACACAGATGGCTTTAGATGGGATATTTTTGTAAAAAAAATATGCGGAGGACTTACATTTTCAGAAGAGATGCAACAACGATCAAAAAAATATAAAGATTTTAAAAACATCAAAACCTATTTAGTATCACCAGAGGATATTTTTATTCTAAAATCAGTTACTTCGAGACTTAGAGATAGAGAAGATATGTTTACATTATTTTCTCATGGTCTTAATATAGAAATAATCAAAAAAGAAATTCAAAAACAAACAAAACTCGATGAAAATAAAGCTTGGCTTGCTTATTTTTTTGTTGGGTTAGATGAATTGGTAAGTGAATACAATGTAATATTCCCAGACTATAATGAATTTTTGAGATTAGCTGAAGAAGAGATGTTAGAAAAACTAATTCTTGAATTTATCCAAAAGAAATCACGTTCATTAAATGATCTTGTTTCAATTTTAAAATGTGATAAGAATGAAATAAAACAGATTCTTGAAGAATTAATAAAACAAGATAAAATATCAATAAATAAAGGAAAATATACTCTTAATAAAAAACAAGATTATAATTAATAAGATCAACGGATCTGGCGGGTTAGACCTGTTCAACAGGAGAAAACATGCATTCAGAACGTCTATTTTTCGTTTGTATGCAACTATCTGAGTTCTTTATATAATTTATTTAGCAAAGCTTTAAGAAAGTAATTTTTATGTTCTCAACTAATGCCTGAGGATAACCCTGATTTCCGCAATATTTTAAATGATTCACTTAAGATTTTCTTTAAGGATTTTATAAAAATTAGCCTAAGGCATCCATCTCAAGCATTGTTCTTCTTTAAAACCTATAGATGGCAGAAAAGAGCTGTAAAAACACGAGGAAAATGGCAGGAAAAAGGCATATCCGTTCCCCCAATAATGCTATTCAGCATCACTCACAAATGCAATCTAAATTGCAAGGGCTGTTATGAAAAAACAATTAGACCAGCTGCTCAAAAAGAACTTAGTGATGGAGAACTTGGTGATATTGTAAAACAGGCACATGACCTTGGAATATCATTTGCAGTAATAGCTGGTGGAGAACCTTTCATGAGAAAAAGATTCTTTGAAATCACAAAGGATTATCCAGATATGATTTTCTTGATATTTACAAATGGTCTGCTTCTAAACAAGGATATGATTAAAAACATTAGAAAACAAAAAAATATTGTTCCATTGATAAGTCTTGAGGGCTGTGAAGAAGAAACAGACGATGTCCGCGGAAAAGGTGTATATACAAGGCTTGAAAATATAATGAACAAACTAAAAGAACAAACCCTGTTCTTTGGAACATCACTTACTTTGACAAGCACAAACTATGACACAATTACAGATGAAAAATTTATCCAGAGGCTAATAGACACCGGATGTAAATTCTTTCTTTTCATAGAATACAATCCAATAAAACCTGGAACAGAAAAACTAATGGTAACTGCAGAACAAAGAAAAAAGATCATGGATATAGTAAAAAGGTTTTAGGGATAAATGGCAAGCATTGTTCATCGAAGTACCAGGTGATGAAGACGAAATCGGAGGATGCCTTGGTGCCGGTAAAGGTTTTATTCATATCAGTGCCGAGGGAGATGTAGAGCCATGCCCCTTTGCACCATATTCAGATATGAACCTTAGAAATGATATTTTACACGGAAAGAAATTAGATTACGCGGATAAAGATTTATCTACTAAATTAATATTAACCTTATTAGAATTGAACTTTTCTAAATAGAACTCCCCTGCTACTTGTTCTTGATGTATCGCGTTGCTCTTTGAAGGAACGGAACCCCCTAGTCCTACGGACAGTTACACTCCCTTCGGTCGATAATTATATGGAACTCATATTTTACTCTTCGGGATTTTTTCACTTCGTGAAAAATCGTTGCACTATCCCTCGGTCTTTTCTACGAAAAGACGCAACTAACAAGGATTTAGAGGTTCCAGAAACTTGCAGTTTCTTCCACCCAAATTTTTGCTTCGCAAAAACTTCTCTAAATCCTGATGTTAAGTTCAATCGTGAAAGAGGGCTAAAAATAAAAGAGGGCAGTTTTCCTCATCCGATATCTTTTGTTGGACTAAGGTTACTTTTTCCTATATTGCATTTAGAACAAAGAGTTTGCAGATTTTCTTGCACCGTTTCCCCTCCTTTTGAATACGGTTTAATGTGGTCAATATGAAGAATTATTTTAGAATCTGTTGCAGGTGATCGTCCACAATTTTTACATTTAAAATTATCCCGCTTCATAACAACAAATCTTAATCGCAGATTTATATCCCTACTTGTTTTATGTTTCTTTGGAATATTTTTTATTTTATTTTCTTCTACCTCTAATGATTTTTCTTCTTTATTAGCCCAATCTACAAAACTCTTTAGAGCATTACCCCATCCACCAAACCTGTTTTCATATGTTCCACCACTAAATTTAGACAAAGGATTTTCAATTTCTCTTACTCTTGGTTGTCTACCCAATTTTATCCATACTTCTTCTAAATTTTCGAACAATTCTTTTTCAGGAATATTCATCGGAGTCCTTGTTTTTTCCAAGTTTGCTGATTCTAGGGCTTTAAACCAATTTCCAAATCTTCTAAAATAAGTGGCACTATTATACTTTCCAATTTTATTATATTCTTCTTGAGTTACAGAGTTTTTCCCTAATTTTTCAGAAACTTTTTTTAAGTCATCTATTAATTCCTTATCAGAAATATTACGGTGGTATTCCTTCAATTCAAATTTCATATTATAACCAATACAATCAATTCAATATATAAATATTCGGAAAAATAATTAGGTTTATAACGGAAAACTGCCCTTTGATTCTTGTTCTTGATGTATCGCTTTCGCTCATTTTATAGAACGCCCTCTTTCCCGACTTTTCGGACGAAATTTGACCCCACGTTGTAGGGTCAAAGAACTTAACAGGAATTAAGAGATTCCTTCCTCCCTCACCAAGCTCGGTCGTCATCCATCCAAATAAAATTTTGTGGGTTGCCTCAAAATTTTACTTCTCTTAATTCCGATGTTATTCAATTTTTGGATTACTTCCTTTCTTTTAGAAAAAGAAACAAAAGAGAGAGGGGCGTCGTCCTACGGACATTTTGCCTTTTACTTCGTAAAAGAATTTATCAAAGGTAGTTTTTCTTACTCAGTGAACTTACCACAACTTTCTTACAAATCACTTGGACACTTCAATTTTTAAACTTTCCAATGCTATTCCATTGTATTGTCTTTCACTAATATTTACATCTTCACCTAAAATTTTGACTTTAAATCCCATATTCCTAATTTTAGCAAGATATTCATCTTTAAGCAAAGCCCCACCTACACAACCCGAAATTAAGTCTTTATCATGTTTTTGTTCTTCAGATAGTTCTTTTAATAAAACTATATCTGACACAAACATCTTTCCATTTTCTTTTAGAACTCTAAATGATTCTGAGAATACTTTATCTTTATCTGTTGCGAGGTTAATAACGCAGTTACTTATTATAATATCTACAGAGTTATCTTCCATTGGCAGATTTTCAATATCTCCTAATCTAAATTCAGTATTCTTATAACCATATTTTTTTGCATTCTCTTTTGCTTTATGTATCATTTCTTCAGTCATATCTACTCCAATGACTTTTCCTGTATCACCTACTTTTTTTGCGGCTAAAAATGCATCAAATCCTGCTCCACTTCCAAGATCTAGCACAATATCTCCTTCTTTGATGTTTCCTAAAGCTGTTGGATTTCCACAGCCTAATCCCAGATTTGCGTCTGGAACAGAATTAATTTCATCATCTGAATAACCAATGCTTTTTGATGTTTCCTCATTTGTTGTACTACAACAAGATGTGCCACACCCACACCCACTATTATTTTGAGCAATTTTTCCATATGCTTCCTTGATGTTTTGTTTAGTTTCGTTTAATTTCATTTTTTCACTCCTAGACAACATGCATTACTTGGTTTTAATCCGAATTTTTTGAGAAGTTCTTTTGTTTTGTTATCCTTAATTTTATAGATGATATTTCTTCCCTTTTTTTCAGATTTCAAGAGTTCAGCTTCAACTAAGATTTTAAGATGTCTTGATACAGTTGTTTGATCTTTGTTAACACATGAAGTAAAATCACATGCGCATTGTTCTTCAAACATCAAATATTCTACAATTTGTAATCTTGTTTCATCTCCAAGTGCTTTGAATTTTTTTGCTAAATTGTTATCCATTATATATGTATAGATGTACATATTTAAATACTTTGTGGTTGTTAATAGAAAAACTACCTAATGTCCTTTTAAAAAAAGAACCAAAACAAGACGCCCCTCTCTCGTCCTTCGGACATATACACTCCCTACGGTCGAATTTATCAGTAATCCAAAAACTCTGATTTTTTGCCTTCGGCATCGTTGCACTAAAAATCAGGTCTTCCCTTTG
>CAZUBH010000010.1:0-84076 GCA_964618505.1 uncultured Thermoplasmatales archaeon | reverse complement strand
TTAAAAAATTTATACCAAATATTCAAAAGTCCTAAAAGTTAGGTGTCTGACTATATTATAAAAATATAGTTGATAAAACGATATAAAAAAAATTAAATTTACTAAATGATATATAGAAGTTACGTATTGCAATGGTTAACTTTGAATTATAGATCTTATGATGTTGTTTGATAAAACAAGGTAAAAAAATATGAAAATCTCCATTATAGTAGGAACTCGTCCTGAAATAATCAAGATGTCCCCAATAATTAGAGAGTGTATTGATAAAAAAATAAATTATTTTATCCTACATACGGGGCAGCACTACACATATGAATTAGATAAAATTTTTTTTGAAAAACTAGAACTCCCTGTACCTAAATACAAATTAGATATAGGTTCTTCATCTCATGGAGAGCAGACTGGAAAAATGATTATAGAAATTGAGAAGGTGCTAAAAGTTGAAAAACCAGACGTTGTATTAGTTCAAGGAGATACAAACACCGTGCTTGCGGGATCTATAGCAGCAAAAAAACTTAATATTAAAGTGGGTCACATAGAGGCTGGTCTTAGATCATATGATAAAACCATGCCTGAAGAAATCAACAGAATATTATCAGATCATTGTTCAGATTTTCTTTTTGCCCCAACAAAAATTTCAAAAAAAGCTCTTGAGTCTGAAGGCATTCACCCCAAAAAAATATTTGTTACGGGAAATACTATTGCGGATGCAATAAATAAGCATGCAGAATTTGCAGAAAAAAAATCAGGTATACTAAAAAAATTAGGTGTTGATAAAGAAAAATATTTTTTAGTTACTGTTCATCGTCAAGAAAATGTTGATGATGAAATTCGTTTTAAAAATATTATAAAAGGCTTATCAGAACTTAATAAAAAGTATAATTTGAAAGTTATTTTTCCAATTCATCCAAGATCGAGAAAAAAAATAATAGACTTTAAAATCGACACAAAAGTATTAACTTTAATTGAACCTGTTGATTTTTTTTCATTTTTAACTCTTGAAAAAAATGCTAAATTAGTTCTTACAGATTCTGGGGGCATTCAGGAAGAAACATGTATTATGAGAATTCCATGTATAACTCTAAGAGATAACACGGAAAGACCCGAAACAATAGAAGTTGGATCAAATATATTAGCAGGGACGCGCCCAGACAGTATTTTAAAATGTGTTGATTATATGTATACAAAAACAAAAAAATGGAATAATCCATTTGGAAATGGCAAATCTTCTGAAAAAATTATAAAGATTATTAACGGGTGATATAATAAAAATTAGTGTTATTGGTCTAGGTTATATAGGCCTTCCAACAGCCCTGTTGCTGGCAAAGCAAGGATATGATGTTATTGGAGTGGATTTAAATAAAAAGGTTGTAGATCAACTAAATAAGGGTAAAATCCAATTTGAAGAACCGGGTTTAATTGAACTTTTTAGAAAAGTCAAAAAAAAATTTAAAGTTGAAACAAATCTTCAGTCATCTGATACTTATATAATTGCAGTTCCAACTCCCTTAGATAAAGAAATTAAAATGGCTGATTTATCTGCAGTAAAAAATGCTTCTAAAAGCATATCTAAAGTTTTAAAAGAAGGGCAAACAGTTGTTTTGGAATCAACTGTACCCCCAGGAACTTCAGAAAAGTTTGTTATTCCGATTTTACTTAAAAGTGGAATAAAGTCATTTAATTATATTCATTGCCCTGAAAGGGCAATGCCTGGTAAAACTATTTCTGAAATGGTAAATAATGATAGAATAATAGGTGGAAAAGATAAAAGATCAATTAAAAAAGCCAAAGAGTTGTACTCGACTTTTGTCAAGGGAAATTTATTTACTACCGATCTAAAAACCGCAGAATTTGTGAAATTGATAGAAAATACATACAGAGATATTAATATCGCCCTTGTTAATGAATTTTCTTTGATGGCTGAAGAGATAGGGATTAACATATGGGAGGCGATTGAACTTGCAAATAAACATCCTAGAGCAAATATTTTAAAACCAGGGCCTGGTGTTGGTGGTCATTGTATTGCTATAGATCCGTTATTTTTAGCAGAAAAAAGTAATCAATCTAGAATTATAAAATTGGCAAGAGAAATAAATGATTTTATGCCAATATATGTTGTAAAGCTGATAATAGAGATGCTAGATTCTATTGAAAAACCAATGATTACCATTTTGGGAATAGCATATAGAGGAAATATTGGGGATATTCGCGAAAGTCCCTCCTTAAAAATTAAAAAACTAGCTGAAAATGAAGGAATAGAAGTAAAAGTATATGATCCCTTTGTCAAAGATTATCCGGAAAAATATTCTAATTTAGAAGATGCAACTAAAGATTCTGATTGCCTTGTTTTAATAACTGATCATGACATATTTAAAAAAATTAATCCAAATAAATTAAAAGTTAGAAGTAAAAATATACTAGATGCAAGAAATATTTTAGATCATAAAAAATGGATAAAAAATGGATTTAAAGTAAAATTGCTAGGTGATGGTCATAAATAAAAAAAATAAAAGACATGAAAACAGGAAAACTATTTGGATAGATATAATTAATCCTTCTCATCCTTTATTTTTTAGATGCTTAATTCCAGATTTAGAGAAAAGTCACGAAACAGTAATCTCTATCAGGAAACGGGGAGAAACTGCTGAATTAGCAAAACAATTCGGCATCTCTGGTAAAATCATTGGATCAGATTACGAACACCCTCTTAAAAAAACTGCTGCAATTTTTTGGAGAACCATTTATTTATATTTTAAAATTCCAAAATTTGATTTTGCATTATCATTTGAAAATCCTATGAGTGTTGCAGTCTCAACTCTACGACAGACGCCTTCGATTTTACTGTTAGATAACGATTTAAAATATATAAAACAGACAAGTTTCACCCAAAATCTCGAATCAAAACTAAAATCAAACGCATCACATATTATCATTCCAAAAGCATGTGAACAATCATTTTCACCACATTTCCCTAAAGATAAGATACATACCTATAATGGCTATAAAGAAGATTTTTACCTTGCAGATTACAATCCAGATACATCAGTACCACAATTACTTCCTTTTAAGGAATATGTCGTTCTACGTCCCGAAGCGTTATACTCATTTTATGTTGATGGAACAACAAGCTTAGTCGATTTACTTATTGAATCATTTACAAAACAAGGAATAAATATCGTATACCTTCCCCGAGATCAAAGTGATAAAAAGCGAATAAAAAATTCCCATGTATTTATTCCCTCTACACCAATAAATGGTCTAGATTTAATCTATTATTCCAATGCAGTTCTCACTGGTTCAGGTACCATGGCACGAGAAGCTGCAGTGATGGAGAAACCCGCTGTTTCGTTTTTCCCGGAAAAAACTCTCTTATCAGTTGATCAACAACTCATCAAAGAAAAAAAATTGATGCATTCTCGAGATGAAAAAGAAATTATTGACTATGTTATATCGCATTATAAAAATACAAAAAGATCAACAATAACCTATGAAAGAAGTAAAAAAGTAAAACAAGACATTCTACAAACAATACACAAAATCATAAAGTAAATGGATTAGATTAAAATACAATCTTAGGTATTGATGAAATGGATGCTAAGGTAAAAAAAACGATTAATTATCTCATTAAAAACATAAAACAAAATAAATAC
This sequence comes from uncultured Thermoplasmatales archaeon, assembly GCA_964618505.1. Taxonomy (GTDB): domain Archaea; phylum Thermoplasmatota; class E2; order DHVEG-1; family DHVEG-1; genus CAZUBH01. Next base: position 80,426 of record CAZUBH010000010.1, on the reverse strand, counting down.
AAAGGATATGATCCCTATGATTGTTTAAATAGTCCACTTTTTCAAAAGATTTCATCAAAATGGATACAGTTACTCTGTACGCAAATGTTTGTATATTCACCATTAAATTTTAGAAAATTTGTACATATATCTCCTCAAATTAACCCAAAGGCTATGGGGCTACTTCTTTCATCATTCATTCAATTTCAACAATCAAAGACACCAATTTCTACACTAGAGATTGAGAAAGAGATTCATTTAATATATGACTGGTTAATTAATAACGCAAATACCAAATACTCGGGTAAATGTTGGGGATATCCATTTCCTTGGCAAGATCTGCATAAATATATTCCTCAATACGAACCATCGATTGTTTGTACAAGTTTTATAGGTCATGCTTTGCTCGATTATTACGACTACAATAAAGATAAAAACACACTCCCTGAAATAGAAAGTATATGTGCATTCATTACAAATGATTTACATACAAACAAAGATATAGATGGGATCTGTTTTAGTTATTCTCCTCATGACACCAACATAGTCCATAATGCAAATCTTCTCGGAGCAAGTTTTCTCGCTCGAGCGGGAAAAGCACTTGGTAACAATTCAATCTTAAAAACGGCAAAAACCAGTTATCATTTCAGCTTACCAAAACAAAATCCTGATGGGTCCTGGCATTATAGTATAGATATTCATTCTGATACACATCGAATTCAAAATGACTTTCATCAAGGATATATCATAGATTCTTTAATTGATTATGCACAATATATCAAAGATGATTCAAACATACAGCAAAGAATAACCCAAGCTGCATCATTCTATACAAAACAATTTTCAGAAAATGGAAAATCATATTGGAGATATCCTACAAAATGGCCCATAGATATACACAACCAAGCCCAAGGGATAATTACCTTTTCTCGACTATCAACATATTTAGAGGATGAAAAATATTCTCAACGTGCCAGAAAAATTCTTCATTGGACAATTAACAATATGCAAGAGGAATCAGGATATTTTTATTATCAAAAATGGCCATTTATAACAAATAAAACCAACTATTTGCGATGGAGTCAAATATGGATGATAAAGGCAATATCAGAAGATACCATCCAAACACAACTGGGGAAAAACAATGAATAATCAATATATGAAATATTATCATCGCTGTCCTAAATTTCTCCAGACAGTTGGTATAAATATTTACGAACTCAAAGCAAAACGATTACGGCGAAAAAAACAGTTTCAACAATGGCTTTCCTTATTGCACCAATCTGAAACCTGGACTAAAAAGCAATTTGATGATTACCAAAATCAGCACCTTAGACGTATTATCAAACATGCATATTCTACAGTTCCATATTATCATGATTTATATAAAAAACATAAAATTGACATATCAAAAATCAAAACAAAAAAAGACCTAGAGAAATTACCAAAAATTCATAAAGATGATATTTACAAAAATTTTGATAGACTATGTACAACAACTTATGAACCCTATATCTCCAATTTTACATCAGGGACAACTGGGAGACCTTTGCAAGTACGAATATCCAATACTCTTGAAATTTTAGATAAGGCTACTTGGTATCGGAGAGATGAATGGGCAGAATATGATGGAGGTTGGATTGGAAGATTTGTAGGAGATACGCCTATCAAATCATGTGATACGAAATCATTATTTCGAAAATCATATGTTATGAGGAGAGTTTTTTTCCCAACTTATTGCTTATCTGTAGTAACAATTCCCCATATCTTTGACTTATTAAAAAGATTGAAAATAGAATTTCTACAATGTTATCCTTCAGCTGGATATATCCTCGCCAAATATCTTGAAATTATTGATTCTTATTTCCCATTAAAGGCCGTTTTTTACTCTTCAGAGCCGATGTATGATTTTCAAAAAAAAATGATTTCAGAGCGATTCAAAACAAAAACATTTGGTTTTTACGGACAAGCAGAAGAAGTAGTTTCTGCAACTGAATGCGAGCATGGAAATCTCCATCTTACCATGATCGATGGCATAATGGAAATTGAACAGCATAAAAAAATATCATCAAAAGAAGAAAAAGGATTTACCATAGTTACATCACTTCATAACTATGCAATGCCTCTCATCAGATATGCACTAAATGATTATACAGGATATCAAAAATCACAATGCTCCTGTGGCAGAACCTCTCCGATTATATTTCCTATAGAAACAAAAGTAAGAGATTTTATCATCACACCATCTGGAAAAATTGTTCCACCGCCCTTGTTATCTTTCCCAATAAGACAAGCTAAGGAGATAATTGAATCACAATTTATTCAAAAATCAATTGATAAGATTACAGTGCGAATTGTAAAAACAGAACAATATTCAGATAGCAATGAACAAATATTACACAAATCCTTACAGAAACTTCTTGGTGATGAGGTAACAATTAATATTGAATATGTAACAACAATATATCAAACAAAGGCATATAAAAAACAGTTTATCATCAACAAGCTTGGTGAGAAAATTTTTGAAAAGTTATTAGAACAATAAAAATTTATTTGATCTATGATAATTTTTTATATATCTTTAATATATGTTCCATACTATCAATTTTAACATTTTCAATTTTATTTTTATATGTTTTATAATCATTAAGAACTTGAGAAATTGATGAATGAAAATCGTTGATATCTCTGTTTTTAAATAGAATTGTTCCTTTTGGTCGAGGAACTGCATCACTAGCTATTGAAGGTATTTTTAGATAAAGTGCTTCATTTAAAGATACAGCATCTCCATCAGTATTGGTTGGTCGAAGAAAGATATCGCTTTTACTGATTATTGTATGAAGTTCGATGGGGCAGGTAAGAAATAAAAAATTATCCTGTAAATTTTTATCGTGAATTCGCTGCTTCATTCTTTCAAAATATTTTTTATCATTGATTTGAGGTAATGAATATAACATACCAATTTTTGGATGTTCTTTTTTTAATTGTTCACATACAGAAATACACATATCAATTCCATAGAGATCATTACCATCATGAAATGCTATTCTGCTCGCATTTGCTGTTAATATGGGATGATGATTTTCTAAAAACTGTGTAATCTCTTCTGGAAATGATATTTGTTGAGTTGGAGAGTATATTGGGGGAATAAACGGCGAGATTTCATAAATATCCGTTTTTACCCCGATTTTTTGTAAGTAAGATTTATCATCTGGTTTAACGCAAATAACCGCATCAAAAGTGTTGAGCATTTGAACAACAAGTTTTGGCATAGTGTTTGTTAAAAATCTGCAGTCACCATGAATCGTAATCATTTTTTTTCTTTTTTTGAACAATAATTTATTAAAAATAGAAATGTAGAGTTTTGTCAGTTTTCCTGGTATATGATAATGGATAATATCTTTATCTTTTGCCAACATATAGAGAAACGGCGAAAGCAGAAAATTTCGTTTCTGAACATTTTTTTCATTTTTAGAAATGGATGAATAATCCCATACGATGGTGTTAATTTTATTGTATTCTAAAAATTCTTTAATTCGTTTAATATGAATCGATATTCCACCTATTGGTGGCGGATATGGTCCTACGTTAATAATCATACTCTTTTTCCTTTATGCTTCCAATAAAATTTTGGATTAGTAATACAAAAAGTATCTTTCAATCCGCCGAGATGATATTGAAAGACATCTAAAGCGAAGAAAATATTTGCTTCAATTGCAATTGGGCCTTGTTTTGTGAGAGCGATGTCCCAACCAATGTAGGTAAATTGAGGTAATTTTTTAGCTGATTGCTTAACAAATTCAATTATCTCTTTCCATTTTTTAATAGAGTAATTTTTGAAGGAAAAATTCGTATCCGGGTGAGCACTAAATTTCTCAAACAGTTCGGATTGTGCAAAGTCTGAACATTGACCTGTCGCAATATTAATATTGACAAATATTCCATCTTGAGAGGCATTATCTAATTCTTTTAAGTCTCTACCCATTCTTAAAATTGCACAAATGGGTTGTACTTTCCCATTTTCGTTTTTTGATATAATTCGGAAGGTGTTGACAGAATGAGGATATATTTTTGATAATTCAGAATGCTGTTCAATTCCTTCCTGAATGATATAGTCATCGTGGACGCAGTTTTTTTTCCAAAAGAGATTAGAAAATTGCTCCCCCTCATTGGAGAAATATGCACCCTGATCATCTCGATGAAAAATAAAAATTCCATATCCGCCTCTTCCTTTGAGTGGTTTGACAAAAAATGTTTTTATTTTTTTCTGTTTAATATCTTTGAGTATCACTTGAACATCAGATGAATTTTTTCTCATGATTCCTAGGGTTACCGGTTGGTTTATTTTCAATTTAGCAAATAGGTTTTCTGTTGCTTGCTTATCAAATAATATATGTCTATTTCGAGGCTTGGAATAATAAGGTAGATAAAGAAAATAGAAAAAGAATTCTGGAATGTAATTAATTAATTGCTGATCGCTTAATTTTTTTTCTTTTTGGTATAATTCATACCGGAAATAATGCATAGGATAGCATCCCCAATATTTCTTGCATAATGTTATTTCTCGTTTTATTTGCTGTTTTGGTTTTTTATGTGAAGCTTTTTTATATACTTGGAGGGCAAGAGCCATGCGTTGATTTCTTTTAGCATAAGTCAAACGGTAAATAATCTCAGTAAAATATAACAATAAATAACTTTGAGCAATTCGTTGAAGTCCAGGGGTTTCTCTCATGCGAATAATCATATGTACGACAGTTGAATTCATAGGTCTATGGTTAGTTGTTATCAACTATCTCTAATTTAGATTTATCTATATTCTGGTAGGAAAAAATGTAATATCTTTTTATACCGTCGATTTGATTATTATTACTTATAATACAAAAAAAAGACATTAACTTTCCACAATTAGTGAAAAACATGAAAAAAATTTGCTTTGTTTCATTAGGATGTTATCCAATTCTTTCCTCAGACTCTGGTTTAACCTATGTAGGAGGAGCTGAGCTTCAGCAAGTCCTTATTGGATCTAAACTTGCAAAACAAGGATATAAAGTTACATTTATCACATATGACGAAAAAGGTGAGATAAAACCAGAATACGATGATATCGCTATCATTAAATCTTTTCATCCGACGACGACACCTTCACCAATTAATAAAGCAAGAAAATTATGGAAATCACTTAAGGAAGCAAATGCAGATGTATATATACAACAAGGTGGTACACCAGGTTCTGTTGTCTTATTTTGTAAGATTCATAAAAAAAGCTACATCAAGTGGATTGCTAGTGATCGAGGAGTACTCTTACAAGGAATAACTCAAAAAACACGATGGGTTGTAAGAATCGCCCAATATATAGATATAAAATTTGCAAAAAAAATTATTGTACAAAACTCGTTTCAACAACAAATCATACAAAAAAAATTTCACAAACCACATATGATCATTAAAAATCCCATAGCGATTCCACCAGATTCTTCAAAAAATTCAAAATATACGAATACTATATTATGGGTTGGAACAATTCGAGATGTAAAACAACCTAACATTGTATTACAACTCGCTAAAGATCTCCCTCAATATAACTTTACGATGATAGGAGGCCCAAGTGATGAACAACCAGGTTTATTTACCGTAATTAAAAAAGAAGCACAGACCATATCTAATCTCAATTTTCTTGGTTTTGTATCTCCAAATATTATTCTCAAACATTTTCAAAAAGCCTCTGTGTTTATCAATACCTCCAAAGTAGAAGGATTTCCTAATACCTTCTTAGAAGCATGGATTTCTCATACCCCTGTTATTAGTTTGAAAGTAGATCCTGACAATATTATTAGTAGCAAAAAATTAGGAAATCATTCAAAAACTTATACTCAAATGAAAAAAGATATTCAGAGGTTGTGCACCGATGAAAAAACGCGCGAAACATATGGAAAAAATGGAAGAAAATATGTTGAAAAATACCATAGTATAGCTCAAATAATAAAACAATTTGAGCAGTTAATAGATTCAGTATCATAAAATAGGAAATTCTATGTTAAAAACAATAATCCTCCGAAGTATTTCTCTTCTTCGTTCTCTTAATTATGATCAGCAATATAAAGAAATTGAACATATTTCGACAAAAAAAGAATTACAATCTTTTCAACAAAAACAATTACAAAAACTTTTACTTCACTGTTATGACAATGTCCCATATTATCGGACGATTTTTGTAAATATTGGATTAATTACAGACGGAAAAGTTGATCTGTCAAAATTTTCAATGATACCAATTCTCACCAAGGATATTATTCGAACTCGTCAAAAAGATCTCATATCAAAAGATTATCAAACTAGAAAATGGTTTTATACATCATCTGGAGGTTCAACAGGGGAACCTATCAACCATATACAAGATAATATGTATGCTAAATGGGCAAATGCTACTAGAAAATTCTATTTTCAGAGTATTCTTCATATTGATGAAATAAAGGCAAAAAAAATTTTACTCTGGGGATCAGAAAAAGAATTATTTGAAAATACAATTGGATTAAAATCGAAGATATCTAATTGGTTACGAAATACGATATTTTTAAATAGTTTTCGTATGAGTTATGCTGATATAAAATCCTATATTAACACAATAAATTCTTATAAACCAGATCTTATCAGAGGCTATGCAGCATCTCTATATTCTATTGCAAAATACTGTCAGAAACATAATGTACAAGTCTATTCTCCCCAAGTAATTATTAGTGCTGCAGAAAAATTAACCTCAGAAATGAGGAATGATATTGAAAAAGTTTTTCATACTAAGTTATACAATTTCTATGGATCCCGAGAAGTAGGTAGTATTGCAGGAGAATGTTCAAAGGGCTTTCTACATGGATTCTCTTTTTATAATTACCTTGAGCTTGTCGATAGTAATAATAAACCTCTTACATCACAAAAAGAGGGTAAGATACTCATAACCAATCTGCACAATTATTCTATGCCTCTTATCAGATATGAAATTGGAGATATGGCAACCATGTCTTCCAAATCATGTTCATGTCATTCCATATTACCAACCTATCAAGATATTTCTGGACGAATTACCGACCATTTTATCAAAAAAGATGGGAGTTTAGTACCTGCAGAGTTTTTTATTCACCTTATTGGAGTTGTTTGCGATACAGGAGCAATAAAACAATTTCAAGTGATTCAAGAAGATTATCTTCTTGTCACAATTCTTGTTGTACCCAATAGAAAACTTACCGCATCTGAAAAAAGAGATATTGAACAAAAAATACAATTGATGATGACTAATAAGTGCAAAATTACGTGGAAAATGGTTAGTGATATACCACCAACACAAAGTGGAAAATATTTGTATACAAAGTCATTACTTTGGGGTAAAAAATGAAAATTGCATTAGTCGTTCAATACTTTCCACCAAAATGGATTGCTGGCACTGAAGTAGCCACATATAATATTGCAAAACATCTTGCTTATTTGGGGCATGAGGTTCATGTTATTACGTGGAAGGATGAAGAACTTCCAGCAATTACTTTTGAAGAACAATTCACGGTTCATAGAATTAAAAGTTTCAAACGAAAATTTATCACTCTTCTTCCGTTTTGGATTAAAATTTTTAGGGAAATTAAAAAAATCAATCCTAACATAGTCCATGTGCAAAACATTGGTCTTGGATTACCAGCTTTGGTTTCAAAAAAATTTTACAAAATACCGTTTATTGTCTATGGTCGGGGAACAGAAGTTTATAAGAAAGAATTTTTAAATAGATTAATTCTGAAAAGAATTTTAAAAAATGCTGATGATGTTATTGCATTAACTCATATTATGAAACAAAAGATGAGCGCGATTGAATCTAGGCAGATTTATGTCATTCCGAATGGAATTGAATATGATATTTTTAGAAAAAAGAAACAACAATCAGATTCACTTCAAGAGAAGACAATAATTTTTGTTGGTACGTTATATCCTATAAAGGGTGTCAAGTATCTAATTGAGGCAATGAATATCATCCACAAAACAGATAGATCAGTTAAATGTATTCTTATCGGAGATGGAGAGCAAAGATTAGAGTTAGAGAGGCTTGTAAAATACTTGGAATTGGAAAAAGTAATATCATTTATTGGCCGTATCGCAAATACTGATATTCCCCAATATTTGTGGAATGCTGATGTATTTGTCTTACCAAGTTTATCTGAAGGATTTCCGAATGTCGTGTTAGAAGCTATGGCTTCAGGTTTACCTATAGTTGCTACAAATGTTGGTGGTTTACCTGAGATTATTAAAGACAAGAAGCATGGATTTTTGGTCGATCCAAAAAATGCAGATCAACTCGCTGAAAAAATACTTACTATTCTTCAGGATTTAACTTTGAAGAAGAAAATAGCAGCTACAAATATGCAAGAGGCGTCAAAATATAGTTGGGAAAAGGTAACATCCCAATTAGAAGAAATATATCAAAAAAGGATTCAACAATGATAGCGAAAAAAATTACCCTACTAGTCTTCATCTGGAGTACATTTCTGTTCATTCTTAATCTGATGATGGATTATCAGGATGCCATTGATATGATATTATTTTGGGGTTCGATCATTCCTATGATAGGAACAATACTATACCAGATTTTTTATATAGATAATAAACGATTTGTACTCTTTGAAATTTTTATCATGTATCTCTTGTTACATCTCATTTACCAATATGGCTATTTTGGATTGCGAGGAACAGATTCCTATATTGATTATAATTTTTTAAAATCAATATTGCATCATCAACTCTTCACCCTTGGAAGAAATGATATTGCTGGCTGGCCATTACTCCATTTATTTACCACCACAATAACAAATATTACTAGAATTCATCCACTCCTCCTGGCAAAATTTTTACCCTCAGTTATTACATCAATTATTGTCTTACCACTATATTTACTCATTACTATGATATACAAAAACCAAAAAGTTGCCTTATTTGCGTGTGTGATTTTTGGAACGGTTCCTCAATTTGTACGATTTGAAGGTGTATTTGTTAGAGAAACATATGCAATTTTTTTCTTCATTTTATTTTTCTATATCTTATATGCATCAAAAATGACCCGGGATGTGCATTTTAGATTTCTCTCAATTGTATTGATTCCTGTCGTCATATTTTCACATCATTTTACCTCATTTATGTTAATAATATTTTTAGCGGTTTTTATTATCGCATCAAAAATTATTCCATTTATTTATAGAAAATCAAAGGAAATGAATTTACATTCTATCCGAATTAAAACAATATTTCTACTTATCTTATCAGCAATCCTTGTCTATTGGACGTATCTAGCCGTTTTTATCCTTGAAGATTTTTTTTCAATTTTTTATGAGGCAACTGGTGTTAAAGAGCTTGTCACCTATGCAGAGAGAATTGATTTAGGAACGCCAATTATTACTTTAAAAGGAAATATTATCTATTATGGATTTTTCTTATTCAATGGGATATTATCGCTTCTGTTATTGTTGAAATTTATCTTTATTAAAAATGATGAAAAAATTGAAGATGTTTCCTTTACCATTTTTTTGTATTTTAGCTTATTCTATGGATTTTTAGCCCTATTTGTATTAGGATCAATATTATTTCCCGATCGGTTTTTACCATTTGGATGGATGTTTGGACTTATCCCTCTTGCAGGATTATTACTTTCGATAAAAAAACCGATGTTAAAACGAGGAATTGTCCTTATTTTGGTTTTTTTTATTCTATATAATGTTTATAATATTGATACTGATTATTATACGGGCAATGAATCGTTGAATGGCGGGGTAACAACTGTAATGGAATATTACATTGCCAATGAAATATCATTTCCCTCTCAATATTATGGATATGTAGGGATATTTGGAGCAGTTTATGATATACAAGGAGTAAAATTCACTGCAGGTATGGGTAAAAGTCCCATTTTCATACAGCATTTACATAACTCATCAGATCTCGCTGTAATAAATGAACGGTATTTTCGTGAAAATCTCAAAAATATTCAACAAAAACTCTCCACCGATTATTACAACAAGATTATTGAAATTATATCATATAAAAATGATCAATATATTCATAAAATATGTGATCTTGGAATGATATATGTCGTCCAAGGGACAGGATAATGATTTTATTTTTTACTAGTTTGAGAAGTAACCTGATTAAAGAGTAATTTCATAATATATTTATCCTTTTCATCTAAACATCTAAAGATAAAAAGACACACGCCATAGATTACAAGAAGCAATATTCCAAAGGCAAGAAGGTATGCCATTAAAGGGATTTTTATGGAAAAATGGATTTTAATGATTAACACTATAATTAATGAAACAATACCTGAAAGTACTATACCTCCAAATTTTATTGTATATGGTTGCATACGATTGGTATGATACACAAATAGTAATGACGCAAGATTCCTCATGCAGTAGGATAGACTTGTTGCTACTGCTGCACCAATAATACCATAGAGCGGTATTAATAAGAAATTTAGAGAAATATTTGTTATGGCAGCAATAATTTCACTTGCGAGATTTAATCGAGTTTTACCAATACCAATGAGGATGCTTCCGGTCATTCCGGTAAATACATTTGAAAAAATGCCGAAGGCTAGTATTCCTAAAACGATATATCCAGCAGCGAAATCAGCGGTATATAGTAGAGTTAAGATTTCTCGAGGGAATAATATCATAAAAAGAAACATAGGAAGGACTAAGACAAACATCCATTTTGATGTTGATTTGAATAATGATGCTATATCTGTTGTTTTATGTTTGGCAAAGAGACCTGAGACAACTGGTAAGAATATATATCCAAATGCTGAACCCACAAAGGTTAAAAATCGTGCTATAGTTAAAGCAGGTACATAGATACCGACATCATTCGACGTCATATAATAACCAATGAGTAACACATCTGTTTGTGAGACGAATAGAAAGGTAATTCCAGTTAAAGATAACGGCCATGCAAACGAAAGAAGTTGTTTAGCCACTGGTACCCGATCATAGGCATTATGATCAGGAAATAGTTTTCTTTGAATAACATAGATAGAGATGACTATAGTAAAGAGAGTAGCTGCTAGATAAGCAGCAATTGCCCCAAAGAGACGATATCCAATGATAATTAAAGGAATAAAAATAATCATTTTTACTATTCTAATTCCAACATCATAAATATATAACCTGAATTTGACCGCTTTAAACGCTTGGATAATCCCTTGGAATACATTACTTAAAGATAGAATTGGTAAACAGATAAAGAATATTTTTAAGGGTAAAATTAAGGCAGGTTCTTGAAAGATTTCCAAGGCTATTCGATCAGTCAAAAGAAAGAAGAAAATTGATAAAATACTACTTGTGCAGAGGACAAATAAGAGACTAAAATCTATTGAACTTTTTACAATATGTCTTTCATTTTTTCCCAAATGAAAAGGAATAAAACGGGGTAACGCAGCAAATAAACCAAAAACAGCAAAGGTAGCAAGTAATGCAATTATCGAGAGAGCAAGGCTAAAAACACCATAGGTGGTTACACCGAGAAATCTACCTAAAAGCATTTGATTTACAATACCTAATAAATTTCCAATAAACATGCCAATAAAAACGATTCCTGCTCCTTTTGCAACTGTTGCAAGGGATTTTTCTAATTCATTTGCCATGTTACTCTCTATCTCATGTTGGCTTTCTTTTATAATTTTTTATAATACAGTTGTGAGGTATCCGATTCAGCAAAATGACCTCGTACATCTATTAATATTGGATTATGTGGCATCATTTTTAGAAAATCAGACAAGGACATTTTTGTAAATTCATTATGAATTGTTGTCAATATGATACAGTCAACCAAAATATCAAGGGTCTCGGTAATAGAAATGTTGAAAGCATCTTTCTCATGTGATTGTAAAATGGGATCATATCCAATGATTTCGATACCTATATCCTTTAGAACTTTGATGATATTTTTAACGGGTGATTCTCTAGTATCGGCAACGTTTTCTTTATATGTTAATCCCATAATGAGAATTCTGGTCGATTTAATATCCTTTCCTTTCTCTTTTAATCCTTGAAGGGCTAAGTTTGCAACATGGTCTGCCATACTATTATTAACTGAGCGACCTGCAAGAATGACTTGTGGATTATATCCTAATTGTTTTGCTTTAAACACAAGATAATACGGGTCAACTGGTATACAATGTCCTCCAACTAATCCAGGGTGATAACGATGAAAATTCCATTTTGTAGCAGCTGCATTAAGAATATTTTTGGTATCTAATCCCATCTTATGGAAAATAATCGAAAGTTCATTCATCAATGCAATATTTAAATCACGTTGAATATTTTCTATGACTTTTGCTGCTTCTGCGGTTTGAATATTCTCAGCTCGATACACCTTAGTAATGGTACTATAAAGGCTTGATATTTTATCAGTGGATTCTTTATCCATACCAGATACAATTTTAGTAATTTTATCAATTTCATGTTCTGAATCGCCAGGATTTATTCGTTCTGGAGAATATCCAATTTTAAAATCTGTTCCAAGTGATAATCCTGATGTTTTTTCAATAATTTTTCCAACAATTTCTTCGGTAACACCAGGATAAACTGTAGATTCTAAGATGACAACAGCTCCTTGTTTAAGATTTTCTCCAATTATTTTTGACGCAGATTCCACAAAAGATAAATCTGGTTGTTTTTCAGCTGAAATTGGAGTTGGTACAGCAATGATTACAAAATTTGCTTGTTTAATTAGAGATGGATCAGTCGTTACTTCCAAACATGGATTCTCTTGTTGTATTTGTTTAATTTTATTCTGATTATGATCAAAACCAATGACATGGTAATGAGCTGAAAAGGCTTGAGCTAATGGTAGACCAACATATCCAAGTCCAATAACACAAATTATTGGTTTTCTATCGTTTATTTCTGAAACCATGAAACTGTCTCCTTTAATCCAGTCTGAATATCGTATTCAACGGTAAAACCAAAATCTATCCGTGCTTTTGATACCTCTGCAAGCGAATGTTTGATATCGCCTGGTCTGTAATCCTCATAAATGGGATCAATATGTGTTCCGATTATGTTCATAAGCGTTGATGCAAGATCATTGAGGGTTATTTGTTTTCCTCCTGCAATATTATATATTCCTGCACAATCACTTTCTGCTGCCATAATATTGGCACGAACTACATCCTTGATATAGGTAAAATCTCGTGTTTGTCCACCATCTCCATAGATTACAGGTGGTTTATTGTCTAATAATCTCGTTATAAAGCGAGGAATAACTGCTGCATATTCTGATAATGGATCTTGGTAGGGGCCATAGACATTAAAATATCTAAGTGATACCGTTTTCAATTGATATAAATCATGAAATACCTGACTATAATATTCAGCGGTTAATTTTCCGATGGCATAGGGGGATAGTGGTTTTGATTTCATGTCCTCTATCTTAGGAAGTGTTGGCGTATCCCCATAGATGCTGCTTGATGAGGCACTTACTAATTTTTTAACTTGATTATCTCGTGCCGCAAGTAAGACATTAAGAGAGCCATTTACGTTTGCATAGTTTGATGATAAAGGATCTTCAATGCTTCTTGGAACCGAAGGTATGGCTGCTTGATGAAACACATAATTAGCTCCTTTCAGAGATTCTTGAACAAGCTCTAAATCAGTAATTGAGCCTTTGATAAATGATATTTTATTTGAGTCAATGAGATCAGATATATTATCAAGTGTACCTGTGGATAGGTCATCAATGATACTCACTGTATTTTGTTTTAGTAATTCTCTGGCTAGATTTGATCCAATAAATCCAGCACCGCCAGTTATTACAATTTTCTTGTCATTCAATATATTTCACCTTTCAGCTTTATTGATATTTTTCAAAACCAATTAAATGTTGTTATTTATCATCGACGATATTATTTACATATCCTACGCTACCTGCTGATGATACAATTTTTCCGGGATTTCCCATCACAACTGCATTTTCTGGAACATCAAAATTGACATAAGCACCTGGACCAATTACTGCATTATTTCCAATTGTTATTTTTCCCACAATCAGTGCATTGGTGCCGATCCATACTTTATTTCCAATTTTTGGCACTCCTTTTAATTTTCCTCTATTGGTCTGTCCTATTGTTACTCCAGGAGATAAATTAACATTTGAACCAAGTTCAACACGAGGATGGAGAATAATTCGACCAAAATGCCCTATGTATAAACCTTTTCCGATTTTACAACTATCTGATACAATGAAACCAAATCGATACTTATATCGTTTTAAAAATAATCGAAAAAAGAAGAATCGAATAAATGATCTATTTGTACGGTGAAAAGAACATTTTCTCATGAAATATGTATATTTAAATCCAGGTATTTTAAAGCAAGATATGAATTCAGAAAAAGAGTCATCTCCATGATACCGATACAGATCAGATTTAATGATTATTTTTAGTTCTTTTCGTTTCATTGATACTGCAGTTCAATTTAAATTAATATTTAAAGTTTATCGTTTAATTCTTCAAGAAGAATATCAATAGGTTCATTGTGAATGCATAATCGTTTCCAAATTGAATAATTAAGCATATTCCAAAGCATCATTGATTTTTTTGGTTCAGCAGATTGCATTGATCTTAGATGTTTTTCTTCAATTATCGTTATTGCTAAAGGTATTATTGGTTCAAAAATTCCCCCAGGTGCTACCCATTGTTTGGCTTTAATACCAAAACTACTCTTTGGACGGGTAATAATAAACGATGGGAGTTGTGCATGTTGAGCAATTTTTTTTCTCAGATGATTCGGAGATTGAAGCTTGAGTTTCCAAGGAATTGAAAACACATTATCTAAGAGAGTGGTATCATAAAATGGTGCATACAAGGTTTTATTCTGGGTTTCTCCTAATTTTGTCCAGAGAGGCAAGGTGGTATCTTCATCACCAATTAGTGAATATAATGACCATTTATCATAGATTGAATGCTTATTGTTTTTCGTTATAAATTCCACTCGTGATTTGATAATTTTTTCTTCTGTTGTATTAAAATATCTACATACCCATTTTTGGTCTCCAAAATCATGCCAATGCCAGAGTGGATTATCTGGATGGGAAAAAGGGAGTTTAGTAGTTGCTTCTCTTTTTTTCTCAACAAGTGTTTTTGTTTTTTGCCCAGTTTTAGATAAAATGGCATGTATTGGTTTTGCCGATAACAATTTAGAAGAGATTTTTTCATAATTTGACAGATAATCAGTGACATTTCCAAATGCAAAACCAGCTCCTTGACCGTGGAGGATTATATTTTTTGATGGAGGAATTGCGTTTTTATACAAAAGATGCAAGAGGATAGTCTGTAAATGATGTAGAGGTTCCTCAGCACTTGCTATTGACTCGAGAAATCCTTTGAGGTATTCTTCAGTTGTAGGCTCATAATAGTTATGGTTAAAGCCTAGCTCCTCCGCTGCTGATAGTGCATATTCTTTTTCAATATTTTCATCATCATTTTCAAATGGATAGCCTGTTGAATAGGAATCAGTTATATCTAATACATCTAAACCGATTTTGGAGGTTATGGAGGAATCAATACCGCCACTAAGAATAGTTGTTACGTTCCGCTTATATTTCCATAAAGAGGTAATGGCATCAACTATGTTTTGATAGAGATCTTTAACAGAGATACTATGCTTTTGTTTAGATTGGGGTGGTGTATAATGAGTGTGGGAAGTGATAGTACATGTTTTATTAGCGATTTTTAGAGCCAATAATCCTCCAGTAAATACATGATATATATCTTTATAAAGGGAATAAGGGGGCATTATATATCGATAAATGAAAAATTCAGGTAATACAGTAGAATTTTCTTCAATGGGTATTCCTATCCAACGTAGGAGGGATATATGAGTTGAACAGTAAAATTCACCATCTTTGGTGAGATGATAATACAGGGAGCGACCAGCAATGGTCGATTTTGATATTGAAATAGTAGCTGAGGTCATATCTCCAACTATTGAAACAAATCGCTGTGGGTTGTTGTGTGTTGAATTGTGCAGTGATTCAGTAAGCGTAAATCCATCTTTATGAGTATCATAATATATATTATGCTCATCAGAAATTAGTGTACAATGAAGATAACAAAAAGTAAATTCTTCAATTTTACAATTTTGAAAATGTGAAGAAATTTTTTGTTTTGTTAGTGCAATGAAAAACATATGTGTACCATTGAGATATTTGCTATGATTTTAAATAATTACGGCAAAAAAAGAGAGGAATTAGATAATTAAGCCTGAACGAGGTTCAAGTTCATACCATTGACCGCCGATATAAACATTTTCTGTTTGAGCTGTATCAATATTAGCCACAACCGTAGCATATTGAAATTGACGAGCATATACTTCATCTTGAATGTGATAGTAATCACCAAGAGGATCTCCAAACTCATAATCCATTTCTGGATAATATCCATTGCTTGCATCATCTTCAAAGAAATTCCAACCAAAATAACTCTTATCCATATCTTCGACAGCAAAGAGAAAACAAATCATAGTAAATAGCATATATTGATGAGCAAGGTCGGGGTTGCTATCAGCATTCTTTGTACCGCTTATTGCAGCTATACTATATCCAAGCTCTGCCATATCTTTTAGTTTATCAACAGCATATAAGGTATACCATGGGTTATATCCTGTTTGGGTGATATCATGTATTTTACCATGGACAAAGTTCTCCCATAAGTGAACACCTGTTATTTCTTCACAGAATTCGGTATATTTCCATGCATTAGGCATGACCATATCAGATCCAATAGCATTTTGTAGATTTTCGATATGATCCATCATAAAATTTGGCCAATTATCTATTATGCCATATTCAAATTGATCATAAGGTACAGTCCACTGGTATCCTGTATCTTCTAGATTATATGCACAATCATCAACAAAAATCCCATTATAATGAGAATTATCGAGAAGGAATTGTGCACTTTTTTGAGCATAATAATCACTCCATGAGGTGTATTCTTCCCCTGGAGTCGTATATAAGGTGGGATTCATAAGATATCGATCTGATCCATAGAGTTTTACTCTTTGGTAGTATATATCATGAACAAACCATTCTTCAAATTGATTTACATAATCCCAATCTCCATAATATGATGGCATGATAATTGCATCATAATAACCTATTATTTCTATATCTGGATTTAAAACCTTTATGTTTAATGCAGCACCATATACCGATTTACCGCAATCTAGCATATCAAAATGTTCTGCTATAAATTGTTGATTTTCGGGTTCGTTGATACTCGTTGAATAGCATATTGATAACTTTTGTATTTTAGATCGAGTAGGTGGTGGTCCCCCACTGCCTCCAGAATAGGTACAATAAATATTTCGTTGATAATTGCTCAAGTATTCTCCTTCTAATGTACCAGGCAATGTATCTGAAAAATATTCGATCATATACATTGAATAGCCACTAGTATCCGCATTTGCCATGAGTTGTAATGTACCTGGACCGTCCTCAGCAGATAGTATTAAATAATATCGTTGTTCATTTTCTATTGCTGGTTTTTCACCAAGAAAATTAAAGGTTATCCATTCTGTAGTTCCTTCTGGAAGATAGACATCAAAAACTTCTGTTTGACCAATCTTTGCTCCTGCAAAAGAAGAACTACTATCTAAATATTCATACAATCCAGCAGTTACTCGTCCAGTATAATCACCAAAACCATCGACTGCTCTCAGATAAGCAGATATGCTATCAGCATATCCATTACCCCCAGACGCTTCACCCCATGTACCTACAATTCTATTTTCTAGATTTGTTGTTGAGATTCCTTCCTCAGTACAACCAAAAACATCAGTAAAACCTGAGCCTTCACTAGTATAGGTGCAATAGATATTACGATGATATCCACTTGAAATCTCACCACTTAAACTTAAGGGTAAAGTATCGCTATAAAATTCTATCATATACATTGAATAGCTGCTTTCTATGGTTGCCATAAGTTGTAAAGATCCTGGACCAATTTCAGCCGATACTACACAATAGTATCTTACTCCACTCTGTATTGCTGGCCTATCTCCTTGGAAATTAAATGTTATCCATTGTGTTGAACCATCAGGAATGTAAATGTCTTTAGCTTCTGCTTGTCCAATAATGTCTCCAGCAAGTGCTGAGCTACTATCAATGTACTCATACAATCCTGCAGTCATTCGACCGGTATAATCACCATTTCCTTGGACTGCATAAACTAATGCAGATATGCTATCAGCATATCCATTACCCTCAGACGCTTCACCCCATGTACCTACAATTCTATTTTCTAGATTTGTCGTAGAGGTGCCCTCTTCAGTATTACCAAATGTTGAGCTGGTTCCACCTCCTTCACTTGAATAGGTACAATAGATACTTCGCCGGTAGCTACTTGGATATTCTCCTCCAAATGTTGAGGGCAATATATCTTCATAATATTCAATTAAATAAACTGAATAACCACTTTCAATATTTGCCATGAGTTGAAGAGAACCTGGCCCAACATCTGCAGATAATATACAATAATATCTTGTTCCATCTTGAATAGCTGGTCTATCTCCTTGGAAATTAAATGTTATCCATTGTGTTGAACCATCAGTTATGAAAATCTCTCTTACTTCTGTTTGAGCGATTTTTGCTCCTGCATAGCTTGATGAACTATCAATATACTCATATAATCCAGCAGTTACTCGTCCAGTATAATCACCAAAACCATCGACTGCTCTCAGATAAGCAGATATGCTATCAGCATATCCATTACCCCCAGACGCTTCACCCCATGTACCTACAATTCTATTTTCTAGATTTGTCGTAGAGGTGCCCTCTTCAGTATTACCAAATGTTGTTGTTGCTCCACCAGCCTCTCCAGAATATGTACAATAAATACTTCGCCGATATCCGCTTGGTAATTCACCGTCCAATGTGCTAGGAAGGGTATCGTCATAGGTCACGCTTTTATAAAATCCATATCCACTACTACTCGTTGACATAACCTTCAAATTACCAACTCTTTCTTCAGCAGATATGATACAATAATAGCGAACGCCATTCTGAATAGCTGGTCTATCACCTTGAAATTCAAAGGTCAGCCATTGAGTTGTATCCTCTGGAAGATAGATATCTAAAACCTCGGTTTGACCAATGATATCTCCTGCAAAGGAGGTCGTACTGTCTACATACACATACAGACCTGCAGTAACTCGTCCAGAATAGGCACCATATCCATCAACCGCACGAAAATACGCTGAGATGCTATCAGCATATCCATTACCCCCAGACGCTTCACCCCATGTACCTACAATTCTGCTTTCAATATTGGTTGTTATTGTTCCTTCCTCAATATAACCAAAATTATAGTTAGGTTCATCAGAACTAACAGAATGTATGTGAAGATGACTTAAAGACAAGGATAAAAATGCAATACATATCAAGGTAGATAGAATTTTTTTCATACTAGTTACCTCTTGTATTGTTTAGGATATTCAACCATGATTCATATTCATCATATTTTTCCCCCAAGTATGCATCGTGGAATCTATTGATTTCCTTGTTTCGTAATTTTCTAATATAAAGCATAATATCTAATCGCATCTCACATCCCCGCCGTTTTTAAACAATAGCGAATCTATTCTTCTCAAAAAATGTATAAATTATTTCCATTTAAATGTTTTCCAATTTATATAATATTTAAAAGATAATTATTATATATAATGCAAAAAACTAATAAAATCAAAAAATGTTAAATCTTTTTAAATTATGAGACCACTTCGAGGTTCAATATCATACCATTGACCATTGATATAGACACTATCACTTGCTGAAGGGTTGATATTTGCTACGACTAAGGCATTTTCAAATTGTCTAGCATACACGGATCCTTGAATATTATAGTAATCTCCTTCAGGATCACCAAATTCATAATCCATGTCTTCATAATATCCATGGCTTGCATCATCAGAGAAGAAATTCCAAGCAAAATAACTCGTATCCATATCTTCGACAGCAAAGAGAAAACAAATCATAGTAAATAGCATATATTGATGAGCCAGATCAGGGTTACTATCAGCATTCTTTGTACCGCTTATTGCAGCTATGCTATGGCCAAGTTCTGCCATTTCCTTTAGAGTATCAACTGCATGCATGGTATACCATTCATTATATCCAGTATTGGTTATATCATGGACTTTACCGTGAACGAAATTCTCCCAGACATGCATTCCAGTAATCTCTTCACAGAATTCGGTATATTTCCATGCATTAGGCATAACCATATTTGAACCAATGACATTTTGTAAATTTTGAACAAGATCCATCATCCATATATCCCAATTCTCAAGAATGCCATCTTCAAAATCATCATAAGGAACATTAAAAGAATACCCTGCATCTTGTAAATCATAAGCACAATCATCTACAAATATACCATTATACTGAGAGTTATCTTGCAGGAATTGCGCACTTCTTTGGGAATAATATTCATTCCATGAAGTATATTCTTCATCTGGAGTAAGATTGGGTGCAGGATTCATTAAATACCCATCAAAAGCAAGGAGTTCTACTCTATTTCCTAAATAATCATGGACAAACCATTCTTCAAATTGATTTACATAATCCCAATCTCCATAATAGGATTGCATAATAATTGAATCATAGTATCCTAATATTTCGATTTCAGGATTTAGTGATTTTATATTACTTGATGCTGTCAGTACAGATTTACCGCAATCAAGCATATCAAAATGTTCAGCAATAAATTGTTGGTTCTCTGGTTCGTTGATACTTGAAGTATAGGCAATGGATAATTTTTGGATAGTTGAATAAGATTCTTGTTCCGTCCACCAAATCTCTCCAAAATGATTTGATAATAATACTAGATCAAATACACCAATTTCTCCATTGTTATCCACATCTGCTCTTATCCAACCTGCATCTCCAGCATTCCCATAATAAGAAAATACCAATGCTTGATCTAGCGATGTGCACTCACCATCTAAGTCAACATCCCAATTCGCAGGTAGAGCAAAATGATTGCTCCCCGATAATGCAGTATTTTCATTGGTATCTGTGGCAGAAATGATATAACTATAATTACCTGATAAACTGCATATTGTAGTATAAAAAAATCGATCTGTATCGCCAATACGAATCATTGAAAATGATTGTTGCGTAAAATCTGGATAAGTGAGGTTGAGAATTACTTCTTCAACTTCAGTATCATCGGTAACTGTACATGTTATCGAATTCCAACCGATCTGAGTATCTGCTGGATCTGACTGTTCAAATATAATATTTGTAATTTCTGGGGAGGTGGTATCAGCCATTGGATAAACAGTTATGATTACATCTGCAGCATTAGATTCGTATTCTCCATCCCATGCATAATAACTAAATTGATCAATACCATTATAATCTGTATCAGGAATATAAATAAAAGAACCATCTGAATCTAGATCAAGAGATCCATTCGAGACATCAGCGACTAACACTGCTGATAATTCATCAGGGCCGTCGGTATCGACATCATTTGATAATATCCCCGGAACTTCAACAGTTAGCTGATTGTTTTCCTCAATGGAATATGAATCATCCTGGGCTACGGGCGGTATATTTTCTTCTTGTTGTAAAGGTTCAACATAAGTTGAAACACCATTTCTTCGTAAACTGTATAAAAAGTTAGTAGATCGTGCACGAGGTGTGGGTGCAGTACCTGGAGTATCTAAACATTGAATATATGAATATGATAATGATGTTGTACCAGGTTCGTGCATGATAGCAATTATTTCATTTAATCCATCATTATCAATATCTTGAATCACAATTCTATCGGATCTGCCATCCAATCCATCGTTATGGTATGCAGCGAGCTCATAGTTTTTATCATACATTTCAAATCCTGCATGAGTTACAAACACCATTTCCATATCACTATCGCCTATGACATTAGCAATTTGTGGAGGTTTACAAAGACTGTATGGTCCATCTCTTCGCCAGAGTTCTGCATCAAGAGACCAAGTTTCTAGATCCCAAACCGATGTTGGAGGGCCACCACCCATTTCTCGAGCAGTAATAAGTTCAAGATTACCATCCTGGTCTATGTCGTAAATCGTTGGTGTATAATGGGCATATAGTCCAAGGTTTTCATCCCATTTTCCAGTCATTTTACTTCCATCGGAACCATCAACAATACATATTCCTGCAGATCCATCTCCTTGATTCATAACAACGACATCCAAGATTTCATCGTTATTAACATCAATAATATTTGGTAAGTGACTACTACATTGAACACTTGATTGACTCCATAATAAATTTAAATCAGTATCATAACATTGAATTCCTCGATGTCCAACACCAAAATCTCGATCGGTTACCAAGAGTTCATATTCTCCATCACCATCTAAATCTTCACAAGATAGTCCACCATGACATGGATGTAATGGCCCTGATACTTCAACGAGTAATTCTCCAGTAGATCCAAGACGTTTTTGTAAGCCAATGCCATTTGATCCCTGATGAGATGCGGTAAAGACATAGACCTCATCATTTTCTTCAAGAATAACTGCGGGTTTATCTTGACGATTTCCCATTCTTGTAAATTCCCATAAAACATCACCATTTTCTGCATGAAATGCAACAACATGATGATAACCGGTAGCTAATAATTCTAAATTTCCATCACTATCTAGATCATAAAGCTCTAAGCAGGTATGACTTCCAAAATTATCTGATGAGTAGCTCCATATAACATCCCCTGTGTGTCCATCTAAACAAAAGACCATTCCTTCATCACCCATAGAATGATCAAATCCTAAGGAGAGAAAGATTTCATGCCAACTATCTCCGATAACATCAGCAGTTAATGGCATAACAAGAGTAGTAAAATCGGGTTGATACCCTGGGTAGGTATACAGATTAGATCCCCATTTTTCAGTAAAAGGATTGACTTCTTGGGCAAAAACCTGAGAGGGTATAACGAGTAATAATAAAAGCAGACTTAATGCAACAGAAAGTATTTTCAAATTCATTTTCCTTGCATTTACTGCCATTCCATCTCTCCATCATCATATCACGTGTCATATTGTAACGTGATATAAGGTAACACTTTCTGATTCTTAGTATATAAAGATGATGTGGCAAAATAACAACATGAAAAAACGACAGATTCTCCTCAAAGAAGGTGAAAAATGGACAACTAAAAAATGAAAATTATTTCGAAGACCTTTTAAAAATAATTCTATCTATTTTCTTCCTATCAGTACCCATTTTATTATGATACACCTGGTCATCGTCAGGTTGATTATCAGATAATTCAACATCCGCAAATTTTTTTGCTCGATCGTAATCATCATTAACCATCGCTGATGACATACTATAAGAAGAATATTCTTGACTAGTAGTATGCCGATGTGTTTCTTTCAAAGCGTCGATCTTTTGATCAATTTTTTTAATCTTTCCCATATCGTCAGAAAAGAGAGTCACATTCTTACTATGAATAATATCTAAAATGTTTTTCCTAAAAATTATAATAACTAGTAAAGAACCCAATAAGATGATACAACCAATAAGAATAATACTATTAATAAAGAATGGAACCGCTTTTTCTTCTTTTTCTTTCCCTAAGCTGTCTTCATATACAGTAATACTCATTATTGCAATATCGGTAAGTCCATCATCATCGGTAACAGTTAGGGTTATAACATAATCTCCTGGACTAGTATATGTATGATACATATCCTGATTTGCCCCATATTTATCATCACCAAAATTCCAATAATAACTCTGGATCTCACCGTCAACATCGTAACTATTTGAGCCAATAACATGGATAGTTAAATTCATTGGTTCTGAATATGATGTATTGATAACTACCACTGGTGGCATATTTTGATCTTCTGATTGAGATACAATTACTTCTAAGGGTGATGACCAACTACTATTCATTCCTTGGGCATCTTGAGCTAATACCATAATATCATAGTTGGATATTGTTGACCATTGATGAGACATATTAACTGTTACATTGGATTCATAATACTCGCTCCAATCAGATAAACTTCCATCTCCCCAATCAACAATATAACGAATTAAATCACCATCTATATCTGTTGTCTTGGTTGAATACACATAATCTACATCTTGCTCAATATAGGTTGGTCCTGATAGAGTATCAGGGTTTTCAGGTGGATTATTTGCTGGAGCTGATCCTTCGCTACCACCACCTCCGAAATCATCTCCCCCACCAGAGGGCGGTGGATCTCCAGGTGATCCTGAGCCTTCTGTATCTTCATCTTCCGTTGTAAAAAAATAGGTATTATTCGTCCAGAGTTCACTAACATTATCTCTAGCTGAAACAGTCCAACTATACGTTGTTGAATATGCTAGATTAGAAATGGTGCAAGTCTTACTTCCATTCGAATGATTTATACCAGATTCAGAACCAATATTTGGACTTGTTTGAATAGTCCAGGCAAAGCCATTATTTTCTGGATCTTCAATTTGAATTGATAGCGTATCGGTGTTTACTGAAATGCCTGTTGTCTGGTTTGTGGGATTTTCATTATACATGAGCACAGGTTGATTTGTTACACCTACAGTCACAACCCCATCATTAACCGTTATGGGAACATATCCACTTATATCAGTTACTCCAACATCATAAGCATCGACTGGTGTTGTTCCTGTTGATTCTAAAGCAGTAAAGGATATAGTCACTAGTGTACCTGGATTGATTATAGTATCGATTTCAAGAATTAAATTAAAGATATTTTCTATTGTGCCTTCAGAATTATCTATTGTTCCAGGATTAAAAAAAGTTGAAAATCCATCGAAAATAGTACCTTCAGTTACCGAGTTTGCCTGCAATATCGTTTCATCAAAGGATATTTTGAGCTCAAATGCTTTTATTGGTTGACCTGGTTCACAATATATATCAAGGGTAAAAGTTTCATCTGGTTCTACTGTGAGGATTGATGGTGATACACTTATTTCTGTTGTATCTTCAGCTGTAACTGTATAAATAAAAGTTGTGTTGAGGAGATTTACTAGTATAAATGCTACATAAAAGGTAATATTTTTTTTTTTATTTACCCCGATATGCATTCCATCTCTCCTCATATCGATATTGAATATTTAATATTTAATTGTTTTATAATTCAAAGGTGCTGATAGTTGTTGTAATAATGTGTTTTGTTAAGTAATCATATTTAAAAATTGTTAGATAAAATGTCAAAATGAAATGATTAAAAATATACTAAATTGGAGTATTTTGAATACAGCCAATATCCCTGATTTGGATTTACTGTTGTTACCAATTTATACTGATTTTCTTCATAATCCCAGGTGTAAATAAAAGGTAATAGTAAGGATTGATTGATGGCTTGATCCCAATCATAATATGTTTGATTATAAAAAATTGTCATATTGTCAAGATCTTTTGTAGTATTGCAAGAAAATCCAATCAGATTCCATTGTGATGTTATCTGCGTAGAATATGTTGTATTATACGATTTATTAGAGGATAACCAGAGAGAACAGGTTGTATTTGCATATATCCAATACCCATTTCCAGGTTTGATTGAGTTTACCAGATCATATTGGGCAATACTTGTATTCCAATAGTATAATTCTGGGAAAATGGTTTCATTATGAACAGCTTCATCCCACTGATAATCTTGACTTTTGTGAGTTATCATGAAGTCTTCTTTTTCAATTGTTGAATTGATGGGTAAAGAAATCATATTCCAACCATGCTCTAAAGATATCTCTACAGATTTTGTTATTCTGGTAAAATAATATATCTGACTAGCATGAAGTTGTATGTACGTGTCGTTTTGCATCATTTCTACGATATTTCCCTGATAATCTTTGAGAATCCATTGGCTACTGTCATTATAAGGATTTGAGAAAAGTATCGTATGATCGTAGAGGCATTGAGTCAAATTTATAGTAAAATTATCAATATTATTTTTTACAACAGTGAAGTTGTTTCTATCTATTTTGTATTGTATGGCTTGAGTATGATTGATATTTAGAAGGGTATGATTTTGATATATCCAATCGATCCATTGTTGCCATAAAACTAAGTGTTCTTCATGGCTTGGATCATCGAGAAAACTTGGATGTCCTCTGATGAGTAAGAGTTCTCTTTCTTGAGAATAATTGATAAAAACCCCTTGTGCTTCTTCTAGGGTTTCACAGGGCGTACCAAAGGTACATCCAAAATAGGGATCACAGGAAGGTCCGATATACTCTATGGCAGGCAGTGTACCATTGGGAAATCTGCTATCCCAATCGGTTCGAAAATTTTCAGCATAGACTGGCCAGTTTCTCAAGCTAAAGAGTTTTAGCGCTAGGCTGATGTTGAAATTTCCATCTGAACCATGTCCTAAAAAGAAGTTGGGTTTGATATCGAAATTATTGTGCCAATTCCAAAATGTATAACTAATCAGTTGACAAGCATACGAGAGATTGGCAAATCCTAAGTTTGCAGAATGATTCCAGCCATGACATTGAGGATATATTAATGGTCTATTAAAAAAATCAAGACTTAAATTGATATGATTTTGTGAAAAGCCAGAGTGATAGAATGAAAAATCTTCCACAACAGAGTAATTTCTCAATTCATTTCCTAATGCTTCACCAATCCATGGTGGAATAAACGGTACCATGATATTAACATGTCCGCCGTAGTTGTTTATTTGTTCTGATAAACCACCAAAACCTTGATGTGGCGGGTAGTGATTGAAATGCATCCAGTAATCATCAAATGTCCACATGATTTTTTTGGTTGTAAAATATTTTCGTATGGGACTTTCTGATGCATTTGATGGTATTTGATCAAGTCCGTGGAGGTTATGGCCCTCAAAAAAATCGCCTATTTTTTGTTCTATAGGTTGAATTATATGTGTGTTGTTTTCATGATTTAATACCTCTATATCATGTAGATGTAGTGTTGAGACTAGTAGACAACTGAATAATACTAGACAATATAGTCTTGTGTAACTTTTGCTCATTGAACCTATCTCTTTATTATAAGCACTAGATTATATGAATATATCATTGAATTGATTATTTTGTTAGTTGAGTACTATTTCTTTCCTTTCCTCTTCCGCAGAATACTTACGCCTAATACAAGAATGAATAAAAATTCAAGACCGATTAGCATGAGTAATAACATAGTAAAATTAGATAGGGAGTGTATTGATGTATTTTCAATAGTTCCTTGCATATAGTCAATAATAGTATTTGATACTCCTTCATCAAGCAAATCATCAGAACCACCCCGATATGATAAGAAACAATTACGTGTAGCAGAGGTTAATTTGATAGATTTTTTATCTTCTCCTGCAAGCTGCCAATCCCAAATCATAACATTGGAAAACATATTCCCCCATCCTTCGTTATAGATTACACACTCTGAATTTTCAGTCGTTTGATATTGAATGGTTTCAAATATATTCCCGCTAGTTGCTGACCATGGCTCTTTGACTTCTTCATTTCGTTCAATATAGATAAAATATTTGTCATTACGACCTCTTAGATCAGTAAAGGTGTTGCCGTTTATCCATGATCCATAACTTTCACCTGCATTATTGCAGTTAAGGTGAATGGCATATTCGAAAGATTCAGTCCGAATAACGTTACAGCGAACCCATCCTATGGCTTGTTCATCATCATCTACATAAAAATAGATCCCTTTTCCTTGATGATTCTCGGATTGCAATTCCATATTGAAAATTTTAATGGAGTTTTCTTGAGTATCTATAAAATGGACCCCACTGATTAGTAAACAGGCATGAGAGTAATCGTCAACCTTTGAGACATCAATTATTCCATTTTTCACATTTGATGATCCTCGAAGATCAATGACATGGAAATCTCGTAGCGGTTTGAGAATACATCCGCCCATGTCTAAAATTACATTTTCTCGTAATATCAGTGTTTCATTGGTTTCAAAAACGGTATTTCCCGGCAAAAATACCGTACCACTGGTATTATCTAAATCATTGATAGCATGTTGAATATTTTCAGCAAGTGGTTTCCAATAATTTCCTTTGCTGTTTTTAATATAAGTGTCTAATTCTACATATTCATCTGGTTGTTGAGCTGAACTTACAGCGAAAGAACTAAAAAAAATTATAAGAACACATAGTACTACGAGTGTTCCCTGATCTTTCTTTATTTTGTTCACCTATCCTCACCACAGGTTTCAATAGCTCTTAGTTATCGACTCGTAACAATCTACAATTCGAATGAGCATATAACCAATTACTCGCTCCAACAGTAAATATGTCTGAAATATCATATATTTGGAGTTCACTATTCCAGGTGAATATTAATGGTAAAATAATGCCTTGATCAGCTGCCTCATCCCAATTATATTCAATCTCATTATGAAGAACAATGATATCTTCTTTCTCAATTAGAGAGTCAAAAGGTATTCCCATTAAGTTCCAACCTTCAAATAAATCAGTTATATAATTGTCTTCTTCAATGATTTCATGAGATAATGTGATATTACAATCAACTTCTGCGTAGATCCAATGCCCATTTCCAGCATTCAATATATCAGTGAAATTGTATTCTTGCTCTGTCGAATTCCATTCAAAGATAAAATCTAAGATGGTGTCATTATTAACTGCCTGTTCCCATGTAAAGTTAGTAATACCATAATTGATAGTAAGATTATCCTTATAAATTGAAACATTAATTGGCAATGATATAAGATTCCATCCTTTATGTAATGCGATTCTATAGTGCTGTATGGGTATTTCTTCCACAATTTCAAATGATTCAGTATTAGATATAATGGAATGACCGAGGGTATCTTGTGCAAAAATGAAGAACGTATACGTTCCATTCATTGTATATGCTTGGTTGAAATAATAATCGCCATTCATTGATTCATTTTGAATACTTGCATCAGGATAAGTGATGTTTACCCGTACATCATCAACTAAACTTCCGCGTACCGTACAGGATATGTTGACAAATCCACCTTCAGTTTGTATTAATGGTTTTACAGCGACATCATTTATTTCTAATTCAATTAGTTCTTCAGAACCAATACTGAAAAATGATGATGAATCAACAATATTATGGTATGTTGTTTGTATCCATTCTGTACTTCTTGCAACTCTGGAAACACGAAATTCATCCATTTTTCCGCTGAAGTTTCTTCCATCTGATGCATACCCTAATCGTGGACTTGTTTCATTTCGTATATTGGTAAGATTACCAACACCAGTTAGTGTATATGCATTGATTGTATCATTGTAATAAATTCTCTTTTCCCCTTGAGATACACTATACCAAGTCGTAATATATTGCCATGTATCTAGTTGAGGATCTCTGGTGAGTGTAATGTCATTATTTCGTGATTCAGTTGGTCCTCCTGAAGCATCTCTTGTTGCAAAGCCACTAAACCGATGTGTATATTGCCAGTAATTTGTGGCATTCCATTCGTCATATAACGTGACTTCCGAGGAATCATTATCTGGATTAATCCACATTTCAATAGTGAGTTCGTCTTTTCCTGCTGCAAATTTTTTGTTAGGAAATTGAATATAATTATCAATTCCATTAAAGACATCACATTTGCTGATAATGCCGCCATCTGTACCTTGTTGATCAATATTCGTAATAACAGAGTCATTTCCATAGATTGTTGAATCAAGATGATTACCAGAGGTTTCACTAAAATGGTGTACCGCTAAATAATCATCATCCCAGACATCTTCGGGATTTTGTTGATCAGATGCTCCTGCATTTCCATAATAGATGTACAGGATGGTATCGCTTGATGAAAGGAGCATTGGTACCTGTACCCAAACAGTCACGCTCCCTTCATCACTTGAATAGAGTTCTAATTCATGATTCAATTTGGTACCATAGATATCGGTAAACACAATATCTTGACCATTTTCTTGTGCATGTTCTGATAAGCTATCGTCATTTTCAATTCGTAATAATACTGGAAAATCTACTAAATTTCCGAAGACTTTTGTATGGTCAATTTGTAGCTCTTTTCGATATTTCCATGCATCATCCCACCATTCTGCTGGAGCAGGTCTGGTGATAAAGTCAAATGTCTCATTTTTCCAAAATGTTCCATCAGTAACTTGGATATCCCATGTATATTGAGTATCATATGCTAATAGTTCTTGCATAATTGGTATTATTATTTCTGTATCATTTTCAATATCATAACCACTGATCGGTCCATTGATAATATCTGGAGTTGTTGAAATTGTATAATCTAATCTATCGTCTTGATAGTCGATAAGAGTGAATGAAAGTTCAGTTAAGTCAATTAATAAATCTACTTCACCATCACCAGGATTTTCATCGACAATATGAGGTGTATTATCGGTAAAATAACAAAATGCTTCTGCGATATCAGGTAATGTTTCATCGGGCATTCCTGATTTATTTCCCATTGCTGCAAATTCATAATATCCCGTTTTCTTTGGGAAATCAAAGTACCAGCTCCATGGATAATTTATGTCGGGATTTGTTGAATCATTCCATCGTTTCCAATCAGTACTTGTTGTCGCATTAATATAGACATGATCGATATAAACATCATCACCGCCACCACTAAATTCCGCTTCAAATCTGATTATAGCGTCACTATCAAATTCAACCATATCATTTGTTATGTAGATTTCATGATGAATAAATCTATTTTCAAATAGAGGATAATACGTCCAGACACTCTCTCTATCAACATATATCTCTAAATATTCATTATCTTC
Organism: uncultured Thermoplasmatales archaeon; assembly: GCA_964618505.1. Classification (GTDB taxonomy): domain Archaea; phylum Thermoplasmatota; class E2; order DHVEG-1; family DHVEG-1; genus CAZUBH01. The sequence continues at coordinate 49,659 of CAZUBH010000010.1, read as the reverse complement.
AATACTGGAATAATTTGCCCAGAAATCAATTTTAATTTGATCATATCCTGGCGTCTCGAGATCCAATCCATGTGCTGATTCTGTATATGATGTTGAGGTATCATCTTCCAGATTTATTGCATTTTGACCTTGATATGAATATTCGCCATCATCATATCCTCTACAATCAGCTCCACCGTCAACCCAATTACCCCAATCAAATTCTGATCCTTCAAAATCATCATAGATAAGTGTTGTCCAATCATCAGTCCAATTGGTTTCACTCCATCGATAATACAGATCAACTTTTTCAAGATTTGTTGCTCCACCCGCAGTAATATCAGTTGATTGGATGCGTTCATAAGGTATAATTGGATCGATAGCTGTTGCTTCGGTTGTAAAAGAATAATTTTCTGACGTATAATTACCGGGTCCAAATGAATCAGTGACATTGACAAACCATGTATATGTGGTAAGAAAATCAAGATTACTTACATCGATTTCAATGATACCTCCGCCATTACTTACTCCAATATAACTACCAATATCTGGCGAGGTTTCGACAGAGTAATCCATGACATCATCTTCATCATCACTTAGTTCAAAGATTAATGTTGGTATATAAACTGATACATCTGTCGTATTATGGGAAGGAATCTCATTTGATATCACTGGTGGATCATTGAATTCTGTTTTGAACATAAATGTTTGATTTGTCCAGTTCCCTGTTCCTAAATCTGTTGAATTGACACTCCACCAGTACTTGGTAAAGTATGCATTGATATCTTCAGTGTTATCACATGTGTAGGTACCATTTTCTACACTAGAGTTTGTTCCTATTGTTTCCCAAGTCCCCGAAGCATTTGTTCTAAAAATAATATCCATGTAAGGTCCTTGGAAGCAAATCGCATCAATTGATAGGACAGGTGTAATATTAATTTCTTCTTGTTCATCTACTGGAATTGGATTGTTCAGAATCGGTTTGGTAATAATTGTAGTGAAGTAATATAATATATTTCGTGAATGCCCTAAATTATCTGAGATGTTAATACTCCACCAGTACATAGTATCAATTTCATCCATATGTTGTGGTGTAGCTGAATATCTTCCTTCTGATACATTGGTATATGTTATTAGATCCTCCCACGTTCCACTGGCATTTGTTCTAAAGGTAATATTCATATTGTCCCCTTGATAGTCATAACAATATGCTGATAATTCTGGATTTTTTGGATAATTTAATCCATTAATCTCTGGAATCTCATCGCGAGTAACAGGTGCTTCAGGCCCATATTGAGTAAAAAATGGTGATCGTTCACGATGTTGACTGTAGAATTGATATTGAGTTAGTGCACGTGGTGTTGGAGACTCTGTAATTGTATCGTAGACATACACACTAGATCCAACATTAAAAATTAATTCATTAAAGCCGTCATTATCAACATCTTGAGACATGGTCATTGCTTGTGCTTGAGTTAATCCAAATTTTAATGTTCCAACGACTTCATATTGATTATTAAAAATGGTAATATTGTTATGGGTTGCAGCAATAATGTCCATATTACCATCGCCGGTAACATCAGCAAATGATGGTGGTTCATTACAATCATATGGTAATCTTCCACGATCATCAAGAAGACCGCCTGATTCAGGTTCCCAATCATATAAATCCCAAATGATTGGTTTTGAATCTCGGCTTGCTGTTAATTCTAAATTTCCATCATTGTCAATATCGGCGATAGACATTTGTGAGTGACATCCTAATCCGGGAATATTTTTGGTATATCTCATAATATCGCCGTTTGTACTATTGATAACAATGATGCCTCCACCGCTTTGTTGTAATGAAACAACGTCGAGTTTTCCATCTTTATCAACATCAACGAGTGCTGGACAATGACTACTGCAAAGGATTTCAGGATGAGCCCATCGATCAGTGAGATTTGAAGCCCACATTGCTCGTACTCCTTTTCCTAAGCCATTATCATGATATTCATCACTTCGTTCATTGAGATAGAGTTCAAACACACCATCTTGATCAGTATCACCAAGTGTTAATCCACTAAAGCAAGGATAGTAAGTATAAACTTGCGCAAAAATGTGTCCATCATGGGTTAATGCAGTAATAGACCCTCCAATAGAAGTGGTCGTATAAACTTCTGGATAACCGTCAGCATTAATATCTCCTGCAACTGGATATTTATTATGCAATGGAGCATCAGGATTATACCAATAGACTGTTTTGTTGTTTCCATGTATAGCCATGGTTCCATGTTCATAAGAAAAAATAATTTCTGGATATTCATCTTTATTAAGGTCTATGATTTCTAATGGGCAGTGATCATTCCACATTTCCATTTCAAAATACCATACTTCTTCGCCTGTTGCACCATCAAGAGCTATTATTCCATTCTCACCAGATCTTATGATTTCCATCCTTCCATCTGCATTGACATCTGCTATAAGAGGACCTGTCGAAGTCAAACCAGAAGGAGTACTTTCTTTCCATTTGAACAATGGTATATCCGTTTCTGCGGTGCTAAACCAATAGGTTTCATTTACCCATGATTGACCATCGGTGACATGAATGCTCCAATAATAGGTTTCATTTAATCCATCCATATCAGTTGTTTCTTGAATATATTCACCATTTCCCCCATTATATAATCCTAATTCCTCCCAGGTTCCTGAAGCATTAGATTTGAATATGACTGTGAGCGCATCAAAATCCATGTCGATTACAGTTATTCTGAGTAGTGGATTATATCCAATACTTCCTGCCATATGTTCTGGTTTTTCATCGGATATAAGAGGTACAAAATTATTTGGTCGTGATGTATAGCTATAGGTTTCATTGGTCCATACAGTGCCATCAAAGACATGTGCACCCCAATTATAGATTGTGCCAGAATCATCCATTCCTGAAGTTTCTTGTGAATATATTCCATTATATCCTTGGTATGTTCCAAGTAAGGTCCATGGTCCTGATGAGTTTGACCAGAATTCCACAGTTAATTCATCTGAGTCAACATCATTTGTAGTGACAGATAATTCTGGGTTATATTCAATATCAATTGATCCATCTGCCGGATATTCGTTTGATAGCTCAGCGGGATAGTTTTCTGGTCGTGAAAGAAAATGATAGGTCTCATTAGTCCAAAGCTGCCCATCATAGACTTGCGCTTTCCAATAATATATAGTGTCAAATTGATCCATAACTGTTGTTGGTTGTGAATATAGGCCATCAGTACCAATATAGGTACCTAAATCTGTCCAAGTACCACTTGCATTTGTTGAAAAAATAATCGTCATTTCATCTGCATCTACATCTGTAGCTGTTATTGAAAGGGTCGGATTGTAAGGTATTTCAGTTGATTGATTCCCAGGATATTCATTTGATATTACTGGAGCAAAGTTTCCTGGTCGTGTTGTAAAACTATAGGTTTCATTTGTCCAATAGACGCCGTCATAACAACACACTTTCCACCAATAGGTAACATCATATTCAGATGCATTTGAAAAGTTTGTCCAAACAACATTGTCACCTGATTGAACGTTTTGATAGGTGTGTTGAAGAGCCCATGTTCCTGTGGTATTTTCATAGAATTGAACAAGTAAGTCTTCCTCTTCTTCGTCAATATCGTATACTGTCGCATTACATTGTGGCCATAATTCTATGTTTGTTGCATTATTTTCTGGGTTTTCTCCCAATATTGTAGGTGGTGAATTTTCTTCAATGAGAGTATAAGTACAATAAATTGAGCGGTGAAAAGATGAATAATCTTCATCCATTAACTCTGCTGGGAGTTCAGGATAGTAAGGATCGTATATCTCCCAAAAACTATATCCTGGTTCATTATTTGTTGCACCCATCATTAATGTTCCAGATCCGCTATCTGCAGATGCAACACAATAGTATTTAGTATTGTTTGTAAGAAGCGGTTTTGGATAATTAAATTCTAATTGTATCCATCTTGATTCTCCAGGGTTTACAGTTATTACCCTCTCTTCTGTTTGACCATTTTGAAGTAAGGTTCCTGCAAATTCTGTTTCATTATCGATATAAGTATATAGTCCCGCTGTTACACTTCCTACATAGGTTTGAGAATTGTTGGTGTTTTTTACATAGAAACTGATAGAATCAGCAATACCATTTCCTTCGTTTACTTCGCCCCAAGTTCCAAGAATTCGCAGAGCAAAATTGACAGTTGATGTTCCTGCAGCGGTATATCCAAATGTAGAATAATCTGGTTCTTCTGCATTAATAATATTAGATATGTTTGTAGGAATTATAGAGAAAATGAGCATGAATATTAACAGTATAGAAACTAAATATTTTTTCATAACTATCAACTTACCTATTAGAAACTGTTACAAATCCCCCAAAATTTGGCATTGCCCCTTATGAAAGCTTATTTGCATTTATTAAATCTCCTTAGTTAATCTAAATCCTATTCTATGTACAGATACCAATAATTTATTATTATATAGCCATTATTATTTATTAAACTTTTTATAATCTTTTTCAATTTTAATGTCTTTTTATAATCTAATTTTTACATTTATCAAATGCTTTATATTTTTACTCGCCCCATTTCTGTGTATATTTAGACTTCAACTTTGTATTTATAATGATTATAACTATTTTACTATTCAACTCGTTTTAATCAAATAGCCATATTATTAATGGCTATGTTTTAGGATGCATTCAGCTTCTGAATACATCCAATAACCATTTCCAAATTCTAATAAATTAGCAATAATGTAATTCTGTGTAGAAACATTCCATCCAAATATAAACGGTAAAATGGTTCCATTTTCAGACGCTTGATTCCAAGTATATTCGTCTCCACCATAAATGATAATTAAATTTTCCTTTTCAACTGAGTCATTAAATGGTAAACCTATTAAGTTCCAACCAGGGTAGATTTCCGAAATATAATCATTCTCAATGTATTCATAACCAGATACCCAAATTTCACAAGAATCATTTACCTCTACATAAATCCAATAGCCTTCTCCTGGATTTAACATATCAGTAGGTATATGCTGTTCCAAATTCCATCTGTAAATGTGAGGGATTATAATGCCCATTTGAGTTGCTTCAACCCATGTATAGTTATAGCCTTGGTAGTATATAGTCATGTTATTTTTATGACATGATTGATTTATTGGCAAAGAAATTAAATTCCAGCCACTTAGTAACATAATTGAATAGTTAGCTATCTGGGGATTATAAATCTCAAAAGTTTGAGATTTTGAAAAATTTGAATTCCCATAAACATCTTCAACCCAGACAAAAAAGTTATATGTTCCATTTAAAGTATAGATTGAATTGTGATAATATCCGCCAAACATTGTTTCATTATGAATGCTACCGTCAGGATATGTAATATTTAACATTGCGGTTTCAATGTCAGAACCGTCGATAAAATCACAAGTAATATTAACATAGCCACCAGAGTGTTGTATATCCGGATTTGCTTGTAAATTAATTATTTGTGGTGGGTTTGTATCTACTGCCTCATCTAAATAATTATTTGGGTCTGAGCCTTCCAAAAATTCTGAATAATCAGAGGTGCCATCATTGTCAGTATCTGCGACAAAAGGACTTGTAAAGGTGAAAAATAATTCTTGATAATCGTTTAAATAATCTCCATCTGTATCCATAGTTTCTAATGTTGTATTGTCAGGAATGTTGAATATAACAAAGGACATGATAGATATATTGTTGATAATACTTGGATTTTCGCCATAGCCAGTAAAATGATGAATGAAAAACTCATAAATTTCATTATCATTTAGCGGTAAAGGATCCTCGATAATCATTAAATTAGCTTCTAAATTGTATATTCTATCATCATATGTAATATAAGACTTTGCACTTTCATTGCTTGTTTCATAATATTGTTTTCTATCCCAAGTTGAATAAACTCCGTCTTGTGATTTTCCGTAACCAAATTCCATTTCATTGCTATTTGAAGACCACCAATTATGAAAATATATGTTGTCTAATGTACCAGGTGATGCTGTTATTGTTTCATCAAACCAGTAACCAGTATACCAAGCACAATGTCTATGCTCTATTGTTTCAGTTGGATAATTTGCATTTAAATATCCAGTATCTGTTGTCGTGCCATCTGGCCCTTGGTCATGATGCAATAAATCAGAATTATAAGGACTTGGTTCAGGTCCATGTCCATTGCCTGATGTACCGCCACTATAATGTGCTTCGTTTAAGTAATAAGGAATGTAATCTATGTCAGTAGGATGACCCGCTAATTGAACAGATATTCTTTGTCCTGTGTTATTATGTGCATCTCTTTTTGTCCATTGGTATAGTGCTTCATTACCAGCTGTATCTATTACTAAAATATCAAACGAGTAATGATAGCCAGGACCTACATCTAATATTATACTAGAACTATTAAATTCAAAATAATTTTCTTCAATTTCCAAAAATTGATAACTATCATTTGTCCAGGTGGTTTCATTAAGCCAATGTAGCCAAACTTCTTGAATCTCTGATGTTTCATCATCAACAGTACAATTTATAAAAATCCAATCTTCTTGTTGAAAAGAATCATTTACATAATATCCATTTGGAGAAGGAATGTCTGTTTCTGGATAAAAATACGGCCCACCTTTATCGCCAGGATTTCCTGCAAATACATTATATATTACTGGTGGTTCTGCGTCAAATGGTATCGTTGTAAAAATAAATGTTTCATTTGTCCAGTTACCACTTCCACTTGGATCTGTTGCATTAACATACCATGTGTAAGTTGTGTCATAATTCAAACCGCTTACTGCAAGAGCATATGTACCATTTGTAAGTCCCCCTACACCATCATGCCCAATATCTGGTGAGGTTGTTATATTATAATACATTTCATCTCCTTGGAGATCTGTAAGAGTGAAACTTAATTCAGATATATCTGTTGCAACATCTGTAGCCTCATTTGCCGGAGAAGGATTTGAAACAACGGGTTCGCCAGATGGTAAAAATTCTTTAACTCCAATAGTATAAAATGTCTCTGGATTTTTCATATTTTCATAAGATGTTTTTATCCAGTTTTCATTTCGTACAATATTTGAAACACGCACTTCATCTAAATTACCCGATGCCCATGGTTGTCCCCCATCATTATCATTTCCAATCCCTAAGTCGGCATAATTATCGTTGATATAATTGTCAATATTACCCGCTCCAGTTTGTATTCCATCAACATACATGACAACAGTTCCAGCATTATATGTCACTGTTAGATGGAACCATTCATCCTGTGGTGTAGAAGATCGTCTTATCGAACTAGTATGACTATTTATGCTAAAGTCAATGCCTTCATTTTCTGATGCTGTTCTTAAATATAAAGCCCAATCGCATTCGTTATAATGAGAGCCATCACAGAAAATGTTTATGTATTGTGTATCATCGCGATATACCCATGCTTCTGCAGTTAATGTCGTTGGACAATAGGTCATATCATCTACTACAATGTAGTCATCATCGTCGTAATATTGTCCCCCATCAATTTGACAATCTTCAATATATGTAGTACCGTGAGATATACCATCATTATGATAAGATGTTGAATCGTATAGATTGTCTCCATTTTCATTCATATGTTGAACAAGAACATAGCCGTTCTCCCAAACTCCTTGAGGGTTCTGTTGATTTGATGATACAGGATTGCCATAATAAATATATAAAATAGTATCAAAATCAGAAGAAACAACAGGTACATTTGCCCAAGCAATAAGATTGCCAGAAGTTCCATTATAATATTCAATTTCATGATTCAATTTAGATCCAATTCTATCAGTAAAAACAATATCATTTCCATTTGGTTGAGCATTTAAAGATAAATCGGTATCTGATTCAAAACTAATTAATACTGGAAAGTTAGTTAGATCTTCTTCTATTTTTGAATGATTGATTACTATACTTTTTCTAAATTGCCAATCTGAGTTCCACCAAGGCAGAGGTTCTAACTCGGTTTTAAAAAAATATGTTCTATTTATCCATTGTTGACTTCCTGAATCGGTAACATTTACGCTCCAATAATACGTGTGATTAAACAAATTAAATAAATCTAAACCAGTAGTATTTACCTCAAACGTTCCTGCTTTTTCATTGGAATATGAATAAATACTTTCCCAATTCCCACTAACATTAGTTCTAAATGTTATATTAATAAGGTCTTTTTGATAATCATATACGTAAACTGAAAGGTCAGGATTTATTGGATAATTCAACCCCTTATTAACTGGGCTCTCATCTTTTACAACTGGCGCTGATGGTCCAAATTGTGTATAGTATGGAGATCGTCCCCGATGTTGACTATAAAATTGATGTTGAGATAGAGCTTTTATTTCTGGTGTTGCTCCATTTGTTTCATAAACATATACGGTAGAACCAACATTAAATATTAGTTCGTTAGAGCCATCTTCATCAATATCTTGAGCCATAATGAATGCTTGGGCCTGGGTAAGGCCAAGGCTTAAAGTCCCAATTTCTTCATATTCATTATTAAAAATTTTTATATTATTGTAAGTACTTGCAATAATTTCAACATCACCATCACCTGTTATATCTGCAACAGCGGGTGGTTCAGTACAATAGTAAGGAAGTCTACCATAACCATCTAAAACACCACCTGATTCTGCTTCCCAATCATACAAATCCCAAATAACAGGTCGGGATTTATGAGAAGCTATTAGTTCAAAATTTCCATCATTATCAATATCATGGATTGTTGGTTGTGAATGACATTTCATACCTGGAATATTTGCAGAATAATGGATTTCACTCCCATCGGTACTGTTTAGTACTATTGCACCATCAGACCCATGTTGCTGCAAGGATACAACATCAAGTATTCCATCCTTATCAACATCAACAAGTGTTGGGCAGTGACTACTGCATAGTATGTCCTCGCGATACCATCTTTCTGTTAAATTTGACGCCCAAAACGCTCTAACACCTTTCCCATATTCTGAATAATGATAACTTCTCTCATTTAAATAAAGTTCAAAAACACCGTCTTGATTTGTATCCCCAAGAGATAGCCCACCAAAACAGGGATAGTAAGTATATGTTTCTGCAAAAATTTGTCCATCATGGGTTAATGCAGTTATGGACCCTGCAGTAGTTACAAAAACCTCAGGATAACCATCTGCATCTATATCTCCTGCAACGCAGTATTTGTTATACAAAGGAGCATCTTCTACATACCAATATTCAGTTCCATTATTTCCATGAACTGCCATTGTTCCATTTTCTTTTGAACATATTATTTCCAAAATTCCATCCTTATTAAGATCAATTATTTCAACGGGACAATGATCATTCCACATTTCCATTTCCAAAAACCAATCAGTATCACCAGTTTCAGCATCCAGAACAATTAGCCCATTTACGCCAGTTCGTACTATTTCCATTCTGGAATCATTATCTACATCTGCAACCAGCGGGCCTGTCGATGTAAATCCAGCAGGTGTTGGATTTGACCATTTTAATGTTAAGGGAATTGATGCCGCAGTCGTAAAATGATTTGATTGATTGACCCAAATTTTCCCGTCTGTTACATTAAGACTCCAATAATAGATTGTATCTAATTCATCAATTCCTAAGGTTGTCTGTGTAAATTCTCCCCCAGTATCTGTATATTCTCCAAGAGTTTCCCAAGATCCACCGTAATTTGATCTAAAGATAACAGTAATAGGTTCATAATCCAGATCTTCTACAATAACAGACAGTGTTGGATTAAAATATACATCTGTCGCACCATTTGAAGGTGTAATATTAACTAAGTTGGGAACATAGTTTTCAGGCCGAGTCATAAACCAAAATGTTTGATTAGTCCAGTTACCACTTCCACTTGGATCTGTTACATTCACAAACCATGTATACGTTGTGTCATAATTCAAACCGCTTACCGGAAGAGTATATGTGCCATTTTCAAGTCCCCCTACACCATCATGCCCAATATCTGGTGAGGTTGTTATATCATAATACATTTCATCTCCTTGAAAGTCAGTAAGGTTAAAACTTAATTCTGATAGATTTGTTGCAACGCCTATAGCACCATTTTGTGGTAAAGGATTTGATATTACTGGCTCATCTGAAGGTTTTATTTCTACAGGGCCTATTGAATAAAACGTTTGAGGTTCATTCATATTTTCATAGGAAGTTTTTATCCAATTTTCATTACGTACAATATTTGAAACACGAACTTCATCCAAATATCCAAAAGTCCAATCTTGCCCACCGTCATTATCATTTCCCAAGCCAAGATCGGTAAAATAATTATTAATTGAGGATGCAAATATGTTATTTCTACCTACTTCTTCACCATCAACATATATAGCAACTTCTCCAGCATCATATGTAGCTGTAAGATGAAACCAAGTATTAGATGGAGTTGATGCATTCCTAAAATAGTTGGTATGATTATTAACACCAAAGTCTATACCTGTACCGTCAAAACCTGTCCTTAAATATAAAATCCAATCAGATTCTAAATAACTTGGACCTTCACAAAAAATGTTTAAGTATGGATAATATTGATTATATTCATAAAAAATCCAAGCCTCTGCAGTTAACGCAGTATCACAATATGTCATATCTTCTACAGTTATAAAATCATCATCATTATTGTAATGTCTACCGCCGTCAATTTTGCATGTTTCATTAAATGTCGTACGAGTTGATAATCCATCATTCTGAAAAGATGTTGAATCATAAACATTATCTCCAGTTTCACTCATATGTTGAACAAGAACATAACCGTCTTCCCAAACTTCCTCAGGATTCTGCTGATTTGATGCTGTTGGATTGCTATAATAGATATATATCGTTGTATCCGCACCACTATAAACCATTGGTATTTTTACCCAGGATATTAACTTACCTAAAGAGTTATTATAATACTCAATTTCGTGATTTAGCTTATTTCCATTTTCATCAACAAAAACAATATCATTTCCATTCGGTTGAGCATTTAAAGATAAATCGGTATCTGATTCAAAACTAATTAATACTGGAAAGTTAGTTAGATCTTCTTCTATTTTTGAATGATTGATTACTATACTTTTTCTAAATTGCCAATCAGAGTTCCACCAAGGATCATCCCAACCAGTCAACGGTAAATTTTTTTCCATATCTATCTGAACTGCATTAGCAGGCAGATATGAAAAAATAAGAATAATTGTGATAAGAATTGCAAATTTTGTTTTGTTATTTGATTTTTTTCTCATTAGAAACCTACCTCATCTTGTATTTTATATCTTTTAACAACTCATCATTCTGAATTATTTTAGTTGATATCAAGTAATACCTAAATCTCAAATCTTTTTTAATTTGATACTTTTTAATTGTTAATTATATATATTAATTTTGCTATTAATCTTATGGAATATATATAATTTTTTATTTTGCCTCGCCGAATAGGCGATAATAATTAAAGGATTTAAATCTTTGTTTTGCAAAAATGTATATGGGTGTTGATTATTGGAAGATTTACTTTTTCATATTGAATAAGAAGCCCGAGATGTTAATAAATGAAATAATATAATTAATATATTAACCGAAATATTTTTATCTTAAACAGATATATGGACAAATAATTATGATCGATTTATATTCATCTATTACTTCATTTGAACAATTAAAAAAAGAATTTTCTTCTTTTGCCAAAATTTTTCAGTTTATTTGCCGAGATCTTCTAAAACTTCTTCCCATATATTTTATTATCTTTTTATTACTTGGCTTTAGTTCTTCAACAATTAATTCATTTATTATAAATGACGAAAGAGATGAAAATTATGAATGGGAGGTAATGTTAAATTTTTATGAAACAAGTGGTAAAACAGATTATGTTATATTTGGAGAAGCAACTGATGCATATGATGGACCGCCACATGATTCAAGAGACATTCCGTCCCCGCCACCTCCTCCATACCCTCCATACATTGATACATGGCTTGATGATAACTTAGGTGATGCTGGAAATCCATATGATCCTTATCACAAATTAATCGAAGATTTTCGTCATTATCCCGATATAAATAAAACCTGGAATTTAACCGTGAAATGGGTCAATGATTCAGATATTGGGACTAATATTACAATAACATGGGATATAAACGAATTTGATTTTAGCGAATACACCTCTGTATTATTATTTAGAAAAAATCAGATTACAGAAGAATGGATTTATGTCTCTGATATGTTAAGCAGTAATAACTTTTCATATTCAAATTACAAAATCTGGATTGAACCGCCAGGTTTTTGGTATTGGTTTTTAACAGATGAATTTAAAGTTTGTGCTTCAAAAGAAAATGAACCTCCTATAGCACATGATGATTCCTACAATACAAATGAAGATGTTCAACTTTTTGTATCTGAATCACAAAGCATTCTTATGAATGATTTTGACACCGACGGACCTCTACCTTTAGTTGCGATTTTAGACAATGACGTTAGTCATGGAGATTTATTAATTTTTGATAATGGGTCATTTATCTATACTCCTAATGAAAACTTTTCCGGGATAGATTTTTTTACATATATGGCTTATGATGGAGCTAACAACTCAAATATTGCAACAGTTACAATAAATGTTGATTCTATTAATGATGATCCCATTGCAATCGAAGATACATTTTTAGTAGACGAAAATTCCTATCTTAACGTGTTAGAAGTTATTGAAAACGATTTTGATGTCGATGGGGATGATATTGAAATCATTGGAGTAACTTCCCCTTATCATGGAGATGCCATATTTGACGAATCCTATGTTTATTATACTCCTAATTTAGGATATTCGGGTTATGATAATTTTACATATAAAATAACTGACAATAATGGTAGCTCTGAAGTTGAAGCACCAATTTACATCAACATTGAAGAAAATTCAGCTCCAAACAAACCTACTAAACCATCTGGTCAAAATGTAGGCAAAGTAGAAGAAAAATACATGTACAATACATCTGCTATCGATGTTGATGATGATCAGGTATACTACATGTTTTCATGGGGAGATGGAAATTATTCTGATTGGATAGGGACTTATGATTCAGGAGAGATTGCAAGTTTGTCTTACTCATGGAAAAAAGCAGGCGTCTATGAAGTAAAAAGTTTAGCAAGAGATGAGTATGATCACCTTAGTGATTGGTCAGAACCTCTTACAGTTTCCGTTATCGATGATAAGCCTCCAACAGTTGAGATTTTAAAACCCAGTAATCATATCTATATTTGTAACAGAGAGTCGTTTAAATCTCGAAGACCAATAATAATAGGAAAAATTGACATAGAAATTTTTGCAGAAGATAACGAATCAGATATATCTAGAGTCGAAGTATATATTAACGATAAACTTAAAACGACACTTAATCAAAAACCATATACTTTTTTTTGGGAAGAAAGGCTTTTTATAAGACATACATTAAAAGTCAAGGCATTTGACAATTTTGGCAATTATGAAGAAACAGAAATTAAGGTAGTGAGATTTTTTTAATTTTTGTAAATTTATATGAATTTTTAAATATTTTTTGTACCGTATCATTTAAAAAGAGAAAAAATATAATGGAATCATGATTAAAGGCAAGCAGAATAATAAAAGGCATATTACAATAGTTTCATTTATTGTATTAATTTTCTTATTAGGTACATGTATTTCTCCTTCGCTTTTATTAATTAGCAAAGCAGAAATAAGTAGCGGTGCAGAATGGGAAGTTATTTTAAATATTACAGAGACAGATGGTAAAGATACAAATGTAATTTTTGGAGAGGATACCGATGCAAACGACGGTTCGCCTTACGACCTTTTTGATACTCCACTACCTCCTGCTCCACCACAACCTTATATGCGCTCATGGTTTGATAATGGTCTAGAAACACCTTATAATTACTTAATGTATGATATTAGAAACTTAGGTGAGTACACCTATAAGACCTGGGATTTAAGTATAAAATGGGTTGCTGAAGAACAGACAAATATTACTTTATCGTGGGATACCGAGCAAATAAACGAATCTAATTATGATTCCATTGTATTAGACTATGGTGATTCAACAATAGACATGAGTCAAACAAGCACATATGATTTCTTAGCAGAAAATGACACAGAATATAATTTTCAAATTATTGCAACATATAACAATCCACCAGACGAACCTTCTAATCCAATACCTGCTGATGAAGTAATTGACGTTGGGATTGATACAGATTTGGAGTGGGTTTGTAGTGATGATGATGGAGATGATATACTATATGATGTTTATTTAGACACAAATAATCCACCAATGATACTAGTTTCTGATAATCAAGATGAAAACAACTACGATCCAGATCCTTTATTAGAAGAAAATAAAACATATTTCTGGAAGATAAATGCCACAGATGACAAAGGAAAAACAACTGAGGGACCTATATGGAGTTTTACAACAATTGAAAATTTCATTGATGAAGAACCACCTACAAAAGTAACAGGACTTTCTGTTTCTGATGCAAAAGATGGAAAATTAGATCTATCATGGAATGCTGCAACAGACAATATAGAAGTTGCCCATTACAATATCTATAGAGATGGAGCATTGGTTGACACGATTAATCATCCTACAGTAAATTATCAAGATACGGGACTAAATAATGGAGATTCATATGAGTATCAAATATCAGCAAATGATACTTCACAAAATGAGGGAGAAAAATCCGATCCAGTAAGTGGAACTCCAACATCTAGTGATTCTGGAGAAGATCCCGGTGGGCCTGGCGGTCCTGGTGGACCTGTAGTTCCTCCTCAAAATCAAGCACCAACAGCAAACATTACTGTCAGCGATACCTCAGGATTTGCTGGCACATATATCAATTTTAACGGCTCAAATAGTTATGATAACGATGGGGAAATCGAATCCTGGGAATGGGATTTTGGAGACGGGGAAACTGGAACAGGAGTTTCAATAGATCATCTGTTTTTTGATGAAGGAATATTTGATGTAACATTAACGGTAACCGACGATGATAACGGACAAGGATCAGACACAATACAAATAACAATTACAAAACCAAACAATCCACCAGAAAAACCAAAATTTAATGGAGTAACATACGGGCATAAAAATATAGCATATACATATTATGCCAATACTACAGATCTTGATAATGATACAATATCATATATAATTGACTGGGGGGACGGTGAATCAGTAACATCTGAATTTTACCCTGTTAATACAAGTGTAGCTTTCAATCATAGTTGGACATCACCTGGCAAATATACTATAGAAGTCAGGGCTTTTGATAATCAAACCTATTCAACATTAAAAGAGCTAACTATTCATATTGATTCTAAAGACGTTGGTACTATTGGCTACATAACAGACGATGATGGCGATGGAATTTATGATATGTTTCATGGAAATGACGAAATTGAAACTGTATTAGAGCAAGACGAAGAGGGCAAATATCTTATTGATACAGATGACGATGGAGAATGGGAATACATATTTGATGCGGAAACCCAAGAGTTAACACAGATTGAATCAGAATCAAAGGAAGAAGAAAAAGCAGAGGATTACACTGGAATTTTAATTCTAGCAGTTATAGTAATTCTAATTTTACTAGGCGTTGCCTGGTATTTTATGAAAATAAATAAAAAGGAAAAGAAAAAGAAGAAGTAGAGAATGGAAATTTCTTTTCCTCAAATATTTATTTTTTCTATTAAGAAATTTTTAATATTAACTTTTAAATCAGATAGCAAAGCAAATATTCTTTGTATGAATCTATTTCTAAAGTTTTGTTTTTCCCCTGTATTTTGTGTGTTTTCATTTGTTAGTTCATAGCTAGAATAAAGCGATCTAATATTTGATGTCTGAATATTTTTACAATTTTTGATATTTAATTTTGAATTATCATATAAAAGTATATTATCTACTTCAGAGTTTTCTACAGTATTTTCAGAATCTTTTGTAGTAATACTATCAACAGTACAATCTAGAATTAAGTTATCTGAAGATCTACTGATATAAATTCCATACGCTTCGTTATTGTAAAATTTGCAATCAGATATTATATTTTCATTATTTTCCTTTCCAATTGCATCTATTCCTGCATGAAAATTATCATAAAATTTACAATTTTTTATTACATTATATGAAGAATATTGTAGCTCTATTCCATCACAATTGTCATAAAAAACACAATTTTTTACAGTATTTTTGTTGCATATATTATTTTTACTTCCTAAAAAAACAATTCCTTCGTCTTTACACTCGTAAAAATTACTATTTAATATCTGATTATTTGAACTCCAGCAAGCAATTCCCACTGGATTATCATAAAACAAGCAGTTATCAACTATAGTATTTGATGCAATTATTTTTAAGCCAGTTGTATAAATCCCTGGGCCTTTGTTTGATATGCTTAAATCTTTTATTTCAACATTTGGTTTTCTTATTTGTATTGCGTATGAGTTTTTACTTGAAGTTGGGCTTATAATTGTCTTTTCTTTGTCTTCACCAACTAATTTTACATATTTGTTAACATCAATTATTTCATAATAAGTGCCTTTTCTTATGTATATTTTAGAACCTGTAGAAGCATGATCTATTGCCTCTTGAATTGATTTGTAATCAGAATTATCTAAACCTACTGTTATTTCGTAGTTGTTATCTCTCAAGATTTCTTCTTCGTTTTCTTCTATTTTATGATAGTGTTTACCTTCAGCTAAGATATTAAATTCTAAAATAATTAAAAAAGATATAGCAATCAAACCTAAGAAACGTTTGCTATCCATCTCTCCTACCTTGCCTGTCATGTTATTACATGACAAGTTTGTGTTTATCTATCACTATATATAAAGATTATTTGAAAAAAAGACAAATTGTAAAAATGTCAATAAAAAATATGATATGTTTTCAAAAGCTTAATTCAAATATTTGTTTTTGCTTTGACTTTAGACTTTATTTCATATTTTGATAAAAACTGACTTGCGGTTCCAAGCCAAAACTTAGATGTGGAGCGCTTTTGAACAATACCTTGAGTTGCTATTCTATCAAAGTCCTTATCATAGGTTATAATTCCCTTTATTTCAGCATGCTCTATTGCTGCTTGAATTAAGGATAAGTCTGCAGCAGAAGGTTGTTTTAGATAATTTGTTTTAAGGGCTGTTAATTCATCTGATAGTTTGCCTGTTTTGTATATTTTTATGTGCTCAGGTAGTTTAATTCTTTCATTTTGATCAACTTCATGAACTATCGTGCTTGTCGTTCCTATTTTTATTTTATTTGAATCAAAGTTTAATATCTTTTTACAAGCAGTGTTTCTTTTATCGCTTTTTTTATCTGCATAAATTAAGATATTTGCATCAATTAAATAAATAACAAAATCAATTTTCTTTTTGAAAAATTTCATATATTCAAGTTTATGCCCACACTTGCATTTTGTGCTTTTTGCTCTTTTTATTGAAATTCTTCGTTTACATCTGGGGCATGTTACTTTCATTTCAATCTTTCTTTTTTTGATATAACAAATATAATATTAAGATTGACTATTTAATAAATTATTGGTCCTAGATTTATAATATTTGGAACTATAAATTAATTAACACCAGTTAACATTATATACCAATACCTGCATTGGAAACTAACCAAATGGGGGTTATAAGATGAGAAATATAAATTTAGCCAAATGGCTAGGCTTTTTTGTTGTAGTGCTATTTTTGTTTTCTACGACAATGCCTGCTCAAAATTTAATTAAAAAAGAAGCAGATGATTATCAAATAAATCACACAATTACATTTTCAACATCGGATTTTTCATTTGATAATTTTATGGGTTATGATACTGTAAATCTCAACGAAGGAACAATAATAAATGAAATCGGAAAACCAATGATGCCTGCAAAACAAATTAACATTGCTTTACCGGAAGGCATGATTGCAGAAGATGTTAAAATAACTGATATTGATTTTCAAAAAATAAAGGGAAATTATAATATATCTCCTGCACAACCACCGCAAAAAATAGGAACGTCTATTGATGAAGTTGAGTTTGCAACTCCAGATCATTTGACTTATAATTCAAAGAGAGCCTATCCTCAAAAAACAGTTGAACTTATTGATCAATCTGATTTATGTGGTCAAAGTTGGGCCACTATTCAAGTAAATCCTTTAAAATATTATCCAAAGCAAAATGAATTAGTTATGGTGAAATCAATTACATTTGCAGTTACTGGTGATTCAGGTTATGTTTGTGGTGATTATCTCCCCATATCCATGTCAGAAAGTAATCAAGAAACATATCAAAGAATGATAGAAAATGTGGTCGTTAATCCCAAAGATATTAAATTGCACTCGTCAGAAAACTATCCTCAGATTATTGGAGTTGGCCCAGGCGATTACGATTATGTAATTATTACACAAGATAGTTGGGTAGATGATTTTCAACCACTTGCAGATTGGAAAACAGCAAAAGGAATACCAACAAATATTGTTTCAACTAATTGGATTTACTATAGTGGAGGCTATAGCGGATCAAACCAAGACAAAATACGAGCTTTTGTACAAGATGCTAGAAATACATGGGGATCTATGTATTTTCTATTAGGTGGCGATACTAATATAATACCCTACTATACTGATAGTTTTTATCTCTCTGGAGAAGGTCAAACATTAGATCTACCATCAGATACCTATTATGCTGATTATGATAGAGATTGGACATGCGAGGTTCATTTAGGAAGAGCTCCAACAAGATATACGTCGCAAATTCCAACATTTATTAATAAAATATTTCTTTATGAAAAAAATCCTCCTTTGAGTAATTATGCAAAAACAGCATTTTTCTGCGGTTTTGATTTACATTCTTATAATAGTGGAGAAGGAGAAGATTGTAAGATAGATATAAGGAATTATTACCTTCCTAGTGGTTGGACTTATAGAAGTGAATATGATAGCGAGGGGGGAACTCACAAATCAGATGTTTTAAATTATTTAGATCTTGGTAACAATTTAGTTAACCATGCAGATCATTCAGGTTCAACATCTCTCGGGGTTGGCTATACAAACCATGGAGATTCTATGGAAAATGGAGATATAACAGGTATCTCAAATGGAGACAGACTAAGTATTTTTTATTCTATGGGCTGCCATTCATGCGATTATACTGTTACAACTGGTATTGCTGAAGCAACTGTAAGGGATTCTACAGGGGGATCAGTTGCGTTTGTTGGAAACTCAGATTATGGTTGGTATGTTCCTTATGAGGATGATTATGCATCAATGAGATATGATAGATATTTCTTTAGATCATTATTCAACCAGAATCATTTCAAATTAGGAGAAAGTTTTTCAGATCATAAAAATGATGCATATTGGTCCGGCGGAATGGGGCAAGATAACTATGATAAGTTTATTTTTGTTGAATTAACGCTACTTGGCGATCCCGAATTACCAATTTGGACAGACAATCCATCTTCAATGAGTGTAACACACCCTTCAACTGTAAATATTGGTTCCTCTTCTTTTGCTGTTAACACTAATGCACCTTATGCAACAATATGTCTATGGAAGGGAGATGAAATATACGAAATTGCAACAGCAAATTCTGCTGGCGATTATACTTTTATAATCAACCCATTAACAACAGGTGTACTTGATGTAACAGTAACTAAACACAACTATCTACCTTATGAGGGAACCGCTACCGTATCTCAAATAAATCATCCTCCATATGTTCCAACCCCTGCTTATCCATTAGATGGTGCTACTGATATTAGTATTGATGGGGTTTTGGCATGGATTGGTGGCGATCAAGATTCTGGAGATACAGTTGAATATGATGTATATTTTGGAACAAGTCCATCACCACCTTATTTCGACACAACCCCAATTTACCAATATTGGCAAACTTCAATAAATTACGATTTGCCAACATTACAATATGACACAACATATTACTGGAAAATAGTAGCAAGGGACAACCATGGTGAAGAATCAACAAGTAGCATTTGGGACTTTACAACTGAGGATGAACCAACCTATATATTAACAACTATTGCTGAAGGTGCAGGCGAAATTTTTAAAGATCCAGACTTACCATCATATCCATATGGTCAAGTTGTAGAACTAACTGCATATCCGGTACCAGGATACTGGCACTTTGTACAATGGGAAGGAGATGTTGATGATATATATGATAATCCAACAACAATTACTATGTATGAAGACGAAACTGTAACTGCTTATTTTGAACCTGATGAGCTAACATTAGATATTGATATTATTGGAGAGGGTACTGTATTAAAAGATCCTGACCAAGCAACTTATCATTTTAATGATGTAGTAGAACTCACACCAATTCCTGAAAACGGTTGGAGCTTTATTGAGTGGAGTGGAGACGTACTACCAGGCCATGAAAACGATAATCCTCTATATCTAACAATAGAAGGAAATATGCAAGTCACTGCAACATTTAATCCAGATCCATTTGTACTAAATCTAATTGACTTTCCAATGTATCAAGCACAACAACCAAATCCTGAACAAATGACCGGACCTGCTGTGGCACAAATGACTTTAAATTATCTATGGTGGAATGATAACCAAGATCCAACACCGCCCATGCTATATGATGATCAACAATGGTTATATGATGTAGGACGTACAAACAACTCAAATCCTGGCCTAACATCTCTAGACATGGATGGTATGTGGAGTCTTCTACAAACATACAGACCACTGCCTTACAACGAATATGGCTACAACTTTTTGAAAAGACACAATACTGATCAGTTAGAAATGTTAAAACAAATATGTCAATGGGTTAACTATACCATTGGAACATATGGCGGATACACAGAGGGACATCCAGAACATGTCCCAGGAATTATACCAGCATATGGCAATTACGAAAACTGGATGGCAATTAGAGGAATTCATACAGACAGATTTGTATACCCAATGCCAGAAGAACTTGAAGTCTATGGTTTTTGGATTAACGATCCAATGCCAGATGGAATTGGTGAATACAGTTACGTTACAGCACCAGAGTTTACGAGTACATACTATCAACAACTTGACGTTTCAGGCGATCCTTATGATGGCGAATACGTTGCAATAGTTGAGCCTCCAGAAGATGTTGAACAAAGCAATATTATACTTAAAACACCAAATGTACAATTTAATAGTTACCAGAAAAATATCCTAAAACAAATCAGAGAATCTGAAATAATTCCAAGAGAATTGAAATTATTATCAGATAAATGGATAGTAGATGCAGCAATACTAGGCTTGCAAGAAGAACTAATGGATAACGACGAAGCTTTTGCTGAATTATTTGAAACTACAGTTGCAGATACTCCAATATTTATTGATTCATCTAATGGCTATTATGCTATACCATTTAACTTATTACAAAGACATACACAAGGAGAAGAACAACTAACAGCGATTGTAGTTTTAATCGATGCAGACGATGGTAACTTCAGAGGAGTATCTTGGACAGAAGAACCGATGAATTACTTACCAGTAAAAAAAGAATCAGCAATAAATATTGCAAATAGCTACTTTGAAGAACAAGGGATAGAGCCTCTAATAATAAAAGATGTCAAGTTAATTCACAAAGATAATTCTCCATACTATCCAGATTGGATGATTACATTTGAAGGATATCAAATGTACATTGGACAAGATGAAAGTATTGAGATGATCAATGTAAAATAGAGAGGAATTTCTCTATTTTTATTTAATTAAATACAAGAAAATATAAATAAGGAATAACCCATTAAAAGTTGATTTATGGGGGATAATGAGATGAGAACATATATAGTTGTAAAAAAGGCTGTTGTTTTAACTGTTTTTTGTCTGTTTTTAATTGCTTCCTTCTCACCAATCATGGGAAAGGTAATAAGAACAGAAAAAAAAGAAATTAACCAAAATATTTTAAGTCATGAATTGTCAATTGAAATACCTGATTTTAATTTTAAAACAAGGACGATAAATGATGTTGATTATGCCTATTTGGAATTTGAAGGTGAAGGATTTTCTGAGCAAATAGGAAACGCTCAACTTCCAATGATTAGAAGGATGGTGCAAATTCCATATGGTGCAGAACCTAGTTTAGAAATTCTTTTTATAAAATGGGATGAATTTTTACTTGAAGATTTAAAACTTCCAGATAGAATTATTCCAAAACAAGCACCAATTGAAAAAACAAAAGAAGCAATAGATACTTCTGAATTTGTAATTAATAAAGATTATTATGAAACAGATAATTTTGTGCCTTTAAGGTATGCAGAAATAAAAGATGTAAACGAGATAAGGGGTCATCGTTATGCATTTATTGAAATTGCAGGTGTTTTGTATAATCCGGCATCTAGTGAGATCAAAGTAATTAAAGACATTGAAATAAAATTAAATCTACCTGGCGCAGATATTAAAACAACTTCAGATATGATAGAAAGATATCATAGCGATACATTTGAAGGTATTTTTGATTCAACTTTCATAAATTATGATGATTACAAAAAATACAATCCTCAAACAAGAGATCCTGAAGGATATTTGATAATATGCTACTCAAGTTTTGCATCACAAATTCAACCTTTTGTTGATTGGAAAATAACGCAGGGATTTGATGTTACACTAACATTAACATCAGATATTCCTGGTGGAGCAAGTTATACAAATATAGAAAATTATATTGATTCATTTTATGCATCAAATCCAAATCTTGTCTACATTTTACTTGCAGGAGATACCGGTCAAGTTCCAACAAAAACTACTGGATTAGAATCTTACGTTGATTGTAGTGATTTGTATTATGCAGACACATCTGGCAATTACTTCCCAGAGTTAATTATAGGTAGATTTCCAGCAGCAACGGCAAATCAATTAACTTCAATGGTTGATAAGACCTTGTATTTTGAACAAGGAAGTTACTCTTCGTTTGAATGGTTAACAAGTGCAGCATTTATTGCATCTAATGATGCTGGAGGACTGGCTGAAGATACGCATAACTATGTAATTAACACTCATCTTGCACCAAATCAATGGCTATGTGATACAATTTATGAAGCAAGTGGGGGTTCAACATCTGACATAACAAATTCACTTAATGATGGAAGAATATTATGTATTTATTCAGGACATGGTTCTCCAAGTGGTTGGGGCTGTGTGCCGTTCTATCAATCAAATGTTAATAGTTTGAATAATTTTGAAATGTATCCTTTTGTTGGAAGTCATGCTTGTTCTACAAACACATTTGATGATGCAGAATGTTTTGGTGAAACATGGCTTCGAGCACAAAACAAAGGAGGAATTGTATTTTATGGAGCCTCTGCAAGTACATATTGGGATGAAGATGATTGGTTAGAAAGAAACTATTTTGATGCCTGGTGGTTTGATGGAATTGAAGCAGTAGGAGGTTTTACAGTTCAAGGTATGATTGATACTGTCGCTGATATTGGGGGACCTTATACTGGCCGTAGTCAGTATTATTTTGAGGCATACAATCTTCATGGCGATCCTTCACTGGAGCTTCAAGCCGAGGAATTTGTTTGGGAAGATGACGTTGGAGTAACCGACATTACAAACCCAAGTGAAACATTTGATGAAGGACCTACAACAATTACAGCCACCATTCATAACTTTGGAATTAATAACCAAATAGATGTACCTGTTAACTGCAATGTTTATCCTGGTGGCGAAGTTATTTACTTTGAAGATTTTGAAGATGATAACGGCGGTTATTCATCTGGAGGAACATCAACTTGGCAATGGGGAATACCAACTTATTACGATGGTCCTTCTTCTGCACATTCAGGTTCAAAATGTTGGGGTACTAATCTTAACGGAGAATATCCCGATAGTTGCAATGGATATGTTGATACAGGACAAATTAGTCTGCCAACAGGCTCACCAGCAGAACTAACTATTTGGAATTGGTATAAAATTGAATCTGTTTCTTATGATACTGCATGGGATGGTGCCGATGTAGAAATTTCAGTAAATAGTGGGCCGTGGAATCAAATAACTCCAATAGAAGGATATGACGACGCGATTTATGGTAGCAGTAATGCTGCGTTTTCTGAAGGAACTCCCGTATTCTCTCACAATAGCGGAGGCTGGCAACAAAAAACATTTGATTTAACATCTTATGCTGGTCAAAATGTCAATATAAGATTCAGATTGGGCACAGACGGGTCTGTTACAGAGCCAGGTTATTATGTTGATGATATTCAAATTCAAACGCTTTACGAGTCAACACCTGTTTATACCAGTAGTACAACTCTTGATATTAACTCAGAAGAATATGTAGATGTTGATTTTACCCCTCAATGGATTGCAGAGCCTGGAAATTACATTATTGTTGCTGAAACTGCAATGATTGATGATCAAAAATCATCAAATGATCAATGGACAAAACTGATCACAGTAGAAGAATCACCTGGATTCATATTGAATTTGATTGATTTTCCAATGTATGTCGCAAGTGGAGGAGATAGTAACTATGCAGGTCCTGCAGTTGCAAAGATGACTTTGGATTATTTAGCTTGGGATCAAATAGCTAATCCGGATGGGTGCCCAAGTGTTTTCAATCAAAATGATCTGTATACACAAGGTCTTTCGTATAATGCAGACCCTGAACTTGACGTCTTTGATTTGCAGGGTATGCATCAAGTGATCCAGAACAACAGGCCAGGTACTTACCAAGAATGTGGATACAACTTCCTTGCAAGACAAAACACAGATCTTGACTATATGCTTGGTCAGATCTGCAAGTGGATGGCATATGATGTTGATGAAGATGGAACAGTTGGATTTTTAGAAGGGCATCCTCATCACGTACCAAGTGTCATTCCAAGTCAAGGTAATTACGACAATTGGATTGTAGTTAGAGGAATTCATACTGATGTTGAGCCTTATCCACTACCAGACGAGCTGGTAGTAAATGGATTTTGGTTAAACGATCCAGATCCAGCTGCATTCCAGGAGAATTACTATGCATCTGTTTCAGACTTTGTAAGTAATTACTACGATCCGATGACAACTGGAGATGCATGGGATGGAAAGTATGTTGCGATACTTGAACCACCTGAAGAAGATCCTGACGTAGAAGTAATCTATGCACAGCCAAGACCTCAGTTTAACAGTTTGCAAGCAAGGTTTGCAAAACTTGCATTTGCAAACAAGGGCCTGCGGCAATACGCTATTCCTTTGATAAAGCAGGCTGCAGTAAATGGTGTCACCGAAGAGCTTGTGCCTTATGATGCTGACTTTGCTGAGCTGTTTGAGACAATGATACCTCAAGAACCTGTGTTTGTCAAAAACTCAAGGGGAGATGATTTCTTTGCAGTGCCTTTCAGTGCTTCACCAAGATATCCAAGCCCAGACATACAAGTAATTGTTCTGGTGAAAGCTTCTGATGGAAGTTTTATGGAAGTGTCTTGGACTGATGAACCATCTGTATTCTTGGAAGTCTCAAGACAAGGCGCAGTAGATATTGCAACCAGCGTTCTTGAAGAGCTTGGAGAGGTTGTTACAGGACTTGAGCCTTCGCTCATATATAGAAACAACTCGCCATTCTATCCAGAATGGATGGTTGTATCTGAGAACTATCAGATCTATATAAGCCAAGATGGAAGCTTTGAATACATAAAAGTTAAATAGAGATCATCTCTATTTTATTTTTTAATTAATAAATTAATGGGGGAAAATAGATGAACGACAAATATTTGAAATCTATTATAATTTTAGTGATATCTATAGGATTGGTATCTGCATCAGTGAGTGCGGGATTTTCCTTGGTAAAACAAAATAAAGAGATAAATATTGATTTATCGGATGTTAAAGACAGTGAGTTTTATATTGTATCTTATAAGGAGTATACACCAAGAGACCTGCAGTCAATATTAAATTATAATTTTGATTTAATAAGCTTTGAAGATGATGTTATTACAATTGAGTTGATTGGAAAAGAAGTTAAGTTCTTGGAATCTCAAAATATTAGTCCTTCAGGTTTTTATAAGGATTATTTAGAGTATACTAAAGAAATATACGATCCTGATGAAATGAGAGCTTTTCGAACTTATACTTCGATGACTTCAGAATTACAACAAATATCAAACGATTATTCTTCAATTGTATATCTAGAAAGTCTTGGTCAAAGTGTCCAAAGTCGCGAAATATGGGCATTAAAAATATCTGATAATCCCACTATGGAAGAAGTCGAACCAGAAGTAAGAATTTGTGGATGCCATCATGGAAATGAATACATGTCTGTTGAATTACCAATGGAGCTTGCCTGGTATTTAGTTCAAAATTACGGGACTGACCCTTATGTTACAGATTTAGTTGACAACACAGAAATTTGGTTGATTCCAATGGTAAATCCAGATGGCAGAACAGCTGGAAGTAGATATAATTCAAACGGAGTCGACTTAAACAGAGATTATGGATATAATTGGAATGGTGAAGGTGGTAGCCCATCACCGTTTTCCCAACCAGAAACACAGATTATAAGAAATCATGCATTAGAAAATAATTTTGTAATATCATTATCATATCATACTACAGCTGCTTACATAAACTATATCTGGAATTATAAACCTCAACCAACTCCAGAAGAACCATTAATTGCCCAATGGGCCGATGAATATCATGATCTCAACCCTTTATTACAACCAATAGCAGGATATGATTGGTACCAAACACATGGAGACACCAATGATTTTAGCTATGGATGCAGAGGCGACATAGACACTACAATCGAAACTGCAAATTCAAATATACCGGGAGTATGGAATCAAAACAGAGATGCCATGCTGATGACCATTGAATGGGCAGGATATGGACTTCATGGTGAAATGACTGATGCTGATACTGGCGAACCTATTTATGGATCAATTTATATTGAAGAGCAATACTGGCCAATATTTACAGATCCTTATTTGGGAGATTATCATAAACCACTACTTCCTGGGACATATAATGTTCATTTCACAGCAAATGGTTATATCGAACAGATTCATCAAATAGAGATTACAGATTTAGAAACTCCAGTTTATTTTGATGTAGAAATGCAACCAGGTGGTGGAAAATATGCTTTTGAAGTTACTTCATGCGAAATCGAAGGCCCATATACCTATTCAAATAATCCAACAGATGGAATACATGCATTGGGTGCACCTGATCAATATTTTTCATCACTTGGGGTTGGTGGTAATTTAGTTTTAGATATGAGCAATAATGCCCAAATCAACGATGGACCCGGGGATGATTTTATTGTATATGAAGGAGACGATGGACAAACAGAAAGTTATGAAATATATGTGTCAAAAAATTGGAAGGGACCATGGACACTTGTTGGGACAGGTACCGGAACGGCTTCTTTTGATTTGTTTGGAACAGGATTATCCTTTGCAAATTTTGTAAAAATTGTCGATGATGGAGATGGAAATCCTTCTTCTCAATATCCTGGAATTGATATAGATGCTGTAGAATCTGGTAGTTTTCAATATGATAACGATGTTGGACCTGTAGATATATACTCACCTGAAGAAAATGCAATTAAAGGAGCAATAACAGTGCAAGCAAACATAGAAAATTTTGGTTTAGAAGATCAGACTGATTTTCCTGTGAACTGTAATGTTTATTCTGGAGGCAATGTTTTATACGAAGAACATTTTGAAGATGAGAACGGTTTATTTACTGTAAGTGGTGGTTTATGGCAATGGGGACAACCTGTTGTTGGGCCTTCCACAACACATTCTGGGATAAATTGTTGGGGCACAAATCTATATGGTGATTATTATGACAATAGCAATGCTCGTCTAACTTCTCCATCAATAAGCTTACCAACAGATACCCCAGCAGAATTATCATTTTGGCATTGGTTTGATATTGAATGTGGAAGTTCTGTGTGGGATGGAGGAAATGTAAAAATATCAACAAATGGGGGCTCATCATGGCAAGTACTTGGAGATTATTTAGATCCTTATCCTTATGAATCTGCTTCATCATCAAATCAAGGAATACCTGGAGAATCTTGTTTTAGCGACACACAAAATTATTGGAGCCAAGTGACCATTGATTTAAGTGATTATGCGGGAGAAGACATCATGCTAAGATGGCACTTTGGATCTGATTCTTCTGTGCATTATGATGGTTGGTATCTAGATGACATTAAAATTGAAACGCAATTTTCTTCAACACCAATTTATTCTTCAACAGAATTTATTTCAGTAAACGCTGGTATGGTTGAATCATTATCTTTTACACCTCAATGGATTGCAGAGCCTGGTACCTATTTAATCGAGGTCATAACATATCTTGAAGGAGACCAAAAAGCAATTAATAACGAAATAACAAAAATCGTTAATATAGAAGATACCGATGATTTCATATTGAATTTGATTGATTTTCCAATGTATATTGCAAGTGGGGGAGATAGTAACTATGCAGGTCCTGCAGTTGCAAAGATGACTTTGGATTATCTTTGGTGGGATCAGAGCCAAGATCCAACGCCGCCTGAGGAGTTCTATCAGGCTGATCTGTATATTGAAGGTCTTTCGTATAATGCAGACCCTGAACTTGACGTCTTTGATTTGCAGGGTATGCATCAAGTGATCCAGAACAACAGGCCAGGTACTTACCAAGAATGTGGATACAACTTCCTTGCAAGACAAAACACAGATCTTGACTATATGCTTGGTCAGATCTGCAAGTGGATGGCATATGATGTTGATGAAGATGGAACAGTTGGATTTTTAGAAGGGCATCCTCATCACGTACCAAGTGTCATTCCAAGTCAAGGTAATTACGACAATTGGATTGTAGTTAGAGGAATTCATACTGATGTTGAGCCTTATCCACTACCAGACGAGCTGGTAGTAAATGGATTTTGGTTAAACGATCCAGATCCAGCTGCATTCCAGGAGAATTACTATGCATCTGTTTCAGACTTTGTAAGTAATTACTACGATCCGATGACAACTGGAGATGCATGGGATGGAAAGTATGTTGCGATACTTGAACCACCTGAAGAAGATCCTGACGTAGAAGTAATCTATGCACAGCCAAGACCTCAGTTTAACAGTTTGCAAGCAAGGTTTGCAAAACTTGCATTTGCAAACAAGGGCCTGCGGCAATACGCTATTCCTTTGATAAAGCAGGCTGCAGTAAATGGTGTCACCGAAGAGCTTGTGCCTTATGATGCTGACTTTGCTGAGCTGTTTGAGACAATGATACCTCAAGAACCTGTGTTTGTCAAAAACTCAAGGGGAGATGATTTCTTTGCAGTGCCTT
Source organism: uncultured Thermoplasmatales archaeon (assembly GCA_964618505.1). GTDB lineage: Archaea > Thermoplasmatota > E2 > DHVEG-1 > DHVEG-1 > CAZUBH01. The sequence goes on along the minus strand of CAZUBH010000010.1, from coordinate 20,368 downwards.
TCAGTGCTTCACCAAGATATCCAAGCCCAGACATACAAGTAATTGTTCTGGTGAAAGCTTCTGATGGAAGTTTTATGGAAGTGTCTTGGACTGATGAACCATCTGTATTCTTGGAAGTCTCAAGACAAGGCGCAGTAGATATTGCAACCAGCGTTCTTGAAGAGCTTGGAGAGGTTGTTACAGGACTTGAGCCTTCGCTCATATATAGAAACAACTCGCCATTCTATCCAGAATGGATGGTTGTATCTGAGAACTATCAGATCTACATAAGCCAAGATGGAAGCTTTGAATATATACATATAAAATAGATAAAAAGTGGGCCCGTCCGAATTTGAATCGGAGTCTCTAGCTCCCAAAGCTAAAAGGATGGACCAAGCTACCCTACGGGCCCAATAGTACAAAACGGTGTAACAATATTTCCTATTAAAACTTTTATCCCTATAGTTAAAGAAAGTTTAAAGTTGATCTAAATTATTTTGATTGGTCTTAAAAAAGTTCATTTTAACTTCTTTTAATTTTAAATCTAGGTAGTATTCAGGAGAAATTATAAAATTATGTTTCAAGGTTCCTTCTGCAAATTCATTTTTTAATTGATTTTTTATTTCTTCAATAAGTGCATCTGTTGTTTTATCCATTACTCTTTCCAAAAAATCTGCAATTGATTCTTCGTCATGACGCTCAATACTGCCATACATTTCTAGAGCTTCTTTTTTTATTTTACTCTTCATAAAATTCCCCTTGCCCATAATATATAACATGGCAGGCTTTAAAAACATATCTTAAGAAATGTAGGATTTTTTCGGCAATAAACGTAAAGATAACAGATAACAGTTGTACAACAATCCCTTTAAAACTTAAAAATCAAAGAATTAATTGATGCCAGATTATAACGAAGATAAAATGAAAAAAATTAGAGACTTTGTAAATAGATGGAAAGAAAAATAAAAGTATTTATGTCAATTATTCATTGCCTTTTTAATGGATTTTAATATAAAAAAACCAAAACACATTATTGCGCTTTTAATACTTCTTTTTGCATTTTTTTTAATAATAGTATCTCCAATTCTTTCATTTGTTGGATATTACCCTTCAACCTCAGACATAGAACTATCAGAAATAGTAATTGTTATTTCATCGATTTTTACTATTTTTATTTTTGTTGGCGTGCCTTATCTGTGGATCTTACTTGTGAATGATACTGCTTCAATAAAGGGATTTTTAAAAGAGTTAAATGTTAAAATAAAGGGACTGCCTATGGCCCTTGTCTGGGCTTTTGTTGCAGTAGTATTGATGTTTGCAATTGAAATTATCATAGGTCTTATTTTGTATCAATTAGGTTATGTAAATGATGAAGTCAGCAACGTACAAGATTTAGCAGCTAGCCTGTCAATTGGTTCTATTATATTTGTAGTTATTTTCCAATCTGCAAGTGAAGAGGTTTTTTTTAGAGGTTTTTTACTTAAAAAAATGGATAGCTTATATGGTAAAGAAATTGCTATAGTTCTTTCTTCTGTACTTTTTGGACTAGCCCATCTTTCTTATGCCAATCCATATGTTGGAGTAATGTCTGCATTAATTGGCGTTGTACTTGGTTATTTTTACATAAAAACAAGAAATCTTGTAACAGTTATAGCAGCACATATCTTATTTAATTCTGCAAGTTTCTTTTTGTTTTTTATTTATCAATCGCTAGGTTTTGAAGCGTTAATTCTATAAAGGTAATTTCTATCCCCCTATTCAAAAGGTGAACTTAATGGACAAACAAAGAACATTTGTAATGATCAAACCTGATGCAGTCCAAAGAGGATTAATTGGTGAAATAATATCTAGATTTGAGAAAAAAGGAATTAAAATTATAGCCATGAAAATGGTCTCAGTAAGCAGAGAACTTGCAGAAAAACACTATGGAGTTCACAAAGGAAAGCCTTTTTTTGAACCTACTGTGAAATACATTACTTCATCACCTGTTGTAGCAATGGTTCTTGAAGGAATAAATGCAATTGATATGGTTAGAGGTATGATGGGAAAAACAAACCCACAAGAAGCATCAATGGGAACCATAAGAGGAGATTATGGACAATACATAGGAAGAAACATTGTTCATGGGTCTGATGGACCAGATACAGCTAAGTTTGAAATCAATCTTTGGTTTAAACCAGAAGAAATATCAAAATACAATAAAATCGATGAAGAGTGGCTTACTGAATAAGCCTTTATTTATTATTTTTCAAACTTTGGTCTATAAACTTTATATATTTTTATCTTTAATACATCATTAAAATATTTATATGATAGGACGATACAAATGAAGAAGAATTATTTGTTGAAAAGTTTAGTAATATCTATAATAATATTATTTTGTTGTAGTAGTAATTTAGCAATAGGTTATAATATAACAGGAGATCAAATTATATTAAATTCTGATAATCCAAGTATAACTGTTGAAAAACCTGTAAATGATAGAAATGATGATGAGGATCAATCCCAAACTGAAACAACGGGTGGTGCAATAATTTTTGGTAACTTGTTAGATGAGGCAAATGTATACGCTGCACAATCATTTAAACCACAGTTAGGAGCACTTACAAGAATAGAACTTTTAGTTAGTCGATTTGAAACAACAAGTTATCCTTTCTTTGTTACAATAAGAAAACAATTAACTGGATCAGATATTGCCCAAGCATCTGTTGGTGCAGGAGAAATACCAATAGACGATTTCAGTTGGGTAGAGTTTGATTTTGAAAATATTATTGTCGATGTTAATCAAACTTACTGGATTGTTGTACATACTGAAAACGTTACAGATAACATGTATTTGTGGGCCTGCAATATCCAAGATCCATATGACGATGGTTTTGTTACTGTTTCTTTTGATGGTGGGCAAACTTGGATTGAAGAAATGTTTGAAACAACAGATACATGTTTTATAACATATGGTCTTGAAAGTACTGAATTAGAAATTGTTTCAATTAGAGGCGGTCTAGGATCTGTAACTTATGACATTAAAAACATCGGTGATTCGATGGCTTATGGTGTTGTATCAACAATATCTATTACTGGCGGCATATTTGGAAAAATAAATATTACTACAATTTGTAATTCAAGTGATTGTGAAGATTGTAATGGTACCATAGAACCTGATGATGAAAAACAAGAAGCAATAGATGAATTTATATTTGGTCTTGGTAAAATTGAAATCGAAATAGTTGTTGAATCAGACAATTCTGAAAAATTAGATATAGAATCAAGTGGTTTTGTATTTGGACCTAAAGTTTGGGTTCATGCCCAAGATGTAATTTAATAATTCTTATTTTAAAAAAAACCAAACCGCAAATGAAATTACGCCAATTATCAAAAACAAAATCCACAGAATATAAGCAATCTTAATTCTTACAAGCCATTTTGCTTTTTTGTCAGGTGTATCAAAAAACCTACCAAGAATTGGATCTTCTTCTATTCCCATATTATTCTTTTGATTCAAGTAACGCTTTTATTCTTTTTCGTCTGAAAAAATCTTCTCTTTCTCGTTCTTCAAGCTGCATTTCAATATATTTTATTGTAGCCTCAAGTTTAGGTATAAGGTTGTTCTCAAGAACATTTACTCTTCTTTTTGTTTTCTCTATTTCTAGTGAAAGTGATTTAATTCTACCTTCTAAATCTGAAAGTTCTACTAATCTTTTTAATATAGAGCTGAATTGAATTTTGGAATCATCCAGTTTTGAGCAAGTTTCAAAAAATCCATAAATGGGTTTTTCTTCAATTTTTATATTCTCAAAATTAATTTTGGGAATTTTCACACCCATTATATTGTCAGTTACAAAACTAACTTCTCCAACATCTTTTGTTAAATCTGCTAGATACTCAACTTTGTTTTCGCCTAGAAACATTTGGGCCTGTATCAAAGAATTAAAAGCCGTCTCAAAATCCTTATCTATGCTTGAAGAAAGTTCATTTCGTTTATCAATTATTTCAAAGAATTTTTCAACAAGGGCGTCCCTTTTTTCTTCTAAAAGTTTATGCCCTTTTTCAGCTAGGGTTAACTTTTTTCGAATTTCAAGAAGTTCCATTCTTGTTGGACTTACGCCCTCAAGTATTTGTTCAACCATTTTTATTTCTCTTCAGATTTTTGTAAATATTTTTCTATGTATTTTTCATCAATCTTTTTAAGTTCAGATTTAGGAAGCATTGATAGTAGTTCCCAACCAATTGAAAGAGTCTGATCTATTGTTCTATCATCTTTAGAATCTTGTTTTACAAATCTTTGTTCAAACTCATCTGCAAATTTCAAAAAGCTTCTATCTCTATCAGAAAGAGCATCTTCGCCAACGATTGCAACTAAATCTCTTAAATCATTTCCTTCTGCATAAGCTGCATAAAGTTGATTGGATACACCTGCATGATCTGCTCTGGTTCTACCTTCTCCAATACCTCTATCCATTAGCCTTGATAAACATGGTAAAACTGCAACCGGTGGATAAACATCTTTTTTATGAAGGCTTCTTTCAAGAACAATTTGACCTTCTGTAATATAGCCGGTTAAATCAGGAATTGGATGTGTTATATCATCATCAGGCATTGTAAGCATTGGAATTTGAGTAATAGATCCTTTTTTGCCTTTGATTCTTCCAGCTCGTTCATATATTGCTGCAAGATCAGTATACATATAACCTGGATATCCTCGTCTACCAGGAACTTCCTCTCTTGCTGCAGCAATTTCTCTTAAAGCTTCTGCATAGTTTGTTAAATCAGTTAATATTACAAGAACATGCATATCTAAATCAAATGCAAGATACTCTGCACAAGTAAGAGCCATTCTTGGTAGAATAACCCTTTCTATTGTTGGATCGTCGGCTAAATTTAAAAACATAACAGTTTTTTCAAGAGCTCCTGTATTTTCAAAGTCTCTTATGAAAAGATTTGCTTCTTCGGATGTAATTCCCATAGCGCAAAATACTACAGCAAACTGTTCTTCTTTTCCTAAAACCTTTGCTTGCCTTGCAATTTGTGCTGCAAGTTCATTATGAGGAAGACCTGAGCCTGAAAAAATTGGTAATTTTTGACCCCTTACAAGAGTATTTAATCCATCAATTGTAGAAACACCGGTTTGAATAAATTCTCTAGGATATTCTCTTGCATAAGGATTTATTGGATTTCCATTAATATCTCTTCTATCTTCTGGTATAATCGGTGGTGCATCATCGATTGGATTGCCAGTCCCGTCAAAAACTCTTCCAAGCATATCCTTTGAAACACCTAGCTTCATAGTTTCTCCAATAAATCTTGCTGATGTTTTATCTGTTTCAAGACCTTTTGTACCTTCAAATACCTGAATTACTGCTTTGTCCATAAATGCTTCAAGTACTTGTCCTGTGCGTTCTTCTCCATCAACAGTTTTTATTTTTACTACTTCATTATATGCAACATCCTTAATATTTTCAACAACCATTAAAGGACCAGAAACCTCAGAAACTGTAGTGTATTCAATGTCTTTATTGCTCATTTATTATCCCCCTTTACAAGTGCTTCAATTTCTTTTTCAAAATCTTTTTCAATTTGGGCAAATTTCTTTTCAAATTGTTTATTTGAAACCCTACCCATTCTAGCAAGACTTTCTCTTGATTTCATTGAAATAATATCATCAACATGAACATTTTTTTGACTCGCTTCTAAAATCTTATCTGAATATTTTAACATAAGTCTGAGCATTTCATATTGTTTCTTACTTGGACAATATGTGTCTGTATCATGAAAAGCACTCTGTTGCAAGAAATTTTCACGAATCATTCTTGCACTTTCAAGTGAGGCTCTTTCTCTTGGAGGAAGTGCATCAGGACCAACTAATTTTACAATCTCTTGAAGTTCGGATTCTTTTTGAAGAATCGCCATGGCCTTATTTCTTAGCTTTAGCCAATCAGAACCAATTTCTTTATGCCACCAACCACTTGTCTCCTCTAAATGAAGTGAATAGGATTTTATCCAATTAACAGAGGGGAAATGTCTTTTATCTGCAAGGTCTGCATCAAGTGCCCAAAAAACCTTCACAATTCTAAGCGTATTTTGTGCAACAGGTTCTGAAAAATCGCCACCAGGTGGTGAAACCGCACCAATTACAGAAACAGAACCTTCTTTATTTTTTGAACCTAAAAGTTTTACTCTACCTGCTCTTTCATAAAATTCTGCAAGTCTTGACGCAAGATATGCTGGATAGCCTTCCTCACCAGGCATTTCTTCAAGCCTACCTGATATTTCTCTCATTGCTTCTGCAAGACGAGAGGTACTGTCTGCCATAAGTGCAACATCATAACCCATATCTCGATAATATTCAGCAATTGTAATCCCAGTATATACACTAGCATCTCTTGCCGCAACAGGCATATTTGAAGTATTTGCAATGAGTACTGTTCTGTTCATTAAAGGCTCTCCAGTTTTTGGATCTTCAAGTTCAGGAAATTCCCTTAAAACATCTGTCATCTCATTTCCACGTTCGCCACAACCAACATAAACTACTGCTTGAGCATCACTCCATTTAGCAATTTGATGAAGTGTAACTGTTTTTCCGGTACCAAAACCACCGGGAACTGCAGCAGTTCCACCTTTTGCAACTGGGAAAAAAGTATCAATTACTCTTTGGCCAGTAATAAGAGGTAAAGTTGGATCGTATTTTTTTGCAACAGGCCTTGGCTTTCTTACAGGCCATTTTTGCATCATTTGAAGTTTTATATCCCCTTTATCAGTTGAAACTACTGCAATATCATCTGCAACTGTATAATCTCCTTCTTTTTCAACTGATAAAAGTTTTCCAGATACATTTGGCGGAACCATTATTTTATGATTCACAATTGAAGTTTCTTTTACTTCACCTAAAACATCGCAGCCACTTACAGCATCTCCTGCTTTTGCAGTTGGTTTAAAATGCCATTTTATCTTTCTATCAAGTGCATTTGCTTCAACACCTCTTTTTATGAAGTCTCCCGTTTCTTCATAAATATCTGGAAGAGGTCGCTGAATACCATCATAAATATTTGTAAGAAGGCCTGGTCCAAGTTCTACAGAAAGAGGCATTCCTGTAGTAACTACCTTTTCACCTGGCTTTAGACCATTGGTATCTTCATAAACCTGAATTATTGCATTATCTTCATTTAAACGAATAATTTCTCCTATAAGATTCTCTGCACCTACTCTTACAACATCATACATTTTTGCTCCGCGCATGCCATCTGCTTCAATTACAGGCCCAGAGATTCTTACAATTCTTCCTTGTTTGGATTTATCTACCATTTATTTTGCCTCCAATTATTTTTGTTTTCCTACATCAATTCCAACTGCTTTTTTAATCAAACTTGAAACATAATCAATATGCTCTTTGCTTCTTCCTTTTTTATCAGGGATTTCTAAAATTATTGGGATGTTGTTTCTTATTCTAAATTCTTTTAGATTCCTGCCCAAATCTCTTGCTACTTTTTCAGTAATGAATATTATTCCAACATCTTCTCTTTGTGAAATTTCATTCCAAATTTTATTTGGATTTTCTTCATTCACATGAGTTTCTTTTATTCCAGCAAGCCTAAGACCTATTGCAGTATCTTTGTCACATATTGCTGCAAGTTTCATTAGCTTGCCTCCTTAATAGTTAAAGATTTTATTACTTCATTTGAAAAATCTTCATATATGCCTTTTGAAATGATTTTTAAATTTTTAATTTCAAATTCTTTTGCCACTAAAAATCTCAAGGTTGGACCAATTGTCACATAATTTTTAATTGAGATATCTTTTACAAGTTTTAAGAAAATACTATCAAGTGCATTTTCTAAAATCTGTACAGATTTTTCTTTGTTGTAATTCTCAATATTGTCTTTTAAAATATTAAAATAGGTGGTACCTTCTAGAGCAGATATTACTTGCGAAACTTGATCTACTTCACTAATTTCCTTAAATTTCCAATTGGCTATTTCTTGTCCTTCGCCAACAAATAATTTCAAGCAAGACTCACTATCAAGATCTATTTGTTTTGCCCTTAGCAAACTTTTGATATTTATCATATCAGTTAAAATCTTGACGAAATGCTGTTTGGGTTGCCCACATTTATATGGCAATTTTATATCTTTAAACCTATCTAAAATATATTTGTCGATTTGATTATCCAATGCTATAAAATCGACTTCTTTTTCGTTTATCAATTCTGAAAAATCATAGCTGAAACCATAATTTTTTAACAATTCAGCTATTTTGTCTCTCTCAGATTCTTCTACGTCTTTAATAAAATTTTTAGTTTTTATTAGATTTGCATTTTCTATAGATTGATTACTAACTTTGTTGTTTATCAATTTATTTTTTATTTCATTTTTAATCAGATATATGTCTATTTTTTCTAGGTAAAGATCGTAGAATTTGTTCAATTTTTTTGAACTATCTTTTCGCATCATCTCAATTGTTTTAATTAGGGAATCATCTAAAGATTTGTGAATTTCATTTGCATTTTGCCCTTTGATATCGTAGTCCTTTGACGAATTTAGTTTCTCTGTAAAATCATTTAAAGATTTACTCTCAGATATATTTGAAAGAAGTTTTTCATCAATATAGGGATTGCCAATAGCTTCAAATTTGGCGTTTGGGTAAACAAATTTTACATAGGTAGAAAAAGGTCGTGACATAATTGCTATAGCTCCAGCTATAATGAAAAGAATCAATATCCAAAAAGGATAGTTGCTGGGATCAGATAATACTTCAAGCAATTATATTCACCACATTTAAGAGAAAAGCAGCTTTCCTACCTTAATTCTAATTTTTTCTTTTTCCCTTTTTAGTATTCCATCAAATGTATAGTCAAGTATTACTCGATCGTCTGCTGATTTTAATATGAAACCGCCTGATGCTTCAATAGTGCCAGAAACCTTTACTTTTAATGAGTTTGCAATTGATTTATCTATATCTCTTGAAGTGAAAATTTTACAATCTTTTCCAAGTTTTGCGATTCCGTCTTTCATTAGTTTTGAAACTATGTTTTTGTATCTTTTTTCATCAAGTGTACATAATTTGTGATGAGCTTTTACAAAACATTCTTCAATAATTTTTTCTCTTGCATCCATCAATTGCTTTTTTTGTTGTTGGTTTGCTTGTGAGATCATTATTTTTTCTTTGTTTAAGCTTTGTTTTTTTCCTTTTTCAAGAATTGTCTCTGCTTGGTTTTTAGCATTTGTTTTTGAATTTTCAATGATTTGTTGAGCCTGTTTTTTAGCATCATTTAGTATACTATTAATTTCTTTTTCTGAATCTTTTTTTATCTGTTCGATTATTTTTTCTGCAGACATATTTTCTCTCTAACCAAGGAACTGAAGTCCAGTCATAAGTAAGATTCCAACTAAAAGTCCAAATATGGCTATTGTCTCAGGCATTACAGTAAATATAATTCCTCTTGCTGCAACATCTGGATTTCTTCCAACCGCACTAATTGATGATGATGCAACCATTCCCTGATTAACTGCAGAAATGCCAGTAAGTCCTACTGCAAGTCCAATCCAAATAGCACCCATTCCCATAAGAGGAGTTACAACTGCACTTGAATCGCCGAGCAATCCCGCACCCATCATAAGTAAAATGGCGGTTAAAAGCCCATAAACAGATTGTGTCATCGGTAGCACTTGTAAGACCAAAAGTTTACCAAACAAATTTGGCTTTTCAGCTGTAACTGCAACTGCTGAAGAACCTGCTAGTGATAAACCAATGGCAGATGCTATTCCTGCAATACTTATTGCAAGTGCGCAACCAAGTATCACATATGTTTTATTTTGATCGCCTTCATTTTCTTCTTGAGCACTTGCTAATCCAGCTGAAGCTATAAAAAATATTGCTAGTACAAGTGCCATTATTGCTGCTTTTCTCATTTTTATTCACCTAATTTTCTTCTTTTAATTTTGTATATTTTCTTTTAATTTTAAAAGGCGAAAATTCTTTTCCGCCTCCTTCATAAAATCTGTTGAAAAATTCAACATATTGAAGCCTAAGAGAATGTACACCAGCACCCAAAGCCTGCAAAGCTAAGTTAACCATATGTGCAAAAACTAAAATAATAATTAGTAGAATTGTACCTAATATGGGAATCATTTCATTAACCATATCTCCAAGAAGACCTGCAACTACATTGAATGCAAGAGCCATTCCTGCTGTAGCAAGACCTAATGCAAGAAGTCTAGCATAAGAAAGCCAATCGCCAACGTATCCAGTTATATCAAAAAATCCAACAGGACCTGCAGCAATAAACAGCAAAATTATACCAATAACAACCATTATTGCAGCTGCATAAAACATTGGCTGAACAAGATTCCAACCAAGTATAAATTGCCCAATAAGCATACCTCCGCCAAGTTGTAAAAGAACCCAGCAGAATTTTTCTGTTATCATTTCTTTATACTTTTTTTGCTTAAATGCCTGGAAAACACCAAGAAATACTCCTACATTTAAATGTATTAGTCCTAAAACAAGTGCTACTGTGAGTATTGACAATGGATCATCTAAAGATTGAACCGGAAACTCTATTCCAAACAAACCAAACTTATAGGCCGGAGGTGCGCTTTCGGATAAATTTAGAATGAATCTGTGAACCAAATCTCCAAATATACTGTATGTAAGAATTCCAACAATAGTTGTAATAAGCCCCATCCAAAAACCCATAAAAGACCAAGATTTAATCATTGAACTATGCTTGCCAAATTTGAAATAGCCTAGCAAGGATAATAATAAAATTATTGCACCATAACCAGCATCTCCAAGCATAACGCCAAAAAATAAAACAAAAAATATCCCCATTATAATTGTTGGATTTATCTCATTATATTTTGGAAGGGCAAACATTGATAAAAGACCTCTAAATCCATCTGCCCATTTTGGTGTATCAAGATAAGTTGGTGGATCATCTGGATTAACTGAAGGTTCTTTAGAATTATAAATTACTTTGTTTCTGGATGATTGCTCTATTGCATTTTTTAGTTTTTCTTCATTTTTTTCTAAAGCCCATCCATTAATTAAATATGTAGAATTAGTTTTGGCAAAATTCTTTGATATTTCTCTTCTTATCTTTTCTACTTGTATTTGCTCTTTTAAGACTTGTAAATCAAAAAGTTTTTGTTTTGAATATTTTTGTAATTTAGAAATTATTTGCTTTTTTTGTTTTTTAAGGTTTTTTATTTCATTGTTTAAAGAATTCAAATTTTCTTTTGGAGAGCCTTGCATTTGATTTAAGTCAAATTCAATTAAATTTTCTCTACATAGTTTTTCAATTTTATCTTTTTCCGAAACGTGATATACAATTAACACAGACCATTCGGCTTTTTTTCCACTTCCAAATTGTTTTGAATAAATGTCTGATCTCTGTATATTTCTAAGTCCTAAGTTTAATTTTTCTAAATCGGTAGTTTTTCCAATTTTAATAAAAAAATATTCATTTTCTTGCAAGGTAGATAAATCAAAATCAAAATCTTCAATATATTTTAACTTTGAAATTGTTTGATTAATTTCAATAATTTTTTCTTTTATATCTTGAATTTTTTGATCTTCTTCAATTATTGTCTTTTCAATTTCAGCCAAATTTGTTTCAATTGCAGAATAAAGTTCCTCGATATCTATGGAATCAATTTTTTGAGGATCAATTTTTGTAGGATTTAACAAAGATTTGATGCCTTTTTCTTTTTTCTTCACTTTACTTAAAATATCTATCAATCTTGAAAGTCTTAATTCATAATTTGCACAAACACCTGCCTCTGGATGCATTGAAGATTTTTCCAATTCAGAAAGTATTTTTGGCTCCTCTTTTGATATATCATCGATTTGCATATATCCGGATTCATGAAGTTTTTTTACGAGTTCCTCTAAATAGTTTTTATGTACAACTATTGAAACCTTCTTCATTTTAGCCGGAAAAAGTATTTGTTATTCCCCCTTTTCTATAAAATCAATTATTAAATCTATTGCCTCCTCTACCTTTTTACTGGAATTTTTATTAACATCAGAAATATCTTTTTTTGTTTGTTCTTTTATCTTTTTCATTTCTTTTTTTGCTGATTCGTTGGCTTTCTCCATATATTCATTTGATTTTTTTTCTGCTTGGCTTATTATCTTATTCTGTTCTCTTTCTGATTTTTTCTTGGCATCTTCAATTATTTTTTCAGCATCATGTTTTGCCTTGTCAATCGACTCCAAAGCCTTTTTTTCAGCATTTTTTATTTCTTTAATAGAGGTCATTTTCGATACCCCGTATTAGAAGGTTATTTATTAGGATTTGTATGGAGTTTTTTACATCCCCCAAAATTTGTTTTCTTTACGCTTTATTTGTATGATTTTTGTCAAAACTTCCTTTTCGTCAGAATTTAAAACTTCCATATCTCTGAGTTTTTTTGCATCTCCTTCAGGAATAGAAGTATATAATATATCATCTCCTTTAATCTGCCTGCCTACAGTTACCCCTTCAATAGATATTGCAACTTCTTGTCCCTGAATCGCTTCTTCCACAGGTTTATTATCAGATTGAATTCCTTTTATAGTGCCCACAACTTTACCGTCATCTCTCATTAGTTTCATATCAGTTTTAATTCTTCCAGCAAGGATTCTAACACCTATTACTGCTGGGTTATTTACTCTAAAAACATACTCTGGCAGAAATCTAATCATCCCTGGATGAATATAATCTTGTCTTCTTTCTTTTTCGAGTTCGTCTTTTTTCTTTGAGAGCCATTCATCATATTTTTCCATTATTGTATAGATGACATCTTCATCAAAAATTGTAACATCTGCACCGGTAAGTTCTTCCTTTCCTTCAGGAAGAATTTTAACATTAAATGCAAAAATTACTTTATCAAGAGGATTAGTGATTGCATTTGTTTCGATAATATCTCTTTTTGAAACATTACCAATTTCAGCCCTTCTAATATTAATTCCTTTGTCTCTTGATTCTTTTACCAACGCTTCTAAAGATCCAATCGTATCTGCTTTAATAAATAAGCCTTCGCTATCAAGCTCTATATTTACTTTAGATCTAGCCTTAATTTCAGCAACAAGTTCATCTAGATTTTTTTGAACCACTCTCAAAGGAGCACCGGGCACTACATTTTCAAGATTTGGTGCAGAAATTTTAATTCCACAGGCTGCATTTACTTCTGAAATACTATCAAATTTTTCTCTAGGATCCCTAATTTCATCCAAAGGTTTTGGCTTTAAAAGTGCCTTAATTTTTGTGACAAGGGGTTCGCCTTTTGTCCCAAAAACCAGAGTGTCTTCTTTTTGTATATTACCGCTGTATACAATAGCATCAACAGTGGTGCCCAATCCAATTTCTTCTTTTACCTCCAAAACTGTGCCTTTTCCAGGACCGATTTCTGTTGCCAATTTTTGTTCTAAAAAACGCTGAGCAATGCCCACTAAAACCATTAAAAGTTCAGGAATGCCCTCCCCTGTTTTTGAAGAGATTGGTATAATTGGTACCGTCTTTGTAAAATCCTTTACATTAAAGTATAAATCTGACTCAAAACCTTTATCATAAATTTTTCCGATTATGTCGTATAATTTTTCTTCAAAAAGATTTTTTGTCGGAACTTTTTGATTTTCAATCCTTGCTTTTGCTATAACTTTATTTTTCTGCCATCCAGATATTTTATCTATTTTATTTAAAGCTATAATAAATGGAGTTTTAAATTGTTTCAATATATTTATTGATTCATGAGTTTGCGGTCTAAAACCTTCATTTACATCAACAATTAAAACTGCGATATCTGCTAACGAACCTCCTCTTGAACGAAGTGTTGTAAATGCATGATGCCCTGGAGTATCGATAAATAATAATCCTGGAAGTGTAAAATTTTTATTTTTAAGCAATTCTCCGCAAACTTTGTATATTGATTCAATAGGAACTTCTGTTGCACCAATGTGCTGTGTAATTGCACCTGATTCTCTAGAGACGACGGCTGAGCCCCTAATGTAATCTAAAAACGAAGTTTTGCCATGGTCAACATGACCTAAAACACTTACAATAGGTTGACGTGTTGACGATTTAGAATTTGACATAAGATCACCTATTTACGCCCTACATATAGCATAGTTATAAAAATATTAGGGTTGAAAAATACTATTCCAACGTGGCATGTCTTGATTGCATTGAAGCTTCTGTTTCACCTTTTTGTTTCATCAGTTCAGCTACAATACTATCTAGTAAAATCCATGCGCTTGCTTCAAACAAAGTCCCAAGTGGTGCAAATTCTTTTCTTTCAATATCTTTACATTCTGAGGATAAGTATATAGAAATGTCTGCATATTTTGTAATTCTGGAGTTTTTTCTACCGGTTACAACAACCAATTTTGCTCCAATATTGTGTGCAATCTCTGCAGTCATCACGGTTGGAATTGTTTCACCAGAACCTGTTACAACGAATACTAAATCGCCTTTTTTCACTGGTGCTCCAATGGTTTCACCTATAACAAATGTATTAAACCCTAGATGTACAAGCCTTATTGCAAAGGCTCTTGCGACAAGTCCTGAACGACCTGCGCCGTAAACAAAAATTCTATTGGCTTTAAAAAATGATTTAATAATATTTTCAATGTCTTTTTTTAATACCTCATTTAAAATATCATTTAATTTTAAGCGAATATAATCCAAAGATTGTTTGAAAACATCTTTTTTATTCATATAACTTCAGACAGATCTTTATAATAAGCCACTTCTTTTCCCGTTATTTTCATTATTGCTTTTTCGACCTGCAATCTAATATAGACAGCATCATGTTCTAATAAAGGCGATTCTGAAATTAAAGTAACATTGTAATTATTTTCAATAATAATATCAATTAAAGGTGCAATTGGCATATCTCCTCTTTTTATTGGAAGATGATAAAACTCATTTCCGTTTTCATAATAAACACCCGTCAAATGAATAATGTATTGATCTAATTTTAAGGCTTCAAGTTTTTCGAAAATTTCATTAAAATTTTCCTTTTCCTTTAAACAACCATTACATCTTGCATGTATGTGTCCTAAATCAATTATTGGAACTGTCCCCTTTACATTATTACATATTTCGATAATCTCATCAAGTGTCCCAAAGACTTTTTGTTTGCCCATTGTCTCTAGACCCAGATTTACATTTATCTTTTCTTTTTTAAACATAGAGGTTACTTTCTTTGCATTTTTAGTAATTAACTTCATTGTTTTCTTTTCGCTATTTTCTCCATAATAACCGGGGTGAATAACTACTGTTTTTGCGCCAATTTTATCGGCCATTTGAGCTGAATTTAAAATTTTATCAAAACTCATCTCAATTTCTTCATCATCTCCAGCAAGGTTAACATAGTAAGGTGCATGAACATGGATTTCTATATCATTTTCTTCAGAGTACTGCTTTATTATTTCTGCTTCTTCATCAGGCATTACATAAAGCCCTCTAACAAATTGTATCTCAATTGCATTTAAATCTAGAGTTTTGTTTGTATAAATTATTCCATCCTTATGTGTACGACCCTTACAAGATAATGGGATGCCTGCCTGACCAATTCTAATCATAAATCTTCCTCCATTTGTTAAAATATTTTTGAATAAAATTCATTTTTTTTAATATTAAATATTTTAAGCTAATTCCTCCAAACGACTCATAATGTTCCAAATCAATGTTCTCCCATGCAGCGGAATATTTGGATCGTTTGCAAGTTCATCTAGAATTGATGTTGCTGTTGCAACCCTTAAATCTATCGGATCAGAATCCTTATGAAGTAAATTCTTTACCTCATCTGCACCCCTTCTAATATTTCGTGGTATGGAATTATCTTCACTAATCATATTTAATCCATCACAAATTTGTTCAATTTTTTCGTCATTTGACATAGATACCACCATTACAAGCCTAATTAGAAAGGGGGTAAGTACAAACCTAGATAAAAATATTTGGTATGAGCATCTTTGTTATTACCGTCAAAAAAACTAATTTTAAATTATTAAATTTTTACAAATAAAATTAACACTAGTATCTACTGTAATAAATTTTCATAAATAAGAAACATTTAAATAATTAAATAATCATATTTGTATTTAATATACAAATAAATTTCTTGTATATAAAATATGGGGGAAAATAAGATGAAAAACAAAATAATTTGTTTATTAGTAAGCATGCTGTTTTTCGCAACTGTTTTTACTGTTGCAGGTGACAAAAATATTAACAAAAATGATGATTTTATTTTTGATATTGATAACTGGTCAATGCTTGGGCATGACGCACAGCGCACTAGTTACTCTACATCCACTGGCCCAGTTACAAATGAAACATTATTTACACAAAGCATAACCGGAACAGTGTTGGGTGGAATATCTGCACAAAATGGTTATATCTATACATCAACTTTTGGTAAACATCTATATTGTATTAATGCATATACTGGAGACATAATTTTTGATCATACAAACCCTGGTCTTCTTTCTTCAGTACCCGCAATAGATAACGATAGGATTTATTTTGGATCATATGATGAAAATTTATATTGTCTCAACGCAACAACTGGAGCAGAAATTTGGACATACCCTTCAGGAGGCGATATCTATTCTTCACCAGCCATATATAATGATAAAATTTATGTTGGAGGATACAACAACAAAATGATGTGTGTTGATATGGATGGTAATGAAGTTTGGACATACACTGTTGGCGGATTTGCTTATTCTCCTGCATTAGATGATGAAAAGGTATATTTCGGTTCGAATGATAATAAAGTTTATTGTTTAAATTCAGAAAATGGCGATTATATTTGGGATTATCAGACCGGAGGAGATATCAAAACACCTGTATTGTTATCTGACGGTAATGTTTATTTTTATTCAACGGACCACAGTATTTATTGTTTAAATGATTTAGATGGCAGTTTTATATGGTCAAAACCTATAAATTCTGGTAGCAGTGATCAGGCAATTGCTTTAGGCGAAGATAAAT
Source organism: uncultured Thermoplasmatales archaeon (assembly GCA_964618505.1). Classification (GTDB taxonomy): domain Archaea; phylum Thermoplasmatota; class E2; order DHVEG-1; family DHVEG-1; genus CAZUBH01. The sequence goes on along the minus strand of CAZUBH010000010.1, from coordinate 3,411 downwards.
TGTTTTCAGGTTCAGATAGTAATAAATTTTATTGTCTAAACCCTGAGACAGGAACAGAAATTTGGAATTTTTCTACAACGGCCAGTATAAGGAGTACACCGGCAGTTGCTGATGGGAAGGTATATTTCAGTGATACTAATAAAAATGTATATTGCTTGGATGTAAACGATGGATCATTAATTTGGATTTATAGAGATTCTAACACATATGTACAATCTGCTTTGGCAATTTATGATGGGAATTTATATCTAGCCGGTTCAAACAATGTATTTTGCTTTGGAACATTTTCAAATCAACCACCAGAAATACCAGCAACACCTTCAGGGCCAACAGAGGGAGAACCAAATATCGAATATACATTTGCAACCGCTACAACAGATCCAGATGAAGACAATGTTTACTATATGTTTGACTGGGGTAACGGAGAATTTTCTGATTGGTTAGGACCTTATGCATCTGGAGACGAGATAGAGGCGTCATATACATGGACAGAAGAAGGAACATACGATATTAAAGTAAAGGCAAAAGATACGTTGGACCAAGAAACAGAGTATTCTGATGCACACACAATAGAAATTGCTGAAGTACCAGACCCAGAGCCAGTACTATCCATTAAATCAATAGAAGGCGGAAATGGAATAACTCTTGTTCTTGAAAATACTGGCGATGCAGATGCAACCGATATTGAGTTTACCATAACAATTGAAGGAGGACTTTTTGTCTTGCCAAGAGAAATGCAAGGATCCATGAACTTGATATCTGCAGGTGAACAGTTGGCTGCTACTGAAATGCCTGTTTTTGGGATAGGTTTGGGAATACTTACAGACATGCCGATAATTACAGTTAGTGCAGAGTGTGCTGAAGGCTCATCTGATGACGATTCAGTAGAAGCACAGATAATACTATCTAAAGTAACAATACAAGAGTAAAAAACTCTTTTTTTCTTTTTTTAAAATGATAAAATTAGAGTGAAAAATTTAAAATAAAATTTTTAAATTGGTGATGAAAAAAAACAAAAATATCGAAGCAAAAAAATTGTTATTTTTTCAAATAATCTTGATTTACTATCTTGATAATATCTTGAGCAATATTTTTACCGATACCTTGTACTTCACATAAATCTTCTACAGAAGCGTTTGCAATCGATCTAATACTCCCAAAATGCTGCAATAACCTTTTTGCAAGTACTGCTGAAATATTTGGAAGACCTTCTATTATGAATTGTTGTTGTTCTGCGGGCGACATCGACCATTTTTCACCTCTTATGGCTACCTCTTTTTTACTATCTTTTTGTTCTCTACTTGCAATAATATTAATCAAATCAGCAGTTTCTTTAGGAGTATTTGTTCTCATAATAGCAATTCCATAATCAACAATTATTGAAGCAAAGCTTCCATTTATTGCATTATGGCTAATGTTTCTTTTAGAAAAAAGTCTCTCACCTTCTATAATCAATATTGGTCTAGAGTATGAGTCCCTTAATTTTCTCATTTGGGTAAATAACTTTCCTTCTAAAAGAGAGCTTAAATAATCATCAACATTTTTTCTTTCAATACCAATTCTTGTTGATAAAACATAATCGCCAACATCTAGTTGTCTTTTTTCAATATCAACATTTTTCTGTGACAATAATCTTACAATATTTGATCTTGATTCTCTATTATCTACAATTATTTTAGTGTTATCTGTATCGGAAAACTCATCTAATTTTTTCTGGTTCTTTTTTGTTTTTATTTCATAAAAAGATTTTGTATCATCAATTTTTTTATTTAGTGAAGAACGGAGTAATTCTAATTCATTTTTCATATTTCTTTCTTTTTTCTTTGCAGACCAATAGTAGCCTTCATCAGGAGTTCCTTTTGCAATTAGAATTATTACTTTTCCGGCCATTTTTCTTGCAGTTCTACCTCTTCTTTGAATCGTTCGAATTTCAGACGGCACTGGTTCAAAAAATACTACCAGATCTGTAGAAGGTATATCAAGACCCTCCTCTGCAACAGAAGTTGCAATTAAAATATTATACCTATCTTGCTTAAATTCATTTATAATTTTAACTTGTTGTTTTTGTGTTAATCCTTTATCACTGCCTTTTCCAGCTTGACCAATAAATCTAACGGGTTTTGCAAACTCAACCTCATTTAATTTTTCACAAACATAACTAGAAGTGTCTCTATAATGTGTAAAAATGATAATTTTAGAATTTTTATTTTTTGCGAGTTGTTCTTTTACAATCTTTATAACTTCAGGAATTTTAGGATGTTCAATTTTAATAGAATTTGCATAAGCAAGTGCTTCTAAAACGTCACTATCGCTCATTATGTCTTTGGAAGCTTTACTTCCACTTTTTGATATTGCATCTTTTCCCATTCTTTTAAAATAATTTCTTAATGCTTCTACACCTTGAGTTTGCATAAGTTCTATTGCATGATACAGTTTTAATGCAGAATTTTGAATAGATGCTGCTTTATACAATTGTTTAGAAGGTGTGGGATTTGATTTAATTTCTTGTTGAATCTTTTTTTGAATTTCTAAAAGTTTAGTTCTATTGATAAGTGATATGGAAGAAGATTCTACAAGATTCAGTTCTTTAAGAGATTTTAATCTAAAAGACAGTGCTTTTCTAAGAAGTTGAACAGTATAGGAAAATTCGCTAGGTAATTTTATTTCTTTCCAATCGATTTTCAAATCATGTACATATGGTCTTACGTCTGGGTCTTGTTTTGTTCTTATTTCTATATTATTTATTTCAAGATTTTTGCAAACTTCAAGAATTTTATCTAAGTCATTACCTGGTGATGCAGTCATCCCTAGACTATGTCTTTTTTCTTTTTGACTTTTATATATTTCAGATATATAAACATAAGAATAATTGCCAACAGCTCTATGACACTCATCATAAATTATTAAAGATACATCTTTTAAATCAATGCTTTTTGAAATTAAATCGTTTTCTATTACTTGAGGAGTAGATACTATTATTCTGCTTTTTTTCCACATATCTTTTCTTTTTTCTGGTGAAATTTCTCCTGTAAAAACAGAAATTTTGGAATTTGTAGTTAAGAATTGATTTAAGAATTGAAAATGTTGATTTACAAGAGGTTTTGTCGGCGATAAGAATAAAATTTTTTCATCATTATTTCTTAAGTTTTCAGCAATTAAAATAAGTGCAATAATCGTCTTTCCCATACCTGTCGGTAAAACAACTAGTGTGCTAGCTTTCTTTGAAGAATCTGCGATATTTTTTTGATAAAGTCTTTGCTCTATTGAATTTGATTTTATATTATCGTGTTTAATATACACAAAACCAAATACGATTTTTGTTTTATTATCTTTAGCTTTCAGATTTTCAAAAAACTTGTGTTTTGTGTCATTATTCTCACCTAGGATAAATTAAGACATTCCACAAAATCG
>CAZUBH010000009.1:0-93885 GCA_964618505.1 uncultured Thermoplasmatales archaeon | reverse complement strand
ATAGTGTTACAGTTACATCTGATATGTAATCAGCACCTTGCATATCGCCATCAAGTTCGATTGTTGTTTCTGGTGGTGTTGTATCATCAGGAGCATCACCAGTTATTTGCATATCATCAATCATTAAGAAGAAAGCATCCTGTGAAATACAGTTTATCCCAATGTAAATATTGCCACTATATGAAGATATATCATAAGTATATTCAGTCCATGAAGTTGGAACTGATTCGTAAGGGCCTGATGAAATGATTGTAAAGTCAGCTGGATTAGTTCCAGTAGTTGAAATTCCGACTTTCATTCTTTCAAGACCATATGTGGCTGTGTAAGATTTTGCCCAAAAAATTAATTCGTCAAATGAATCACTGTTGATTTGAGGCGTTATTAACCAGTCATCATTGTATGGTGGTGGTACAGTTGCAAAACACGCTGCATATTTGTCTCCTCCGTGCGGAGTTGAACCAGGATCTGTAACTGGAGGTGAAGTTGCCGATGGGTTAAATATTATATAAGCTTGTGCTGAATATTCATTTGGCCAATCAGCTGTTCCAAAACCATAAGTTTGTCCACCATCTACATCGACTAGTGTCCACGGTGGAAAATCTATTGAAAAATCATCATAGGTTTCAAAACCATCTTCAAATACGATATCTCGGTTTTCCATTGGTTTTGATACTCTTGTATTTGCTGATACAGTTATAGCTGAAAGAATCATTACAACTGCAATTAGCAAAACTCCTGCTCCTTTTATAAAATTCTTGTTCATTTTCATAATTCCCCCTTATTGGTATATTTAATATACGCCTAATAGTTAATAAAACTTTTTATTAATAAATGGAATAAAATAAAATTTTCTATCTTAAAATATCATAATATTTATTAAATCATCAAATATATTGTTTCTCAAACAAAATCTGTCGAGTTTAGACAATTTTATTAAATTTCATATTTGTAGGAGAGGTGACCAGTTAGGATGATTGATAAGACATTAGGTGATATTTTAGATGAGACTACTAAAAAATATCCTGATAACGAAGCCCTCGTTTATCCAGGAAAATTAAGACTTAGATATAAAGAATTTACTGATAAAATAAATATGCTTGCAAAAGGTCTTATTGCCTTGGGAATAAAAAAAGGAGACCATGTTGCAATTTGGGCAAATAATGTTCCTGAATGGATTTTTTTGCAATTTGCTTCAGCAAAAATTGGTGCGATACTAGTTACTGTTAATACTTATTATAAATCAAAAGAACTTCAATATCTGCTAAAACAGGCAGATATAACTACTTTGTTTTTAGTTGAAAGTGTAAAGGACAATGATTATATCGATACGGTCTATAAAACAATACCAGAGCTTGAATTGTGTGAACCAGAAGAAGTCCAACTGGATAATTTCCCTTATTTAAAAAATGTAATTTCAATATCTGATAGAAGATATCTTGGAATGCATAAATTTGAAGATTTGTATGCTATTAGTAATGAAGTCTCAGATGATGAACTACTAGATAGGCAAAAATCATTAGATCCTCAAGAAGTTATTAATATGCAATATACTTCTGGAACGACAGGCTTTCCAAAAGGAGTTATGCTTACCCATTTTAATATTGTGAACAATGCATATTATGTTGGGGAAAAATTAGGACTAACAAATAATGACAGAATGTGCATTCCCGTTCCATTTTTTCATTGTTTTGGATGCGTATTATCAATAACAAACTGTGTTATTCGAGGAGCCACTATGTTACCATTAGAGACCTTCGATGCTGAGAGAATTTTGCAAACTGTACAAAATGAAAAGTGTACAGTTTTACAAGGCGTTCCAACAATGTTTATCGCAGAACTTGGACAACCAAATTTTAAAATTTATAATCTTTCTACACTTAGAACAGGTATAATGGCAGGTGCTCCGTGCCCCATGGAAGTTATGAAGCAAGTAATGGAAAAAATGCATATGGATGAAATTACTATATGCTACGGTTTAACTGAATCATCACCTGTAATTACTCAGACAAATAGAAACGACCCTATACAAAAAAGAGTTGAAACAGTGGGAAAACCTCTTGACAACATCCAAGTAAAAATTGTAGATCCCGAAACAGGGGAAGATCTTCCACCAAATGTTCCAGGGGAACTCGTATCTAAGGGATATAATGTAATGAAAGGTTATTACAAAATGCCAGAACAAACCTCAAATACAATAAGAGATGGTTGGCTTCATACAAAAGATTTGGCAGTTATGGATGAAGAAGGATATTTTAAAATTCTTGGAAGAACAGACGATATGATAATACGTGGAGGAGAAAATGTTTACCCGCGGGAGATTGAAGAATTTTTATATACAAATGAAAAAGTTCAAGATGTAGCAGTTATTGGAGTACCGAGTGAAAAATATGGAGAAGAGGTATTTGCTTACATAAAATTAAAAGATGGTATAACAGCTGTTGCAGACGAAATTAGGGAATTTTGTAATGATAAAATCTCAAGATATAAAATTCCTAAATATATCTCATTTGTTGAAGAATTTCCTATGACTGCTAGTGGTAAGATTCAAAAATATAAACTTAGAGAGCAAGCTACCTCGATTTTAAAAACCTAATTTTTAAATTTTATTATACGGAACCTTTTTTTACCATTTATATATCACCAAATGGGGTTTATTATGAACTTTGAACTTAATGAGACTCAAAAATTATTTAGAAAAACAGTTAGAGAATTTGCTGTAAAAGAAATAAAACCAATTGCAGAAAAGATTGACAAAGAAGAATATTTTCCAAAAGAGCTTTACAAAAAAATGGGTAAAATGGGACTCATGGGCATGACAGTACCTCAAGATTATGGAGGTGCTGGAATTGATAAAATTAGTTATATGATTGCCTTAGAAGAAATTTCTAAAGTTTGTGGTTCTACTGGAATTACTGTTGAAGCGCATAACTCTCTTGGTGTAGGACACATTTATGAAAAAGGAACAGACGAACAAAGGAAAAAATATTTGCCCAAACTCGTCTCCGGGGATGGGATTGCTGCTTGGGCGTTAACTGAACCAAATGCCGGTTCAGATGCAGCGGCAACTCAAACAACAGCTGTTCTTGATAATGATGAGTGGGTAATAAATGGCTCAAAACAATTTATCACAAGTGGAGATATTGCCGAAGTAACAGTTGTTATGGCAATGACTGATAAAACAAAAGGAGCAAAAGGTATTAGTGCATTTATAGTGGAAAAAGACACACCTGGATTTAAGGTTGGACAATTAGAAGATAAATTAGGTCTTAGAGGAAGTAGAACTGCTGAACTTATTTTTGAGAACTGTCGGATACCAAAAGAAAATATAATTGGCGTACCTGGAACTGGATTTATTGGCGCTATGACAATACTTGATAGAGGTCGAACAGCAATAGGTGCAATGTCTGTTGGAATTGCTCAAGCTGCTTTGGAAGACTCTATTGAATATGCCAAACAAAGAGAGCAATTTGGAAGATCTATCGGTAAGTTTCAAGCAATTCAATGGATGATTTCTGATATGGCCACACAAATCGAGGCTGCCAGATTGCTAGTTTATCAAGCAGCAGATTTGGAAGAAAAAAATAAACCCTTCACAAAGGAAGCTTCAATGGCAAAATTATTTGCTTCTGAGATAGCAATGAACGCTACAGTTAAAGCAATTCAAGTTTACGGCGGGTATGGCTATACTAGAGAGTATCCAATTGAGCGATACTATAGAGATATTAAGTTATGTCAAATTGGTGAAGGAACTTCTGAGGTTCAAAGAATGATTATTGCTAGACAGCTTGGATTATAGGAGAAATAAAATGAAAGAAAAAGCGGAAACTTATGAAGAATTGTATAATAAATTCGAATGGAATATTCCACAATATTACAACTTTGGTTTTGATGTAGTTGACAAATGGGCTGAAGATAGGACAAAGCTTGCATTAATCTCTATTGATAGAACAGGAAAACATGATAGATATCACACATTTCGAGATTTATCTGTTGAATCTAATAGATTTGCAAATGCTCTTAAGAGGATTGGTGTGAATAAAGGAGATAGAGTTCTAGTTATTCTGCAAAGCATTCCCGAGTGGTACATTGCGCTTATTGGAATGTTTAAAATTGGTGTGATTCCAATGCCTGGAACTGTACTTTTAACTGCAAAAGACGTCGAATATAGAGTTAATAGAGCAGAGGCAAACATGGTCGTTACTGATTTAGATCATGCAGATATAGTTGAAGGAGTAGAAAAAAAATGTCCAACTCTCAAATATAAAATCTTAATTGACGGTAAAAGAAAAGGTTGGCTAAGCTATTCAGAAGAGATGGAAAAATCATCTTATGATTTAACACAAAAAGAAGCTGGCAAAACAAAATCTACTGATCCAATGCTAATTTATTTTACTTCAGGAACTACTGGACATCCAAAAATGGTTTTGCATACACATAGTTATCCACTTGGTCATGAGGTTACTGCTCGTTTTGCCCAAGCTTTGACATCTAAGGATCTTCATTGGACTGTTTCTGAGACAGGATGGGCTAAAGCTGCTTGGGGTAAACTATTCGGACAAATGATTGTAGGAGCCGCAGTTATACAATGGGAGACTCCTGGTCGTTTCGATGCAGATGGCCTTCTTAAGGCAATGGAAAGATATGGAGTTACAACTTTTTGTGCACCTCCGACGGTCTATAGATTATTAATACAGATGGATTTATCAAAATATAATCTTAAATTAAGACACTCGATGAGTGCTGGAGAACCTCTGAATCCTGAAGTAATAAGAGTTTGGAAAGAAACATTTGGATTGGAAATCTATGACTTCTTTGGGCAAACAGAAACTGTTTGTGTTCTTTCTAATTATCCGTTTATGCCAATAAAATACGGTTCAGTTGGTAGGCCAACACCTGGTCACGACGTAAGAATAACTGATGATGATGGAAATGAACTAGAAGCAGAGGAAGAAGGAAACATTGCAATTTATCTTGGGGATGAAAGACCTCCAGGACTTTTCAAAGAATATTGGAAGGATCCCGAGATAATGAAAAAATCATTTAGAAATAATTATTATTTCACAGGAGATCGAGGGTACAAGGACAAAGATGGATATTTCTGGTTTGTTGGAAGAGATGACGATGTTATAAAATCATCTGGATATAGAATCGGGCCCTTTGAAGTCGAGTCTGCTTTAATGGAGCACAATGCTGTAGCTGAATGCGCTGTTGTAGGCGCTGAGGATCCAAAAGGAGTTAGAGGTATTGTTGTAAAAGCTGTAATTGTTCTTTCAAAAGGTTTCAAACCTTCAGAAGCACTTACAAAAGAAATTCAAGAACATGTAAAAAATGTGACAGCACCATACAAATATCCAAGAATAATAGAATATGTTGATGAGTTACCAAAAACGATTTCTGGCAAAATTCTAAGAAGAGAGCTTAGAAAATAATCTTTTTTTCATTTTTTTGTACAACTTTTTCATAGAAACATTTATATCTAAATTTGAAGATGAATGGCCAAGGGGCTAATATGAAGAAAGTTGTAGGAATAATACTGACAATTTTATTGATTTTAAACGGCTTATCATTTGTTATATCTGCTAGTGAAAATAGTGAGTGCGGATGTAATAATAATGATAATTTTGATAATAAAAATGATTTTTTCAAAACCATGAAAAATCCAATAATTGTGAAAAATGAAGATATTAATGAAAATATTGACTTGCCCATCATTGATACACCAGACGAATTTAGTTGGAAGGATGTTGATGGTAAAGATTTCACAACTCAAGCAAAAGACCAGGGGAATTGTGGTAGTTGTTGGGATTTTGCTGCAATTGGCGCTTTTGAAAGTATTATTGAAATTGAAGAAAATAATTCAGAATTAAATCCTGATTTATCTGAGCAATATGTGTTATCATGTCTTCCAGCAGCTGCTCACACTTATGGGGAGGGTTGCCTAGGCGGCACACCATATAATGCATTTTACTATATCAAAGATGAAGGAGCTGAAGGAAACTATCACAATGGAATAATCTTTGAATCTTGTTTTTCTTACGAAGCAAGTGATGACACACCTTGCTCTCAAAAATGTGCAGAATGGGAAGAACAATTAGTTCCAATTTTGGATTGTGGTGAGAGTTATCCCGGTTTTGATAATCCAACAAATAGAGAAATAATAAAGTCTAGAATCTACGATTATGGTCCTGTTGCAGTTGGAATTAATGTTACAAATGATTTTTACAACTACTGGAATAATAATAATGATCCGACTGACTATTATCAATATACTGAAGAACCTTGGGCATATATGCTCAATCATATTGTTGTTATTGTCGGTTGGAAAGACGACCCCTCAATTGAAAGAGGAGGATATTGGATTTGTAAAAATAGTTGGGGACAATATTGGGGTTACGATGGTTTTTTTAATATAGAATACGGAGGATTATTTATTGGATATTATATGTCTTGGGTTGATTATGATCCAGATAGCTATACATATCCACTTACAGCAGATTCAGGAGGGCCTTATTATGGATTGGTTGGTGAACCAATTCAGTTAGTGGGTTCTGCATCTGGGGGAGTGCCACCATATGAGTTTGAGTGGGATTTTTTAGGAGCAGATGTAAACTTAGACGATTTTCCATCAAATGTAACATATAATGAGGTCGGTACTTTCAATTTAACCCTTATTGTTACAGATAATGAAAACAATATTTCAACAGATACAACTTTAGTTGAGATTGAAGAACCGCCATTTAGACCTATAAGGATTAAATCAGTTACAGGCGATAATAAAGCACTAAATATATTTTTAGAAAATGTCGACTATGAAGTAGTTAATAATATCACATGCACAGTTGAAATTGAAGGCGGATTTTTCATATATCCTAGGCAAAATACCATTGAATTTGATTCAATGAATCCGGGGGAAATATCAACAATTTCGATGAATGTATTTGGTATTGGTTTAGGACTGATATTTCCTATGCCTGAGATTACAATAAGTGTTGAATGCAATGATGTTTATTCTGATGAGGATTCTGTAAATGCCAAGGTCTTTATTACTATTCTATCTTTTTAAATTTATTTATCTTTTAAGTAAAAATATCTTTGATCGATGCATATATGTATCTAATATAAAGCATCATTTTATATCTTGATGCACTTATTCTTCCACCAGTTATTCCTACAACAAGTTTTGCAAGTGTTTTATCTTTTGAAAGTAGTCGTACAATCTTTTCAGAATTTTTTCCCCACTGTTTATTAAAACTGCCAAGTACTTTCAAATCTATACCAAAATCATTGTACCATAATTTTTGATATTTTGATAAAAATTCTTCACTAAAATCTCTATTGTCAATTGCTTCTGAACAAACTTTTGCTGCAAGCTCTCCAGAAGACATTGCATAATAAATCCCCTCGCCGGTAATTGGGTTGATGAATCCTGCAGCATCCCCACAAAGCAAAACTCTATCGGAATAAGTTTTTTTCAAAGGAAATATTGGAATTGTAGCACCTTTTGGTTCATTGATTACAAATTCTTTTGGAATCAATTTTTTTTCCTTTAACATTTTAATATATTTTTCATAAACTTCCTTTATTTTTATCCGTTTTTCTGAGGAATCAACTGCAGATTCAAACTCTCCTATTCCAATATTTATATAATTCTTTTTGGGAAAAATCCAACCATATCCTGCTATTCCAAGGGTTTTAATCATTAAAATAACAGTTTTTTCATCTGTAAAATATTTTTTTATTTGTTTTTCATTTAATTTTTGTTCTTGGACCATACATATACAAATATTATCAGTTTTTTTAGAAAGGTTGGATTTCTCAGCAACAATGCTTCGCATACCGTCGCAACCGATTACAATCTCAGATTCAATTTTTTTATTTTCATCGATTACTATTGATACTTTATCATTTTCAATTTTAATATTACTGACTGCCTTTCCATCAATAAAATCTATCCCAGATTTTTTTGCGACTTTTACAAGATCTAAATCAAAATCTTTTCTGAGAACTGTTGCGAGTAAAGGTTTTTTTCTTTCAAATTCTAATTTATAATCCATTGATGATGAATATGTTGTACTTTTGTAAGATATAGAATTAAGAAATTTTTCTGTGTAAGGAAATCTTTTAAGAACTCTTGTAGGCAGGCCTCCACCGCATGCCTTTTCCCTAGGAAATTTACATTTATCAATTAATAGTACTTTCTTTTTATTATCTGCTAGATATTTTGCGGCAGTAGAGCCTGCTGGTCCAGCACCAACAATAACGACATCATATTTCATTGAAATGCCACTTTACATTCTAAATACGCCAGGTTTCCACTCTGGAATTGGTGCGTTTAAGGAAGCCGAAATTCCTAGGCCCAACACGGTTCTGGTATCAACAGGATCGATAACTCCATCATCCCAAATTCTTGCAGAACTATAATAGGGACTTCCTTCTTCTTCATATTTGTTAAGAATGGGGTCTGTAAGTTTTTTTTCTTCTTTTTTTGTCATTTCAATTCCCTTTCGCCAAAGTTGATCACGTTTAACTGTCAAAAGGACATTTGCTGCTTGTTGTCCACCCATAACAGATATTCTTGCATTAGGCCACATCCAAAGCTGTCTAGGTCCGTATGCTCTACCACACATTCCATAATTTCCAGCTCCAAAAGAGCCTCCAATAATAACAGTAAATTTGGGTACTTGGGCGCATGTAACTGCTGTAACCATTTTCGCTCCATCTTTTGCTATCCCACCTGCTTCATACTTTCTTCCGACCATAAACCCAGTAATGTTTTGTAAAAACACAAGTGGGATTTTTCTTTGACAACAAACTTCAATAAAATGTGAACCTTTTAATGCTGATTCAGAGAAAAGAACACCATTATTAGCAAGAATTCCTACAGGATATCCCATAATTCTTGCAAATCCGCAGACAAGGGTTGTTCCATATAATGCTTTAAACTCATGAAATTTAGAACCATCAACTATTCTTGCTATAATTTCTTTCACATCAAATGGTCTTCTTGAATCTTTTGGAATTATGCCATATATTTCTTTAATATCGTAAGCTGGTTCTTCAGGTTTTTTTATATCAAGATATGTTTTTTCAGGTCTGTTTAAATTTTCAACGATATTTCTTGTAATGTTTATTGCTTCAGGATCATCATGAGCATAATGATCTGTAACTCCAGATTCTTTACAATGGACATCAGCACCTCCCAAATCCTCGGCAGATACTTCTTCACCTGTTGCTGCTTTCACAAGCGGAGGTCCACCTAAAAAGATTGTACCTGTTCCTTTCACAATTACTGTTTCATCAGACATTGCAGGAACATAAGCGCCACCAGCAGTACAAGAGCCCATTACCACAGCTATTTGTGGTATTTTCATGGATGACATTTTTGCTTGATTAAAAAATATTCTACCAAAATGTTCTCTATCTGGAAAAACTTCATCCTGCATAGGTAAAAATGCGCCGCCAGAATCTACTAGATATATGCATGGAAGTCTGTTTTCCATGGCAATTTCCTGAGCTCTTAGATGTTTTTTTACTGTTATAGGATAATATGTGCCGCCAGTAACTGTTGCATCATTTGCGACAATTAACACTTCTTTTCCATGTATTATACCAATTCCTGTAACAATACCTGCGCATGGTGCTCTGTTTTCAAACATATTATGTGCAGCAAGAGTATTAAACTCCATGAAAGGGGTATCTTGATCTAAAAGAGATTCTATTCTTTCTCTCACAAGCATTTTATTTCTAGATTTATGCAATTTTATTTTTTCGTCTCCACCGCCCTTTGCTGCAACTGATATTTTGTCTTTCAAGTCTTTTACTAATTTTTCATAATTTTTGAAATTTTGTGTAAATTCCTTACTGGAAGTATCAATATTACTGTCTATGACATCCATTTAATCATCCTCTTTTTTAATTTCAGCTGTTACTTGACCAATTTCAATCTGTTCTTTTTCTTTAAAATTAATCTTTTCAACAGTTCCATTATATGGGGCTCTAATCAAATATTCCATTTTCATCGCCTCTATTACTAAGATAACATCATTTTTCTTTACCTTATCGCCTTTTTTTAACTTGACATTTACAACTGTACCAGATATTGGTGAGCTAAGATCTCCTTCTTTTTTCGTAGCCTTTTTTCTACCAGTAAGCTCGATTCTTTTTATTTTAAAAACATCACCATCAACAAATACAAATTTTTCTTTGTCACCCTCAGTGATAATGCTTTTAAGCAGTCTATCTCCTAATTTTATTTTAAGATAACCCTGTTTTTGTTCCTCAGCAGTAACTGTATATTCATTGTTATCATAAGTAATAAAAAACTTATCATCTCTTTTTTCAACTGTTACGTTGTATACGTGATTGTCGTGTTCGTAGTTGATAAACATATTAAATACCCATCCTCCAGCGACCAACATGCTTCCAAGGTGAATGTGGGTCTGCTTCTTTATATCTTACATCTTCTTGTCTTTTTGAATGCATTGAGTCATAAACTGCAAGTGCAATAATTGCATCTACTGGTAATTCTTTTTTAACTTCCAAATCTTCCTTAAAATAATTGTCTATAAAGTGGGTTGTAATATTTCCTTTAATAAAATCTTTATGCTCCAATACTCGTTTTAGAAAAGAGATATTAGTTGTAACTCCTAAAACTACATATCTTGAAAGTGCCCATATCATTTTATTTATGCAATCTTCTCTAGTTTCTGCGAATGTAATCAACTTTGAAATCATCGGATCATAATATGAGGTTACTTCAAGATTTGTTTCAACTCCAGTGTCATTTCTTATATTTGGTCCTGTGGGAGTCTGAACCTTATTTAGCTTTCCAATACTTGGTAAAAATCCGTTATCAGGATCCTCTGCATAAATTCTACATTCTATTGCATGGCCTCTTTGAGTCAAATCGTTTTGTTTAATTGTTAATTTTTCACCACTTGCAATCTTTATTTGCCATTTTGCAAGGTCTACACCGGTAACTGCTTCGGTTATTGGGTGCTCAACTTGAAGCCTTGTATTCATCTCCATAAAATAAAAATTAAGTTTTCCATCAACCATAAACTCGACAGTTCCAGCATTAGTATATCCAACAGTTTTTGCAACTGTTATTGCTGCCTTTCCCATTTTTTCTCTTAGTTCTTTGTTCATTACTGGTGAGGGCGTTTCTTCGATTATTTTCTGGTGTCTTCTCTGTATAGAACATTCCCGTTCAAATAAATGAATAAAATTTCCATGCTCATCTGCTAGAATTTGAAATTCTATATGTCTTGGTTTTTCGACATATCTTTCAAGAAGAACCATGTCATTTCCAAAAGAGGATTTCGCCTCTCTTTTTGCACCTTCAATTGATTGTTCCAGATCATCTTTTGATTGAACGATTCTCATTCCTTTGCCACCGCCTCCTGCAGTAGCTTTTACAAGCAAAGGAAATCCAATTTTTCTCCCCTCGTTTAATAAAGTTTTCATGTCTTGTTTATTTCCATGATAACCTGGAATTACCGGTATCTTTGCTTTTTCCATTGTTTTCTTTGATTCAATTTTATCACCCATTAAAGTGATTACATTAGGGTCTGGTCCAATAAATTTTATCTTTGAATCTTTGCAAGCCTTTGCAAAATCAGGATTTTCTGCAAGAAAACCATATCCTGGATGTATTGCTTCAGCACCTACTTTTTTTGCATTTTTTATTATTTTTGCGATGTTTAAATAACTTTCAGAAGGGGTTGGGTCGCCTAAATTAATTGCTTCGTCTGCAATTTGCACATGAGGTGCATTTTTATCAACCTCGGAGTAGATGGCTACTGTTTTAATTCCCATTTCTTGGCATGCTTTTATTATCCTTACAGCTATTTCTCCCCGATTTGCAATTAAAATTTTTTTGAACAACTTAATCTCTCCAGTTTGGTTTTCTTTTTTCTAAAAATGCATTTATTCCTTCCTGCCCTTCCTTTGAAACTCTTAACTCTGAAATTTTTTCAACAGTGTATTTTTTATATTCATCAATACTTAATTTTCTTAAATTACTTGTCAATTTTTTGATTTCTTTTATTGCATTTGGTCCAGAAGACATAATCATTTTTACGTAAAATTGTATTTTTTCTTCAACTTCTTCTTGTTTACATATATGGTCTAAGAGACCCATCTCTTTTGCATAATCTGTTTCAAATCGTTCACCTGTAATAAACAAACGTCTCATGTCTGCAAGTTTTATCCTAGATTGAACAAAAGTTGAAATTACAGAAGGAATAATTCCGAGATTTACCTCAGAAAATGCAAATTTTGATCCAAAAACGCCAATTGTTAAGTCACAAACTGCAACAAGTCCAATCCCTCCTCCAAAAGCATGTCCATTAATTTTTCCTATAACTGGTTTGGGGCAATCGTAAATTGATTCGTATAAGTCCAAAAGAAGTCTACTATCTTTTTCATTTTCTTCTTTTGAATAGTTAACCATACTTTTCATCCAGTTTAAATCGGCACCTGCACAAAATGACTTTCCTTCCCCGGTTAAAATTATGGCTCTTATTTTTTTATCTTTTGATAATTTATTAAAACAATCTTTTAGCTCTTTCATCATGGATTCGTTCATAGCATTGTGAACTTCTGGCCTGTCAAGTTTAACAGTCGCAATTAAGTTTTCAATAGATACGTCTATTGTATCGTATTTCATAACCATTCTCCCTGAAAGTTATCGGCACCGATGATAAGAAATATACATAAATGTTTCTATTGAGTTATCAACAATTGCCGATTTTTAACTATTTACCCATAAATTTAGGCTTTCTTTTTTCTACAAAAGCAGCGACACCTTCTGTAAAATCTTTTGTCTCTGCAGATTTTGATGCGGTAAAACTTTCTAGCTCTAAATGAGTAATAAAATCATTATCTAGACTTTTATTTATCAGCATCTTTGCCTTTCCAACGGCTATTGGGGATAGTTTTTTAAATTTTGAAACAAACTCTTCAACAACTTTATCTAGTTTGCTTGATTCGACGACCTTATTTATAAATCCTAATTTTTCCGCCTCTTCAGCTGAGAACGTTTTACTTGTCAATATATATTCGCAAGCCTTGTGATATCCAACAGTATCTGTGAATAATTGTGTGCCGCAACCTGGCGCTAATCCAATTCCTATAAAAGCTGTCCCAAACTTTGCTTCTTTTACAGATATCAATATGTCACAAGCAAGTGCAAGTGACAACCCCGCTCCAAAAGCGGCTCCATTTATTGCGCCAATTACAGGTTTTTCCATACTTCTCATTTCAATTACACATTTGTGAATCACTCTAGTTAGATCTCTAAGTAACTTTGATTTTTCAGACGAATAATGCATTTCTTTAACATCTCCGCCTCCACAAAATCCCTTTCCGGTACCTTTCAGAACTACCACTTTTATTCTATTATCAGATGAAATGTTTCTTAAAACTTCAAAAAGCTCTTCACCTAATCTTAAGTCAAATGAGTTTAGCCTTTTTGGTCTATTTAGCAAAATATTAGCCACGTTATCTTTTACATCTAATTTTAAGGTTTCATATTTCATTAAAACTTTGCTATATAGACTTAGAATTTAAATGTTAAGAAAAAACCTATATACTGATATATTAATCACGGCAAAACATGGAAAACGAGATAGTACTCGGCATACTTGTTACGTATTTATTATTAGTAATTTTTATTGGTTTATATTATTCAAAAAAATCAAAAAACGTTAATGATTTTTTTCTAGCAAACAGAAGTCTTGGTAAATTTGCTTTAACATCAACAATAACAGCTACTGCAGTTGGAGGTTCTGCAACAATTGCATCAGGAGCTTTGATTTATTCCTCAGGTTTACCTGGATTATGGCTTGATATAGGAGGGGCTATTGGTCTGATAATTCTAGGATTTACCCTTGCCAAATATGTAAGAAAGACAGGATTATTCACCCTTCCAGAAATAACTGAGAAGTTATTTGATAAAAAAGTCAGATTTGCTGCAGCCATTCTAATTGTTTTAACTCAGATTGCATGGGTTTCTTTACTAATTCAGGCGACAAGCGCTGTCTTATTTGTGATTTTACCAGTACAATATGAACTCTTATTGATTATTATAACACTTATTTTCATTTCGTATACTTTTATTGGGGGACAATTCGCTGTTGTATATACAGATATAGTTCAATTTATTGTAATGATAATTGGAGTCTGTTTAATTGCAGCACCTTTACTTTTGATGGAAGCTTTGCCAATTTTAAATCAACTTCCCCCTCAACATCTAAACTTTCCAGTAAATGTTAGCATAGGGTTCTTACCAGTTTTATCGTTTTTCTTTATAATGCTTATGCCGCATATTGTTGGGCCAGATATATATTCAAAAATACTTTCAGCAAAAGATGAAAAAACTGCTAAATATGGTTCAATTTTTGCAGGGATATTTAAATTAATATTTGCAATAGCTATAGGAGCCATAGCAATATCTGCTGTTGTACTGTATCCAAATCTTGAAAATGCATCTCTTGCAATTCCTACAGCAGTATCGGGGCTTTCACCGATTCTTGCAGGCATAGTCCTAGCAGCTTTTGTTTCAGTAATGCTTTCGTCTGCTGATTCTGTATTACTTTCATCTGGAACTGTTTTAAGTGTCGATATAACAAAAATAAAAAACATTTTAGTTTCAAGGATAGGAATCTTGTTTGTTGGGTTTTTTGCTTTAGTTTTAGCATTATATTTGAATAATATTATAAACACATTAAAACTTGCATATACTGTATTTACATCTGGTTTAACTCTGCCGATAATATTTGGTTTTTATAAATATAAAACAAAAGTAACATCTACAGGCGCACTAATTAGTTTGATTTTAGGTGGAGCATCATCTCTTATTTGGTTATTCTTAGAATCACCTTATGTTGATGCAGTAATTGTTGGACTTGTATTTTCTCTTTTACCTTTGATTACGATGAGAGAAAAAGGAAAAGAAGTGGGAATTTAACTATAATAAGAAAAATAATAGCATAAATCCACTTATAGAATCACTTACTTCGTCTGCATTAGATGCATATGCTGAAGTTTCTATTTGAACAGGTCCTAGGCCAAAAAATAAAAATACCATTTCAGTAATAACTAAGGATTCTCCAGACAATATTTCATCAATTTCTCCACTTGTTGAAGCATTAATCATACCTAGAATACCACCCGTTACTGTTACTTTCCAATTGACATCATTTGCTGTGATGTCGCCTACATTTGTTATGGTAATAGTAGAGCCCGTGAAACTTTTAGTAATCTCAATTTCTAGCTCAGTTTTTTCCATTCCATATGTGATAAAACATGTATCTAAATCTGGTTCATCCACCCAGGTTTGGCCATCGTCAGTAGATCCTGAGGCAAGGCCATGCGGATATGGATTTGAAATATTACTTCCCCATACATACCAATTATCAGTAACATTTGTAGTATATGCTACAATCCAGTATGTTTGATTTGCTGTTACTACAACATTTTCAAAATCAAACTCTACCCAACCAAAATCTTCTGTAGGAACTTCACTCGCATCTACACTTATTTTTGTTAAATCTTCTCCAGTTAGTTCTTCTCTAATTGCAATAGTGAATGGATGAGTTGTAGTACTGTTTTTTCCTATAAGAATTTCAACTCTAGTTAGAACCCCTAACTGAGGTTTAAAAGATTGAGCTACTGTATAATTTATCCCACCAGGCAATGGAAAATCTCCAATTGGTACAAGCTCCCAATTCATTTCTGTTTGGGATTGATCTATTTCATCATCGTCTCTAAGATTATTTCCATTTATAACTTCCCATGAGTTAAAATCAGCTTTTTCTTTTTTTATAATTGATGCACCAGCTCCAAAACCACTAAGGATAAAACATCCAACCATAAACAAAATTAATAGTTTTTTCATATTTTTCCTCCCTACATTATTTGCTTAGGTAATACTCATAAAATAAATACTATTTAAATTTAACCATTGTTGTATATTTTACAATTAAATGAAAAATTAATCTTCTTTGGGTTGAAAAGAAGCAAAATCTAAGTTGCCCCAATCATCGTAATCATTTTTTCCGTGTGTACCATCTGAATAGTCAACCATTCTTCGTACATATCTATAATTCATACAACTGTAATAATTACCATATCTCCAATAATCGATTTGAAATGGTAAGCTACCTCTACGGTTGTCGCAACCCTCTGGATTTCCATTTACTATGCCTAAGTTGTGTCCTGTTTCATGCATAATAAGGCTTGCAAATGATATGTTGTGACCCTTGTTTGGGTAAAGAATTTTCATCTCGGAAAGTTTACTTGAAAGCATAAAACAATTTATGCCGGTAGATGCCTCACCAGGAAATGCAAATCCATTTACAGGAACTATGTGTCTTACAATAGCTGCATAATGAAATACTCCTCTTCTCCAATTATTTGGATCATTATGGAGAAAATAATCATTGTAGTAATTCCATGCTGCAAATGGCAATACAATATTCTTATAAGGAAATTCTTCGCCACCTTCTCCCATGCATCCATCATCTAAATGATAAACTATGTTTCTTCTATTGTATGCATCTCTAAGCATTTCTTTTGACTCCTCTGGGACTTTGGTATTTTGCCCTCTTGGCCCCATTTCCATTTCATCCATTTCAACGAATAAATCTATTCGGTAGGGGTCAGATCCCCATTGTGAAGTTAGATATTCTTCATAATTATCTAGTCCGTCTTCTTCAATATCTATTTTTTTATGATTATCCCAAAGATTTGGGTTATATCCCCATTTATGCTCCCATTCTATTGGAATACCATCATCATCTAAATCCTCACCAGAATTATTTACCTCAGGATCTGTATTATATGCATAAACTTCAGCCCAATAGGGGATTTTGTCTTTATCATAATCATTTTGATATATGTCAAACCATAGCTCACAATCCCTTTCAGTTTCATAGAAACTTCCGTCATCACATCCGTTTAATCTTCCATATCCGCTTTTGAAATCAATAAGATAATCGTCACCATCCCACCTTCCAGATTTTAAATCATAAGTCAACTCTGCAGAAAAATTATTTACAACCCCCTCAAGATGCCCACTTATATCACATATTTGATTTAAAATGGAGTTTGATTCCCAAAGCTCAATTGTAACGTCAACTAAATCTTCTTCATCGGGAACATCTTGTGTTATTGTCCAATTTAAATCATATAGATATCTTTTGTTGTTCCAAACAGGGCTTTTAAATTCAGCACCATTTATTGTTACTATAACAAAAAAATCTGGTTCTGAATCTGTTTCAATTTCTTCAAGAGCTCTTATACAATCTATTTTTACAGTTAGTTCTAAATCAACAAAAGGATCGATATCTTCTCCTTTTTCAGGCAATCTTTCATAGATAATTTTATCGGAATAGCTGTTATAGTCTGTATTTTTATTATCAATTTTTTCTGCTATTACAATATTTCCTATAACTAAAATTAATATTATTGAAAACATAGCTATTTTCTTCAATTATTTCCCCTATATAATATATAATGCTAATTTATATATAAACCTTCTCAAAACACAAATTTGATATATAATATATTTATCCCCGACTGAGTGCCAAAAAAAAATAATAAAACAAAAGGTGTTGATACCCTAATAGGGGATCCCAAAAAGGCAATCATAAAGCTGTCAATTCCAATGATTATTGCAATGTCTGTACAAACAATATACAATTTCGCCGATGCACTTTGGGTATCTGGATTTGGAGCAAATATATTTACTTCGGCAAATATAGCCGAAACAGGAGTTAATGCTCTTGCTGCAATTGGTTTTGTGTTTCCTTTTTTTATGATGGCAATTTCACTTTCCACAGGTCTTGGAGTTGGTAGTGGATCAGCAATTTCTAGAAGGATTGGGGCAAAAGATAAAAAAGGAGCTGATAATGTTGCCATACATTCAATTATTCTTGCTATACTTTTGGCAGTAGTTTATACTATTATTTTCTTACCATTATCAGATACAATTTTTTCAGGTATTGGAGCTGGACCTGCAAAAGATATGGCCGTATCTTATGGCCAAGTTATATTTGCAGGAAGCTTTATTGTTTTTTTTATAAATGTTGCTACAGCGATTTTAAGAGGAGAAGGAGATGCAAATAGGGCAATGTATGCAATAATGCTAGGTACGATACTAAACATATTTTTAGATCCAATTTTTATATATACTTTTGGTCTAGGTATCACAGGTGCTGCTTATGCTACAGTTTTGTCAATGGCTATATCTGGTCTTTTGTTGGTATATTGGCTATTTTTTAGAAAAGATACATATGTTTCATTTCATTTTAAGGATTTTAAATTCAAAAAGGATATTTCATTTGATATTTTAAAGGTAGGATTTCCTGCATCAATACAACAATTTTCAATGTCGCTTACTATGGTTATATTAACTTGGCTTATTACGATTATAGATACAACAACTGGTGTTGCTGTTTATACAACAGGTTGGCGTGTTGTAATGCTTGCCATTTTGCCTCTATTGGGTATGGCAACTGCAGTAATTTCAGTAACTGGTGCGGCATATGGGGCAAAATCTTATGAAAAGCTTAAAACTAGTTATTTTTATGCAATAAAATTTGGTCTTTTTATTGAAATCATACTTGCAGTAATAATTTTTATTTTAGCACCTCAAATTTCATCGATATTTACTACCGCAGAAGGCGCAAATATAATCTCTGGAGATTTAGAAGAATTTATTAAAATTTCATGCTTGTTTTATCCAGGTGCAGCTTTAGGTATTTTTTCTTCGGCAATGTTTCAAGGCACAGGCAAAGGAATTTATTCTTTGATTGCCACACTTTTAAGAACAATAATTTTTACAATAATGTTTGTTTTAATTTTTACATTTGTTTTAGAACTTGGACTTGTTGGAATTTGGTGGGGGCTTGTTTTAGCCAATCTCATTGGTTCGATAATTTCTTTTTCATGGGGCAAAATTTTTATTGAGAAGACCAAGCAATTTTTTATTAAATATGAAAATATTAATAATTAGTATAAAATTTTAGCAAAAGTTTATTATTTATGATATCTCTATTATTATGAGGGAAATTAATGAAGACTCCAAAAAATATAGCTTTATTACTTGTTACATTAATGTTTTTAAGTGTTTTTGGTACTTTGAATCAAGGAACTGTTTTTAAGAATAAAAATAATTTTGTCATTTTGGTATTAAATTACAATGATTCGATAGATTATTCCAATCTTATAAATGAAAAAATTGATATAGTTTCTTTTTATGAAAAAGAACTAGTAGTTTATGTTACGGGTGAACAATATGATTTATTATTAAATCAAGGTTTTGAAATTAAAAAAACCTTTGATAGTTTTTCTGAGTTTGAGGGTTGGGATAAAAATCCAGAAATTTTAAGAAGCTTTCATAATCATGATCAATTAACAATTGACTTGCAGCAAATAGCAGATAATTATCCAAATATATCAATGCTTTGCAATCTCGGACAAAGTGTTCAAGGACGGGAGATTTGGGCTCTAAAAATATCAGATAATGTTTCAGAAGAGGAAATCGAACCGGAAGTAAGAATCTGTGGATGTCATCATGGAAATGAAATAATGTCTGTTGAACTTCCATTACTTCTTGCAAAACATTTAGTCGAAA
This sequence comes from uncultured Thermoplasmatales archaeon, assembly GCA_964618505.1. Lineage (GTDB taxonomy): Archaea > Thermoplasmatota > E2 > DHVEG-1 > DHVEG-1 > CAZUBH01. The sequence goes on along the minus strand of CAZUBH010000009.1, from coordinate 74,243 downwards.
ATTATAGTATAGATCCTGAAATAACTGATTTGGTAGATACATTTGAATTATGGATTATTCCTATGGTAAATCCCGATGGTAGACAAGTTACTTCTAGGTACAATGCAAATGGAGTGGATTTGAATAGAGATTATGGATATATGTGGGAAGGTTCTAGTGGCAGTACTTCGCCATTTTCACAGCCAGAAACACAAATAATTAGACAAAATGCTTTAGAAAATAATTTCGTCGTCTCCTTGTCTTATCATACAACAGCCGCCTATGTTAATTATGTTTGGAATTATAAAGGGCAAGAAACAGCTGATCATGCATTTATTTCAAGTATTTGTGAAGATTATGCAGATTTAACAGGTTATACGCCTGTTTTGGGTTTTGATTGGTATCAAGTTAGAGGCGATACAGATGATTTCAGCTATGGATGTAGAGGTGACTTTGATACAACTATAGAAACTGCAAATTCAAATATTCCGGCGGTTTGGAATCTCAATAGAGATGCTATGATTAATTATATAAAAGCTGCAAATATTGGTTTGACCGGTGTTGTAACAGATATAAATACTGGAGATCCCATAAATGCAACAATTATAGTTGAAGAAGCAAATTGGCCTTGTTTTACTGATCCTTATTTGGGAGATTATCATAAGCCATTGTTTCCAGGAAATTATCATGTGAAAGTTAGAGCAAATGGATATGGCGAGGAAGAATTTGTTGTTGAAGTCATTGATAGCGAGCAACCAACTATTTTAAATGTGCAACTGACTCCTAACGAACAATATTTTGCCAATCAAATAGTATGGGTAAACTTTTTTGATCCTTATGGTTATCCAAACAATTTTAATAATAATCCAACAGAGGCGGTTTGGGCTTTAGCACCACCAGATGGTTTATGTGCATCGCTTGGGAAAGGAGGTAGCATATTATTAGACATGGGTTTTGAGATTCAAGATGAACAAGATTCTACAGATTTTATTATTTATGAAGGTGACGGTGAGCAAGATGGCTATTTAGTTTATGGTTCAAATGATTGGAATCAAGGCTTTGAGCTTATTGGAACTGGAATTGGTACAACAGAATTTGATATATCTGTTATTGATGCTCAAGAAATTCAATATATAAAAATTGTAGATGATAATGATGGAAGTGCTTATGATACAAATCCGGGAGCAGATATTGATGCAGTTCAAATATTGTCTAATCCTCTTCCACCCAACAATTCTCCATATGGGCCAACAGCTCCATCAGGTTTAAATATTGCTTATGTTGGCTATGAATATAGCTTTAAAACTAATACAACTGATCCTGAGGGACACCAACTATTTTATAAATGGAGTTTTTCAGACCAGTGGGATGGACCATATAATTCTGGAGAAAATGTATTTAAAAAACATATATGGGATCAAATGGGGACTTATCAAATTCAAGTAAAAGCCAAAGATGATCCAAATTGGGACGGTAATCATTCAGATGGATTAGAATCTAGTTGGTCTGATAATGTTTCAATTACAGTGAGAAAAGCAGGAGATGTAAACGGAGATTCAAAAATAAATATAGTAGATTTAATTATTTTATTTTTAAACTTAAGAGAGATAGATAGTATATATGATATTAATAATGATGGCATAGTAAACTACAAAGACTTGCTCATATTATTTTCTAATTGGAATAGTTGAATAATTTATTAAAATATTAATAATAATAAAGGATTCTTTTTGTTAATGCTTGAACTAATTGTATTTGGAATATTTATTGTTGTTTTGATAATTGCAGTTCTTGTAAAATATATTAGATATGTTAAGCAATCTATTTCTGAAAGTCCTTCTTATAGATATAATAAAGAAAATAGTTATGACTATGTTAAAAAACTACATATTTCCAATGATGCAACTTCTACTGAATTAAAAGATGAGTTTAAAATTATCCAAAATAAAATAAAAAGAGGTTTTAATCCAACATCTGAAAGTGAAGAAACATGCGAAAATGAACTTGTTGATTTTTTAAATAAAAAGCTGCCTGGAAGAATTATTAGCAAAGGGCAATCTGTTAACGGAAGAAGAATTGATTTTGTTTTTGAAGGCACATATGCATTAGAGTTAGTTGTTGTAAATAATGAAGGAAAACTTATATCAGTTATGGATCAAATGATGAAATCAAAAGATACCTACAGTAAAGTTTTGTTAATTTTGGTCGATATTGGAGCTATTCCCACTTCTAAAATTAATGATTATGCAAGCCAATATGAAAGCATAGGAATCCCAACAATTGTTAAAAGTATATTGTAATATGAGAATCTGGGACGTAAAACCTGAAAGATTATGCAGAAGTCATCTTTTGGGAGAACATAGAGAACTTCATGCAATATGGATGATTTTAACACAAGGAAAAAAAGGTTATTCAAATCATCCTGAAACTCTTCGATGGAAAGGAAAGCTAAAAGCTTTGTATCTGAGACATGATAAATTAGTTGGAGAGATGATTAAAAGAGGATACAATCACAACAGTCCATTGGATGTAAATCTTGCAAAAGGAAAATCAGCGCAGGATAAATTCTTGAATACAATTGAGGAACAAAAAAAGATATTAAACCTTAAAAATTGCAAATGTAAATTTTAAATCAATTTGATTATTTCCTCAAACTCATATAGATTATGTACAATATTTTTACCTGATTCGTTTCTTTTTCTATCAAGATAAAATGATGTTATCCCAATTTTTTTAGGACAAAGATAATCAAATTCTTTTTTGTCACCAACGTGTATCATTTCATTATTTTTTATTCCAACAATATTGCATATTTTTTGATAAACCTCAGGATATTTTTTAACTTGATCAAAATCTGAAAGAGAAGAAAAAACGCATTTGAAATATTTATCCAGGCCAGTTTGTTTTAATTGTATATCTATAAACTCTTTTTTTGCATTTGATGTTATTATTAACTCGTATTCATTGTGAAGACTTTTTATAACGTCTAATGAGTCAAAAAATAATTCAATTTTGTCTTTATATCTTTCAAGTAAATCTTGCCAACTTTCTTTTAGCTTAAATTTTTCAAACCACCAATTAATGTCATACCACTCTTTTCTATGCTCGCTAACAAGTTCATATTCTTTGAAAAGATGTTCTTTTGCCTGGTTTATTGTCATTCCTTTTTCTTTTGCATAAATTCTTGGAACTCCTTCAAGCCAAACTGAATCAGGATAGGTACTTTTTACAAGTGTACCATCTAAATCAAATGATATTACTTTAATCATTTTTTCATCTGTAAATCGTAATCATATATATTTATATTCTACTTTTTAATTCATGAAAATCATGATCATTAAAATACTTGTGACTGGTGGAACATTTGATAAGGAATACAAAGAAACAACGGGGGAATTAATTTTTAGTAATTCACATATAAGTGAGATGTTAAAACTTGGTAGATCAAAAATCGATGTTAAAATTAGGACTTTAATGATGGTCGACAGTCTTGAAATGACAGAAACACACAGAAAATTAATTTTGGAAAAATGTGATGGCTCAAAAGAGGATAAAATTATCATCACTCACGGAACAGATACAATGACAAAAACAGCAAAAATACTTGGAGAAAAAATAAAAGATAAAACCATAATTCTGACAGGAGCTATGATCCCTTATGCATTTGGAAGTTCTGATGGACTTTTTAATTTGGGTAGCGCTCTTGCTTTTGCTCAGACATTATCACATGGTGTTTATGTTGTAATGAATGGCAGATATTTTAATTATGATAATGTTCAAAAAAATAAATCAACAGGTGAATTTGAAGAAATAAATAAAAAATCCTAAGCTTCTGCTTTTTTAAGTTCTTCATCCATCATTTTTTCAAGCTTTTTATCAACGCCTTGTTCTCTTGCAATTTTTTGAAGATCTGCAATAATTTTTTCCCATACTACTTGTTGTTCTATTGCAAAATCCCACATATCAAGGCGTTTTGCCCCATCCGCTTTTTTAAATTCTTCCAATAGCTCTTTTCTTCCCTCTTCATCCATGCTAACAACCTTAAGTCCTTTTCATAGCAGCTTTTCCAATATTGTCCTTTGTTGCAATATCTGACATCTCAGAAATTATCTCTTCCCAAATTGCTTCTTGGTCAAGTGCAAAAAACCACATATCAAGTTTTTTGTCTAGCTCTGATTTCTTGAAATCTCCAAGAAATTCTTTCACATCTTCCTCATTCATTTTATTCTCCCAACCCTGGTAAGAAGTTTTAGTATTTACTAGCCAAAATAAGTATCCATCTTCCAATATTAAACATTTTTCAAACTTTTACGTTTAACAAACTTAAAAGTTTATATCATCTTAAACATATTTCATAAATAGATTAAAACGGGTCGAAATATTGAAGTTTAGATTTAATATAATTGATAAGAAATTTAAGAGTCATGTGGGTCAGTATTTATTTCAATGCTTTCTTGCAACTCTTACAATTCTTGCAGTTTTGATTTTTTTAGATATATTAACTGAAACAGCAATTATTACGGCTCTTGGCGCTAGTGCATTTATTGTATTTACGATGCCTAAAATGTACACCTCAGAACCGAGACGGTTAATCGGTGGTTATTTTGTTGGCCTTTTGGTAGGTTTTATTTTTTTTGGTATTTCAAAAGTCTTTTCAATCATACCTTTTTTTTCTGAAACAATGTCGCTTGTAATATTTGGTGCATTAGCTGTTGGAGCTGCCATTTTTATTATGGTTGTGACAAATACAGAACATGCACCTGCAGCAGGCATCGCATTGGGTTTGGTTATCAATAACTGGGACCATATTACTATAATTTTTATTATTTGTGCTATTATTTGGATGTCTGTTTTAAGAAAAATTCTAAAACCGATAATGATGGATTTAACTTGATATTAAAAAAAGGATGAGGAATTATTCCTCAGGATATTTTAAGAAAATTCTGTTTGCTATCACTGAAATATCTTCTGATTTTTCCGCCAAACTCTTACCATCAGTACTGACAGTGACTGTAACCAATGCATGTCCTATTCCAAAAGGTGTTTTAGAGCTTATATCTTTTGATTCCAACACCAAAAGAGACTCACTATCTGATGTAGTCCGACCTGATAAAATGTGACCTCCAATCATCCATGAAATAAGTGGTCCAAATTCTCCAAATTCTCCTAATGGACTTGCAGGCTCAATTTTTATTTCCCAATCAACATCAATATTTGAAGTTCCCGAATTAATTATTGTTGTAGTTATCTTTTTTCCCGTATCATCAACTTTTATATCTCCAGTTAATACTCCTTGAGTTTCCACTAAAATATCTGCATATAAATCACCATCACCAGCATCATATATTAGACCTTCAGTAACTATTTGATATGGGCTTGATATACTTGTGTCGATTTCTGCATCGCTTACTTTTTCTTTATCACTCCAAGTAATTCCATGATTTGTACTAATCACTTTATATAAATGACTGTTTTTAACAAAGAAGCATTCAACATCTTCATCATCATTTATCAAAACCTTTGGATTTGTACCTTCGTCAGCTACTTCATAGGCGTCCCATGTTTGACCATTATCGTCAGAAACTTGTACCATGGTATTTCCATTGTTTTCATATACGACATAAGTATATCCATTTTCAGCAGCTATATCGGGATTTAAGAATTCTGTTGAAATCATTTTTGGATTTCTCCATTGACTATGACTAATATCTGAGTCAGGTTTTGGCACCCCCGAAACAATGTATCCTCCAGTACCTGTTCTTTTTTCCATTACAAAGAAGTGCCATCCAGTAGTTTCATCGCAATCTCCAGAAATTTTATGAACAGCAGATTGAATTTGGACTCTTCCATATGGAACAGGTGGTTGTTGATCAAGACCTTCATTAACATAATTTCCAAAATAACCTGTTGCAGAACTTGAATCAGCCCAAATTCCAGCATAATCCATACTATTTCCATCCAAATAACCGGTTATTCCAATTCCATACACTCCTCCATCAATTATCCAGCTATTTCCAATAAAATCCCAAGAGGAGGGATTGGCCATGTCATTTATTCCAAATGCACCAAGTGTAGACGCATCAAATCTAGCTGAACCAATAGCATATTGTTGATCGTTTTCATTCCACGAATATAAGCTAGTATGGCCAATATTTTCGGGATTTGCCCAAATAATTTCTTGCCATAGAGAGCCTCCAGTTGAATATGCAAATCCTGGGTGAATATCTCCAGTTGGTGTTTCATATGAATAACCTACTACGATTTCTCCGTCACCACTTGATATTATATCGCTTGGATTGGTATCTGGACCTTCGTTGGAAGTTACTTTGTAAAAATCACCTCTTGTCAACTGATTGTCTGAATAATCTATTTTATTGTTAATCCATAAGTCTAAACTTTCCCGGTTTTCTTGTTTTTCCAAAATATCTTCATTGTCATTTCCGCGATTTTTTTGATCATAACCACCTATCTTTAAGCTGGGATCTCCCAATAGAACCCATTGTTCCCAATGTTTTCTTACTGTTTTATCAGTTATAGCATCATCTTTTTCATGGTAATCATTTAATGTTTGTACATGTACTTGTCCGAGTATATCTAGATGGGGCCCATCTTCACCATTGTAATTATAGAAGAATCTTGGGAATAACCAACCTGTTAAACCGGATAAAATATTACTCCCAATATATCCTGATCCGTATCCTGTATTTCCAATTGTAGCAATTGAGCCACCGTCTTTAAGACGAGTTATCCACCATGCCACACCTTCAGGAGTCCATGTACCATATCTATCCCCTATTAATACATTATATGGGTCATATAAAATTGACATGAGGCTCGTGTCAAATTGACCACTGTGACATCCGCTGTAAAGAAGTACAGGTAGTTTATCTCCATTTTCTAAAAACCTCATTGGAAATATCGGCTCTTCTTCATTCGCTTGATATCTTTCTAGTCCTGATTGTAAATGAATTGTAGCAAGCCCGCTAATTTGAGCATGCAATCTACCGCCTGGAATTCCAGGAAAATGATCTCCAAAAGACATACATGAACTATGACCATTTATATATGCGAGACCATAGCCTTCACTAAAGGCGTTTAATACGTCCCAAATGTTGACCCAATTACCATTTGAAGTCCATATTCTAGTGTTATTAAATTGCCCGTCATCTACTGATGTTCCGCCGTATGTTCCACCGTTTGCATATATTAATGCCTGCTCGCCTTCTATTTCTCCTTCCCAGTAGCAAAATGAATCTATAAGATCAGAATGAAATACTTCACTGCCTTCATCATTTTCAACCCACACTTCATATCTTGTTTTGGAACCTTCTCTCCAACCTGAATCGCCCTCATTATGAAGTGCGTGAGGTGTCGGATCATAAGATTTTACTCTAATATCTAAAACTTCTTCATCGACATCAAATTCAACTGTTGCCCATCTATCACCTTCATAAGCTTCTGGTGGAACATATCTGGGAACATCTGTAGAACCTAAATTATTTCCATCGTCTGGAACAACAATTTCAGCAACTGGATAACCAGGATAGCAATAAGGAAATACATTATCACTATCGTCAATGGGTAAAACCTTTCCAGGTAAATGATCTTGTTCTCCAAATGTAACTTGGGATGGTTCATCTCTATTTATTGTTATATTTACTCTATCTATGTTTCCTTTTATATCAGGGTCATTCATCAACTGACTCTGTGAAAATATTGTATATTCTCCATCAGAAAGACCGCTAATGTCCCATTTGACAAGAGTATCTAGTGATGTTAAATCCTGGAATCCATCTCCAGTTACTGATATCATCTTATTAAACCACTCTTCACCGAATGTTTCAGTTTCATAGTTTATAATCTTTTCAACCATTGTTTTTACTTCAATTTTGTTTCTACATGCAAGTCTCCCAAAAAATACATCTGGATATGGATCATACACATCCCAACCATGTAAGTCCCACTCTGCAAATCTATCGTTGAGATTCGTATCCCATGTATCAAATTCATTTTCTTCTTTTACGCAACATGAATAATACTGATCGCAGACATAAGTAGGTTCTGTATCGTAAACATGAGATACTCTTATTGGGAATTGATAATCTGGTTTATCAAGTCCAAAAAATGTTCTAAACCCACCAACAGCTAGTACATAATCAACACCCCATTCAAATATTGATTTGTAAATAAAGTATTTTATTTTTTCCTGATTATCTCTTAAATCTTCTGGTAAATCAAAATAATCTTCATCATATATTTCATCTAATGTTACAAGAATTGGTGAAAAACCTACATCTTCTTTATGATCTACAAGATCGTCAAGAATCTTTTCATATGCATTTGCAGTAATAATTAATAAGTCATATTCTTCTGTTTTTATTGGTGTTGTTTGAGGATTTTCATAACTAACTTTTATTTCTGCTTGGTTTATATATTCTAATTGACCTTTAGCAGGATTTGTAAGAACACATGGCATAATTCTTGCAAGAACGAATGTTTTCAATTCTCCATCAGCATCTCTTCCTACAAATATGTCATATGATGAAAATTCTCCATAAGGCTCATTTGAATTATATATTTCTTCTTTAAATCCATCTGTGTCTATGTTGTGATTTAATTGACCAAATCCTTTGTAAAATATTTCAGATAATTTTTTGTTTATTGGTTTTTCTGCTAGATCAAGTAATTCAGATACGGGGCCTGGAATCAAAGGTTTTTCTAAATTAATTTTTTTAATATTTGAATGACTAAAATCAAGGTTAATATTCTTTGCTCCTAAAGGTAAAGCTAGCCTATAAGATATAGATGGTAATTGCGGCTCTCCTTGCCGCAGTATTAAATCTAAGTCATCAACAATTATTTTAGAATATTCTTCGTCTTCAATAATAGTTGGTGTTGAAAAAGTAAAATCAATCAATTTGATATTTTCATCTGCTTTTTTTTCATTTAATGCAAAATTTACAGATAAAGCCCCAGGCATTGATGCTAAAAACAAGCATAGAACAACCATAATTGAAATATTTTTTCTATTTAGACCTGCCTTTAAAAATTGTTTTGTATTTTTCCCCATTATCTTTTCCTCCGTTTAAAATACCTTCACTATATATATTTGTAATTAATTATTTATAATACTTGCGATTGTTTTTTTGTATATTTGTTAGAAAAATATAAAAATAAATTTTTATTCGTACAAATTTAATGTAATTAATTTTGTAATTATATTATATTATCAATTAATTATAATAAATAATCTAATTATTTTTTAAAATTATTAAATATTATTTAAATGATTTTCTTTTTCAATTTTTCAATTGCTTTATCTGGACTGTTGGATTTTACTATATAAGATCCTGATACAAACATATTTGCTCCAGCTTTATTTACAAGATTTATTGTTTTATCAGTGATTCCACCGTCAACTTCGATATCCAGTTTTGCTTTCATTTTTCTTAAATCTGATATTTTTTCAACTATTTCTGGAAGAAAAGAACTTCCGTAAAATCCGGGGTTTACAGTCATCAATAAAACCTGATCTATTCTATCAATAATATCTGATAAAACTTCCAAGGAAGTCTCAGGATTTAATACAAAACCTATTTTTTTATTTAATTTTCTCACTTTTTCAATTATTAAATCTACATCTTTACAGGACTCATAATGTACAAGTATTGTATCAACCTTAGGACCGTTTTTTTGTATCCATTCTTCAGGTTTTGAAACCATTAAATGTGCTTCGTAACTGCAATTAGATTCAGGAATATTAAAATCAAAATCAATAGAGCTATTCGGTACGAATATATTGTCCATAAAATCAAGTTGAATTATTTCTACAAAATCCTTTACTTTAATAATATTTTTTTCAAACTCAGATTGTGTTTTTGCAATAATTGCAGGAATTATGAATTTTTTCATATTAAACGCCTTAGACTTAGATTTTTAAATTTGTAATTATATGATGTTTAGTGATGTCTTTTACCAATTTTGCTGGACATTTTGTATAGTCAATCTTTGAATCTAAAAAATTTTTATAAGCATTTATTTTACTTTCTCCAAAAAACATCAAAATACCTATTTTTGATCTTAAAAGCATATTTTTTGAAATGCTAATACGATTCGGAGGAGGCTTTGGCGAATTTTTTACATCTATGAAATATCTTGATTCGTCCATAATGGATGGGTGATTGGGATATAGTGATGCTATATGGCCATCTTCTCCTGAGCTCAATACAGATATGTCATAACTTCTACCAAATTCTTTTAGTTCTTCTTCATAATTTTTTATATCTAAACTACCAATTATAAAAGGATGAAGATTTTCTTTTTTTACTGCTCCATCTAATGATTCTTTTATCAATCTAAAATTACTTTCTTTGTTATTAATTGGACAACGTCTTTCATCAATCAAGAATATGTGTATTTTTTCCCAGTCAATTTTTTCTTTTTTTAATTTTTCTAAAACAGGACCAATACTTCTGCCACCAGGTAGACCTAATAATACTTCATTTTTGTTAATTTCATTTATTGCATTTTTAATTAAATTTGCAACGGTGAAGTAATGGTTTTTATCATCAAATATAATTTTATTCATTTCTATCATTTTTTAATCAATAGTTGCTGCAAAGCAGGCTCCAAATAAGCTAATATCATAATTTAAAATTACATAAATTGGTATATTTTTTAAAAAATCCTTTCTAACTTCTGATTTTTCAAATTCATCGATAAAATGTTTTGTACGAAAAATATCCTTGCTTTTACTTGCTATTCCTCCAGCCATATAAAGTCCCCCAAATGATAAAGTATCCAATACAAAATTTTTTGCACATCTGCCATAAAACTTTGCAAACAATTCAAATGTTTTTTTACAGGTTACATCAATATTTTTGTATTTTGATATTATTTGTGCTTTGTCTTTTGCATTATTTACTTCTTTTGTAAATTTACTTTCTTCAAACTCTTCATTATGTCTAATAAAATTGTAAATGTTTTCTAGACCTCGTCCGGAAAGTAAATCTTCGTAACTTATTGAGGTTTTTATTTTTCTTTGTTTTTTTATAAATTCTACTAGTTTTTCTTCATATTTATTTTGTATAGGGAAATCTGAATGTCCCCCTTCTGTTGGTAGTGGGATATAAATCTTTTTAGACGAATCATAATAAAGTATTGTTTTTCCAAGACCAGTACCTGCACCTATTATAGCTTTAGTAGTTTCTTTAGAAATTTTATTATTTTCTCTAACTACAAGTATATCTTTATTTTCATCTATTAGATTTAAGCCAAATCCAACTAATTGAAAATCATTTAGTATTTTAATAGATGACAGATTTGTTTTGTTTAATATTTCTTCATGGCTGATTTTCCAATTTGCGTTAGTGAGAGATATACAATCTTTTAGAGGCGAAATAATTCCCGATGCTCCTATTACTGCATTTTCTATTGAAAAGTTGAATTTGTCTTTACAATACTTTAGTGTAAAATTTAAAGCAGGAATAATTGATTTTAATTCATTTGTTTTAAAATTTAATGAAAAAAGTAGATCTGGTTTATCACTAACTCCTGCAATTGCTATTCTGGTATTGGTTCCACCAACATCAGCACCAATTACAAAATAATCATAATCTCGTTTTAGCTCCTTAAATTTCTTTAGTTCATAATTCATAATGTATTTCACTTATTATATTATATAAAAAATCATAATGAAAACTTGGTTAATATAATTAACAATTTTTTAAAGAACCAAAGAGAGGATTAAACAGTATTTCGGAGAGTTAAAATGAACGTCCTAGCAATAAACACAAGGAGAGGATATCGCATAGGAAGGTTTTTAGTCCAACTTTTTTCTATTTTCCCCCTTATTATATTCCGAAATACTGTTCAGGTGACAATAATTAATAGTAAATGATAAAATATAATAATTCTCATCTAAAAGTTGTACAAAATGGTAAACATTTATAAATAAATAATGCTTATGTACAAAACCATGGTAAAAATTGACTTGAAAGATAGGAAAATTTTATACCAATTAGATATAAACTCTAGACAGTCTCTTTCTCAAATAGGTAAAAAAGTAGGCCTCCCAAAAAATGTTGTTGCTTATCGAATAAACAAATTAAAAGAAAAAGAAATAATAAATAGTTTTTATACTGTAATTGATGCGTTCAAACTAGGATATACAAGTTTGAGATTTTATCTGACTTTCCAATATACAACACCAGCAATTGAAAAAGAAATTGCTGAGTATTTCTGTTCTAATAAATTAACATGGTGGGTCGGTTCTTTTGAAGGCAGATTTGATTTAGCTGTAATAATGTGGGTTAAAGATCTGAATGATTTTTACATGTTTTGGAAACAAACCCTAAAAAAATATAGAAACTATCTGCAGGATCAAGTTTTTTCTATTTATGTTCAAATATATCTACATAGATACTCTTACTTGTTGGATCAATATAAAGAATCTGACAGGAAAAAATTTGAAATTACTGGAGGTGGGAGAAGAGTTGAAACAGACGCACTTGATTTTCAAATATTAAAATTGATTGCACCAAATGCTAGAATGCCTATTACAGAAATAGCAAAACAACTAGACACATCAGTTACTGTAATAAACCACAGATTGAAAAAACTAACAAAACTTGATGTTATTCAAGGTTATAGAATTAATCTTAACATTTCAAAACTAGGTTATAGATGGTTTAAAGTCGACATCGATCTGAAAGATTATAACCAAAGAGAAAAAATTATAGAATATATGAAGAGAAATCCTCATTTAATTATTGTTGATGAATCTGCAGGAGTTTCAGATTTAGAAATGGAGTTTCATCTAAAAAGTGTAAATGATTTTCATCAAACAATGGAAGATATGATCGAAAAGTTCCCAGGTGCTATTAAAAATTATAAATATATTTATGCAATAAAAGTTTACAAAATGCATTATATGCCTGAGGTTCAATAAGAATCTTTATAGCCACCTATTCTAAGGCTAGGATCGCCAAACAAAACCCATGATTCGACAACTTGAGCATCAATCCAAGAATCGCTGACAGATTGAGTATTCCAATCAACAGGATATGTGTCAATGTACCAGCTTATTGCATTTTCCCAAGCATCCCCAAGTACTTTTACTTTTTCTGTACCATGTTGTTTAAAAAATTCAACTTCAAGCTCATTTCCACCACCCTCAAAAGACTGCTTATCTTCTTTAATATATCCAAGTCCTGTACAGCCTATTGTGGCAATAGAACCCCCGCCCGCTTTTCTTGTAAGTTTCCAACCCAGACATTCAAAAGTTGCTTCCATCCTTTGTCTAGGTATTCTTTGAAAAATTTTAAATATTGAAACATCAAATTGACAGCAGTGACAACCACTCAATACACATATTGGTAGTTTTCTAATATTTGATAATAATGGAACACTTTGAACAGTCAATCCAACAATAAGTTGATTTTCATCCTCTGGTTTGTATGTTCCCCATAGTTGAGGGCTTCCATGGCCTGCAAAATAAGCAAAACCACATCCTTTGTTAAAAGCTTTTACCACGTCTAATAATCCATTAAAAGTCCCGTCTGAAGTATAATGAGGATCTGGATCAAAATCTGGCATATTGTCAATTACAATATTTCCATATTCTTCTCCTTCATAACTTGGGTCTTCAATTAGTAGTCTCAAACTAGGCATTGTATCTCCTGCAAATATTGCTAAATTATAAAACCAGGACTGCCCATATGTATATCTTTCATAATCAATTATTTTTTTTGTGACGATTTTCACTTCAAATTTATTTCTGCAAGGAAGTCTTCCAACAGCAACATCAGGATATAAATCAATATTCTTATCTTCGGCAACCTCTTCAAAATACCATTCTCCAAAGATACTATCGCCATCAGAATCCCATGATGAGAAATTACCTTCTGAATCATAAATGTCTGCAAAATATAAATCACTTATATAGCAAGATTCATAATCATTATCCATATTGACATATCTAATTGGTAAATACCAGGTGTTAAATTGCCCTTTTTTTCCACCTACAAGAAGTACATATTCTGTTTGCCACTCTTCAATTGCAAATTTAATAAAATATTTTATTTTTTCTGCTTCGTCTCTTCCTAAATTATCTTCATCTGAATAAATTTCATCTAATGTAACAATTTTTGTAGTTATCCCCACTTCAAATTTGTGTTGAACAAGAGGCTCAAGAGCAACTTCAAATTCTTCAGGTGTAATTATAATCAAATCGTAGTATAAACTTCCACCATAATCGGTAGTTAGATTTTGATCATCAAACTTATTTTTATCTCTATTTTGGGCATTTATGATGGGTGAAAGTGATAATAAAAATAGCAATAATGCTAAAAGTATCGTACTAGCCTTTTTGCATACGGCTTCTTTCACTCTTATCCTCCCCTATCTTTTATCCTATCTTTAAACTGGGGTCACCTAAGAGCGTCCAAGACTCAACAATTTTTGCGTCCCACTGGTGGTTCATCCCAGGATAGACGTCAAGATATCTATTTATCGTGTTACCCCATAGCATTCCTAGTATATTAATGCTTTCATTACAGGATTCATAAAAACATCTTTCTATATATCCTCCAAGGGCTTCAACACAATCTGGCTCATTTACTCCATCGCCATCAATATCATAACAGTAATCCCCTTCTGCTTCGTAACCAAGTGCAGTTGTAGCAATAGTTGCAATAGAGCCTCCACCGATTTTTCTAGTGAGTTGCCATGCCCAACACTCTGGAGTTGGCATTCCATAAGTCCAGGTATATGATTTTCTTGTTAATGTTGAAAATAAAGTTACATTAAAAAGACCTGCATGACATCCTCCTATAACAACAACTGGAAGTTTTTCTTTGTTGTTTAAAAAAGGCATGCTAAATATAGAAAGTCCGCCGTTTTTAATAAACTCATCAGGCGAATCAAGCCAACCAGTATTCCAACTGTAAGGAGATGCGTGACCATCAAGAAGTAAATGTCCACAACCTTTTGATACCTCTCTAACAATATTTCTTGTAAGGGGTGTTAAATTGTCTTTTTCTCCTTTATTTGACGCATATATTTTAACTTTCTCAAAATCTTTCATATAAGAGAGGGCCTTATCACAAATAAGTTCTCCTTCAGCAAAATTTGTTAGATTTTCATCATGGGGGTCTCCTCCAACCGCAATAATTTTATCATACCAACTTTTTGAAGGATTTGATTCATAGTTAATTATCTTGTTTACAACTATTTCGACTTCAATTTCATTTCTACATGGAAGTCTGCCCAAATATATATCTGGATAAAGATCGATAATATCTCTTCCATAAAAATCTGTCCAGTTACCAAAAACACCATCTTCATTTGAGTCCCAGCTAGAAAAGTTACCTTCTGAATCATAAATGTCTGCGTAATATAAATCGCTTATAAAACCAGGATCATATAGTTTGTAATCATCAATTATATTGCTGTATCTAACTGGTAAATACCAATCCTTACTACCTTGATTTTGGTCATCTCTAGATGTACCCCACAATAGTGATTTCATCCCTCCAACAAGCAGGACATATTTAATATCCATTTTTTCAATTGCATCTTTTATGTATTTTTTTATTTGTTCTGGTTTATCAACACCTTGATACTCTTCATATATCTCTTCAACGGTTTTAATTGTTGTATTTATACCTATTTCATTTTTATGATCTTTAAGTTTTTCTAATCTAGATAAAAACTTTGAAGGTGTTATTATTACCAAATCATATTTATTTTCATTTTTCAAAATAGGTTCTTCAGGTACTTGATACGTTACTTTTAATTTGATATTTTTTGCAAAAATTATCTCATTTGAATTAGGAAGATATCTGACTGGATAAATTTTTATATTAAGAAAAGTACAATGATTTCCGTTTTTATCAAGACCTCCAGCAGATATAAAATTAAACCAATTCTCCGGGTAAATGTGACTGGCATATGTATTTTTGTCAAATTTAATTTCATTTGATTGATAATCATTATTTCTTATCTTTGGTTTTGGTGCAGGAATTATTTTATATTCAAGGTGAATTTTTTTTGTATTTTGTACTTCTATATCAATGTGTTTTATTTTAGTTCCAAATGGTAGTGTAAATTCCTTATTAATTAAAGGAAGCATCGGTTCGCTAGATTTATAGATAAATCCATTTTCTCCTACTAAATCTACAAAACAAAAATTATTTTCTTCATAAATTTTTACATCTGAAAAACTTAATTCAAATTGTTCAACTACAACATTTTTTTCGTTCTGAAGATTAAGTGCAACTACTTGAGAAGAACAGAATATTAATGTGGTTACTAGTATTATTTTTACGAACTTCAGCATTCAATATTACTCCAGTATTAATATACAAACCGATTAATATATAAAGATTCTTATCTAAAATTTGTACAAATAAATGAAAAAAGGGTGGATTTAGTATCCGCCAATTTTTAAGCTTGGATCGCCAAACAAAACCCATTGTTGAGTTGTTTTGCAATCTACAAGTGTTGGATATTGCTCATGATCATCCCAATTCATTGACCAGTTTATTGGAAATAGATTTTGATAATCTATTAATGATTGTATATGTGCTTCTCCTAAAATATCCTTGCTTTGGTTTTTATATACTTCAAAAAAGTGAGGTTCAAGCCAACCACCAAGATATTGTATACAATCGGGTATTCCATCTGGTACACTACCAGGTATTTCATCAGGTGGGCTAGGGCCATCACCTATTGTGCCATAACCAAGCCCAGTATTACCTATTGTTGCAATTGAGCCACCATTATTTGAACTGGCATATTGCCATCCCCAACATTTTGTTGTTGCTTCTCCCCATATTAAGGCCCTATAAGATAAAATTTTTAGAATGGAAACATCAAACTGGCAATTATGGCAGCCTCCAACTACAAGAACTGGAAGTTTTTCTGCATTAGTTAGACTTTTTATGCTTTTCAATCCAAATGATATCCATGTTTCAAAATCTCCATGAGGATGTACAGACCAACTACTTGGATTGCCGTGACCACTAAAATAAACAAATCCATGGCCTTTACTTAATTCATTTTCAGCATTTTCTGTGGTAAACTCAACATCACCACCTTCAACCCAAATTCGTGTATGTTCAAAACCATCCATATATTCTAAGGCCTTTTCATTTTCAATTTGACCTTCCAAATAATCAGTTGGCGTGTCCCAATTTATATCATCAAACGAATCTCCGCCAACAACAGCCATTGAGTTAAACCATGATTGCCCTTTTGTATTTTCTTCGTAATCGATTATTCTATTGACAATTTTTCTAACCTCAAAAAGATATCTGCAAGGAATTCTACCAAGACAAACATCTGGATACATATCAAGTATGTCTTTTGCATCTGTATTCCATTCTGCAAAAATTCCGTTATCATTTGAATCCCAATCATCAAAAGTATAACCCGTTTCTTTACTATATTTGTAAAGATCTGAATAATACATATCAGATACATATGATGTTTCAATATCAGAAGCATCATCCAAATTGGAGTATCTGACAGGGACATGCCATGACCAAATTTTCTGACCTTTCATACCCCCAAATAATAAAACATAAGTCGTTTGCCATTCTTCGACCGCATGTTGAATGAATTTTTTGATTTTCTCTTGTTTGTCTACACCTTCAAAATCTCTATAAATCTCTTGCGTAGTAACAATTTTTGTTGATATATCGTGACTTTGTTTATGCTCTGCTAATCGATTTAGCTGAAGGGTAAATAATCTTGGAGAAATTATTACTAACTTATATTCCTCTTCGGAGGTTTCAACCGTGTTTTTAGGTTTTTCATAATTTATTTTAATATCAAAACTTGATGAAAATTTTATATTATCATTTTTTGCAGAATATCTTACAGGATATACTCTTAAAGTCAGATAGGTTATATGTTCTTCTCCATCAAGTCCAACTCCTATATTGTAGCTAAACCATTCACTTGGATAAAGTTTCTCACTTTCATATACAGTTTCGTCTGGTTGGGTAAATTGGTTTTTAGATAATAATTGATCTTTAATAACAGGTTTTTTTGCAAATCCAATTTTGTTTTCTATAGACAAAGATTGAACGTTTTTAGGACTGCATTTTACATCAGAAATGATTGTCCCCATTGGAAATTTGTAAACTTTGTTTATAACCGGGAGTATAGGTTGACCAGGATTATTTAGGTAGGTATCTGCCTGCTTTAAAACAACATAATTAAAATCATCCTTATTTTTTAAAATAGGTTCTGATAAATTCAAAGTTTCATTTTCACTAACAAAATTTGACTTATCTGATGAACCCACAAATACAAAGCTAGTTGCTATCAAAATACCTATAATTAATACTGTAAGAATTTTTTTCATAAATTACCCCTTTTTATTATAATATAAATATCATGATATTTAAAAGTTTATTTTCTTTTTTAAGCCAATATTTTAAAAATATAGTTAAAATTTTTAAACCATTTTTTATTACATTTAATAATATTTTGCGATTTTAGGTTTGAAATAATGCAATTAAAAAATTCGTCTATATTAAAAGCAACTATTATTGCTTTATATGAAGTTTCAGGCAGAAGAACCACTGAACGAATTGCAAACGAAGCTATAGGATCTACCATTAAAACCCTTGAAGGTAAATATGACTTTTTAAAACATGTAAGGATTAATGAAAACGAAATTTCTGAAGAAAATTTTGGTATAGACATTTCTGAAAAAATAGATAATTTGGATAAATCTTATATTGGCAATGCAATTGAATCACTTATTCGTGTTGTGTATACTGATCTTAATACAGATGCAGGCCTGTATTTTATTACAGAATTTAGGGAATATATTGGAGAGGATGTTGCAAATCAAATAGTGAATTATTGCGGAATTGATTTAGACCAAATACAATTAGAACAACATCATTTATACTGGAGACAAGAAAGAAAAAAAACAGCAAAATCTCCAGATCAAACATCTTCAAAAAACCTACTTGGTTATACGTGGGATAATGTATCAGCATGGAAACATGAACCTGATAGTCAATTTTGCGTTTTATATGATTCAAAAGGAAATATTCTTGATAAATTAAATCTTGACAGAATTATTGAAAATTATGTACAAAAGTTATCTGGTTCTCAAAAAAAATCAGAAAAAGACCTTGAAAGAGAGGTAATGGTTTATGAAAGAGATTACAAACTTTTAGAACTTATGTATTCAAGAGATATGGATATAAAAACAGCTGCACATCTTTTAGGAGCCTCTAAGGAAGAGATAAACTCCATGATTCAAAAACTTTCAGAATTTGAAATGCTTCAATATACATCTAATAATACAGTAGAGTTAACTGATGTTGGGATAAGTTATTTATCAAAAAAGCAAAAAAAATTAAAATAAACTGAAATATTTATTAAAAGACAAATGATACACAAATATAGTGGGATGCATAGATGGTTAGCGCAATAGAAGAATTGGGACTTAATGCAGGAAGAATTTGGAATACACTTAATGAAAATGGCAGACTTACTGAGGAAGAGCTAATTGCAGAAACCTGTCTTAGAAAAAATGAACTTTCAGCAGCTATTGGATGGCTTGCAAGAGAAAACAAAATAAGTAAAGATGGAGAATACTTTTCTCTCTCTGACACGAATATGACAAATGATATTGGAACTGCAGCCGGACAAATCTGGCAAATTCTTGATATTGAGGGAAGACTCAATACAGAGGAGATTTCAAAACAAATCAATATAGATAGTAAAACTGTTCATTCTGCAATTGGATGGCTTGCACGAGAAAATAAAATAAGTCTGGAAAAAACTCGTAAGATTTAATCCAAATTCATAAATTCAAAATATAGTAGATACTACTAAATTACTTTATTTTTAAAAAGGGATAAAATGGAATTTACAGATGTAATAAAATCCAGAAAAAGTGTACGCACATATTCAGATAAACAAATTGAAGATGAAAAGATAGATTATGTCCTAGATTGTGCTAGATTAGCTCCTTCATATGCAAATAGACAATGTTGGAGATTTATTGTAGTAAAAGATAAAGATCAAATTGAAAAAATTTCAAAAGCAAGTATTGTAAATAGATGGCTTAAAAAAGCACCTATGATAATTATTGCCTGTGCAGATCCAACATCAAGTGGAACTGAAAATGATATGGATTACTTTCTGGTAGATGTTGCAATTTCCTTGCAGCACTTGGTACTTGCAGCAACAAATGTTGGACTTGGAACGTGCTGGATTGCGGCTTATGATGAAAAGAAAATTAAAATCGCATTAGAAATTCCCAATAGAATAAGAGTAGTAGCAATTACGCCAGTAGGTTATCCGGCAGATAAAAAAAGTTTTAGTGAAAAGATGATAAAAACAATAGCAGGTAGTAAAAAAAGAAAAAGTCTGGATGAAATAATTCATTATGAAAGATGGTAATTATTTACCAAAAACATAATTTTTGATTTCTTCTAAACTTTCTTCAACTCTTTTTTCTGCCTCTTCTTTTGTTATGGGTTCATTTAATTCTTTTTCACCAGATTTATCTATTCCCGAAACAATAAATTTTCCATCTTTTTCATAAATTGAGGCTTGGTCCTTTAATGCATTTTGATAATGCAAAATAGGTCCAAAAAATCTCCAACCTTCTTTTCTTAATCTTTCATCAATCTTATCGACATCAATTTTATTTTCCATCTTGTCTAACAATTCTATAAACTGAAACAAAATATTTTAATTGATCTGTTTTATCAAAATCATTATTTTTCTTCAAATTCAAGTGATAAAGAATTTATGCAATATCTCTTTCCGGTAGGTTTTGGTCCATCGTCAAAAACATGACCAAGATGTCCACCACATTTTTTGCATACAACTTCTATTCGTTTCATAAGCAGGCTGTTATCTGTTTTTAACTCTATATTTTCCTTTTCTGCATCATAAAAACTTGGCCAACCTGTTCCTGAGTTAAATTTATGATTGGATTTAAAAAGCTCGTTTTTACATGCAGCACATAAATATCTTCCTTCTTTTTTATTATCTAGATATTCTCCAAAAAAAGGCGGTTCAGTTCCTTTTTCTCTAATAATGTGATATTGCTCTTTTGTTAAAGTTTTCTTCCAATCTTTATTCATAATTTTTCCTTCTTAATATTTTTTTTATTTTATGTCCTATTGAAAAGTATATATGAAATATTATGATAATTATAAAAGGAACAATTAACCAGTAATGCAACTTAAATGCAAGCGACTTTGTGAGAAGGCCAAATGTAATTGGTTCGATTATCTGATAATCAGATATACCAAACCCTGTTACTATGTAAAAAATTGTAAATATTGATACAAGCAAGTGAGTACTTTTTTTAATAATTTTTAGTTTATTCATTTCAATCAAAAAAATCTTCAGATAAATTGGCACTATTTGAATAACCTCTTCTTTCCCAGTAACCTTTGTAGTATACATTTTCTGAGAGCTCTATTTCTGTTATCCATTTTATCCATTTATATCCCCATTTGCTTTCAGCGACAAGTTGAAATGGAAAACCCCTTTGTGCAGGAAGGGTTACATTGTTCATCTTAAATGCCATGAGAATTTCGTTTTCAATAACATATTCAATTGGAAAAGAAGTAGTATATCCATCATGGGCTTTGAATATTATTGTTTTAGCATTTTCTTTTGGCTCAACATCTTCCAAAATGTCTCTTACTAAAATTCCATCCCAAAGAATTGTTACGTCCCAGCCTTCAACACAATAAAGTTTTACTACTTTTTTGTAGTTTTTAAAATTAGATAAAACTTCGTTATAAGTATAATTTTTAGGATTATTTATAAGACCTGTTATTTCCAATCTATATTTGGTTTTGTTTACATATTGGGGGCCTTTTATCGAGTTTTCTCTAAAATCATAAACAGAAGATAGTTTTTCCCCCTGGTATTCTCTAATCTCTACATTGTCTAGCTTTAAATCTTCTTGCAAACAACCAGGCAATATAGATAGACTAATAATAGAAATTATAATTAAACTGCTTATTAGATATTTTTTATTCAAGACTCATCCACACTATTAACGATTGTTAATTATTATGTAGCTACTTGTTTTTATAATTTTCTAAAAAATTAGCCACAATTATTGATATTCTGTAGCCTCTACTACATGCTGGTTACCAGATTCTGAAATTTCAAAACTAGCGTAGCTAGTTACTTCTATTGCAGTAGCAGATTGTTCGATTTCATCATACATTACATAAAGAGTCATATTATAACTGCTGCTAGTTGAAAACAAATCATCTTCATTTACAGTTAAAGGTAAGCTTTCACCTGCTAGAACTGGAAAACCTTCTGAATATTTTAGTGGACCTACTTTTAAATCACAAATTACATCATAATTGTAATTATTTACAATTGTAACAGTGAATGTTCGCCCGCCGTATTCAGATCCTGAGGAACTTGGATTGGAAGATAATAAAATATAAGCCGCACTAATAACAATAACAACTACAACAACAATTAACAATATAATCATAAGATTTTTTGGAATTCTTTTAAAATTAAACTTTGGCAAAGATAATTTATTTTTATCTTTTGTCTTGATATAAGAGCTCTTTGACTTTGTATCGGCCTTAGGTTTTTTTCCTTCAGCTATATAATTTCCACATTCGGGACAAAACTTAAAAAAATCACCTAATTTATGCCCACAAAAAACGCACATTGCTGGTGCTTTTTGAAGTTTTTCTCCACAATCCGTACAGTACTTAAATTCCTCTTTTTGTTTTTTTGAACAACTTGGACAATATTTTGTCATGATTTCCATTATTATAAACAAATATTGATTTAAAAATATAGCTAAAAATTTAGAAAGAGTTTTTAATGAGTTTTTAATGCCCTTTAAACTACGGATGAGATGCACCGTGAATGAAGAATACGATTTTCAGAAAAGACTTACAAAGATTGAAAAGATATGCGAAGAATACCTGCAAACGTCAAATTTTCCAAAGGATGTCGTAATTAAATATATCATAGATGTATCTAGAGGGGATACTACTTTTGACAATAAATGAGTCTATAGTGAATATCCACCGATTTTAAGGCTAGGATCTCCAAAAAGTTCCCATTGCTGAACCATTTTAATATCCCATTTATCATTATTCCCATAGAATAAATGCAAATATTCAGTCATTACCTGTCCGTGATTTTCACCCAAATCATCGTTTTCATCCTCCCCGTAAAGTTGTAATATTCTAAGCTCAAGCCATCCATCTAATATTTCAAGATAATCTGCAATTCCGTTTTTATCTGAATCTCCATCTCCATGTGTGCCAAGGCCTGTATTTGCAATAGTTGCGATAGCGCCACCATTTTTCTTGCTTGTTAAAAACCAAGCCCAGCTGTTTGGAACCCATTCACTGTACCAAAATGCTCCAAAGTTTCCCGCCTCAGAGCTAAAATAATGAAGTCCATCATCTAAAATGCCAAGAATAATATTGCTTAGAGTAACATCAAATTGTCCATTATGACATCCACCAACAATTGTTATTGGTTGCTTTTCTTTATTTCTTAAAAATATCATATCACTTATTTCATATCCAGTTGTCCACTCTGTACCATTTGGTGGAAAATGTGTTGTCCAACTTAAAGGACTACCATGTCCACAGAAATATGCAAAACCAGCGCCTTGGTTCATAACATTATTGACTGATCTTCTGTTAATATCTTGCTCTGACGCATAAACTTTTAGTGGTGTAAATCCAGGCATATGCTCAATTGCTTTTTCACAAATAAGTTCTCCTTCGTTAAATTGATCAGCATCATCATATGAATCTCCACCAACCAAAATTAAATTCTTAAACCAAGATTCATCACATTTATCTTTTTCATAATTAATTATTTTATTGACCATAATTCTAACTTCTAGACTATTTCTACAGGGTATCCTTCCAAGATAAACGTCAGGATATAAATCTACATATTCTCTAACTGAACTGTCCCATTCAGAAAATATATTGTTATTGTTATTATCCCAGCTAGAAAAGTTGCCTTCTGAATCATAAATATCTGCGTAATATAAATCGCTTATAAATGAAAACTCTGCATGATCTCCTTCTTCATAAGGTACAACATTGCTATATCTTGCAGGAAGATTCCATTTTAGACTTTGTCCTTTCAATCCTCCAACCAATAAAACATGTGATATGCCCCAATATTCTATTGCATTTTTGATATAGAATTTTATTTTCTCTTGATTATCTCTTCCTTGCCAATACGTTTGTTTGTAAATTTCATCCGAAGTTACAATTCTTGTTTTTACGTCCAAATTATTTTTATGAATGACAAGCGGTTTTAAATATCTTGAAAATTTAGACGGGGTTATAATCAGTAGATCATAAATATCATTATCATTTAAGATTGGTTCATCGGGCACTTCATACTCAATTTCAACAGTTATATTCCTAATAAACTGCAATTTACTTTCATTTTTAAAATATCTCACGGGATAAGTTCTTAAAACAAAAAAGGTGACATGTTCTGTAAAAGAGAGACCACCGCCAGCATGATAATATATCCAATCACTTGGATAAACTTCTCCATCTCTAAGTTGCTTGTTTCCACTAATTTTTATTTTGTCAATACTTCTTTTTAGCCCTCTAGCAATATTTTTTTCAAGATAAATATCTTCTGGGCATGAATGTTCACATGTGACCGATTTAATTTTTGTACCAAGTTCAAATTCCAAAGTTGTTATGTTAACAGGTAAAACTGGTCTATCTGGTACTATCATGTTTATGTCACTTTCATTTATATGAACAGTAATATTTTCATCATGAATAATAAGTTCAGGATCTGAAAATTCAAGATCAAAAGATATGATATTCGTTTTATTTGAAATTGATTTATAGTTGTATCCTAAAGCAGATAAATTTGAAATTATTAGAATTCCTATTAAAACTACTGATAAAACGGTTTTGTAAGTTTTGGTATTCATTTTTTCCTAGAATATTATTGATTAACATATATTTAAATTATTTCGTACAATTTAATAAAATCTATTAAGATGAAAATTGTTTTGTCATAAATGACTTTTCCCCAAAACGTAGAAATTATTAGAAGTAAAAAAAGGAAAAAAACAATACAATCAAAATTTATCAATGGAAAATATATAATTTATCTACCTTGTGGACTGTCAAAAGCTGAAGAGGAAAAATGGATATTAAAAATGATTGACAAACATAAAAAAAGCAAAAGACGAAAAACACTTAATGATGATGGGCTTCTTCAGAAAAGAGCAAAGGATTTAAACAAATTGTATTTTGATTCAAAACTTGAATTTAGCATAAAATTTGTAACAAATCAAAATTCTAGATTTGGTAGTTGTTCTACCATCTCTAAAAAAATAAGAATATCAGATAGAGTGGCAGAAATGCCAAAATGGGTAGGTGATTATATTATAATTCATGAATTGGCACATCTTGTTTATCCAAATCATTCAAAAAATTTTTGGAAAAAAGTCAATGAATATAAATATTCAGAAAGAGCAAGAGGATATTTAATTGCCTTAGGCTTTAATAGTGATGAAGATTAAGCTATTATTTTAAAATCATTCAAATTTTCATTTGAGATGTCATATACACTTAAAAATAAATCATTTTCACAATATGAACATTTATAACCATCTATTAATTCGTTAAATTTTAATTTCTTAGAACATAAACTGCAAAAAAATACAGGGTCTTTTATTTTTTTTGGGATATCGATATCATTTTGTTGATTTCTGTAATAAATATTTTTTAATAAATTTATCATTTATTATAAATATAAACTCTGTATATTTAAAGATTATTATATTATTATTTCAATTTTCTCAGAATTGATGCCTTACAATTCTCGCATATTCCCATAGCTTTTTCATTCATCGATTTTAATTGTTTATCGCAAATTTCACAATAAAACTTGTCAGTATTAGAAGAAGTTAAAATTTTTCCTTTACAATTTGTGCATATTCCAAGAGCTATCTCGTCTATGTTATTGAGTTGATTTCCACATCTTTTACAAAAATATTTTTCATTTACTCCCATTTAACTTCCTCTTGAAACATCAATAAAACATTTATATATAAAAATAACTAAAAAACTTATAAGAAGGAAGGGAAAATTAGGGGGAAATAATGAAGAAACTAATAAAAACCCTTCCTCCTCTCCTTGGTTTACTATTACTTCATCCTCATCTCATATTTTTTTATATCTGATATACTGTAGCATGTATACAATTAACATTTTATATATGTTTCGGAATATTATAACAAAAATAACACATTTATCTAATAATCATGATTCAATAAATTTCAAAATGCTATTAAACCTTGAGAATTATTTTACTTGTAAAAAATTTAAAAAAATGGATTAAATTATGAGCGAAGAATTTGAATTTAAAATAATAAGTGAGTGGGATGAAGACGAGATTGTTGAACTTTACAAATCTGGAAATTGGTGGAAAGATTCTTTTAATAAAGAGTCAATAAATAAAATGATTAAAGGAAGTTTTGCTTTTGTTGTGGTTATAAATAATAAAACAAAAAAGGCGATAGGCATGGGAAGATTAATTTCTGATGGCGTCTCCGATGCTTACATTCAGGATTTAGTAATAAAAAATGAATATCGTAATAAAGGACTTGGGAAAAAACTGGTTAAATTTTTAGTTAACCATTGCTTAAATAAAAATATTTTTTGGATAGGCCTTATTGCAGAACCTGGAAGTGAAGATTTTTACAAACCTCTTGGATTAAAACAAATGAAAGATCACATTCCAATGCTTTACAGATTTGGTGATTAGTCTGATTTCAGATAAAGATTTTAAAAAAATTTCGTTAGATGATAAAGATATTTTTGAAAAACACTCAAAAAAATATCCAATTACACATAGCGATTATCTCTTTACGACGATGATTAGTTGGAGTAGCTATATAGATTATTATTATGATTTTGTTGATGAAAATTTAATAATCAAAACCAAATATAAAAATAAAATCCAATTTAGACCTCCTATTGGGAAGAAAAACGACGAATTATTTAAAGATTTTTTAAAAATTGCAAAAGAAAATTCTACAGAAATAGCAGTAGGGATGATAACCAAAGAATCAAAAAAATACATTTCTTCTAAATTAAAAAATATCAAATTTGGTAAAAATAGAGAATATTTTGATTATGTATATCTAGCAAAAGATCTTGCTGAACTTTCTGGAGGAGATTACTCTAAAATTAGAAATAGATTGAATAAATTTACCAGAAATGTTGATTATTCTGTTGAAGAAATCAATGAAAATAACATGGAAGAGGTTTTAAGATTTTTAAGAAGGTGGTGCTTATGGAGAGATTGCGATTCTGATGAGCTTTTAAAAAATGAAAAAAAAGCAATTATGTTTTCAATGAAGCACTTTTTTGATTTAGATCTTAAAGGAATATTTATAAAAGTTAGAGATAAAATCGAAGCGATATCTGTTTATGAAAAAATGAATGATGATACAGCCGTAATTCACTATGAGAAAGGCTCACCTTATTATGATGGAATCTATAAAGCAATTAATATGGAAGCTGCAAAATTATTACAAAAAAAATTTAAATTTATCAACAGGGAAACTGATATGGGAGTTCCCGGCTTAAGAAAAGCTAAGATGTCATATAAACCTCACCACATGGTGGAGGTTCATCATATAAAAAATGAAGATTTAAAGAACTTCTTTTAACAAAAAATTGACCTAAATTATTTTAAACTGATGTAAATTACGGCATTTATAATTGGCGGGATTTTCATGAATGCGTTAGGTAGGCATGTGGTAGTTGAATTTTATGAATGTTCATCTGAAATACTTAATGATGTGTATCACATTGAAAAAAGTATGGTAGAAGCTGCACAAAAAGCAGGATCAACTGTTATTAATTCTACATTTCATCATTTCTCTCCAATAGGCGTTTCCGGTGTTGTTGTAATTGAAGAAAGTCATTTATCAATTCATACTTGGCCTGAATATGGTTTTGCATCTATTGATATTTTTACTTGTGGAGACAACATAAATCCTTGGGTTGCATATAATTACTTGGAAAAATCACTGAAGGCAAAACATGGTTCTGCAATTGAAATGCACAGAGGAACTGTTGATCTTTTAGAAAAAATTGAAATAAAATCAAAAAATAAAAAATATGAAAAAACAAAAAAGCCAACAAAATACACGAGAAATATTTGGTTCACAGAAAGAGACGAAAATGTTGCCTACTCATTTAGACATTCAGGCGATCCCTTATTTAGGAAACAATCAAAATATCAGCAAGTGGAAGTTTTTGATACGCTGGCTTATGGTAGAATGCTAACTTTAGATAGAAAGGTGATGACTACAGAAAAAGACGAATATGTTTATCATGAAATGATTGCGCATGTTCCAATGATTGTGCATCCCAATCCAGAAAGAGTACTTGTGATAGGCGGTGGAGATGGAGGAGCCATTAGAGAAGTACTAAAACATAAATCTGTAAATGAAGTTGTAATGGTTGAAATTGACGATGTTGTAATTGAGGCTTGCAAAAAATACTTAAAGACCATTTCAACAGAATTTAATAATCCAAAACTAGATTTAAAGGTTGAAGATGGAATTAAATATGTAAATAATTCTGTTGATGAATCTTTTGATATTGTTCTTGTTGATTCAACAGATCCATTAGGCCCATCTGAAGGATTGTTCACAAAAGATTTTTACAAACAGGTATATAGAATATTAAAAAAGGATGGTATTTTAGTTACACAAAGTGAATCTCCTCATTTTAATAATAAAATTTTCAAAGAGATTTTCAAATGTTATAAAGAAATTTTCGGTAAAAGTAATGTGTTTTGTTATTTGGCATTCATTCCAACGTATCCATCTGGAATGTGGAGTTTTTCATTTTCTTCAAAAGGAAAAGTGCATCCATTAAATGATTTTGATATGCAAAAAGCAAAAAAGTTTGTTAAAAATCATAAATTAAGATATTACAACGAAAACATTCACAAATCGTCATTTATATTGCCTAACTTTGTAGAAGAATCTCTTAAAGAAAAATAGAAATGAGTTTCTACTCATTTTCATTAGTTTTTTTAAGTTTTGAGCCAAGACATTCGCCCATACTTTTTTGAGCATCAAGTTCAAACATAAAAGGTGCATCTGATGCCCATTCTCTAAAAGCTTGAACTACGTCTTTAACCTCAACGTCATTTGTGCCAAACCAACTCTTTTGTTTTATCTGCTCATTATCTATAAAAGCAAAAATTGATTTTTTTTCTTCTTCATCCATTTTTGGAGCTACAAAAATGTTGAATGTCGACTGATTTCCGTCAGAGTCTTGCTTGTAAAAAGAACAGCTCGTTGAAGTCGATTGTATAATTCCATATTTATTTTTCATTTTTACTCCCCATTCCCAATATTAATATTATCATCTAATATGACCTTATAAAATTACCGATATACAAATTATTTCTTCTTTGATTCAACCTTTATGTCTTCCTTTATATTAGCCAATCGTTTTGCCAGTTCTATATAATGATTAATATCTGTCTTAGCATTTACCATCAATTTTGCACCATCTGGTGATCCTCCTCCATGCATGCAACCAGGTACACCAGAACCAATTGTTAGCCATTCGATGAGTCTTGCAATCTTTGCCCTTGTTTCACCTGAACAATTTGCCTTCAGATATTTTTGCAATAATTCTCCATATTTAGGATCATTAATGTCCTGACATGATGGTAAACAACCTGTTTCAGCAATACCTCCTGCAATATCTTGTGTAATTCTTTTTGTATCGTATGGGAGTGTTGCTACATGTACTTTGTTTACATTGGAAATTAGATGATCTGGAATCCAAACTCCCGATGGATGTTTTTTGCCCATAGCACCTGCTGCAAGTCCCATACCAAAGGTTGTTTCATTGTTAATTATCATTTGAGTAATTTTTTCTCTGAATGCTTTTTCTGATAATCCATTAGCTCGTGCCATAAGTGCTGCGGCACCAATCATAACATCGCCTTGTCCTGCAACACAACCACCTATTGCTGATCTATAGGGTGCGACAAAGTTCATTACTGCTTTAATAGAATAGCCAAATTCCTTACACATAAAAACTCTTTCTTTTGGAACAAATACATCTTCAAATAAAAGGTAGGCTTGGGTAATTCCTCCAATATCTACTGGCGTGTCAAAGCCGTCTTCAAGTTCTCTGTTGTCACTTGGTCTTCTTGACTCTACTATTGTTAGATTTTCTATATCTCTAGAAATAACAAAAGAAACTGCATAATCCTTGTCTTGTTCTCTGTAGCCAGTTCCGGGCATGACAAAAATTTCATTTGCAGCGGCAACACCACAAATCATGACCTTTGCTCCTCTTACGACTATGCCATCTTTATTTTCTTTAACGACTCTTAAACTCATATCCGGATCTTTTTGATTTGAAGGCGATTTTGATCTATCACCTTTTGGGTCAGTTAAAGCTCCTGATAAAGTTATATCTCTTTCTTGAGAGTCTTTTAACCAAGTTTTTATCCTCTCATGATAATTAGTTCCAAACTCTTTGTCTATATCATAGGTTGCAGCCCACATAGCATTTAGAGCATTAAATCCTGCACATCTTCCTCCAGTGCAGGTTCCAGTAAGATTAAACATTAAACGTTTCATTTTAACATTTGCAGCCATATCCTCAAAACTGCCAATAATAGATAAATATCTAGAAACTTGCTTTCCAGTAATTTTTGATTTTGTAGTTAAGATGTCTTTGTATTCTTCTTTTTGAGAGGTATCAAATATTTGAGCATGTCCTTCAACAGTTCTTTTTGTTGCAGGATGTGTTGTTACATCTTTTATTAATTTACCAAATTTGTAAATGTTAGGCCTCATTTTCTTTAAGCTTTGCTTATATTCTTTTGAAGTTTTCATTTATCTCCCTTCATACTAAATTCCCAAATACACCACATATCTTCAGGATGATCATCAGGTGGACACATTTTGCAATTAACTATTATATTTTCATTAAATTCCTTTGCAAATGCATTTAAAAATCCAAACCTTACTGGTTTACATCCAAATTCACCAAGACCTTTTTTAATTCTAGTGTTTTGCACTCTACATTTAGTGTTTCTCACTATTGCTTTATCTTTTTTTATAATAATTTCTTTATCTTCTAAATCAAGTGCCCATCCAGAATAACTTAAGGCTTTGATCATTGTTGGAATATCATCTTTTGTAAAATTGAAAAATTGTTTTATTTTTCTTGCTTCTATCTTACCCATTACATCCCAGACTTTTCTATCAATTTCTGTCGCTTCTTTAGTTCCCCATTTTTCTTCAATAAAAAGATAGTAAAAACCATCAACTGCCCACATATCTCTTAAATGTAAAAAAATAAAATCAGCAATTTTTTTTTTAGGTATTTCGGAAATTAGCTTTTTATCTATTTCTCTTGACATGTGAATCATTATAAAAATCTGAAAAAATTCAGATTTAACCTATTTTTTCCTTTATTGCACTTGTAAGTTTTGGTAAAACTTCGTACAAATCTCCAACTATTCCATAGTCAGCAGATTTGAATATTAGTGCTTCAGGATCTTTATTTATTGCTACAATAACACCAGAATCTCTCATTCCTGCGATATGCTGTATTTGACCTGAGATTCCTGCTGCAATGTATAATTTTGGTTTAACTTTATGTCCTGAAAGCCCTATCCAATGATCCTCAGAAAGCCACTTTAGGTCTGCTGCAATAGGTCTTGAACAACCGACCGTTTTTCCTTTAATTACTTCTGCAAGTTCATTTACTATTTTAATATCTTCTTTATTTTTTACTCCACGACCACAAGAAACGATTATTTCTGCATCTTCTACATTTGCTCCTTCTGTTTTTAACTCTTGTACTTTTAAAATTTTTGAAGGAGATTTTTCAGCATCAATTTTCTTTTTTATAACCTCTCCAGATTTCTTTGAATCTTCAGGAATTGGATCAAACAGTTTTGATGGAATTGTGACTATTTGCGGTTTTGAATTAAATTGTTCTACAGCAACTGCGTTTCCACTATAAACAATTCTTTCTGCAGTGATTTTTTTATCTTTTACATAAACATCTATACAATCTGTAATACAACCTGCTTCAAATATAGCTGCCAATCTTCCTGCGAGTTCTTTGCCATTTTTATTTGAACCTATAAAAATTGTCTCTGAGCCAGATTCTTCAATAATATTTTTTAAAATATTTGTATACTCTTCAGCTTTGAAATTTTGTTCAGTTGTTTCGACAAAATAAACATTGTCAGCACCATGTGCTATATAATCTTTGGAAAAATCTTCTCCGACTGCAACTGCATTTACTTTTTTGTTCATTTCTTTTGCAATTTCGCTTGCTTTTGCAATCATTTCAATAGTTAAATTTTTTTCATCAGAATAAACAAGTACCATTCATATCACCTCAAAAAACCCTCTTTTGCAAGTTCGTTTACAAGTTTTTTAACAGATTCATCAATATCATCTTGATAAATCATATTTTTTCTGTCCATTGAAACACCTTTAATCTCAATTGTAGAAATTTTTGGCTCAATTTTTTCAGGTAAGACATCTTCCACTTTCCAGTCATGTATTGGTTTATTTGCTGCTGCAAGTATCTGCATTAAACTTGGGAGTCTTGGTTCATTAATCTCTTTTGTAACAGTAAGAAGAACTGGATAGGCTGATTGCATTGAAACTGATTTATCTCCTAGATTTTTATCTGATGTTATTTTATCTTTTTCAACTTTTGTACTTTGGGCGTATGTTATTTGAGGCATATTTAGAATACCTGCAATTCTGGGCCCAATTTGACCTGAAAAAAGATCTATCGATGCTTCGCCACATATTATTATGTCATATTCGCCAATTTTTTTAATTGCGCCAGCAAGTATATTTGAAATAATAAAATAATCTGTTTTTTCTGGCGGTGTAATAAGCACACCCTCATCGGCACCCATTGCAAGAAGCTCTTTTATTTTTTCTTTTGCGTCTGCGGGACCAATAGTTAAAACTGTTATTTTACCTCCATTCGCTTCTTTTATTTTTATTGCTTCTTCCATTGCATTTTTGTCAATATCGCTTATTTTGTTTGGTATTCCAGCAAGAATTGGTTTGTTTGTATTTGGATCAATTTTAATTTCTGATACGTCAACAACCTGTTTTGCACATACTATTATATTCATTTTAAACACCTTTTCGTTGTTTTTCAAGCTCCCTTAGTTGTTTTCTTTTTATTTTTCCACTTTGAGTTTTTGGAAGCTCTTCTACAAATTCAATTTCTCTTGGATATTTATATGGAGCTGCAACTTTTTTGCAGTGGTCTTGAATTTCCTTTATAAGATTGTCAGATGCAATTTTTGGTTCATGAAGTATTATGAAAGATTTTACAATTACACCTCTCATGCTATCTGGACTTGCAACAACAGCACATTCTAAAACATCTGGGTGAGAAATTATTGCAGACTCCACTTCAAACGGTGAGATTCTATAGCCACTTGCCATAATTAAGTCATCATCTCTGCCGCTAAACCAAAAGTAACCATCTTCGTCTTGATATAACACATCTCCAGATAAAAACCAATCTCCTTTAAAGCTTTTTTTGGTTTTTTCTGGTTTATTCCAGTATTCTCTAAAAAGGCCAGGATCGTCTTTTCTTACAGCAAGCATGCCTGGTTCGCCCTGTGGCAAAGGATTTCCATTTTTATCTATAATTGCACATCTATGCCCTGGTTGAGGTTTTCCGCAAGAACCTGGTTTTATATGCATATCTTTCATGTTTGAAAGATAAACCATAACCTCGGTCATTCCAATACCATCATATAGATTAATTCCAAATCTTCTTTGAAATTCACTAAACACTTCAGGATTTAGAGGCTCTCCAGCAGAGGTGCAGTGTTTTAAGGACGATAGATTGTATTTGTTTTCTGCTTCTTTTACAGTCAAAAACATTCTAAAAGCAGTCGGAACAGAACATAAAACTGTAATTTTGTATTTTTCAATAAGTTCAAACCAACGTTCTGGATTGAATTTTCCATCATAAATAAATGTTGAAATCCCCCATCTCCAAGAATATAAAAACCCGTTACCTAGTGGATAAATCCAGCTAAGATCGCCGGTATGACCAACAATATCATATTCTGATGCATTTTCCCAGTAAAAAACACTTGGATCGTTTCCAATGACCCATCTGTGCAGATGAACAGCTCCTTTTGGATTACCTGTAGTGCCTGACGTATAACAGAAAAATGCCATATCAGTGCTTTTTGTCTTTTCAAGTTCAAGTTTATCTGACGATTCTTTCATCAACTCTTCATAATAAAGCTCATCAGTATTTTCATCATCAATAACAATTATATGCTCAAGAGAATCGCAATTATCTTTTATTGATTGAACTTCTTTTACATATTTGGAAGTTGTAATAACTGCTTTTGATGAACTGTCTTTTACCCGGTATTCAATTTCTTTTTCCTTAAACATCACACTTGAGGGTATTGGTACAGCTCCTATTTTCACTCCGCCGATAAAAGATATTTGAAATTCAGGTATATTTGGAAGTCTTATCAAAAATCTATCTTCTTTTTTAAAATCTAATTTTCTTAAAACATTTCCAAACTTATTGGAAAGTTTCATAATTTGTTCAAAAGTAAATTTCTTTGAATTTCCTTTTGAATTTTCCCAATATAGAGCTATTTTATCTCCTTTGCCTTCTTCTACATGTTTGTCGACGGTGTCATAACCTATGTTATATGACTGAGGTACGTTCCATTTCCATTTTTCATATTCATTTTTATAATTAAACTCCCCCATCGAATCACTCCTTATTTCCATTTAAATTGTTTATCTTAAAAGACTTCCTGCAATTACCATTTTTTGTACTTCAGAAGTTCCTTCATAAATCTCTGTTATTTTTGCATCTCTGAAGAGTCTTTCAACAGTGTATTCTTTTGTATAACCATATCCGCCATGGATTTGAACTGCCTTAATTACTGAATCCATTGCTGTTTCAGATGCAAAGAGCTTTGCCATGGCTGCTTCTTTACTAAATCTTTCTCCCTTATCTTTGATATAACAAGCGTTTCTAACAAGCCATCTAGCAGCATCAATTTTAGTAGCCATTTCAGCTATCATCCACTGAATTGCCTGAAACTTTGCAATTGGTCTTCCAAATTGCTCTCTTTGTTTAGAGTATTCAATGCTTTCATCAAGTGCTGCTTGTGCAATACCTACAGCTTGTGAAGCAATTCCAATTCTTCCAGCATCAAGTGTACCAAGAGCTATCTTAAAACCATCTCCTTCTTTTCCAAGCAAATTTTCTTTAGGAACTTCCATGTTTTCAAATATTAATTCTGATGTTTGAGATGCGTTAATTCCCAGTTTTTCAAAAATACTTCCGACTTTGTATCCTTTAAAACTATTTTCTACAATAAATGCACTTATTCCTTTTGATCCTGCTTCTTTGTCTGTTACTGCAAATACAATAATAATACCGGCTTTTGGGCCGCTAGTAATAAATGTTTTATCTCCGTTTATAATGTACGTATTCCCTTTTAGAACAGCTGTTGTTTTCATTGCTCCAAGATCTGAACCTGCATTTGGCTCCGTTCCTGCAAAAGCTCCAATTTTTTCACCTTTTGCAAGAATTGGCAGGTATTTTTTCTTTTGTTCTTCAGTTCCGTATTTAATTATTGGTCCTGCTGCAAGAGAGTTATGTACTGATGTGACTACTCCAGTAGATGCGCATTTGCGTGAAATTTCTTCAATAACAGTTGCATAGGCAATTGAATCTAATCCTGCTCCCCCAAATTCAGTAGGAATAATAATCCCAAGAAGTCCAAGCTTAGCCATTTTTTCAAGTGTTTTTGTTGGATATTCTTCTTTTTTGTCAAGCTCTTCAGCAATTGGTGCAATTTCTTTTTCGGCAAATTCTTTTACCATATTTTTAATCATTTTTTGTTGTTCATTGAGTTCTAATTGCATGAGCTTTGGAATAAAAAAGCTGAAAATAAAGGTTTCTGTTTATAATTAAAACATAAACAATAATCTAGTTTGATATATCTTAGTTTTTTTCATCTATTATCGCTATAGCTATAAATATAAAATATTGACATACTCATTATAGATTATCATATTTAGATACTTCCAAAAAGTTGGATTTCTTCCAATAAAGCTTTTCAATTGACAAATATCTAACTATAGATATAAATAAATTTAACTATATAATAATTATATTTAGGGGAAATAAGATGAAAAAGACAAGAGTTTTTAGAAGGCTAGTGATATCTCTATTTTTGACAGCAATAATATCGATTTCTGCATCTTTGATTGTTATTGCAACCCCTTTAAATAGTAATAATAACCAATCTAATGCAAATCTTTATGGTAAGGGTATTGGTTTAAATAACGAATTTAATCCTTGGCCCACTCCTGTGAATAATCCACCAGGTCGTCGTAATTATGTCGACTGGTATGTACCTCCGACACATCAAATTATTTTAAATACTCAAACGTGGGATAATCGCCCATCAGAGCATCCCATGCAATATTTTGATGGACAAGTCGATGAAAATAGAAAGGTAAGTGTACAAAGCGATGGTGATGGAACTGTAACTATAATGTTCTGGGAAAAAACACTTATCAATGGCGGATGGGTTTGGTTAGGAGGATTAGATCAAACCTTTGTTGTATCTGAAGACTATAGTGATATAGGCTGGTGGTTTGATACACAAGTTTTCAGTGTATGGTTAGTATATAATAGATTTATGGACGAATATCAGGTTTTTATCTATTTCTATACTGAAGACGGGCACTTAAATGTAATCTCATTTGATGATTACGATTCAGATGGATTCTGGGAAGGAGTTTAAAACCAAAACTCCTTTTTTTATTTTTAAGACATATTTTTATAAGTATATCCTATTTGTATTTTAATGTCAGATAGTTTGGGAAAAGTTCATGTTTACACTGGAAACGGCAAAGGTAAAACAACTGCTGCAATAGGTCTTGGTCTACGCGCATCTGGTAACAATTTTAAAGTTTTAATGATTCAATTCATGAAAGGTAGGAGATATTCTGAAATAGATGCAATTAAAAAGATTCCTAATTTTGATGTAAAACAATTTGGTAGAGATAAGTTTGTTAATAAAAAAAATCCGGAGCAAGTTGATATCGATCTTGCAAAAAAAGGATTTGATTATGCAAAAAAAAGCATTAAAAATAAAGACACTGACGTCCTCATTCTTGATGAGATAAATGTTGCTGTAGATTTTAATTTAATCTCTTTAGAAAATTTGTCTGAATTAATAGATAAAAAACCTGAAAAACTAGAACTTGTTTTGACAGGTCGTTATGCGCATCCAGATATAATAAAACAAGCAGATCTGGTTAGTGAGATACTCGAAATTAAACATCCATATCAAAAAGGAATTAAAAGCAGAAAAGGTATTGATTGGTGAAATGGGAGTTTTTCTATGGGAGATTCCAATAAATTAAATAAAGAATTAGAAAAATGGGAAAAGGATTGTTATTCTAAATTAATAGATAAAAAACCTGAAAGAAAAGAAAAATTCAAGAATCTTTCAGAAATTGAAATCAAAAATTTGTACACACCATTGGATATAAAAGATTTAGAGTATCTTGATGACGTAGGCTTTCCAAGCAAATATCCTTTCTTAAGGGGCGTCCATTCTAATATGTATCGAGGTAAACTATGGACGATGAGACAATTTGCTGGATTTGGTTCTGCCGAAGAAACAAATATGAGGTTTAAGTATCTTTTAAATCATGGCGAGACTGGTTTAAGCGTCGCATTTGATTATCCAACGCTTTATGGTTATGATACAGATCACCCACTTGCAAGAGGTGAGTTTGGAAAATGTGGTGTTGCAATATCGTCACTTAAAGATATGGATTTATTATTTAGTGAAATACCAATTGATAAGGTTACAACCTCTATGACCATAAATGGCCCGGCTGCTATTATTTGGGCTTTTTATATTGCAAATGCTGAAAACCGAGGGATAAATAAAGCAAAAATAGGCGGAACAATTCAAAACGACATTTTAAAAGAATATATTGCACAAAAGTCGTATATATTTCCACCAGAGCCCTCTATGCGTCTAATTGTTGATACATTTGAATATGGATCTAAATACTTACCTAGGTGGAATACAATCAGTATAAGCGGATATCATATTAGAGAAGCAGGCTCGACTGCAGTTCAAGAACTTGCTTTTACTTTAGGCGATGGTATCGAATATGTAAAACATGCAATTAAAAGGGGATTAAAGATTGATGACTTTGCACCAAGACTTAGTTTCTTTTTTAATGCGCATAATGATTTTTTTGAAGAAA
Source organism: uncultured Thermoplasmatales archaeon (assembly GCA_964618505.1). Taxonomy (GTDB): domain Archaea; phylum Thermoplasmatota; class E2; order DHVEG-1; family DHVEG-1; genus CAZUBH01. Next base: position 35,878 of record CAZUBH010000009.1, on the reverse strand, counting down.
TTGCTAAATATCGTGCAGCAAGAAGAATTTGGGCAAAAGAAATGAAGAAGTTGGGAGCTAAAAAAGAAAGGTCTTTGTGGATGAGGTTTCATACTCAGACAGCAGGTTGTTCTCTTACAGCACAACAACCAGAAGTAAATATCATCCGTGTGACAATTCAGGCTTTATCTGCAATTCTTGGCGGAACTCAATCGCTTCATACCAACTCAATGGATGAAGCATTGGCACTTCCTTCAGAAAAGGCCGTTAGAATAGCGCTTAGAACTCAACAAATCATAGCGGAAGAGTCGGGTGTTGAAAGCACTGTCGATCCTTTAGGTGGTTCATATTATGTTGAATGGTTAACCGATAAAATGGAAGAAGAAACATACAGATATTTTGAAAGAGTTGAGAAACTTGGTGGGGTAATACCTGCAATTGAGAAAGGTTTTTTCCAAAGAGAAATTGCAGAAGCTGCATATAGATACCAAAAAGAAATAGACAAAAAACAAAGAACAATTGTTGGTGTTAATGATTATAAACTTGATGAAGTTATTGATATACCAATTTTAAAGATGGATGAAAAAGGAGAAGAAAGGCAAATTAAAAGACTTAAAGATTTAAGAAAAAAAAGAAACAACTCAAAAGTTGAAAGGAATTTAAACAATTTAAGAAAAGCAGCTGAAGGAAAAGAAAACTTAATGCCTTATATACTTGATTGTGTGCACAGCTATGCGACATTGGGTGAAACATGTCAAGTTTTAAGAGATATTTATGGAGAATATAAAGAACCATCCATATTTTGAGGTAATTATATGAAAATAAGAGTTCTAATAGCAAAACCAGGACTAGATGGCCACGATAGAGGGGCAAAAATTGTTGCTAGAGCCCTAAGAGATGCAGGAATGGAGGTAATCTATTCAGGACTTCATCAGACAGCAGATCAAATTGTAAAAACAGCGATTCAAGAAGATGTTAATGTAATAGGACTAAGTTTATTGTCTGGTGCGCATATGACTCTTTTTGTTGATGTTGCAAAACTGTTAAAGCAAAAAGAAATGGAAGATGTTTTACTTATTGGTGGAGGGATAATTCCTGAAGAAGATGTGCCAAAACTAAAAAAAGAAGGAGTATCAGAAATATTTGGTCCTGGAACTCCAGTTGAAGATATCGTTGAATATATACAAAAGAATGTGAAATAATGAGAGATCTTTCTTCAAAAGTGTTGGAATGTAATCATAGAGCTATTGCAAGACTTATAACTCTTGTAGAAAACAATTCAAAAGAAGCAATAAATTCAATGAAAAAACTTCATAAGCATTCTGGAAAGGCACATGTTATCGGAATTACTGGAGTAATGGGTAGCGGAAAAAGCTCACTTATTTTTGAGCTTGCAAAAATATATCGAAAACAAAATAAGAAAATTGGAATCATAGCAATAGATCCTACAAGTCCTTTTAGTGGGGGTGCACTTCTAGGGGATAGAATTAGGATGATGGATCTTTCTTGTGATGATGGAATTTTTATTAGAAGTATGGGCACAAGAGGAATGCTTGGTGGCCTTACTGGTGCGGTATACGATGTTGTTGAGATATTAGATGCTGCAGGAATGGATATAATTATTATTGAGACAGTTGGAGTTGGGCAAAGTGAAGTCGATATTATAAAAATAGCTGATACAACTTGCGTAGTACTTGTGCCAGGTCTTGGAGATTCGATACAAACTATAAAAGCAGGTATAATGGAAATAGCAGATATTTTTGTTGTAAATAAATCTGATAAACCAGGTACAGAACAAACAGTTGCAGAAATTGAATCAATGCTTGATATTATATTAAAAGATAGAAAGATACCAATAGTACAAACATCAACAAAGAAAAATAAAGGTTTAGATGAGCTTGCTAAGCAAATATCCATTCACTTAAAATATATTAAAAAATGTAAAATTTTTGAAAAAAATAGAAGAGAACGTTATGAGGTTGAGCTTGTAGAAATAATAAAAAAACAAATTATGAATTTAATTTTTGACGAATCAAAAATACAGGATAAAATTGATAATTTAATTGAAGAAATTGAAAAAAAGAATTTAGACCCTCACACTGCGGCTGAAAAGATAATAAAGTTTGTAATAAAGTAAAGATCAAAAATGAACCAACAACCCTTGGATGCTAATAAATTATTTAAGCTTGCTTACTATACATAAATTATATTTAAGGGGGGTAAAAAAATTATAAGAAAGGAAAAAATTTTGAATAAGGCGAGTGTTTTGTTAATAGCAATAATAATGTTAATTACAGCGGCATCTGCTATAGCAAATACTTCTGAAGAGAAAGTACTAACAACAAAGGCACCAAAAACATTAGGTTTTTGTGTTCAAACTGAACAAACTTCAACAGTAAAAGGAATAATTTGGGATAATGGGGGACCTGATGCAACCTCAAATGGTTTATCTTCTCAATTAGATGTAGTTTATCCAATTAACTCCCAATGTGCTGACGATTTTTTGTTTGAAGAAGAAACAGTTGTATCAGATGTACATTGGTGGGGTACATTTTGGAATGGACCGCCAGATGAGGTAGATCCTTGTGATTTCAATATATTTATATATGCAGATGATGGCACAGGTAACTCACCTACCGGTGCAGGAATGCCAAATCCAGAAACAACTGCAATTGCATCTTATTTCTTCCCAGCGATTACGGGGTATCCATTAGATCCTTTAGGAAATTACGAATATGAAGTAATTTTGGATCCTGTTTTTACTGCTGAAGCAGGAGAAAAATACTGGATTACAATACAAGCAGTATTTGTATTTCCGCCTCAGTGGGGTTGGCTGACAAATGGTGCAAATCCAGAACTACTGCACACATCATTGCAAGGATTTCCACTCTTAGGAACAGATTTTTGGACTGATCACACATATGGCGATATGGCATTTTATTTAACAAATGATGAAGCAGAGCCATTAATTGCCGATGCACATGGACCATACGAAGCAGAGGTAGGTGAAGACATACAATTTACAGGATCTGCAGAAGGCGGAGTACCACCATACACTTATGAATGGGACTTTGGAAATGGAGATACCTCAGACGAACAAAATCCAACCTATTCTTACGATGCAGCTGGGGAATATGATGTAGTTTTGACTGTAACAGATAGCCAAAAAGAGGTTGCAACAGATGAAACAACAGCAACTATTTCTGAACCGCCACCACCACCAATAGAACTTGAATTAACAATATCAGGCGGCCTTGGAGCAACTTTAACTATAGAAAATACTGGAGAAACAGATGCTGAAGATATAGATTGTAGTTTAGCAATAACCGGCGGTATTCTTGGAGCAATAGATATTTTAGTGGAAGATACTTTTGATATTGCTTCAGGAGAAACAGCAACACTTTCGTCTGGATTGTTTTTGGGACTTGGCGGCATAGAAATCGAGGCTTCTGCTGGTGACGAAGACGCTGATGCAGAAGGAACACAGCTAATTATATTTACAATGATATCTTAAAAAAATTCTCTTTTTTTCTTTTTTTTAAAAATTTAATTACATGATTCTTTCAATCATTTCTAAAACAAATCCGCTGTCGTCTATAACATATCTAGCAATGCCAATTTTTTTTGCATAGTTGCGCATTTTTTTGACTGATAAAAATCTTTCAAAGGTTGATCCTTTTTGAATTACATCTAGTTCTAAAACACAGTCAGCAATACCTTCCATTTTTCTTTCAAATATCTCTCCATGTATTCCTTTAGTCATAACAATTATTAAGGCACCTTTATTTTTAAGATTGCTAACCTTTGCTGCATAAATAGTTTTTAAAACGTCTTCTTGACTATATTGACTTAGAAAAAAATCTAAAGAATTTACTACTAAAAATTGTTCTGATTGAAGTTCCTTTACCTTATTAGAAAATACTGCTAAATAATCTTCTTGACCAGTTACTGTTGAAGGCATTCCCGATGAACCTAGTTCTATTAACTCTTTTAGTTTCATTTTAGATCTTTGTTCATAAATACTGACTCTTTTTTGCTCACCTTTGAGAACATTTGAATAATATTTTGAAGAAATGTCAATAAAATCAATTTCTGAACTATTCCACTTAAAGCGTTTCATGGTGTCGACGATTTCATCTTTTGTTTCTTCAGTTGTTATATATGTAACTTTTCCAGTAGATGCAATCTGTTTTACTAAAATTTCTGTACTAGATCCTGGTGATCCTAAAATTACTGTCGTAAATCCTCCTGGTATTCCACCTTCTAGTAGTCTATCTAATTTTTCTATACCTGTAGTTATGAAACCTTCTCTTTTTGCTGTATTAGATTCTATAAAGGATTCTCCAACCATTGTATCTTTTGCCTAAATATTATTAATTTTCATGACTGAGTGTTTTACTCTTTCTCTTTCTGATTTATCTTTATAAGATGCAAAATTTTTAAATTCAAATTCAATCACTGGTGATTCCTTAACCATAGTGGTTTTCATAAGTACTTCACCTTTAGGAAAGGCACTTTTTAAAAGCCCTCTCATAAATCCATAGTTAAAAAGAGTTGCAATGTTTTTTTCAGATTCTGTTTCGTTTAAAGGACATTTTGTTAAAAGAGTTTTTACGTTATTTTCAGAAATTTCTGTAAAAGCAAATGCATTTCCCATAGGATTAAAAATATCATTGACTATCGACTCAATCCAATCTTGCATTGTCCATTCTTCTGGCTTATTAATAATTAGATCAGAATAGACGCCCCTGCCAAAAGCCTCACCAGTTTGTAATACAGTTTCTATGTTTCCATTAGAATCTATGAATTTTCCTAAGGCAACATCAAATGCCTTTTTCCTTCTATCTATTAGATTTTGAATACCTTCTGGATTATTTATCCAAATCGTTTTGTCATTAAATTCTACTTTTCTTAAAGGAATATCCATATTTTATCACTTTAATCTAGTCGATAAAAGAATCTCTTAAAACAACAATTTTGTCGTTTAATTGTATTAGCTTATTAGAATCCATTTCTTCTTCAATCAATATTGATATTATATGGATGTTTTCAGAACGAGTTCTGTTCATTAGCAAAGAAACAAATTCTCTAATCATTTCTGAATCATTATAAATCATTAAAGCACTTAGAGAATCTATAACTACAAATTTTTCATTATCCTGTTTTGCTCCTCTAAAACTATTCATTATTTCAAGACCTGCTTTTTCAAGCATTGTTGGGCTTTCAACATATATGCAATTTTTAGAAAGATTTGTTATACCTGCTGCTTTAGAAATACAATCTATAATTTTTATGTTTTTATGATCCTGAATATCTTTAAAATTTTTATTAAGAAAATCATATGTATTGCTGATTGTAACAAAAGTCCACAAATCATTTGGATTGCTAAACATCGAGTTAAATAATGCATCTAAAAGGTCTGGATGCCTATTTTCAGGTACTTGAATTCCAACAGATTGATTTACTTTAATTGCTACAGAGACTCTATCTCTAATGCCTTCTACTATTGCATCTACCATTTTTACCACCTAATGTTTTAATAAAGACTCAAAATCTGAAGATTTTAATAAGGGTACTAGCTCCATTCCTCTTTCAGCAGATATATTCATTGCATATTTTGCTCTAGAATGTGCAATTCCTCGCATTTTTACTACTTGTAATGTTCTAATCAAATCTCCCTTTCTATCGACATCGCCTAAAAATATTATACCATCCGAAATAAATTCTTCTATTTCGTATTGAGAAAATTTGTATGTTTGTGGGGGAACTTCAGAGGTTAAAAAAGTCGTACAATTCATTGCCGCAAGCGAAGTTCCCAGTTTAAATATAAAATCTCTAATCATTTCCCTTGTTTGCAAACGATAACAAAGCGCAGTAATTGAATCCATTACCAATCTTTTAACATCAAGTTCGTCTGCGATGTCTTTGAGTATATCTAAAAGTGCTCCCGCATCTTCAACAGTATATTTTTCAGCGTCAAGACCTAGTCTTTCACTGATTATTCTAAGATCTATGATATTTACCATTCCCGACTCTATTAATTTTTTATCATAGTAGCTAAAATTTTCAACGTTTTTAGTTAGTTTGAATAAAGGTTCTGTTATTGTAAAAAATACGCCTCTTTCACCTTGCTTTGCTCCATTAAAAAGATATTGCATACATAAAGTAGTTTTTCCAGAACCACTACAGCCGGTTACAAGTACTGTATTGCCAACTGGAATACCTCCACTCAAAACAACATCTAAAGCATTTATGCCTGTACTACATAATTCATGCGCTGTCATACTCTCCTCAACCTTACAAGTGCATCGATTTAAAACAGTAAATACATTTGTGCTTATAAAACTTAACGATTTAGTAACCTTTCATAAATAGCTATTTAAGAATTATGTAGGGGGAGGGATTTGAACACTAAAATACCGGTAACATAATGAAATTTGTAAATTATTTCTTTTTAATAGTCTGTATAAAACATTTTTCATGGTATTTAGAAGCATTATCGATATAGGCATATACTTGAGGGGCCCATAATCTGTTAGATAACTGTCTTTTGTGAGATGGACATATCGCAGATATTATCATTTTTTCTTCTGGTTTAATTTCTTTTTTACATAGTTCACATAATTCTTTTGACAGGGGCCTTCCTTTGTCAAATATCATATTCATCAAGTTTTATTGATGATTATTTATCTTAATAATTTTTTGGAGGAAAAAAGAATGCAGGGGAAGGGATTTGAACCCTCGGACTCCTTCGAGACAGGATGTCTCATCTGACGAACCTTTGTTTTTTATAGATCTTAAGTCCTGCGCCGTTGGCCAGGCTTGGCTACCCCTGCATATTAAAATGCGGACGCCGGGAATCGAACCCGGGCAGAGGGCTTGGAAGGCCCTAATCATAGCCTCTAGATCACATCCGCAATTGGAAGGGTAAAATACACTTATTTTGCCCCAAAAAACCCAATTTTGATGGTTTTCTAGAGGGTAATACGCTTTTTGTTTTTGTAGTTTTTGATAGAATCTAATCTCAAGTCATTTATTAACAAAAGGGAAGAAAAAATCCCCAAATTTGTGACATATTTAATGATTTATCGAGGAGTATAAACTAGAACTATTTATCAGGAGTTATTTGGACTTCATTAAATTATAATGCATCGTACAACATATATAGGAACCAAAAAGCAACAATAAAAAATACAAGAATATTGTAAATTAAATCTTCTAACCATTCAGGTATGTCTAAATCATTTTTGTCTTCCAATATGTCTCTCAATTCTTTAATTTTAGATATTTTATTACTATCAGAAGCACTTACAGTTGGCACCGAAGCTAATACCAATAATGCTACTGCGAATGTGCTACCTACCACTATTATCTTTTCCATATCTAATTTCACTATTCAAAATACCAATGAATAAAAAAATCCAACATTAAAACTCCAAATGATATTGATACAATAAATAAAGTTAGTATAAAATATATTAGTTCTTTGATAGAAAGGTTATCATTAATTTCCTCAATATTTAAATCTACATTTTCATAAGCATTTATAGTTGGCATCGAAGCTAATACTAAAATTGCTACTGCGAATATGCTTCCAACCACTATTATTTTTTTCATATTTCAAATAAAGAAATCTAAAATCCACCACATAAATGAAATATCAACTGCTAAAGTTAATATAAATCCTATTATAAGATTCTCTAACCAATCCCATAAATCAAATTTGTTTCTTTTTTCAAGTATGTCTCGAAAATTAATTTTTTGATTCTCATCAGCGCTTACAACTGATGAAAAACTCATACTAACAAGTAAAAAAACAACTGCAATACTTCCTATTGAAAGTATCTTTTTCATGCCTTTTCCCCTTTAATATTAAGTTTAAGGTTGTATATAAATATATTGCTCAACAATCGTTAAAAAATAAAAAAGGGAAAAAATCTCTCAAATTTTAGTAAAATTATCTCTTCCTTTTATGTTTCAAACTTGGTAAAATTATTAGTTTATAATCCAGTAAAAATCTTTTATCCCAAAATGTCGTAAAATTGTTGTTTCTATAGGAGACAATACACTTTTTGTTTTTGTAGTTTTTGATAGAATAAAAGTTTCGTTTTATAATATTAAAATTAGGAAAAAAATAAAAAATTAGATTTCAGTATGAAAAATATTCTCCATACATGAAATATGTTGGCCCTTCTAAAGTCATTACACGCCAATAAAAATGTGTTTCGTTGTAACCCCCAAGCCCAACAAAAGCGGTTTCATTTGCTGACTCTTCAGAACCTAAGGTGCCAAACATATACGGCCCTAATAAATAACCCTGAAGATAGGAAGTGTCATTTTCGTCCCAGAAATCATTGAAACCAGCATAGAAATAACCAAAATTTTTAGATCTTTTATAGTATCCATAAATCCACCCTAATGGAATCTGGGTTTCTCCCCATATATCTATTCCCCAAACACCTGTAAAATTACCATTGGCCCAATTTGGCGGTTCTTCGGTTGTTTCTGTTGTTTGAGTTATTTCAGGTTCATATGAATCCATTAATTTATCTCTAATGCCTGTATTTGATGTAACTGGGTTGCTTGAAAATATTGCCATTGTAAAAAAGCACATAATCAAAATTGCTAAGATTTTCTTCATTTTTTACCTCCCATAATTAAAAAATAATGTTCTAAGCTTAATATAAATATTTCGAATGTTTTTATTATAGATTATAGAGAAAGATTATAAGTATAATTTTATTTTCAAAATTGATGAATTGCGGTGTTTTATTTTCAGGAGGAAAAGATTCTGCATATGCAGCATTTTTAGCAAAAAAAAATAATTATGATTTATCTTGTTTAATATCTATAGTATCAAAAAATCCAGAAAGCTATATGTTTCATACTCCTTCAATATTAAAGGTAAAAAAACAATCAGAAGTAATGAACATTCCTATTTTATTAAAACAAACTTTGGGAGAAAAAGAAAAAGAACTAGATGATTTAAAAGAAGCCATTAAAATATGTATTGATGATTTTAACATAGAAACTATAGTTACTGGGGCCGTTGAATCGGACTATCAATTGTCAAGAATTCAAAAAATATGTAATCAGCTAAAAATTAAATGTTATAATCCTTTATGGAAGAAAAATCAAATAAAGCTTTTAGAAGATTTATTAAAAGATAATTTTGAAGTTATTTTAACAGGAGTTTTTGCTTATCCTTTTGATGAAAACTGGCTGGGTAGAAAAATAGATAGAGCTTTTATTAATGATATTTCAAATTTAAATAATAAATACAAAATAAATCCTGCTGGAGAAGGAGGAGAATATGAGACTTTTGTTTTAAATTGTCCATTATTTGAAAAAGAATTAAAAATAATAAAAAAACAAATAAGCGGAAGTAAAAATTCTTGGAAAATGGAAATAGATATTTTATAATTCTAATTAATGTTAAATTTCAATGTTTTCATTTAAAAATTTATTAAATTGCTCTTTAGTAAAAGGTTTTTCCAAAAATCTTTTATCATCGCCTATATCAAATTTCAATTTAGTATTCAATGATACAAAACCTTTTTTGCTATTTTCATAATTATTGGTTTCAACTAAAATTAAATCAAAATTATTTTCTTTATTATTTTCTAAAAACTCCAAAGCTTCTCTATTGTTTGCAGCAGGGACAATATTGGTTTTTTCCTCATCTAAAAAAGACTTAATTATGTCAATTGTTTTTGACTCATTATCAACAACCATTATATTTCTGATTTTCCCACCAAATAATAAAACATATTTTAATGTTTAAATCTTTCTTTTGATTAATAAGTAAGATTTATAATCTAAATGATATTTTCTTTGCTTTAACATGATAAGCCGTGAGGAAGCAATAGAACTAATAAAAAAATATATTAAAACTGTTAATCTTGTTAAACATTCCATAGCTGTTGAGGCTATATTAGAAAATTTGGCAAAAAAACTTGACAAAGATACAGAACTTTGGGCCATGACCGGTCTTTTGCACGACTTAGATTATGAATTTACTAAGAACAATCCAGAAAAACATGCGAATATAACAGTTGAAATATTAGATGGATTAATCCCAAAAAAAGGGATAGATGCAATAAAAGCACACAATTATCAATATACTATGCATGTTCCAGAAACATCTCTTGACAAGGCTTTAATTGCTGCCGATGCTGTATCTGGTTTAATAATTGCTGCTGCACTTGTTATGCCCAATAAAAAACTATCTGAAGTGAGAATAAAAACACTTCAGCAAAAATTTAAAGATAAATCTTTTGCTTCTGGATGCAACAGAAAGAGAATTGAGTTATGCGCTGATTTTGGCTTGGAACTTGATGAGTTTTTAGAAATTAGTTTAAATTCATTAAATGATATATCTGAACAATTAGACCTATAGATTTATAGGAAAATTAATATTGTATATAGTATATAGATGGATGATCTCGTGGAAAAAAATAATAATAGATTCGGTGGGAAAGGGCAATCTAATCCAGAAGGAGAGTATATAAGATTAAAACTCCCTAATAAAAATAAAAAAGAATTATTTGCCATTGCTGATAGACTTATGGGCGGTTCACGTATTAATGTAATTTGTGAGGATGGAAAAGCAAGAATGGCTAGAATCCCTGGCAAAATGAAACGTAGAGCAAGAGTGAGAGCAGGAGATCTTTTAATAATAAGGCCATGGGACATTCAAGATGAAAAATCAGATATTGTATATAGATATACAAGGACGCAATCAATAACACTAAGTAGAAGAAAATTATTGCCAGAGGAAATTGATGTCTTCTGATTTTTCTTTAAGCGATAAATGGTTTAAAAAATTAGATAAACAACTCCAAAATTTGATTGATAAATCTGGTTTTGATAAAAAAACCTTAGATGAAGTTTTTGATAAATCAACTCTACTCGTTCTTGGAAAACTAATTTCAGATAAAACAATTGACTATCTTGATTTTCCTATATCTACTGGTAAAGAAGCCAACATTTTTCGAGGTGTTTTAGATAAAAAAAAATTTGTTGCTATTAAAATTTATAGAACTTCAAATGCAACTTTTAAACATATAACAAAATATATAATTGGAGATCCCCGATTTGATCTTTCTAATAAGAATCGTAGAGAAGTCATTTTTGAATGGGCAAAAAAAGAATTTAGAAATCTGCAAAGATTAGACAGTATCAAAATTAATGTGCCAAAACCAATAAAACTCATTAAAAACGTTCTTGTTTTTGAATATTTGGGAAGTTCTAACAGCCCTTCACCATTATTAAAAGATGTAAACTTAAAAAATCCCGAATTGATTTTCAATAGGATTATAAAATATATTGATAAAATGTATGAAAAGGCAGAAATCGTACATGCTGATCTTAGCCAATATAACATAATCATTCATAAAAATAAGCCGTTCATCATAGATGTTGGGCAGGCAGTTATAATTAAGCATCCAATGGCCTACGATTTTCTTAAAAGAGATATTATAAATATTACCAATTATTTTAAAAAATATAACATTCGAGCAGAACCTGAAAAAATATACAATGATATTGTAAATAAGTGATAAACATGAAGTATCTTAAAATCCCTCAAGAAAGAATTGGTGTTCTTATTGGACATAATGGAGAAACAAGAAAAATGATTGAACAAATTTCAAATACAAATATTCAAATAGATTCAAAAGAAGGGGAAGTTGTAATTAGCAAAGAAGAATCTTGTGATCCATTTTTATTTTTAAAAACTGAGGATGTAATTAGGGCTATAGGGCGAGGTTTTTCTCCAGAAAATGCTATTCACCTATTAAAAGACGATATGGAGTTTTTTTTATTTGACATATATGATTATGTTGGAAAAAAAGACAATCATGTAAGACGTTTAAAAAGTAGAATTATTGGTAAAAATGGAAAAACAAAGAAAAATATTGAAAATCTAACAAGTTCTTATTTATCAATATACGGGCATACAATAGGTGTGATTGCTGATTTTATGACAATAGGTGTTGTTAAAAGAGCAATTGATATGCTACTAAATGGTAGTACACATGCTACTGTTTATAGGTATCTTGAAAGAGAAATTAAAAATTTGAGACTTGCCGATAAAATGAATTTATGATTCAGACGCAAAATTTTAATTAGTATTTTCCATAACCCCGGGCAAGTGTAACTATGGAAGATGACTTATCTCGCATTGGTGTTATCCCCTCGGATCGGAAAAAACTTGAAAATATGGGTATAACAACGCTAGAACAAATTGCAATAATGTCTGTTTCTTCACTTGGAATGGGGCCAAGTAAAGGAAACATGTTGATACAAAGAGCAAGAAACATACTTGCAAACCAAAATATTACAGATATATCAATTCCAAATGAGGATAAAATAGAAATTGAAGTTAAAAGAACAGATAGAGCTGTTATAAAATCTGTTATGAATATTCTTGATGTTTATTCTGTTGGATGGGGAAATGCAACATTAAAAGTTGAAGGTAAAAAAATATTATTGTCTCGTAAATCACCTAATTTTAATAAGATTATCAGTAAAGCAGAAACCATAAAAGAAATTGTTGAAGTAAAAATGGTAGAAGAAAAAGAAAAAAGTGGTATTTTCCTTCCAGAAGATGAGCTGAAAGAATTTGCAAAAAAAAGAGGTTTTGATGGTTTTTGGAAAAATGTATTTCAGGAAATTCATGGAAATGAGGTAATGAAAAAAATAATTTCTGCAAGTATGTTTTCTACATTTGATGAACCAGTTCATTCTTTAATAATTGGAGAGCCTGGAAGTAGTAAAACAATGGCAAAAGAAATAATAAACGATGAATTTACCGGAATAACGAGTATTGGTGCAAATACAACAAGATCAGGACTTGTTTGTAATCTTGGAACAGGAGATTTGGGGGCACTTCCACACTCAAATAATAAAGTTGTTTTAGTTGATGAATTTGATAAAATACCTCAAGAAGATATAGAGTATTGTTATGAATTACTCTCAAATGGAAAATGTAGTGTTCACTCTGCAAAAATACATCAAAATATAGAAAGTCATTTTATTATGATTGCTTTTGCAAATCCAAAATCAAGAGTTTTTGGGAAAAAATCGCTTTTAGATATAGGTCTTTCACCTCTTTTGATGAGTAGATGTGCATTGATTGTTAAAGTAAAAAATATAAGTAAACAAGAAAGAGTAGACTTGTTTAAGAAAAAATTTTATGGAGATTCTGAGGTAAAAGAAAAACACGATTATTACGATCAATGGGTTAAGCTATCAAGGACTTTTAATCCCGAAATTAAAGCATCGGAAAAAGCTGTCAATCAATACATAAATGATATGAACGAAATAGTGGATAAGTATTATGATACTGCTTTAAGAAGGGATTTGAGAATGTCTGATTATATAAGAAGGATACCTCTTGCTATTGCAAGAGCATCGTTCTCTAATGTTGATGATGATATTGTTAAAGAAGCAAGTAGCATATTTAGGGAATCTGTAGAGAGTTGGAATTAAGAGGACATAAATGAATTTGAAAATAAATGAATCTGAGGTTTCGGTAATAATAAAAGATTTCATAAAAACATATGTTGAAAATTCAGGATGTAGCGGAGTTGTTTTAGGTCTATCAGGGGGTATAGATTCCTCGACAGCTGCAGTTTTATGCAAACAAGTTTTAGGAAAAGAAAATTTATTATGTATTTTTATGCCAGATAGTGCAACTCCTGATGATGATGTTAAACATTTTGAAGACTTAACAAAAAAGTTTGATATTGAAAGTCTAATAATTGAAATCGACAGCATTGAAAAAGAATTTTTATCTGAAATAAAATTAGATTTAAACGAATTAAGCATTTGTAATATTAAATCAAGAATTAGAATGGTAATATTATATTCGTATGCAAATCTATTAAATAGAATTGTATGTGGAACTTCAAATAAATCCGAGATGCTAATAGGATATTTCACAAAATATGGTGATGGAGGAGTAGATCTTCAGCCTCTAGGAGACTTATATAAGACACAAATATATGATCTTGCCAGATATCTAAAAATTCCAAATAGCATAATTACAAAACCCCCTACTGCGGGTTTAAAACCAAACCAATTAGATGAAGCAGAAATTGGTATTCCTTATAACAAATTGGATATCATACTTAATGGTTTAGAGAATAAAAATAGTTTAGATATAATTTCTAATTTGGCTGATGTTACTTTATCTGAAGTTAAAAGAATTAAAAAAATGAGGGAGAGAAGTCAACATAAGAGAAGAAGCCCATTAATACCAAAGATTGGATTAAGGACACCTGGACTGGATTGGAGATCACCTATTCAAAAAGGATAGACATTTTAAAAAAACTTCCAAACAATAAATTCTTTTGAAGAATTTCTGCCAGAATCATCATATGCAATTACTTTTACATTATGCTTTAAAAATTCTCTTTTATTCCAGTTAAAATCATAAGGTTCTTCTGTAATTGTCTGTTCTAATTCTTCATCTATATAAAATTCAACTTTTGTTATATTGTAATTTTCATTATAAGCTTCTGCTTTTATTGTAAGTTTTCCAATTGCAACTGGTGCCTTAATATCTTTTATTTTTTTATCTCTAAAATATAAGGCATTTTCAGGTTTAATAATGTTTAATTCTAAATCTGAGATTATATCTGGTTCTAATTTAAGTGTTGGATCTCCATTTAAAATAAGTCCATAGTACCATTCTTTTTCCCATAATTCAAAGGGTGCTTGGGATTCAAACCATTGTTGCAAAGAAAATCCCATGCATTTATTTTCGCCCAAAGGCTCAGTAAAATCCTGAAAATTTAGCATGCTTCCACTTTTTGAAGATGCAATTGTAATCAATCCATAAGAAGTGTGATAAATGTATGCTCCAGCTAAATAGTTTTCATCTGTAAATCTTCCTGGCCCACAAGAGAAAAGATTGTAAAAAAGTACTGGAGGGTCTCTTTGCTGAATTGTTTCTGAATAAACCCAATCTCCTTCACCGTTGTAATATTCACCTATGTCAAATGGTTGACCATTTCCAATGGCCTTTTGCCATATGTTTAAAGGTGCTGGATCACCTTGACTTGGTCTTACTTCACTTTCATTCCCAAGATAATCTTGAGATAATCTAGTTTGTTGATTTGGATTTAGATATGGGCCATTTGCTAACCATGTTCCAATATGTGATATAGGTTCCATTTCAGGGTCAAAGCCTAGTCCTTGCACATAGCTTCCATCGCTTTGGCAGAACCTTGCACTAAATCCGTGACTACCCATCCATTCTGAGACTTTTATCAATAAATGATTATCTCCAGATTCAAGATTTACATTTACTACGTTCATATCTGGCATAAAGTCTCCAAATCTGTTATCTAGTAGAATTTCTTCACTGTTCAACCATACGCAAATTCCATCATCATAACCTAACCAAAGTTGACAACTCTGTTCGAAATCTGAGTTGACATTTGAATAGGCATATGTGACACCATAATCGCCTTCTTCATAATCTGAAAAATCTACAAAAGGATATCCAGAATCAAATTTAGTCCATATTTTTCCACCCATAGATTGACCCTCTGTAGGTGTCACAGTTGATTCATCAACTCCAAGATAATTGGTTGTTAGATACTCCCAGAAATTATCAGAAGAATCTTGGTGAAAGCCGTTTACAAGCCAACTTCTAACAAATTGACCTTCAGAGCCATGTAAATCAGGATTGTTTATTTGATATTGCAAATCATCAAAAGAATTATAACTTGAATCAGCAATTCTAGCAGAGGCAAGGTAGGTAGAACCTCTTTGACTTATTTTTAATAGTAAACTATTCCAACCTTCACTTAAATTTATGTCTATAATATAGGCATCATTATACCAATTTCCATATCTATCATTTGTATATACGTTAACTCCATTTAACCAAACTTTTATACCATCATCAGAACCTAGTAGTAATTTGGCATTTCTATCTTCGGGACAGAATACATAAGTATGAAGATAAGAAGCTGATTCAGTAGGTCTTGTACCAAAGTGATGTCCCCCCGAATAACTGTGTGCACAAACTTGAACAAAGTGTTGGCCTAAATCCATTTTGTTTAGATAATCCTCACCTGTGGTATAGTAACCATAATCGTATCTATCTACGTTTTCTTCATATACATTATTTAAAAAGATATTCATATCATACCAATCTTCTTCGACGTATTCTAAACCTCTCCAAGGTTGTATCAAATCTCCTATTTTGTAACGATGGACTTTTTCTAGATAATCATTAACCATATTTGCTTCTGAATCATAGTTTAGTGAAGTTGCATAAATTCTGGCAACATATAATTCAGGTCCCATATCGCCGCTGCCAGAATCATGGGATTCATATATGTCATCATGATTATTATCTTCCCAATTTCCATCTAGATCCATATAAAAAAGATCACTTGGAAAAACTGATCCAGAAACCTCTGCCCATGCTGCTGTTACATCTCCAATTAAAAGAATACCTTTAGCACTATTATCGTATCTTTGATTAATCCAAGATTTAATTTCTTCAGGAGTTCCACCATTCACTGTTTCAAGATGTACACTATAATTAGAAAATTCAAGATCTTGGATATATTGATTTAGTTTATTTTCAATGCTTGGATATAAATTTTCATCAACTAGAATTGATAATTGATTTTCGTTTCTAAATTTATTAGTAGTATCTATTATTGTCGAAAAAATACCAGTTTTTAAAGGATGTGATTTTAAGTATTCTTGGTAAGTCCCTGGCAATTCTCCATTTGGCGAATACCATTCCAATTTGTTTACATTTTTATAACTAATTTGTTCAAAGATTTTTTCATTGGATTTTTTAGAATTATTTCCCGTAACTGCTGTACAACATAAAGAGATAACAATTAAACTAACCAATATCAATTGTATTTTTTCTTTCATAATTTCCCCCTTTCAATCTATATAATCTGAATATATTGTATATAATACTTCTTATTTTGTGTATTGCTTTATAAAAATTAAAAAGAAAAAGGCGTCCCTGTAATCTTTTTGTAAGCTTCTTTGTATTTGTTTGTCGTTCCTTTTATTACTTCTAATGGTAGTTCAGGCGGGGATGAATTTTTATCCCAATTAGTGGTATTTAAATAATCTCGCACAAATTGTTTATCAAAACTTGGCTGTGATTTGCCAGGCTCATATTTATCAGCAGGCCAAAATCTTGATGAATCAGGAGTTAATGCTTCATCTATAAGAATAATTTCATCATTAAATATTCCAAATTCAAATTTTGTATCAGCAATTATAATTCCTTTTTTTGAAGCATATTCAGCAGCAGTATTGTATAACTTTAAAGAATATTCTTTAAGCTTTTCAGAAGATTCTTTGCCAATGATCTCTTGCATCTTCTCATATGAAATATTTATGTCATGACCTGTATCTGCTTTTGTTGATGGCGTAAAAAGAGGCTCATCGAATTTATCAGATTCTTTCAATCCTTCTCTTGGTTTTATTCCACAAACAGTTCCATCTTTTTGGTAAGATTTCCAAGCAGATCCTGAAATATAACCTCGAACAATACATTCAATTGGTATGACTTTAGTTTTTTTAACTAGCATACTTCTATTTAATAACTGTTCATTGTAATTATGTAATTCTTCTGGAAAATCTTCAATTTTAATAGAAATCATATGGTTTGGAACGATATTTTTAGTATAGTCAAACCAAAATTTGGATAATTGAGTTAAACAAACGCCTTTTGCAGGTATTGGATTTGGTAAAACATAGTCAAAAGCAGAAATTCTATCTGTTACAACTATTAGTAAATTGTTCCCTATTTCATATATATCTCTAACTTTTCCTTTATTTATTCTTTTTATCGGTAGCTTTGTATCTATAATTGTTTTTGAAATCATAATATTTCTCCCCTATTTTATCTATCTAACTTTAGTTCCTTTTTTAATTTTTTTGTCTGTTACAACCAAATTAAACTTACTTTTAAGTGTTTTTCCATTGTATATTGCTCTTTGTTTCTCATCTATTTCCATTTTTACTTTTAAAAAATCTTCAAATTCTAAAACTTTTGAAGGTTCTCTTGCAATTCCCTCTATATATATTTCACATCCAGGATTTGCATCCTTTGGATTTAATAGTGAGCAATTCCCATTTTCATCTTCTGCTGCGAGAAGCATTCCACTGGACTTAACTCCTCTAATCTTTGCAGGTTTTAGATTTGTAACAATTATTATTGACTTATTCAACATTTCCACTTTTGAATAATATGGTTTCATACCTGCCACAATAGTTCTTTTTCCTAAAGGTCCAACATCTAGATCTAGAACGTATAATTTATCTGCATCTGGATGATCACTTACTTTTTCTATTTTAGCAACTCTTAAATCAAGCTTAGAAAACGGATCTGAATCTTTAACTATACAATCCAATTCTAATTTTTTAAACAAAGGTTTTGGTTTATCTAAAGAGAAACCTTCATTTAAATCAAGTTTTACACTTTCCCAACTTTTAATTGAATCTTTAAATCCAATCATATTCCAGATTTTATTTGATGAAAATGGCATATATGGTTTTGAGAAAACTGCTAATGCTTGAACAATTTTTAAACATATATTTAGCACTGTTGCACATCGTTCTCTTTGCTCTTTTACAATAGCCCATGGTTGGTTTTGATCAAAATAAAAGTTCCCAAATTTTGCAAGATCCATTACTGCTCTCAAACCTTTTTTAAAGTTACAATTACTAATAAAATTTCCAACTTCTTTGCCTGTTTCTTCAATTTTTCTTAGGACTTCATTATCCAAATCATTTAACATTCCTCTTTTAGGTATTTCACCATAATTTTTACTAGTAAATGTTATAACTCTGTGAACAAAGTTTCCATAAGCTCCAACAAGTTCATCGTTATTTTTTGCAACAAAATCTGCCCATATCCAATTAGAATCTTTATTTTCAGGCATATTAATTGATAGATAATATCTAATGGCATCTGTATCAAATTCTTCAAGTATATCTGGAACCCAAACTGCAACACATCTACTTTTAGAAAATTGTTCCCCGCTTAAACATAGGTATTCATTTGCAGGAATGTCGTGAGGTAGGTTTAAATCTTCATCATAACCCATTAAAATTGAGGGCCAAATTATTGAGTGAAAAGGAATATTGTCTTTTGCTAAAAAATAATAATGCTTTGCGTCTTTACTTTTCCACCAATCTTGCCACTTATTTGGGTCACCTTTGATATTTGCCCATTGCTTACTAGCTGCTAGATAACCAATAACAGCATCAAACCAAACATAGATGCGTTTATCTTCAAAATCTTTAATTGGAACTGGTATTCCCCAACTTAAATCTCTTGTGACTGCTCTATCAATTAATCCTCCTATTAACCAATTGTGTGTAAATTTTTTTACATTTGCCTTCCAATGTTTTTTTTCTTCGATCCACTTGATGAGTTTATCTTCGAATTTACTCAATGAGAAAAAAAGATGATTTGTTTTTTGTAAAACCGGCGTTCCACCACATAATTTACATCTAACTTTTTTAAGTTCTCCTGAATCTATTAACTTTCCGCAATTATCGCATTGATCTCCTCTTGCATCAATACACTTACAATGAGGACACTCGCCTTCTATATATCTATCTGGCAAATATCTTTCACAGTCTTTGCAATAATAAGAGTCAATGGTTTTTTTATAAATGAATTTTTTATTATATAAGGATAAGAAAACGTCTTTCACAACTTCTTCATGGTTTTTTGTTGTAGTCCTAGTAAATAAATCAAAAGAGATACCTAGATTTTTCATATTTTCAGTGTGTTCTTTATTATATTTGTCTACTATGTCTTGAGGGGTTACATTTTCTTTTTCAGCGGTGATTGTAATTGGAGTACCATGTTCATCACTACCAGAAACCATTAAAACATCGTTTCCAATTAAACGGTTGTATCTTGCAAAGATGTCTGCTGGAAGATAACATCCTGCTATATGGCCTAGATGTAAAGATCCATTAGCATACGGCCAGGCAACTCCAATGAATATTTTTTCACTCATTAAATCAAGAGGGGGAATTATAAGCACAACATTTAAATATGACGCAAAACTTGTATGTTAATATTAAAAGTTCAACTTAATGAGAAATAGCGCTTAAATATATTACACTCTCATATTAGGATTAAATAATATCATCTTTAAATAATATTCAAATTCAATTGAGGTAAGGAGCTAAAACGCCTATAATTTGCATTAGTTGCAAATGATGGGTGCTGTTTTTCATAAAGTTGTTACAAACGAGGTGAATATAATGGTAATTGATCCTTCAACTACAAAATATATGATTAAAGCTAACATTAAAGCAGATGGCATCATTGAAAAATCTGATGTTGTCGGTGCAATTTTTGGTCAAACTGAAGGCCTTTTAGGTGACGAATTAGACCTTAGAGAGCTTCAGAGATCAGCACGAGTCGGAAGAATAGAAGTAGAACTAGAATCAAAGAATGGAAAAAGTAATGGTGTAATAACCCTACCTACATCTCTTGATAAAGTAGAAACAGTGATTTTGGCCGCAGCATTTGAGAGCATAGATAGAGTTGGTCCCTGTAAAGCAACTATTAAAGTAGATGAGGTAGAAGATGTTAGAGTTTCTAGGAGAAAACAAGTTATTGAAAGGGCAAAAAGTCTTTTAAATGAAGTCTTGGAAAAAGGAAAACTAGAAGGCGAAAGCATTGCAGATAACGTTCGTCAGGCAGTTCAAGTAGAAGAAATCACAAACTATGGTCAAGATCATTGTCCTGCTGGGCCAAATATAGAAAACAGTGATGCAATTATAATTGTAGAAGGCCGAAGAGATGTTCTAAATCTTTTAAAATATGGAATTAAGAATGTTATTGCTGTGGGTGGAACAAATATACCAAAAACAGTAAAAGACTTGAGCAAAGAAAAGATTACAACAGTTTTTGTTGATGGAGATAGAGGTGGAGAATTAATACTTCGAGAACTACTACAAGTTGCTGACGTTGATTTTGTTGCAAGAGCTCCACAAACTAGAGAAGTAGAAGAAATTCCACAAAAACTTATAATGAAATCTTTGAAAAATAAAATCCCTAAAGAACAGTATATGGATATGTTTAATATAAAACTTAATAAATTAAATGAAAATGGAAAAAATGACAAGCAACAAAAACCAAAAAAAGAAATTTTTTCAAAAAGAAAAGACAAATCTAAAAAGCAGGAACAAGATGATGAAAAAATAATTTCTGACATTCAAAAGAATTATGAAAAAATATTAGAGGAAATTGGCGGTTCCTTAAAAGCAGTATTACTAGATACAAATGGAAAAGAACTCAAGAAGATACCGGTGAGGGAGTTGACAGATGAAATCAAAAAAGGAGATAAAGTTTCTGCTATAGTGTTTGATGGCATAATCACACAAAGGCTTTTAGATATTGCAAACAATAAAAATGTAAAAGAAATTGTAGGTATAAAATTAGGTAATGTAGTTAAAATGCCAAAATCTGTTAAAGTTCTTACAAAATCAGATTTTCAATGATCAATATAACATCAAATATTTACAAAGTAAAACATTAAGCTTAGAAAAAATATAAAAAGTCTTTATACTATTAAGAAAATGGTGGGCTATTATAATGCAGAAGGATGAACTGATACAACTTCACACGTTTTTATACCAAATAAGAACGCAGCTTGAGGATATTTGTAAAGAGAATGGCAGTCAGATAAGTCTCCGTTATGAAAAATTGGAAATAACGCCTTATCAAATTCACAAATCAAAAAGAGAACACAAGCTTGCAGTCTTTACCTTAAGCAAAGATATAGCTGGGCTGCTTTCTTCAAACAATGGAGAATCTGGGCTCAATAAGGTAGCAGATAGACTCGATCAAATGGCCCTAAGGTTCATGACTGAAAAAGAAAAGGAAATCGCAAAATCATAATTTTTTTTTTAATAATATGGCGTCCTCTCCATTTTGATAAAAATTTTTTATTTTTTCAATTTCCTTAAATCCATGTTTTTTATAAAATGATATTGCGGCAGTGTTGTCAACTCTTGTTTCTAGTTCAATTATATTGATATTTTTAGATATCATTTGTTCAAAAAATTTGTTAAGTAAAATAGTTGCAACTCCTTGTTTTCTATAATCAACATTGATTGATATCATTAATATTTTAGCAAAATTATTTGTTATTATTCCAATTAAAAAACCAATTATCTTGTGGTTTTTTTCTGCAACTAAAAAGCTATTTCTGAAATATTCGTAGAAATGATTGAATATCAACGGATTATATCGCTCTGGTAAAGTTTCATAGGCTAGTTTTAAAATCGAATAGATGTCCTCGGATTGTACTTCTCTAATTTTTAACAACGATAATTTACAATATTTTATTGTTTAAATTGTTAGCGGTAAAATATTTAGAAAGAATTATTAATAGATTATACAATTCTATTAACAGTTAATATGTCTG
This sequence comes from uncultured Thermoplasmatales archaeon, assembly GCA_964618505.1. Classification (GTDB taxonomy): domain Archaea; phylum Thermoplasmatota; class E2; order DHVEG-1; family DHVEG-1; genus CAZUBH01. The sequence continues at coordinate 13,439 of CAZUBH010000009.1, read as the reverse complement.
AGGAGGCTATTTTACTATCCGGTAAAAATACTGTGCTTTTAAAAAGAGCCATAGCTGTAAATTTATATAATGGGGGTGTAGATCAATCAAAAATATCTGAAATACTTGAAATATCACAACCAATGGTTAGTAATTATTGCTCTTCAAAAACAGCAATTCCTGAGAATATAAATGATATGGCCAGAAAAATTTCCAAAAAAATTTTAAATGGCTTAAAACCTAGGTTTTATACAAGTATACTATTTTCAGATGTTTTAGACGAAGGAATTTATTTTATAGGTGATAGAAATGAAATTATTACTGATGAAAATAAGAACATATCTGACAATTTAATGGAAGCCTATTTCTCACTAAAAGATGTCAATATTGATGATTTAGTCCCTGAAGTAAAAATAAACATTGCTATGGCCAAAGAAAATGCAAAAAGTAGTGATGATGTTGCAGCTTTTTTAAATGGCCTAATAGTTGTTGATGGTAAAATATCTAGTAATAATGGAGTAAGATTTGGAAAAAGCAGGCACCTTTCTTCTTTGCTTATATATCTACAAAAAAATCTTGATATAAATGCAATAATGAATATTGCATATATTTCAGATTATGAGAAATATAATTTAAAATTTGATTTTTTAACAAAGGATTTCAAAATTAAATCTAAGGAAAAAAACATCGATGTTCTTCTTCATAAAGGAGATTTTGGAATTGAACCCTGTGCATATATTGTAGGTAAAAATGCTACCGATATTTCAAAAAAATTAATAAAATTAAGAGATGAGACTAAGAAATGATTGACTATGAAAAATTAAATGCGGCCTATCAAAACGACGGAATTTATGCATTACAATTAGAAGTAGGAGATTTATGCTATCAAGGTTGCATATATTGTTATATGAATGCTGTTGAAAAAGAAACAAATACATTATCTGATAAACAGATATCAAATATCCTTATTGATGCAAAAAAACTTGGAATTTCTGCTATTGAATGGCTTGGCGGCGAACCCCTCCTCAGAAGATCTATATTTAATCATATGGAACATGCAATGAAGCTTGGATTTAGAAATAATGTGTGGACTGGCGGACTCCCACTAAAAAATGATACAATACTAAAAAAGACAGCAAAATATGCTAGCAATGGGTTAATTTCTTTTCATGTCTCCTCAGTTGATCCTAAAACATATGAGATGCTTCATCCAGGTAGATCTAAAGACGATCTTAAAAATATACTTAATTCGATTTCAAAACTAATTGAAATAGGATATCCTTCGTCAAAAATACTAAATTCAGTGACATTTACAGGCCTTCAATCTTCTGATGATATGATTCAAACTATAGATTATTTTCAAGATTCTGGAATTAAAACTTCTCTAAATGTGTATCATACATACCTAAGGCCAGAAATTTCAAAAAAAGAGCTTAGCAAATATATTCCTTCTAAACTAGAAGTTGCAAATGTACACAAAAGATATGCTGAACAATATAATGTAAATCAGCTACCAATGAATTGTGTAAACAAACAGTATTGTTCTGCTACTGTTGCTGTCTTGTGTGATGGAAGTATTACTCCTTGTGCAACCATTAGAAAAAAAAATTCACCATCTATACATGATAACACTTCTTTTTATGATATTATTACTGAAAATAAAGAGGAATTGATTTTAAAGAAATTAAAAGAAAATGTTTCAGAAAGCTGTAGGACATGCTCCCTTTCTGGCAATTGTTGGGGATGCCGATCAAGATCTTTTGCCAAAGGAGATGACATATATGGTGATGATCCAAGATGTTTTAGAAAAAGAACTTAGCAGGTATAAAAATGAATAAGAAAATAGCTATAATAGCAAATGGCTCACTAAGAAATCCAGATTTTAATAAAAATCTGTTAGAGGGTACAGATTTGATTATATGCGCTGATGGCGGTGCAAATTTTGCATATAAGATTAATGTTTTTCCAGACTACATAATTGGAGATTTGGACTCTATCTCTTATGAAGCACTGAGTTTCTTTGAAAAGAATGAAAAAACAAAGATTATCAAGGATACAAATAAAGATAAAACAGATCTTGAACTTGCTTTAGATAAAGCAAAATCCTTGAAGCCCGAGGAAATTATCATAATTGGAGCTATTGGGTCCAGAATCGATCATACTCTTGCAAATATATTTTCTCTAATGCAAATACCTTCAGAAATAAAAGCAAAAATTGTCGATGAAAAAAATACTTTGGAGCTGATAAATAGCTCTAAAGAAATAACTGATTTTGAAAGTGAAATTGTATCTATAATTCCTTTAACTGATGTTTATGATTTAAATTACAAAGGCATGAAATGGAATGTTAAAAATAAAAATACATCTTTAGGTTGGTTTGGAATAAGTAACAAAATAGTTGAAAATAATGCTAAAATTGAATTTAAAAAAGGAAAATTATTAGTTATTAGAACGAGGGAATAGAATATGAACATTTCTCCTATGGATATATCAATAATTTTTGGATATTTTGTAATTCTTTTTATTATAGGGTATTTTGTAAAAAGGAGAATTCATGGACTTGATGACTACTTTTTGGCGGGTAGACGACTAACTTTACCAATTTTTGTTGCAACTCTTGTTAGCACTTGGTATGGCGGTTTATTAGGCGTTGGAGAACTATCATTTTCATATGGTTTTGTCAATTGGATTGTAAATGGGTTTTTTTGGTATTTAGTTTATTTGTTTTTTGCATTCTTTTTAGCAAATAGAATAAGAAAATCAAATTTGTATACAATTCCTGATCAACTTGAGCGATTTTATGATAAAAAATCTAGATTTTTAGGAGCAATTTTTAATTTTATAATGGTTTCTCCTGCACCATATATTCTTTCATTGGGAATAATTTTTAACTTTTTGTTTGGAATAGAGCTATGGATTACAATTATTTTAGTTGCTTTTGTAATGATTTTTTATACTATAAGAGGCGGATTTATCGGTGTCATTTACACTGATGTTATTCAGTTTGTTTTGATGATGATGGGTGTTGCAATGATAATCCCCATGGCTGTTTTTACTTATGGTGGCTTTGATTTTCTTTCATCAGCATTGAGCAATCCAGATTTGGCTCTAGGATATATAGACACCACAAGACATCTAACTCTTACAGGTACTCAAACTACTCAATGGATTCTTGTATGGGGCTTTATTGCTTTTTGGACTCTTGCAGATCCAGGATTTTATCAAAGGTGCTATGCAGCAAAGGATGATAAAATCCCTAAAAGAGGTGTTTTAGTATCAATTGGCTTCTGGCTTTTATTTGATATTTGTACAACTTTTACAGGAATCTATGCTGTTGCAGCACATCAAGCTGGACTGCTTGAAGTTGAGTCAGCATTAACATCATATTTATCAATTGCAGGTGCTCTACTGCCACCCGTATTTCTTGGTTTATTTTTAACAGGTCTGATTGCTACAGTTATGAGTACCGCAGATTCTTTTACATTCATGGGTGCAATGAACATTTCTCATGATTTATATAGGAATGTTTTTAGAAAAAATGCAACAGACAAACAAGTTATTAAAATTACAAAAATAGGAATAATTATATCTATTGCTTTTGCGGTAGTTCTTTCGCTATTCTTTGATTCTATTGTAGACATGTGGTATTACATAGGAACTATTGGTATATCGGCAATGATAGTGCCAATTCTTTTTGGTTTTTTCTATAATGGTAAAAAATCTTCACTTGCTTCAATACTTTCTATGATTTCCGGCTCTTCAACAGCACTTTTTTGGGTATTGCATGGATTTATTAATGCTATAGATGGGTGGCCTGTTTATATAGCGGGAATTGAGCCTCTATATCCCGGCCTTCTCGTTTCATTAATTGTCTTTGTAATAGTTAATATTTTAGATACTGGGGGTGCAGAATAAAATGGATTTTGCAATTCTTTTAATTGCTGATGCAATAGCTCTTATTACTGCAACGATTGTAATGATATATCTATTCCTTAGGGATATGTTAAAAAACGATAAAATTTAAATAATTAACTAGGAGGGAGGGATGGGTATGTTTGATTTTTCATAATGTGGATTCCCAACCTAGCTACATTTAAAAATATATAATTTGATTTTAAGTAGGTTTTTTGCAGATGTTTATGTAAATGAGTATCCATCTGTTAGTTCAAAAATAAATAAAAAAATAATATATCTAATTAGAACTATAATCTTAGAATGAGACTCTTATATTTTTAAAATATTTATCTTCTGTTTTTAATTTCCCTAAGCATATCTCTGCCAAATTCAGTAATGCCATAAAGTCTAATGTTTCCGCTACAGTTTTTTTCTTGAATTATATCTAAATTTATAAGAGATTCTTCTTCTTTGTATCTGGTGTTCATGCCTCTTATTGCACCAATTACATTAGAAGGTGTGGTTCTTACATGATATGCAATTTCAGAAGTATAACTAAAACTAGGGCTAATATCAAATAGATATTCAGCAATTTTTTTTCTTACGTTGCTTCTTCTAAGAGCCCTAACAGCAAGAGGTCTTTTTAAATCCAAAGAGATATCATCATTAGATTTCTCTCTATGCATCCCGTCTTCCATCTTCTCCAAATTGTGATTCTTTTTTACCTTAATAAACTATTTTCATATGTAAGTAGCCCCATACACTTCCATCTGGATGTACATATACATATACTGTATATCGAATGAGTACCTACATATGCATAAATAATCAATAAAATTAAAAAACGATTTCTTGCTCTAGGACACATTGAAAAAAATTAACAATACGTTAGAAAATTATAAATTATTGTTGCTGATAATATTTCCCATTATATTCTGGGCAACAGCTTTTCCATTTATAAAAATAGCTCTAGAAGAGTTAAATCCTGTTAATCTAACAATATTGCGATTATTTTTAACTTGTTTTTTTCTCCTCATAATAATAATTATTTTTAGAAATAGATTTTCTAAGTTGAATAGAAAAGACATATTTCCAATATTTATCTTAGGTTTTTTTGGAATAATAATTTATCATTTGGGATTGAATTATGGAGAACAATTTATATCAGCTAGTGTTGCAAGTTTAATTATTGCAACGATTCCTATTTTTGTAGTAATTATGGCTTCGATTTATTTAAAAGAAAAAATAACAATTAAAATAATTATAGGGATTTTGTTTTCATTAATTGGAGTAATAATAATTTCTATTTATGGTACGACAAATACAAAAATCGAAATTGAATACATTACTGGTGCTTTGGGTGTGTTAATAGCTGCTATTGTTGGCGCAGGCTATACCATAGCCGGTAAAAAAATGCTAAATAGATATTCAGCGCTTTCATTAACTGTTTATGCAATGATGTTGGGATCAATTGGTCTATTGCCATTTTTAAGTATATCGTTTTTTGAACAAATATCATCTCTTTCCATTCATATATGGTTTGCAGTAACGTCTCTAGCTTTGTTTTCTACTGTTATTAGTTATGTATTTTGGTACATGGCCCTCGAGCTAAAAGATGCATCTGAATTGAGTGCATATCTTTATTTCATTCCTGTTTTATCAACATTAATTAGCTTTTTGTTTTTCAATGAAAATATTACTTTAATGTTTATTTTTGGAGGGGGCTTAGTAATAACAGGTTTGTTGATTGTGAATAAAAAAAGGCAAATAATAAGAGAATAAACATCTTTTTAACATAGTGAATGTTACACAATAAAAAATGATTATAATTGATAAACTTTCTAAATATTACGGTAAGAAAATGGCACTTGACAACATTTCTCTATCTTTTCAAAATTCGCAAGTTATAGCAATCATGGGTGAAAATGGCGCGGGGAAAAGTACTTTATTAAAAATTTGTGCGGGAATTTTGCCATATTCCTCTGGACAAATAAATATAGATGGTTTTTCTATTAAAAATGACTCTATAAAAGCTAGAGAATTAATTGGATATCTACCTGAAATGCCTGAATTATATGAACGCCTAACAGGACGTGAATTTTTATTTTACATTGCATCCTTAAGAAAAATTGAAAATGCTGAAGATAAAATTAATCGACTTTCAGATCTTGTAGGTATTTTCAGCTCACTAGATTATGAATTAGGTAGTTATTCCAAAGGAATGAAACAAAAAATATCTCTTATTTCTGCAATTGTGCATGAACCAAATAACCTGCTTTTAGATGAGCCTGTTTATGGCCTTGATCCCCTTACCTCAAGAACGATTCAAGATTTCATAAAAAAAAGAAAAGGTACAACTGTTATTGCGACTCATTCAACGCAACTAGTACAACAAACAACGGACTTTGTATATTTTTTAATGAATGGGAGAATTGTTGCATCTGATTATGTTAGAAATCTAGTGAATAAATTTGGAGATATAGAAAAATCCTATTTTTACTTCAAAGACGGGGAATAGTTCCTTATTTCCAACAAAATAATTTTAATTTTAGTACCATTTCAACTAAAAACATTACCTTTATATATAATGAACGGACAACGATTAGCACGATTATTTCCTCTTTTTTAGATAAATGTATGATGAAATGCCAAATACACCAATTAAGATTAATAATCCAAGTCGCAACCAATCAATGTGTAATTTACAAACTGGTGGGTGTGACATTCCACAAATTTCGTAAAATGGCAGTAATACAACCCATAGAATTACATATACAATTAAAAATACAAAAAGAAAATATTCAATTTTGCCAAATTTCATCTTCTCCTCACAACTTAATGAATCATCCGTTTTGTTTTAACATTTTTGGAAAAAAGCATTAGCACGATTATTTCTCACGTAATTTTTACGTAGTCTGCAGCTGTACCCTCATAAGTAATTCTCAATTTGGTATCATTTTCTTTGAATATATAATTACGACAAAATTCATAGTCTGAATCACGGCCAATATTACAAAATCTTCCATCCGAAACAGTATAATTGGACCAAACAGTATAATTTACCCAAACTGGAGGTTCAGATGTATCTCTAAGGTGTGTACGATTAGTATATAATGTACCATTTTCAAAAAAAGTTAATGTTTCTACCATAGTGAGGTTACTATCATCATATACCTCATATCTCCAAGTTCCAATAAATTTGTTTACATCATCAGATGTATCAGTACAGCCACTCAATCCTAATATTAACATCATCAAAAATATTCCAACTAATACAATTTGTTTTCTCATCTCATTACCAATTTAAGAATCATTTGTTTTGTTTTAACATTTTTGGAGGAAAAAGCATTAGCACGATTATTGATTAAAAACAAATAAAATCAATGAAGAACCATTACTACGTTCAATAATGGAAGCATATACTTTTGTTGTATTGTTAAACAAACTTAAGGAAAAATTTGTCAAAGAATTTGACCTTCCAAAAAACATCATAATTAAGCCAGCTGTTTTGTCTTTTTCTCATATTTTATCTGGAAAGGATATGAAAGATCTTGAAAAAGGAAATTTACCTAATTTACAGAAAATGATTAAAAAAATGAATGAACATATGAAAAGTCTTGATATGGATCCGTTCGAATTTTTTGCTTTCAATAAAAAAATTCCATTATGTAAAAAGGGAAAAAATAATGAAATATTATTTTCTGATAGAAACTTATCTTTATCTGATAAAGATGTAATAAAATATTCATATTAATCTAAATCTTTATAATTTTAATTCTTATTCTTATTTTATGCAAAAAATCAATGCAAAAAATGTCTTAGAAGATATTGATAATATTATTGATGCATGTAAAAAATTGAAATGGAATGATTATATTAAATCATTTGAAAACTTTAAATTAGATTTTTTGTATGAGCATTCAGTAAATTCAAAATTGTTTAAGGAGTCATTAATTGGTAAAGACGATTTAAATGATGAAGAATATTCTGAACGAAGAAATATTATTATTGAAATAATTAAAAATATGAAATATGAACGACTATTTTTACTTCAAGGATGAATTTAATGTTTGAAACACTAAAAATACTACTTAAAAACAACTCAAAAAATATCTCAAAAAATGTTTCAGAAGCACCAATACTGTATTTTTTCTTTGCATCTATGATGGTTTTTTCAATTGCAATGTTTGCTTTTTTAACACTTTTTATTATGAGAACTGAAGCAGATTTAAATCTCATAGATATCTTTTATTCTTTGTTTTTTCTAATTCTTGTTAAATCTTCAGCTGATTTTCACAGATTTTTTATAAAATCTCCTCAACTATCTTATACATTATCTACGCAAGTAAATCAAAAGAAAACAGCATTTGAGATTTTTCTTGCGATATTTTCAAATCAACTTTTAATCTGGTTTTCACTTTCTGGGCTTTATCTTTTATTTTGTTTTATGCTTGGAATTAATATCAATTATCCATTAGAATATTTGATTTTTACAGGAGGAATAATTATTTCAACCCTGTTAGGCTGCATAATTTCAATTTTTTATTTTTCATCTATAAAATACAGACTCATCCCAACAGGAATTCTACTTTTATTCTTCTGGTTTTCACAAAATTACTTTTTTATTGTTTTTGTTTCTCCTTTAATTATTTTACATTTTTATTGGGCGATGCAACATACAAAATCTTGTTATCTTTATGCCAATCCTAAAAAGAGAACAAAAGAAAAATCTCAATCCAAGATGAGAAAAACACTATCTGCAATATTTTACAAAGAAACAACCATTCTATGGAGAGATAGGATTCTTCCAAGCTTTGTCTTTTCAGCTATAATGTCTGCACTTTTCACAGGTTTTTTTTTACTTTATGGAAGTGATATTTTCATTCCAGAATCATTTAGAGAATATGCTGGAGAGTTTCTTGACGAAATGTTCTTGTTTTTGGGTATTTATGTGGTTGTAATATATACTTCTGTATTTCCTTCTTTAAATCTATTTTTAAACGAAGAAAAGACCATGTGGCTTGTAAGAAACCTACCTGTTGAACGTATGACAAATATTTTGGGTAAAACATCTTCGCTTCTGCTATGCTATCTTGCATCAATACCATTTATTGCATATATTTCTATATTTGTTGGAATAGAAAAAATACCATTTTTATTTTGGTTACTTACTTTTTCATTTTTAGGTGGTGCAATAGTTTCAATTCCTTTAGGGGTTAAATATGCTGGAAAAAAATCAGATATATTGCTTTTGTATAGTGTTTCAATGATTATGTTTGTTTTAATGGGTGTTGCTGCCGCCATGAGAAATGTAATTTCAAGACTAACAGATTTTCCGATTATTTATTATTTACTTGCTATATTAATCGAGTTCGTTTTACTTTACAGTTCATTAAATATTTCTTCAGAAATTATTAATATTAAATATGATTAATTCTCTTTATTCAGGTTCTCTGTTTAAATGAATATCCAATTTTCTTGTGCCCTCGCCTAGTTTAAGTTCTATATCAGTTTTATATTTATAAATGTAAATTTGACCGCTTTCATTTACGCTTTGTTCAATAGTTATATTATAAAATCCTGGATATAGTTGTGCCCAGTAATCACCTGTTAGGTTTGATTGAACAGTTAAAATCGGATATGCGTCATTATTTTCTACAGATAAGTTTGCTTTAAAAATAGCTTTAATGTCAGAAATAGTAGAATTTTCATAATATATTTTACCTTCAACTCTAACTAGAGATCGGTAAAGTACAATATCATAATCTGTAAATTGTCCTTCATAGACGTAAACATTACCTTCAGAATAATAATTATTATTGCTTGTGGTTGAGTTTACTACATTTGCATAAAACTTATATTGTCCAGGATATAAACTAGTGAAATTAAATCTACCATTAGAATCTGTTAAAGATTTTGAAATTAATACTTGGTCTTGGGTTGAATTTACATAAAATAATTCAATATTTGCATTGTTAATCTCTTCGTTCAGATCATATTCTAAATTGTTATTATTATCAAAATAAACTACCCCTTGAAATGATCCATTTTTTATCATTGAAACATTTTTGTAGCTCGCGGTTCCTGATTTTAGAAATACATTATCTCTAATAACTAAATATCCCTCTTTGTATCCTTTAATTTCATAAAAACCTGGTAATAAATTCGAAAAACTAAAATAACCATTATTATCGCTGTACGTTTCTGCATATGTGAAATAATCTTCTTTGATTTCAGGATTAACAATATCTATTTTTGAAATTGTTAGATTTATATTTTTTAAAACAGAATCATTAGTAATATTATAATTTTCATCGTTGTCCAAATCATTATATAAATAACCCTTTAATGAAGATGCTTCATAATCTTCATTTTTATTCATTAAACTTTCTAGAATGTAGTATTCAGTATCATATATTTGTCTCATATTTGAATCTGGTATTGCAAAAACACCCCCCATAACTTCTTGTGAAAATGTTATTGAATCAACAAATACTGAAACAAGACCTTTTCCATATTGAATAATACTAAATACAGAGTTTCCTGTATCATCTATTAATATTGAAGTACCGCCACTTATACTTAAATATGGATTGATATTTGATCCAATAGTATGATTGTTAAGCGATTCATAAAGCATATTCTGATTTGTAGCAATATCTGAATCCATAAATTCATTATTTGATGTAATGCTAATTCCAAAGTTGTTTAGAATAGAATTTGATTTTGTATCAAAATTATAAACGCTATCAAGGATCAATAACTTACCTCCAGAGCTAACATAGTTTATCAACTGATTTAAATCATTTTGAGTAATCTGTTTTACTGGATTAATGATAACGACCAAGCTTCCTTTTCTTGTCGCATCTTCAAGATTTTTTTCAACTGAAGGAAAACATCCTACTCTCTGGCTCCATACATAAAAAGTATTAAAATTCTCTTTTTGTGATTTGGAAAAATCACTTCCTAGAGCAAATGAAGGAACAGCTGATATTACTCCACTAGAATACTCTTCTTCAAAACAAATTCTATTTTCAATACTTGTGTGAGGTTTTGGTAGAGGATAGTTTACATTATTTATATGTGAAAAACTAATGGTAGAAATGGATGCAAATAAAACTCCAGTTGCAACTAAAAAAAATAATACTTTTGATAATTTTTCCTTTTTCATGAAAAATAAAAATAATATAAAACTTAATATTGAAAAAATTATAAATATAATATTCATAAAAGCATAAGTATTTTCTCTATTTAGGTATTCTAAAGTACCAAGATTAAATTCTTGAAAACCGGATAAAAATATCGCATAACTCGAAAAAACTGTACTATCACTAAATACTACTACTCTTCCCTTACCATGCTTATAAGCTACAACTTGTAAAAAAAATCCTTTCGTCATTTCCCACATTTTATCCTCAACAAAAAAAGCAGGAGTTGAATATGTACCTGGAAATGTAGAAATTTCTCCATCAAGAATTACATCTTCAGCATGCAAAGGAGCATCAATTGTGCAAGAGGTTAAAAATTGAAATTCTGGCATATTCTGAACAATTGGATGTGCTAGACTTGAAGAAGGAATAAATTTACTAAATCCTCCAGGTGCCGAATATTCGTGAGTTGCATCAGTGTTTAGCCAAATTCCAAAATTTTTTGCTATTTTGTTTAAATAAGTATTCATACCAAAAACGTTAGTATGATCTCCTATCAAATATAATCCACCACCATTTTCAACAAAAGAAACAATAGCTTTAACTTCACTATTTGAATAAGGAGATGTAGGACATTTTAAAACTAATATGTCGTAGTTTGATAAAAGATCTGAGGTTAATGTATAATTTAAATTTTGATCAATAGTATAATAGTGTTTTAACCATTCTGCCCATGAATACATATTATATGTAGAAAGACGCCCATACCATTCTTTATCCATTTCTTTAACGGAATCTTCCCAATCACTGTGAAGCTCATCTACAAGTATTCTTCCGTTTTTCTTTGTTCCAGGATCTTGAAAATAAAATGCCCCAAATGTTGAAAAGACAAAAACAAATATTAATAAAATCGATATAATTTGTTTTTTATTTATTTTTAATCGTCTCAACCATTCAAAATTCATTTCAAATTTTTCAAATGATATAAATTTAATTGTTAAAAATATAAAAGGAATAAAACTTATAACAATAAATAAAGGATCATAAAACATATCCAATAGTCCAACAAGAAATGAAACTTCTTCACTTTCTATAATCTCTACAAGTATAAATACAATAGATATATATCTAATAAATAGGTAAAAAAAACTGATAAATAGAAAAATAATCATATCTGTTATAATTCTTTTTTTATCAGTATAAAATAAAAATATAATTAAAAGGCCAATTAGGATATTAAACCAAAGAATAAATCCTATACTTTCCCAAGATACAATCATGGCAGGATTTTTATTCATTAAACCAACAAATATTGTGTCTGAATTATTAGTCAGATTTAAACCAAGTAAATTTCCAAAAAAATTTGTAAAAGATGCTAGTATTTCAGATCCATGAAATCTTGCTCCTATTTTTACATATAAAGGAAATACAAAGGTTTGAATTGTTAGAATTAATCCAGTAAAAAATATACCTGGCCATAATTGATACAATCTGTTTAAAGAAAAAGATTTCAACGAAATTCCTAAAACTACCAAACCAAGTAATATTGTTAACGGTCCAATTGAAAACGGAAATGGTATAACTAATAATGATAAAAGGAGAGGTATTGTAAAAATTAAATATCTTTTATCTACTATTTTAATATCTTTTTTTCTAAATGCAATTATATTAAATATCAGGCCCAATAAAAGAATAAAAGATCCCAATACAAAATCTTCAGGTTTAAATATTGGTAAATAAAAAAGCCAACTGGAAGATACTAATAATAAACCTATCCAACTTAACCACTTCATTTTGGAACCCCCTGATTTTCAATTTCATCAAACATATTTCTTAAAAATTCTATATTTCCGGGCCAATAATCATTTAAAGATTCAATATTATTGTCTAGTAAAAACTGACTATCACCTATAAGGAGGACACCTCCATTCATGATCTTTTTAAAAATGACTAAATTTTTTGTGTTTTCTCCAAATGCAACATTATAATAAATAAAAGTATTTTCATCATTACCTTCAGAAATCACTGGCCATGAGTCTACAAATCTAGGCTCATTTTCAGATGCATTTGGATTTTCATCAATGTAAGGGATTGGTCCAAGAGGCTCTGAAAGAATGTCTAATTCAAATTCTGAAAGTATTTTATTAGATGCTTTTTTATCACTAAAACCTATACTTAAAACTAATAAACCTCCATTCTCTACAAAAGATACAATATCGTTTACTTCAGATGTTGTAAAATCCATAGTAGGAGCTATCAAAAAAAGCATTTTTCCATTTTTAATTTTCTCATAGGAAAAATCATTTAATAGATATGGTAAGTATCTTTTATCTTGTTCAAATTTATTTCTCATGATATTTAACATTATAGTAAAGAACCAAACCTTTATGACTTATAAATGCCATACCCCTTACTATG
>CAZUBH010000008.1:0-102024 GCA_964618505.1 uncultured Thermoplasmatales archaeon | reverse complement strand
GGGCCTGTAGCTCAGCTAGGTAGAGCATCTGGCTTTTAACCAGGTGGCCAAGGGTTCGAATCCCTTCAGGCCCGCCTTAACTCCAAAAATCGGCTAGGAGGATTTGACAATCGCAAAATCAAGTAAATCCAAAAAAATGCAGACAAAATTCAATATAATCGGTCATAAATTAGTACCACATCATGAGATACTATCTGATAAAGAAACCAAAGATCTTTTAGCAAAATTTGATATTGGTACTGAACAATTGCCCAGAGTTTTAGATACAGATCCTGCTGTACTGGCAATAGGGGCTAAACCAGGTCAAATTATAAAAATAACTAGGGAAAGTAGAACGGCAAAATTTGCAACTGCATATAGGCTTGTTGTTAAAAGCGATAGCTAGTGGGATTATTTGCAGGATTGATTTGAGGGTATATTAGTGAGTGTGTATATATGAGGGAACTTGTAGATGCTTTTTATAGAGATAGAAGTATAGTGAATCATCAAATAGCTTCTTACGATGATTTTTTGAATAATAGATTACAAAGAATCGTAGACAATACTGTAATAGGACAAGAAGAAGACAATATGGAAAAAGGCTTTATTTATCCTGAAATAGAAGGTTATAAAATTAAATTTGGGAAGATAAAAGTCTGGACACCTGAAGTAAAGGAAGCGGATGGAACAGAAAGACCTTTAACTCCTATGGAAGCTAGATTGCGAGATTTAACATATGAGGCAAGAGTTGAACTAGAATTTATCCCTGTAAAAAATGAAGTAGAATATGAAACTGAAACCGTTAGAGTTGGAGAGCTTCCAATAATGGTTAAATCAAAAAGTTGTAACATATCAAAAAAGGTTTTAGAAGAGAGATTGGACAGAATAATAGCAAATGAAGATTATGTCTCAGAGTTACAAAAATTACAGGAAGATCCTCTAGACCCGGGCGGATATTTTATAAGCAATGGAACAGAAAGAGTTCTTATTACTGTTGAAGATCTGGCACCAAATAGGGTTTTAGTTGAAAAATCTAGCAGATATGGTACAGATGTTGAGGTCGCAAAGGTTTTTTCTCAAAGAGAAGGATATCGTGCCCTAACTGTTGTTGAAAAAAGAAAAGATGGCATGTTAATGGTTTCATTACCAACAACATATGGCCAGATTCCACTGATAATATTATTAAGAGCACTTGGAATGGAGAATGATGAAGAGATTGTTGACGTAATTTGTGTCGATCCAAAAATGGAACCTTATATTTTAGCAAATATTGAGGAATGCGCTAGAGAGTATGGAATCACAACTCAGGAAGAAGCGGTTGCTTACCTTGGAAAAAAATTTGCGGGCGGACAGGCTAAAGAATATCGTATTAAAAGAGTAGAAACAATTATGGATCGTCATTTACTTGCACATTTAGGAAATTCCCCTGATGATAGATTAACAAAAGCTATTTTTATGGCCAGAATGGGAATGGCAGTTTTGGAACTAGCCCTTGGTAAAAGAGAACCTGATGATAAAGATCATTATGCAAACAAGAGACTGAAACTTGCAGGAGACCTAATGGAAGATCTCTTTCGAGTTGCTTTTACTGCATTATGTAAAGATTTGAAATATCAGATTGAAAGAGTGCATGCAAAAGGAAAAGAAATCAAAATAAGTTCATGTTTAAGATCAGATGTATTGAGTCAGCGTATACATCATGCTCTTGCCACTGGAAACTGGGTTGGTGGAAGAGCAGGGATTTCACAGCTTTTAGATAGAACTAGCAATCTTGCAGTTTGTAGTCATCTTAGAAGAGTTACATCTCCACTTACAAGATCTCAGCCTCATTTTGAAGCAAGAGATTTACATTCAACACAATGGGGCAGATTATGTCCAAATGAAACACCAGAAGGGCCAAATTGTGGTCTTGTAAAAAATCTCGCTCTTGCAGTTGAGATATCTGAAGGATTTTCTGAAAAAGAACTAGAAAACGTTCTAAAAGATTTAGGAATAAAAGATATTTCAAAGGATGTAAAAGGATCCCGTGTTTATTTAAACGGTGATTTAATAGGAATGCACCCAAATGGAGAAGAGCTTGTTAAAAAACTTAGAGAAAGAAGAAGAAAAGGCCTTCTTAGCAACGAAATAAATGTTGCATATGACACCGAAGGAAATGATGTAATTGTAAATTGTGATTGTGGTAGACTTAGAAGACCACTTTTAGTCGTAGAAAAGGGTAAAATTCTATTAAATGACAAATACAAAGAAGATTTAAAACAAGGTAAGAAAAAGTGGATAGATCTTATCAATGAAGGAGTAGTAGAATACATTGATGCTGAAGAAGAAGAAAACACTCTTATTGCGCTTAAAGAAAGCGATTTAGATCCAGATTATACACACATGGAACTTGATCCAATGTGTATTCTTGGGATAGGGGCATCACTTGTTCCTTACCCAGAACATAATTCATCTCCAAGAATTACAATGGGTGCTGGAATGGGTAAGCAATCACTAGGATTTGGTGCTGCTAACTACAGAATTCGCCCAGATACTCGTGGTCATCTTATGCATTATCCACAAATGCCTTTAGTACAAACTCACCCAATAAAATACATTAAGTTTAGAGAAAGACCAGCAGGTCAAAATTTCATTGTGGCAGTTGCTTCTTTTCATGGATACAACATGGAAGATGCATTGATTATGAATAAATCTGCAATTGAAAGGGGTCTTGCGAGAAGTTCATTTATAAGGACGTACAACAGTGAAGAAAAAAGATATCCTGGTGGGCAGGAAGACCATTTTGAAATTCCAAGCCCGGAATGCAGAGGAGTCAGAAGCGAAGATTCTTATAATAATTTAGGAGAAGATGGGTTAATTTCTCCAGAATGTACCGTAAACGGTGGAGATGTACTTATAGGTAAAACTTCGCCTCCAAGATTTTTAGAAGAGCCTACTGACTTTTTAACTCCGCAAAAAAGAAGAGAAACCTCAGTGACTGTCCAGCATGGAGAAGGGGGAATTGTAGATAAAGTAATGCTCTCTGAATCAGTGAATGGTTCTAGAATGGTTAAAATTAAGGTTAGAGAACAAAGAATTCCAGAATATGGAGATAAATTTGCATCAAAGCATGGTCAAAAAGGTGTTGTAGGTTATATTGTACCTCAACAAAATATGCCTTTTACTGAAAAAGGAATATCTCCTGATTTGATAATAAATCCTCACGCAATTCCTTCAAGAATGACAGTAGCTCATGTTCTTGAAATGATAGGAGGTAAAGTCGGTTCTTTAGAAGGAAGAACTGTAGATGGTACTGCATTTAGTGGGGAAAATGAAGAAAAATTGAGACAATCTCTTGTAAATAATGGTTTCAAACATCATGGTAAGGAATTGTTATACGATGGTTTGACCGGAATGCCTCTTGAGTGTGATATATTCGTAGGGTGCATCTATTATCAAAAATTACATCATATGGTTGCTGGAAAAATACACGCGAGATCAAGAGGCCCTGTACAAATTTTAACAAGACAACCAACAGAAGGACGGGCAAGAGAAGGTGGTTTAAGATTTGGAGAAATGGAAAGAGATTGTTTAATTGGCCATGGCGCATCAATGGTAATTAAAGATAGATTACTTGACGAGTCAGACATTACAACAAAATATGTCTGTAACACATGTGGCCATATAGCATTTTTAGATAGACATGGAAGACTCCACTGTTCAGTATGCGGAGATAAGGCAGATATACACCCAGTTGAGATGAGCTATGCATTCAAACTTTTAATTGATGAATTAAAGTCTTTGGTTGTAGTACCAAGGATAAAATTGGAGTCTTTAGTATAGGAGGAATTAAAATGGCAGCATCACGAAATATAACTAAAAAAATTGGAAAACTAGAATTCTCTGTGCTCTCCCCAAATGAACTAAGAAAGATGAGTGCAACCAAAGTAATAACTGCTGATACATATGATGATGATGGGTTTCCAATAACTATGGGCCTAATGGATCAAAGGCTTAGTATTATTGAACCGGGTCTTAGATGTAAAACATGTGGTCAAAAAGTTGGTAAAGATAAATGCCCGGGGCACTTTGGACATATAGATCTTGCCATGCCTGTAATTCATGTTGGATTTGTAAAGACTATTAGAAATTGCTTAAGATCTACATGCAGAAGTTGCGGAAAAATACTTTTGACAGATAAAAGAAAAGAAGAATATATAGAAATTGTTCAAAAAAATCAGAAAGAAGGAAGAGACAATACATATGTTTTCAAAACAATAATATCTGAATGTGTTAAAACCGACAAATGTCCTCATTGCGATTATGTAACTGGAAAAATTGATCTTGATAAGCCAACTTCTTTTAGGGAAAATGGTAAGAAGCTAACACCAACTGAAATCAGAGATTGGCTTGAAAAAGTTCCTGATGGCGATCTTCCACTACTTGATATCAATAAAAAATCTGCTAGGCCAGAATGGATGGTTTTAACCGTATTACCTGTTCCGCCTGTCACAGTTCGTCCATCGGTTACTTTAGAATCTGGTGAAAGATCAGAAGATGATTTAACTCATAAGCTAGTCGATGTAATTAGGATAAACCAAAGATTACAAGAGAACAGAGATGCTGGTGCACCGCAGTTAATTGTTGAGGATTTATGGGAATTGTTGCAATATCACGTTACGACTTATTTAGATAATCAAACTTCAGGAATTCCTCCTGCAAGACATAGATCCGGTCGTCCTCTCAAAACCCTTGCACAAAGATTAAAAGGAAAAGAAGGGAGATTCAGAAGTAATTTATCTGGAAAAAGAGTTAATTTTTCAGCAAGAACTGTGATTTCTCCAGATCCTTATCTAAGTATAAATGAGATCGGGGTTCCAATTGAAATCGCGCGAGAATTAACAATACCCGTAAGAATTACACCTCATAACATCGAATGGTGTAAAGATTTAATTAGACAGTCTGCAAAGGAAACTGACGATAATAATTATATTCCTCATGTTAACTATGTAAAAAGATACCGAGATGGAATCGAACAAAGAATAAAAGTAACAGAAAGAAATGCTGATGATGTTGCAGAAAAACTAGAGCCTGGTTATATTATAGAACGTCAATTAATGAATGGAGATATTTGTCTTTTTAACCGACAACCTTCTCTTCATAGAATGTCTATGATGGCTCATACAATAAAAGTTGTTCCTTACCGATCATTTAGATTTAACTTATCAGTTTGTCCACCATATAATGCAGATTTTGATGGAGATGAAATGAATCTTCATTTAATTCAAGGTGAAGAAGCAAAAGCCGAAGCAGAAATTTTGATGAAGGTTCAAGAAAATATCCTATCTCCAAGATTTGGTGGAGTAATAATTGCAGGTCTTCATGACCATATATCTGGTTGTTTCCTACTGACATATAAGAACAGAAAGTTTACTAAAGAGCAAGCTTCTTGGCTTCTAAGTTCGTTTCATTCAACAGAAAAATTTCCGAAGGTTCATAAAGAAGATGGGAACGAGTATGTCTATGGAAAAGACATATTTAGCGTTCTTCTTCCTAAGGATATAAATATCGAATATAAAGCAAAAGCTTGTTTTAATTGTGAAGTATGTAAAGCTCCTGATTGTCCACATGGGGCTTATGTAATAGTAAAAAATGGTGTGCTTAAACAAGGAATAGTAGATGAAAATTCAATAGGGTCTTTTAAGGGAAGAATCGTTGAAAGAATCATAAGAGATCATGGCACAAAAGCTGGTAGAGAATTTATTGATAATATAACCCGTCTTGGAATTGGCATGGTTACAAAATTTGGATTTACTACAAGTATAGATGACGAAGACATTCCCCAAGAAGCAAGATTACAGATACAAGAAGGTTTGGACAAAGCACAAAAGAAAATTGAAAGCCTTGTTAATGCTTATGAAAAAAATGAATTAGAAGCAGCGCCTGGTAGAAGTGTTGAAGAAACATTAGAAATGGAGATCATGCGAGCAACTGGAAGGGCAAGAGATATGGCTGGAGAAATTGCCAGTAGACATCTTGGTCTAAATAATAGTGCTGTTATTATGGCTAAATCTGGTGCGAGAGGTTCTATGTTAAATCTTTCTCAAATGTCAGGTTGTGTAGGACAGCAGGCTGTAAGAGGAGAGAGAATATCTAGAGGTTACAAACATAGAACATTGCCTCATTTTAAGAGAGGAGACCTTGGTGCAAGTGCAAAAGGTTTTGTTGCAAGTAGTTATAAAAGCGGCCTTAATCCAACAGAATATTTCTTCCACTCTATGGGAGGAAGAGAAGGACTTGTCGATACTGCAGTACGTACATCCAGATCAGGTTATATGCAAAGAAGATTGGTAAATGCACTAGAAGATTTAAAAGTTGAAAGTGATGGAACTGTACGGCACACTGGTGGAGAAATCATTCAATTTATTTATGGGGAAGATGGTGTGGATCCTGCTAGAACCACAAAAGGCCAAGCAGTTGATGTTGATAGAGTTATTTATGAACTTGACAAGGAGGCATAAAAATGGCTAAAAAATCTACCAAAACAGAGAAAAAAGAGAAAAAAACAGTAAAGAAAAAGCAAGAAAAAAAGCCCAAAGTAAAAGCCTCCACACAAAAAAAGCAGGTCAAGCCAAAAACAACTAAAAAAACAAATAAAAAAGTAAAAAAAGGTGAGGAAAAAGTAGAAGAAAAAAAGGTTCCGTTAACTGAGGGAATTATTTCCATTCCTAAGCATGATAAAGAATCTTCTGAAAGGAAAAAATTAAGATCTAGCGTACATAAAATATTAAAAGACAGATTTTTACCAATAGGAATTGTTGACGACATAATAGATCGAGTTTTAAAAGATAAAAAACTTGAATCAATGTTAAAAACAATTGTTGAAAAGGTTTATGAACAATATGAACAAAATTTAATAGATCCTACTGAAGCATGTGGAATGGTTGGGGCCCAAAGTATTGGAGAACCTGGTACTCAAATGACTATGAGAACATTTCACTATGCAGGGGTAGCAGAAATTAATGTAACATTAGGTCTGCCTCGCCTTATAGAAATTGTTGATGCAAGATCTATTCCATCAACACCAATGATGAATATTTATTTAAGAGATGAATATAGAGTTAATCCTGATTTGGCAAAAGAAATCGCAAATAAAATTGAAATTACAAGACTTACTGATGTAGCAGATATAGAAATGGATCTCATAAATATCATAATTTATATAAAATCAAATAAAAAGTCGCTTGAAAAGAAGGGTTTAACTTTAGAAGAAATTCTTGAAAAGATACAAAGTATGAAGAAAATTGAGGCGAAAATTGAAAAAGGAGTTATTAAAATCACTCTTGACGAACCTGGTTACAAAAATTTACAAAATTTAAATGAGTCACTTAAAAAGCTAAAAATTAAAGGAATAGATGGGATTAAAAGAGTAATTATAAGAAAAGAGCCCAATGAAGGATATGTTATATATAGTGAAGGAAGTAATTTAAGAGAAGTTTTAGAAATAGATGGTATAGATCCATACAGAACCAATACAAATGACATACATGCAGTTGCTAGAGAACTTGGAATCGAAGCCGCACGAAATATGATTATAAGAGAAGCTCACAACACTCTATCAGAACAGGGTTTGAACGTGGATTTAAGACACATTATGCTTGTAGCAGATGTTATGACTGCAGACGGTACTGTAAGAGCAATTGGAAGACATGGTGTTAGTGGAGAAAAAAGTTCAGTCCTATCAAGAGCAGCTTTTGAAATTACAGTTAATCATTTACTTTTGGCAAGCCAAAGAGGTGAATCTGACGGCTTAAATGGTGTAGCTGAAAACATTATTGTAGGTCAGCCTGTAAATTTAGGCACAGGAGCAGTTGAACTTGTTATGAAACATTCTAAAATCAAGAAAAAAAAGAAGGGAAGTTAAATGGTTGATGTAAACAAAATATTAAAAGACACTTTTAAAAAAGCAACAGTGAAAGTGGGTGAAAAACAAACTAAATCTGCAATTAATAAAGGCGATGCAAAAATAATTGTCATTTCAAACAATTGTGTGTATACAGACGAAATAAATACTTTAGTAAAAGAAAATAAAATACCTCTTTTCAAATTTGAAGGCACAGGTGTGGAATTAGGATCTGCATGTGGAAAAAAATTTGTTGTTTCTTCTTTTGCTGTAATTGATGAAAAAGATACAAATATAATGCAACTTGTCAAAAAGGAAAATAAGAATGTCTGAAATAACTCTTTCTAATGAAACTGTACAACATATAAATCTTGCAAATAAGCACTCTGGAGCAAGTATATTGGATTGCGTAATTGAAGATGATAGAATTATTTTTGTTGTTGAAAAAGGACAGCTAGGTATTGCTATAGGTATAAAAGCAAAGAACCTTGAAAAAATGCGAAATCTTTTTAAGAAAAATATTAAATTTGTAGAATTTGACAGTGACAAAAAAAGATTTATAGAAAATTTGTGCAAACCTTACAGAGCAAAAGAAATTTCTTTTGAAGGAAAAGATGACGAAATAGTAAAAATCCAAGTAAATCCTAGAGATAAATCAAAGATAATTGGAAAAGGCGGAAAAAACATAAGCCTTATAAGAAATCTTGCTCAAAGGCACCACAATATAAAAGATGTTCAAGTTGTCTAATTTCTCCCTAAAAACATTTTAAAAGGGTTTTATATTTAGGATTTTGGAGGCAATATTTGAGAGTTTGTAAGCATCCAATAATCGATTTTAAAAAAAGCAAAAAAATTCCATTTTATTTCAATAATAAAAAATTATACGGTCAAGAAAGTGACACAATTGCCTCTGCGCTTCATGCATGTGGCATTAAAACATTTAGTAAAAGTTTAAAATATGATAATCCTAGAGGATTTTTTTGTGGAATAGGTAAATGCTCATCCTGTCTTATGAGGGTTAATGGCATTCCCAATGTTAGAACTTGTATTTCTCCATTAAAAGAAGGAATAAAAGTTGAAATTCAGGATAAGTTTGCAGATCTACCTGATGCTGATTTTGAAAAAAAAACACTTAAAAAAATTGATACTGAAATTTTAATAATAGGTGCTGGACCTGCCGGACTTTGCGCAGCAATAGAAGCTGCAAATCAAGGTGCTAAAGTTACTATAGTTGATGAAAACCAAATGGTTGGCGGTCAACTTGTCAAACAAACTCATAAATTTTTTGGATCTAAAAACGAACGTGCAGGTATAAGAGGCGTAAAAATTGCAGAAGATTTAGGAAACAGGCTAAAAGAATTAGAAAAAAAAGGTAAAATAAATATTATTTTAGATTCAACGGTTATTGGATATTATGAGGGAGATAAAAAACACAAATTTGGACTGACAAAGCGTGATAATTACAACAGTGAATTATACGAAATAAATTGTGATTCTGTCATTATCTCTTGTGGGGCTATGGAGAATATGATTTTATTTCCTGGAAACGATTTACCGGGTGTTTATGGTGCAGGTGCAGTACAAACTTTAATGAATGTTTATGGAGTGAAGCCCGGAAATAAAGTTTTAATGGTCGGGGCAGGAAATGTAGGCCTTATTGTTTCGTATCAACTTTTACAAGCAGGAATTGATGTTGTCAAACTTGTTGAGGCAGCCCCCATAATTGGAGGGTATAATGTTCATGCTGCAAAATTGAGACGATTCGGAGTACCGATACATACGTCCTATTCGATAAAAGAAGTAATTGGAAAAGATAAAGTAGAAGGAGCCGTCATTGTAAAACTGGATAAAAACTGGAAGCAAATAAAGGGAACTGAGGAAAAAATAGAATGTGATACTATATGTCTTGCTGTTGGTTTAACTCCATCTACAAGGTTATTATCTCAAATTGGCTTAAATATGGAATATATACAAGAAGCAGGAGGTTACGTTGCTATCCATGATAGTTCTATGCAAACAAATATCAAAGGAATTTATGTTGCAGGAGATTCTTCAGGTATTGAGGAAGCTTCTACTGCAATGATTGAAGGTAAAATTGCAGGTCTTTCTGCAGCCATGTCGTTAGGCTATGATAAGAACAAAAATTTAAAAAACAAATATATCAAAGAATTAGAAAATTTAAGAGCAGGTCCTTTTGGAGAAAAACCAAGGGTTGCAAAAGAAAAGATGAAAAAATTTGAGGGCGACAAATGAAAGATTACGAAAAAACCGGTATTCTTTCAAAAAATGATTTAAAAATACCTTCTAAAAAACAACTTGAAAAAGGAGTTGCAATTCTTGAATGCGTTCAAGAAATTCCTTGTAATCCTTGCGTTGAGTCCTGTCCTGTAAATGCCATATCCATGAAAGATATTAATGCTCCTCCAATAAATGATTATGACAAGTGTATTGCATGTAAAAAATGTGTGGGAGTCTGCCCAGGGCTTGCAATATTTGTCATTAAGATTAAAAAGGATTGTGCAGAAATTACAATCCCTTATGAGTTTTTACCTCATCCAGAAGTTGGAGATATTGTTGATGCTTTAGATAGAGAAGGCAAATATAAATGTAAAGCAAAGATAAAAAGTGTACAAAAAAAGGGAAAGACATATGTTGTAACAATACAAGTAGATAAAAAGTTTGCAATGGAAATAAGAAATATCAAGGTTAAAAAATGAAGAAAATTGTATGCAGATGTGAAGACATTACCGAAGAAGATGTGATAAATGCAATTGAAGAAGGCTATACAGATCTAGAGGAACTCAGAAAGAAATTAAGAATAGGTATGGGTCCTTGCCAAGGAAGAGTTTGCATTCAATTGGTTATGAAAATACTTGAAAAAAAGACAGGAAAAAAAATAAAGAAAAATTCTTTACAAACTTCAAGGCCCCCAATAATTCCAGTATCTTTAGGTACTCTTGCAAGTGATGAAGATGAAAAGTAAATACGATGTAGTAATAATAGGGGGAGGAGTAAACGGTTGCTCACTTGCATATAATCTTTCAAAAAAAGGATTAAGTGTATTAGTTTTTGAAAAAAAATATCTGTCTTCAGGAGCTACAGGGGCTTGTGGAGCGGGTATAAGACAGCAATGGTCTACAAAAGAAAATACAGAGCTTGCAATTAAAAGTGTAAAAATCTATGAAAAACTAAGCAAAGAGCTTGATTATGATATAGAATTTCGTCAAGGTGGATATTTGATTGCTATTCACAATAAAAAAGAAAGAAAACAAGCTGAAATAAATGTTGAAATGCAAAAATCACTTGGTTTAAAAGTCGATATAATAAACACAGATGAAATTAAAAAAATTGTTCCAATTTTAGATGTAAAATCGATGAAGGCTATTGGTGCAACTTTCTGTCCAACTGATGGTCATGCAAATCCTTTCAAAACAACATTTGCCTATGCTAATGCTGCAAGAAAAAATGGAGCTGAAATATATACACATACAGAAGTTTTAGAGATTAAAACTGAAAATAAAAAAATAAAAGAGATAATAACTTCAAAAGGAAAAGTAAAATCAAATATTGTAATAAATGCTGCAGGTGTTTGGTCCAAAGATATTTCTAACATGGTAGGAATAAAAATACCAAACAAACCTTTTAGAAAAGAAATAATGGTAACAGAAAGACTAAAGCCATTGTTTAAAGCGATGGTAATATCTTTTTTAGATGGGATCTACTTTAGTCAGCAAAATGAAGGACAAATTGTTGGAGGAATACCAATACCTGAAGAAGCAAGTGGATACAAAACACTTCCCACATTTTCTTTTTTAAAGCATATGTCAAAAACACTAACAAGATATGCTCCAGTATTAAAACACGTTAAAATGCTTAGACATTGGACAGGATTTTACGATGTAACTCCGGACGCAAGGCCAATATTAGGCGATACAAAAGAATTGAAAGGCTTTATTCAATGTAATGGATTTAGTGGACATGGTTTTATGCTTTCTCCAATAGTTGCAAAGTTATTATCGGACTACATTGCTGATGACAAAAAATCAGACGTTCTTGAAAGTCTTAATTTAAATAGATTTAAATCAAAGAACATAATAAAAGAAACATCAGTTGTTGGATAGAGCTTGTTTGACTCCAAATTTAAAACATTCTATAGGTTATTTATTAATTTCCAATACATCTAGTAAGTCTAGAAAAGTGTTTTCTTATTATTTTTTGAAAATTTGAAAATAGAAGAACATAAAATTTATAATTTTCATTCATTATCTATTATTTTTTTTATGTGTTTGTAAAATTGTTCTGCATCCATTATTGCTTGTTTTGCTTCATTATCTGATATAAGAAAATCTAAAGAATATAATGTATTATGGCGGTTTCTTCTATATGCATCTAATTGATTTGATAATCTTCTTAATTCTGGATATTTTTCTCTTAAATAAGATACTATGCAAATATGACTTCTTTCTTTGACCCCATCTTTATAAAGTAAAGCTCTTGCTGAATGAAACATTGAGGTATACGAACAGAATATTACCAGATTATTGTTTTTCATTTCATAATTATCTTTCGCATTTTCAATGTATTTTAGACTCGCATCTAACGACTTTACTGCATATTTCTTTGATGGGTTTGTTTTTCTTAGCAGTCCTTCTTTATAGCAATCACTTAGCCTCATGGCAACCCACTTCCAAATAAAACAATATGGTTTTGAAGTATTGATTCATAGAATATCTTATCTTTTTGTTTTATTTTTTCCCAATCTGAGATTGTTAAAACTTGAGTCGATATCCTTTTTTTTGTTTTTCTTTCTAATTTTTGTAACACTTCTATGAATTCTCTCTTTCTATTAACAAGAATCAATAAATCAATATCGCTTTTTGTATCATTTTCTCCATTTGCATAAGATCCATATAAAATTAAAGAAATTATTTCATTATTTTCTTTTAGAAAACCATCGATAAATTTAAATTTTTTAAATTCTAGCAGAGTATTAAAAATCTTTAATTGTTTAACAAGAAAGGATTCATTATTTAATTGATATAAATGTACATTTCCAACTATTTCCTTAGTTAATATATTATCTTTGTGAATATTTTTTAAGAAAAGATTCACTGTACCCGATCCAATCCCTGTGTTTCTTGATATTTCTTTAGTGTAAAATGAATGATTTGGTTTATCTAAAAAGATTTTTAGGATTTTCCAGTCTCTGTATTTATTGAACATCTTGTAAATATGCATAATAAATAAAACTATCGTTCTATATATAAAACTAACGTTTTATTAGTAGAACTTTAATAAATTTAATGTTTGACCTAGGCTTTTTTATAGCCCTATAAACCAATCAAGTCATTTTTTATAATTAACCCTTTTCTTAAAATAAAACTTAAAGTTTTTCCAACCATCAGAAAAGCTTTCTAATTTAACGTCACCTTCTCTAGGATATAATGTCGAAGGTATTTCTTTGGCTTTAATTTTTTTATTTAAAAACATTTCAATTTTTATTTCTTCAGAAAAAGCCATTCCGTCATCAAACTCTTCTATTGGTTTTAGTTGTTCTAAGGCTCTTTTTTTAAAAATCCACATTCCAGATTGGGAATCTTTTATATTTACCAAAAAAAGGATTTTTAAAACAGTTGCCAGCGAAAAGTTACCAAAAGCATGTTTAACAGACATAGAGCCTTCCTTTAATTGTGCAAATCTATTTGTTGTAATAAAATCTAAGTCTTCATCTATTAGTTTCTGTATATACTCGTGAATTTTATCAAAAGGATAGGTTGCATCTGCATCTCCTGTAACAATTATATCCCCAGTAAGCTTTGGAATACCTGTTTTATAAGCTCTGCCATAACCCTTTCTTTTTTCTAAAATTACTTTTGCACCTTTAGATTTAGCTATTTCTTGTGTTTTATCTTTTGAATCTCCGTCTACTATTACAATTTCTAAGTCCCAATTATTTTTTTTAAAGATATCTTTTCTTATTGAATCAATTGTTGGCCCTATTCCCTTTTCCTCATTTATTGTAGGAAGTATAATACTTACTTTCAGAAGGATTTCACCAGAAGATAGTAATATAGAATTAGTTAAAAGGTTTTATAAAAAAATTAATAAAATAAATTAAAAAAAGTTTAGAGAGAGTTTAACTCTCTTATTTTTGTCTGCGTCTTAGTATTATGAATGCTACGCCTAGTGCTACTAGTAGTGTTAGTACTTCAAATCCAGGTATTCCGCCATCTTCTATTGTAATTGTAACTGGTTCTGCATCAGCAAAGCCTGCTTTTGTTGCAGTTATGGTATATGTTCCTTTTGATGAAGGTGCTGTTAACTTCACTATTCCATTTGCACCGCTAGTGTAATCTTTGTTATTTATTGTAAGAGTTGCTCCTACTACTGAATTGCCAGCATCGTCAGCTAAAATCACTTCAAATGATGATCCAGGTGTGACCTCGCCCGATGGTGGAACAATTACTAGTACTGGCACATTGACAACTGTTACAGTATCTGTTGCATCTGCATATCCTTCAAGCTTTGCAGTGACTGTCATTGCTCTGTCTCCAGAAACAGTAGGTCCCGTAAACGTAACTTGTCCACTTGCATCAGATGTCTTTGTTTCACCATTAAATGTTACTGCTGCTCCTGACAATATTGCTCCAGTTGCAGAATTGTTTCTGACCGTGACTGTAAATTCTTCTCCTTCATTTGCTTCTGTTGGTACATCAAGATATAATGACCAAGCTGTTACTCTGATTGTAGTTGAAGATGTTCTGTTTTCTATCTTTACTGTTATTGTTCCTGTAGATGGCGGTGTAAATGCAAATGTTACTTTGCCATCAGCATCTGTTGTAGAGTTCATCTCGCCCGACAAACCTGGCACAATTATACTTGTCCAAACATTTGCCAAGCCTGCACCTCTTCCAGACACTGTAAGTGCCAACTGAGCAGGTTGGTTGTATGGAATTGCTGTAGCAGATGGTGTTACATCTGGTATCTTAACTGGTATAATTCCAACTTTTACCCAGTCATGCGCACTAACATAGCCTTCTTCTCTGAACCATACTGTAATGTTCTTTTGAGAGTAGTGATTATTCTTTCCAGACATCCATTCTGACAGGTTGTTTGCAGTTATGTTGTAAATTGTCATTGTGCCTTTGAAGTTTGTTATTTCCTTTGAAGTATTTGAGTTTCCATCAGTTGAAGTTAGATTGTTAAATGAACAGTTTGTCCAGGTCTTATTGTATGTTGATGAAACGCTACTTACATTATCCAACCTAAGAGTGCCGTTCAAACCAACTCCATTATACTCAATAGTTATGTCCAGACTTATGTTTTTGTCTACGCCCCAAATTATTTCTTGCTTATCAAGTGTTAATGTGGGCGCCATGACTTCAATTGTCCAGTTATTTGTCTCCCACGATTTATATGTATTATTATAAGCATGTAACCAATATGTTCCCGGGGTTCTGAATGTTAAGGTAAGTCCGGTCTTATTATCATTTCCATCAAGAACTGTTGCATCGGTATCATCAACGTTAATTATACTATCTGTTACGTCTCCACTTTCGTTATATAATCTAACCTTTAGGCCAGTATCTTGTGGATATCCTGTTGTATTTCCAGCACTGTTAACAACTCTTGTGTAAATTCCTACATCCTCATATTTTCTTCCAGCCAATACTGATGAAATTGTTGAATTGACTTTAAGATCTTTTCTTGCAGTCATCTTTGCTTTTGCATAACCTGCACCATAATATGATACATTTGCATAGGCAGTTATATTTCTTGGTGCTGCAATTTCTGTAAAGTCGTTTGTTGATCCAGTCTTTGTCTGGTTAGTGCTTTGTTGAGTCTTATTAAACCAGAACGAGTAAGTATTTGATCCATAAGCATCAGGAGTATTAGTCTGGTTAATCATATCTCCAACTGATCCATTTGTCATCAAATAATATAATTTGACATTAGCATTTGTTATTGGATTACCGGCAGAATCTGTTACGGTAACTTCCACTGTTAGGTTTTCATCATAGACAAATTCGGTAGGTGAAATAGTGACAATTGTACCGTTAGGTCTGCTCCCTCCAACTGTAAGTATCTTCTGAACAGTCCCAAAGGTTCCCCAATCGATATCAATTACTATCTGTCCGCCACCGGTATCCATTGTTGGTGTGACATTTACCCACCATTCTTTGGAACCGTCAAACCATACACTACCAGATGGAAAATGCTCAAGAGTTGTTCCATCGTCATCAATAAACAAAGCATCTCCTGTAAAGGTAATATTCCTTTTAGCTTCCAACAGTGCATTGGCTGCAGTTTCAGTACCATACTCTTTACCCAACCACTTGTGTTCACTGTTTTCTACCTTGAACTTTAGAGTTATTGGTTGCTGAACATCATCTGCATATGGAATTGCCCAAATCTGTTCATCTTGGTTTGTTCCGCCTACATCATCGCTGATAAAACCATCATCATCTATCCAGCTAAATACTGCAACTCCTGAAGCAGTGGTCATAGTAAATGTGGCAGTAGCATTCCATTCTTCGATTCCATCTTTGTTTATATCAGAGTAGATGTAAATCTTCCAAGTTCCATTAGTACCATAAGCCCTACCGTTTGCACTATCATGGCCCCATTTTGAACTATCTATATAACAATACCCATGTGCTCTAAGATCTTCTCCATTATGATTGAATGTTAAATTTACACCAAATTCTCCATCAGTACTGTTAATATAATTATATTCTGTTCCTCCAATACTAATTTTGGATATGTTGCCCTGTGTTGTACCGTTATAAATATAGACATTCCATTCTGAAATATTTGCTCCATTTGGCTCATGAACAGTTAAGTTCATACCTGATCCAAAGCTATAATAATGAGTAGTGTTGTCAATACTCCAATCAATTTCTCCAGTTTGGACTACTATTTGCTGGTTAGAAACATTGTATTCTGGTGGATCCCAGGGACCACAAAGTGAATAGTTATAAGCTTCTTTGGCACCTGTACCAAACCCAGTCCATCCTGGGAAGCCGTTCTTTGCTGCATTTGCACCATATGTATCGTTGTAGTGCTTATGACCATCACTTGGGTTATCTAGGTTGTTTTCACCATATGTTGTTGTACC
Source organism: uncultured Thermoplasmatales archaeon (assembly GCA_964618505.1). GTDB lineage: Archaea > Thermoplasmatota > E2 > DHVEG-1 > DHVEG-1 > CAZUBH01. The sequence continues at coordinate 85,045 of CAZUBH010000008.1, read as the reverse complement.
TCCATTGTTTGTACCATAGTCATCCAAATCAACATACGCCCAAGCAGTATAGTTTCCTGCAGTCCAGAAATAACTTCTATTTTTGTAAAAGTCGTCTTTTATTCCATCTCCACCCGTATGATAGTTCTGACTAAGAATAGACGATTGATTTTCTTGTCTTCTTATATCAACAACACAAGGTGCTGGTTGGCCGTCCGCATCTGTGACAGTTAGTGATACAGCGCCACTAGAGTTATATCTAAAGGAAGTTTCAGAAACTTCCATTTCATATGTAGTTGAAGTATTAACCCAGAACCAAGCAGGTACTGTTATGTTATACAGTTCAATTGTTGAAAGATTTGCTTGTGAAACAAGAGCTGATGAATTTACAATCAACCAAATTCCAGATGTATTCAGTGTAATATCTTCAAATGTATAATCAGTAGTTGGCGTGATTGATGGGTCAGGACTTCCACGATATCTCTTCCATTTTAGATCATAATCATAAGTATCTTTTTCTCCTACGTAAGCAGGATAATAGAGATAATATGTGTCACTCTCCCAACCAAGTGTTGAATTTACTGTAACATTAACAGTGTTGCCATAATACAAACTTGATGTAGGTGTTGAACTTGAGTCTAAAATATGTTTTGAATATTCTGATAATCCTGATTTGTTAAACGTAACCGAGAAATTACCTCCTTGCCATAAATCAACACCGGGTGTACCCTGCATCGTATTTGTCACATAAACAGTAACATTATTCTGTGAAGCATTCCTCTGGCTTGAGTCATTATACCAAGCAGTAACGTTTATATAGTAAGTACCATCCGACTGGTTAGTAGTATCCCATGTCCACGACTGGGAACTTGTATTTTGATTCCACATGGTATGTGAGAACACGGGTACGCTGTTAGTGTCGGATATGGTTATAATATACTTGTTCGCAAAATGATACCCTGAAGCATTGGTTGCGTTTTCAAAAGTAATGGACGTATTACCATATACTATTGTTCCATTTGTTGGTGCTGTAATGTTAAAATAATTTGGTGGTACAACATCTGCCTTAACTATTATGTTTTCAAAAACAATTAGGCTAGCAGCTGCAACCGATAACAACATTAAAGCTACCACTAACATACTCTTAAATTTCTTAAAGTTTTCACTCATTTTATATTCTCCTCCTTTGCATATATTTATTCCCTAGCGAAATCATGTGAAAACGCAGAACAGAACACACCGTGAACTGTTATATTTAACCTTCACCAATAGGTAAAGTATATCACATCCACGTCCTCACCGGACCTCATCCTCCGTAAATATTTACCTCATTTATATACATTGCGATTTTTATTCTCTTATTAACAGATATTGGTACAAAATTTTGATTAAAATAAAATTATGATATAAGTTATGGAGATTATTCGCTTCTAATAAGTTTTTTAAAATCCTCAATTTTTCCATCCAACTCAGCATTTAAAAGGCCTAACACATTAGATAATTTTTCTCTAGATTCTGTCTTGTAAAAAATTTTTAATTTATTAATCTCGAGTTTTTTTTTGCACCTAATACATTTTGTTGTTTTTTTACTAAGATCTACACCTTTTGCTTTTTTACAATTGGGACAAACAACTATGCCAAAAGTCATTTTACAGGCTAAAACAACCTTAACTAATAAATATAACTATTTTTATTTGGGCTATAAATCCCGTCTTAGCTCAGTCTGGCTGGAGCGGCCGGCTGTAGACCCTACGGCCGTAACCGGCAGGTCCCCGGTTCAAATCCGGGAGACGGGACTTTTTTATATCTAATGTTTATCCATAGTACAAGAAACAAGATGGCTAAAGCCTTATGTGCAATACCAAAAAATGCAGAAAAAATTAAAAAGTACTTAGTTGAAAACAATCTATTATCAAAAGAGTTTAGAATTGAAAAAGATAATGATTTTGTTTATTTTCCAATTAAAGAAACTGAGGTTCCTTATCTAAAAGATTTTAAAATAATAGATAGAACATTTAGAAAAATTAAAGCTAAAGTTAATTCTTACAAAGACTTTATCAAGATACATGATGAAATAAAGGACAAATTACCTAGCTCGTATGATATTATAGGAAATATTGCTATTATCAAACTAAAAGATGACGCCCTAAAGTATGATAACATAATAGGAGATGCCTTATTAAAATCAAATAAAAGTATCAAAACTGTGTGTTCAACAACATCCGTTGGTGGAGAATACAGAACTAGGGATATTAAGATAATTGCTGGTAAAAAAACTACAGAAACTATCCACAGAGAATATGGGTTAAGTTTCACATTAGATGTTAAAAATACATATTATTCACCAAGACTTGCAAATGAGAGAATGAGAATAACAAAACTTGTCAAACCTAATGAGATAGTTGTAGATATGTTTGCAGGTGTAGGGCCTTTTTCCATAATGATTGCAAAATATGCTAAACCAAAAGTTGTAATTGCTGTAGATAAAAACAATTATGCTACAGATTATGCCCATAAGAATATCCTTAGAAATAAAGTATTGGATAAAGTAGAGATAATCTGTACCGATTCGAAATATATTAAAAAATTTATAGATATGAAGGCAGATAGAATAATCATGAATTTGCCTTTTTCTTCTTATAATTTTTTTAAAAATGCATTGGAAATAGCTGCAAACAAAGTCAATATACATTATTATGAAATAATAGATGAAAACAAAATTGAAAAAAGAATTGAGAGTTTGAAGATCATTACAAGGTTAAATAGTTACAAGTTAGATAATAGTAGATATATTAAGATAAAAACGTATTCACCAAGAGAGTTTTATATAGGAATTGACATTACGGCTACAAAAATGCCGACGTAGCTTAGCCCGGTAGAGCGGCTGATTTGTAATCAGCAGGTCGGGGGTCCAAATCCCTCCGTCGGCTTTAAACTAAATATTAAGTTTTATGAAAAATTACTAATAGGATGACATTATGTCAGTTTGATAAAATTACACCATGAGTTTAAATATAAAAGATGATAATTTCAAGATAATAACCGAGAGCGAAATATTAGAGAGACAGGAGGAAGGATGCAATGAATTCATTTGATGCCGTATCTAAGATTAATAAATTTCGTAAAACAAGGTTTATTGAATTGGACATTTTTAGAGGGTTTGCAATAATTGGCATGGTATTACTCCATATATTATGGGACTTAGATTATTTTGGTATTTTACCATTAAATCGAGACATTTATCAGTTCCAATTTGCAATTCCAACTTTATTTTTTATATTAGTTGGAATTTGTCTATCATTAACTTCAAACAAATTGGATAATTATAAAAAAATGATTAGAAGAGGTTTATGGGTTTTTAGCCTAGGTCTTCTTATCACAATGGTTACTTTTACATTTTTACCTGAAAAGCCTATTTTATTTGGAGTTTTACACTGTATAGGTTTTTCAATTATGCTTAGCATACCTTTTTTAAGGTTTAAACATCTAAATTTTATTTTTGCCTCAATTATAATTGTTGCTGGAATAATTGTAAATAATTATTTCATTTCTAATCCTACAGTATTTCATTTAGTATTAGGAATTCATCAAGCAGATTTGTGGAGACACACAATAGATTATTTCCCAATACTGCCTTGGTTTGGAGTTTGTCTTTTAGGTATTGCTTTTGGAAAAATATTATATGATGAAAACGGAAGGAAGTTCAGAGTTCCAGAAATAATAAACCATAAACCAGCAAAAGCTTTTTCTTGGCTTGGAAAGCATTCATTAGCCATTTATTTACTACATCAGCCAGTTATTGCTGGGATAATATCGATATATACATTGTTTTAATTACTTTTATTTTTCAGCACAAATAAAATTGGTACTAATAATAAAAATGTTAATATCCCAAAACCCGGAATTTCAACGTCTTTTGATCCTCTCCAAACATCTAAATCATTTTGATAGAATTTATTATCAGATTCTATTATATTATATGGAGAGTCAAAAAGATAAATAGCCCTATGATTTTCTGTAAATTTGTTTTTAGATATTATATTGTTTGAAGATTCTTCAATTAAAATTCCTCTATCGTTGTTGGAAATAGAGTTATTAACAACATAGTTATATAGAGAAAAATCAAGATGAATTCCAAAAACCGATTTGGAGATATTATTATTTTCAATTGTATTATTGTCGCACCATCTACTAAGACCAATTCCTTTTCGATTATTTAAGATAATATTTTTTGATATGTCATTATAATTTGATAAATCCCACAAACTTATAGCAAAAGCATTATTATCTGATAAATAATTATTGAAAATACTATTGTTTGATGATCCAAACAATCCTATTCCTTCACCTTTGTTACATAATATTTGATTAGCATGGATTTGATTGTTGTTTGAATTGTTATCTAAATAAATACCGCCAAAATTATTTGTGATTTTGTTTTTAGAGAGTGTAATATTAGTTACCTGATCGGCTAAGTAAAATCCTATCGTCGTATTTTGAATAGTAAAATTTGAAATAGTGACATTTGAACATTTAATATAAAACCCACAATAGGTTTTTTGATTTCCATCTATTAATGTATTGTTATAGTCTTCCCCGATGATTTTTAGAGATTTGTTTATTATTAAAGTCTCCTCGTATTTTCCTGAAAAAACAAAAATTATGTCATTTTCTGAAGCGTCGTCTAAAGATGATTGGATGCTTGTATAATTTTTGGTTCCATCGTTTTTAACATAAAGTGTTTTTGCTTTACTAATATCAAAAATTTCAAAGCTAATTGATACACAGCTAAACATTAGAATTAAAAATATGAGAAATTTAACTATTTTTAATTGTGACACTAAGTTAGTGAAAAGATTAGCTGATTTATATTTTTACTTATTTTTTTCTTTTAGAATATATTATTGTTACAATGATTGATAAAACAGCAAGTATAAATTCAAATCCAGGTATGCCCTCTTTAGAATCTTCTACAGTTATTATGAAAGTTTCAGTATCAGTCAAACCGTCATCGTCTGTAACTCTTAACCAAATTTGATAACTGCCTTTAGTTGAAAACTCATTGGTTGTTTTCGCGGATGTTGAACTTTGTTCATACTCTCCATCATTATTTAAATCCCATTCATAAAGCATTATTTCTCCATCATTATCGTAACTATTAGACGCATCAAATTCTATTGAATTTCCTATCTTTATATTATTATAAGAGCTTTCTATAACAGCAACAGGCTCAATATTTTTAACTTGTACTGAAGTTATTGTAGCAGTAGTAAATTCTGTATCGCTTCGTCCATCATTATCAACCACTGTAAGAGTTATTGTATAAGTCCCAGCATCTGTATATTCATGTGTTGGGGATACATCAATAATTTCACTTGAGCCATCACCAAAATTCCACCTATAAAAATCTATTGTTCCGTCTGGATCATTACTACCCGAACCATCTAGTGATATAGTTTCTCCGGTTATATCGACATAAGGGCCACCAGGATCCGCAACTGGTTTCTGATTTTTTGGCGGAATCTGCTGTGTTGTAAATATCCAAATATCTGATTGATTTTCGAGTTTGCCATCGGTTGCTACGGCATACCATAAAAATGTTGTCTCAAAAGGTAGCGTAAAGCTATATGTGGCATTTGTATTGTTTAAAACGTTATAATCAATACCTAATAATGAGTCGTCTGAGGCCTTGTAGAAATAAACATCTACATCGGTACTATCGTTATCAACTACTTTAACTTTTAATGTTACAGATAACCCAACATTTTCGGATTCGTCTGATGGGGATGGATTGTTTGGTCTATCGGGTGGTTTTAAAAAAATGCCTAATGGATAATTATCATAAGATCCGGTCGAAACTTTATAAGGTTCATCGCCTATCTTGTCTAGATTTTCATCAACTTCATTATAATCATCCCAAAAATTACCTTTGTTATTATGATCCCAATTATTTTCACCTAAATCTTTTGCATTAACAACATTTCTATTAAAATGATTAATAAATATTTTATTATTTGAACTAGAAGAAGATGCAAATATTCCAAATGACTTGGAGTCATTTATGATATTATTTCTAACCACACAGGAAGATTTTATTATATTCACAGAAATTTGATTATCTCTAAATTTATTTTCGATAACATTACTATTGATCGCATTAAGATTAATACCGTCTACGCCACTATCATTTATATAATTGTATGTTATGGAATTGTTTGTGCCCCCGCTAAATTTAATTCCACTAATCGTGCTTCCATTTATCCTGTTATAGCTGATATTGTTATTACTGCTGGGGTTTTGGAAATAAATTCCGTATTTACATTTTTCAAAAGTATTGTTATAAATTATTCCTTCACCTGAAGACGAAATTGAAAAAACACCTGCATTTGAGCATAATGTAAAATTATTGTTAGAAAAAACATTATTATTTGATCCCATCAGATAAGATCCTTTAACATCATAAAAAATATTGTTGCCAACAGTCGTACCATCGCAATAACTTAAGTATAGGCCCCAAGTTGTGCTATTTGTAAAATTATTACTTTGAATTGAAACCTGATCAGACTCTACGTATACTAGCGCTTGAGAGTTGAAGTTATTTTTATCAGAAAAAGTAAGATTTTCAAGAATTACTAAATCAGATGTAATTTTAACAAGATATCTGTGATTTTCGCCATCATGGTCTATTATAGTATTGTCTCTTTCTAATCCAATAATTGATATTTTTTTATCTATTGTTAGGGTTTCATTATATGTACCTGGAAAAATGTATAATTCATCGCCATCTTCAGATATATCTATTGCTTCTTGTATTGTTTGATAAGGTCTGTCAGCAGATCCATCACTTTCAGAATATTGAGAAGCTACATTTACATAGATTTTGTTACCAACTGCTTTTGAATTTTCTACAAATAAGAATGGCATTATACAACTTAAAAGTAAGATACAAACTACTAACATTCTCAAGAATTGAATTTTTCCCATCCTCACGACTCCTTCAAATTTGAAAGCTTGTAATAGAATTTATATTTTTCTCTTTAAAAACCAGGTTGTCAATTATATTTAAAAATAGAGTTGTATTCTATTATAACAATGAAAGTTTGTATTGGCGGAACTTTTAGCCCACTACACGACGGTCACAAAACTTTAATTAAAAAATCTATAGAAGTTGCAGGTAAAAATGGATATTTATTTATAGGAATTTCTGAAGGAATTTTGATCAAAAACAGGATAGATGTAATGCCTTTTGAACAAAGAAAAAAAGAAATTGAAAAATTAGTAAAAAAAATTAATAATAATTTAGAAATTGAGATAAAACCAATCTATGATAAATTTGGACCCTCCATTGAGAAGGATTTTGATGCTATTGTAGTGTCACCTGAAACAAAAAAAACTGCAATAGAAATCAACAAAGTAAGAGAAAAAATTGGTAAAAAACCTCTAGAAATAATTACAATTCCTTTTTTGCTTGCAAAAGATAAAAAACCAATTAGTTCAACAAGAATAAGAAAAAAAGAAATTGACGAATCTGGAAAGATTTTAACAGTAGATTAATTTTATATAGGATAATTACATGCGCTTCTCAGGTGATTTAGTTGGCCTATGTTATCTTTGAAGTAAAGTCTGACGATATTGGAAAAATTAACAACTTAATTAAAGATGATCTTGTAAGTAGACAAAGCATTCTGACAAGAGATGCAAGTTCACTTGACATTAAAGAAGATGTATCTTATCTTAAAATTGAAGGATCTGAAGAAGGACTTAAAAGAGCAGAAGAACTTGCAAAAGAAATGAATTTTAAAAAACTTGATGAAAAAAAGGCAAAGGAAGTTGATGATAAAATAAAAGAACAAGAGGATTCTGCTGCCGAAGGTATGGGAATGATTTTTGATTAAATATCCCAATAATTACACAATTTTTTCCTAATTTCTTTTAAAACAGGCATTATATTTTTTTCTTCTTGAGTTTTATCCTCAAAAAATATTGGTCGTTTAGCCATTACACTTAATTGTGAAATGAGACATTTACCTATCCAATTTAGATTATAACCGCCTTCTAGAGTACATGCAATTTTTGGTTGAATTTTCATGTATTTTGAAATCATTTTTCCAAACATATTTGACGTAAGTTTTAATCCGCCCAAAGGATCTGAGTGATGGGAATCAAATCCAGAGGAGACTATTATTAAATCTGGTTTAAATTGATTTGCTATTGGAAGAAATATTTCATCAAGGATTTTATCAGCGCAATAATCTCCCGTTCCATGAGATAAAGGAGCATTTATGTTGAAACCTTTACCTCTTTTTTCTCCAATTTCTGAAATATCGCCAGTTCCTGGAAAATGAGGAGATAAATGAAATGATTGATACATCACATCATTTCTATCATAAAAAATATCCTGTGTTCCGTTTCCGTGATGGACATCTGGATCAAAAATTAGTACTTTTTTTCCAAGTTTTGTAAGTTCATTTGCAGCAATTGCTCCATTGTTAAAAAGACAAAAGCCCATTGATCTTTTTTTGGTTGCATGATGACCAGGAGGTCTTGCGAGTGAAAAAGCATTGTCAATTTTATCATTTAAAATATCTTTACATGCGTCTAATAATCCGCCAGCAGCAAGTCTTGCTGTTTGAAAATCATTTATACAAACATAGGTATCTAAATCAATCCAAGAATCTTCAGTTGCACTTATCCTTTTAATCTGATCTATCATGCTTTCTGAATGAACATCGTATAAGATTTTTTCTGGCAGAATTTGAGGCTTTACTAACTTTATTTTATCATAAATTTCAGAATTTTTAAGTGATTCTAGCATTACGTTTAATCTTTTGGCATTTTCCGGATGGCCTGAATTATCATGATTATGAAATTCTTTTGAGTAGACTATTTGTGTTACCATTAAAAAGCGTGATAAAATAATATGATTTAAGTTTAATTCTAAACTTTAAGTATGAATAATGTATTTTGGTTTTTGCAAGGGGGCATTATTTAACAAATGTTACTAGGAATATCTCAAGATTCGCTTTATTTTCAAAATGAAAAACCAAAGAAAATTTCAGATGTTCACAATCCGTATTTTTTAGCTATCGTTCCTCAAGAAAAAAGTGCTGAAAAAAAAAGAAAAGAATTAATTGAACGTTGGAATTTAAATAAAAATAATCATGAAAAACTTTCAAAAATAATTGATTTTGGAGAAATTGAAGAATATAGAAGTTTTTGTGATTTTGAACAGAAAAGAAATGTATTCAAAGTTTTTACAAAAGAGTCATATTTTGTTCCTGAAGTGAGTGACTATTTATTTTTTGAACATGGGGTTTTTACTGCAGAACATGATATACCCTATCAGCAACGATCTTTAACAGATATAGCTGCTCAAGATATGGGGTGGATTTTTGATTCCAAAGGACAAAAAAAGGATTTAAAAGTATTAATTTATGATATTGAAACAACTCAATTTTCTGAAGGGAAAAGCGACATACCCATAGATATAATAGGTTACTCTGATTTTAAAATAAAATTTGAATCAAAAAAGGACTTGGAAACGGAAGAATTTAGTTTTGAAATAATTGATTGTCCTTCTGATTTTGAGAACATAGAAATAAAGCAACTTGTCTCTCCAAACATTGATGAAGAAATAAAGAATATCACAGAATTTTGCAGGGTGGCAAAAAAATACGACATTATATCAGGACACAATATAACAGGCTTTGACAATATCCAATTATATAATAGAATAAAGTTGTTATTAAAAGAACATCATAGCAAAATATCAAATGAAGAAAAAAAAGAACTGCATTATTTCGTAAATAATTATTGTAAATCAGACAAAAGTTTTCATTTTGGAACTGGTACGGATGTTGTACAAATGTATCCTTCAAATTTTGATACATTTCTTGCAGCAAGAAAATTTTATCCTTTCTTGAACGAGTATGGACTTAAATTTTTGGCACCTTTTCTTGGAATTGACATAAAAGACAGGGTTTATCTTAGTCCATCAGAAATAAAACTAGATAAAAGAACAATGAAATACAATAAGCAAGATATACAGGAACAAACCGGAGTAACAATAAATCTAATACAACAAGCTTTGCCCCTTGCATTTACAACATGTATGCCATTTGATATGCTTCTTCCATCTGGCGCGGTAAATATGTGGGACCACATGTCGATGATAAGAAGTAGTAAACATAAAAAAATTATGCCGCCCATATGTAGAGTTAAATCAATCACACAAAATCTAACTAAGTATTTTAGAGATTGTAACACAAAATCCGAAATTGTAAGTAAAGCAAAAAAACAAAAGGATATGCTTGCAAAGGATGTTTTAAGAGTTATTAAATATGGTAATGAGATGCCTAATTGGGTGGAATGCCCATATGTTGTATTTAACGAAAATCCAAAAGATTCAGACGATACAATAAGTTATCATATGCCTGGCGGAATGACAATAAAACCAGATAAAGATGCTAATTCTCATTTTGTACCTTGGTATTACGTTTTAGTTGCCGATGTTGGTGCAATGTATCCCACTATATTGAAAGCTTTGAACATTGGCGCAGATACTGTAAAACTTGCTTGTAAAAACGAAAAACCTGATGAATGGATATGGCTTAAAAAGATGCCTAAACAGTTTTTTAATGAGATCGATGTCAACTGGCGAGAAGTAGAAAGCGCCGACTCTTATGCAGATAAAGGATATATGATAGGTGTTAAAATAGACAGAAAACCAGGTGTCGTTAATCTTTCAATGACTGGCATTATGAATATGATTTCAAAAATAAAACAAGAATTAAAAGAGTCTAAAAATAAAAATGATAAATCTGAAATTAACAGGCTCAAAATGATGTATCAAAGCATGAAAGGTGCTCGTAATGCCGGAAGTGTTGACTATGGCCAACAAGTGATATTAGTTTCACCAGACGGATACTTGATCAATAAACCTATTGGAGAATTCGTTGATTCCTTTATACAGAAAGGTTGTAGAATTGAAAATATTAACGGAACACAGTTTGAAATTTCAGAAATTGATGAGAATTGGCAAGCAATATCTGTAAATAAAAATGGAAAAGCTGAAATAAAAAAAATAAAGCAAGTCGTTCGGCATAAATGGTCAAAAAAACTTATTAAAATTACTACCAAAAGTGGTTTTACCGTAGTTACTCCAAATCATAGTGTTTTTACTATAAAAGATGGAGGAATGCAAGAAATTAACGTAGCAGAAATTAATGAAAAAACACTTTTAGCTCATGTAGAAAAGATTCCCTCCATTGAAAAAAAACACGATATCAATTTATGCAAGGAAGCAAATAGTACTGATTTCTTTGCTTTTATCGAAAAAAATGATCTTATTCATTTTAATAGCAGGCTAAAAAATAAATTGATGAATATAAAGTTAAAAGATAGCGTTCTTTTGCCGTATATTAAAGTACCTCTCGATAAACTTAAAAATATTCAATTTAAAGATGATTTATATGATTATATTACCGTTGGATCAAATGGAAGAAAATCAAGCAGAATAAAATCAAAAATTTCTATTGATGAAAGATTAGCAGAACTTATTGGATATTATATATCTGAAGGCCACACTTCAAGAAAGGTGGTAAATGGCCATTCTAGCTATTATATAACTTTTTCAAATTCACAAAAAGAAATGCATGAAAGAATTAGAAAACTTTCTAATGAGATTCTTGGCGCCCCAGTTTATACAATAAATAGGCTTGAAGATGCACATACTTATGTGTCAACACTTCATGCTAAAATTGTTGATTATCTTTTTGATAGCATTTTATCATGTGGTAGCTCAAGTAGATGTAAACAAATTCCTTGGCAAATACTATCTTCTAAAGAACCGGTAAGAAGAGCATTTTTTGATGCATATATGAAAGGTGATGGTAATATTAAGTTTTCAATGCCATCTTCTGTACCACATGGAAGATTCACAACAAATAGCCAAAGTCTAAATGCGGATTTAATAACACTTCAAAAACAATGGGGTGTAAAAACCAACACATATTTTAGGCAATATGATCAGACGTATAACACAAGGATGATTGGTTATTACAAAGGTAACAAACAATCATGTAACGATTGTTATGCTATCCCGCCAAAACATATAGAATATGTTGATCCCAGTTCTGAATATGTATATGACCTAAGTATAGAAGGAAATGAAAATTTTATAGATGCAAACGGAGGGATTATTTTACACAATACACATGGAATACTTTCTGCACCAACTGTTACAGGTAGGCAATTTAATTTGTGGGGTGCAGCCGCAATTACAACAAAAGGACAAATTATTCTTGCAGATGCTTTAGATTACTTAAAGAAAAAAAGTATAAGAGTTGTATATGGAGATACGGATGGAATTTATCTTGGATGTTCTAAATCAGCTGGAAATGTAACTGAAATTTCTAAATCTTTAAGTTTGAATATTGAAATTAATGAAGATAAATGGATAACAAAGCCAGAGATAGCCCTAAATGCGATTGAAGATTGTAATAAAAAATGGCAAAAAGATTTAAATTATCCTGATTTTGAACTAGAACCTGAAAAACACGATTCAATGATTTTTGTAAAACATAAGAATTATTTAATTTTTGATAGTAAAAATGGCAAACTAGAAATGAATACAAAAGGAAACAATTTTAAAGGTTCTGATAAAGCAAACATTGCAAGGAAAGTTCTAAAAGAAATCATGATTAAAGTAATAAAGGAGAATACATCTTGGGATGATGAAGAAGAAGCAAGAAAATCTGTAAAAAATGCTATAATGGAAAAAACAAAAGAAGTTTTAGAAAAACTTGACTTATCAACAGTTGATATAGAGGATTTAACATTAATTCAGTCTGTTCAGCCGGCAAGAAGATATAAATTAAATCAAGACGGAAGCCCTTCTACTTTTGCTAAAAGAGCAATGGCCCTAGAAAAAGTAATTGGAAGACAGATAAAATCGAGAGCTAAACTTAAATTTGTTGTCACAAAAAGACCTCTTCCAGGTATAACAAACCCATCTAAAAGTGGTGTAAAACCCATTGATTACATGTGTCCAATTGACTATCTAAAATCTACAAACGAAATTGATCTTGATTGGTATAAAAAAATGATTGAAAATTACATACAAGGAGCATTTGGATTATCCGTTGAAATGCCTACCCAACAAACTGGTCTTGACGCATGGATGTAAAAAGGCATCTTTTGTAAAGAATCTGGGTAACGCTTGTACAACAAATGATTAATAAACAAAAATTCAAAGCAATTATCGATAACAATGTTAATTGTAGGTCAAGTATCTAGCAAAGAAGAGGCAAATGAAATAACTTTTATTGCAAAACTTTTTGTTGTAGGACAACGCGCAAGATTTTTAGCCCAACAAAAAGATTAAATTATATTTACCCAAACTATTGGAATATCATCTGGTACAAATTCTTTATTTTCTTTCATATTTACACCCCATCAAATGTTAATATGAATCTTGATAGCAATAGTCATATAAGAATTTGTTACTTAAAGTTTTCCATACAATAGCTTTTTATTAGTAAACTGATCTCAAATAGTTGAATTTTTCTTCGAATATTTCTGCTTGCTTTTGCAAAACTTTTTCAGCTTCGTTTATATCCATATCTTTAGTTTCCTTAGCATAACTAACAAAGCGCCCTATCCACAGGGTTTTAAGTGAATCTAAAAGAAGATATTTATCTGGGTCTCTTTCAGTATCTTTAAAGGCTGCTGCATAATTATAAACTATCTCGGCCCAAAGTTCTGAGTCGATACCATTACCATTATTAATAATTGGAAGTAAGTCTTTCATAATGCTTTCTGGTAAATAGTGACTCATAATTTCATTTGAAGTCTCAAATTCCTGAATGAACGACTTTTTCATATTTTCAATGTCAATTTTTACAGGAATGGGTTTTTGGCTAAAGCATTCCCTATAGTGTTTGCTTCTAAATTGCTCACAGCTTCTATTTTTCCAATAATCTTCATAATAATTAGCTAGTTTAAACATTGCGCTTATGACCTTTCTAAACATAGGTATTAGAAATTTTTCTGGTTCTAGATAACGTGTTGTAGATTCATGTATTTTTAATGAAAATAAGCTTTCTTTAACATACATTCCTTCTGCTGCTGCAACTGTGAGAATAAAGATATCAACACCAAAATCTGGAGGGAATAAAGGATGATTTCTTAGCAATTCATAAAGATTTCTTGAAAGAGCATATTCGCCAGCTATTGGCTGTCTTATGTCAATACCATATAAAGCTCTAGTAAATGGATATACTAAATTGTTTGTAATAACTCCATCATTTTTATCTCTAACATAATACGGGACAGTTAAATCTGCTCTACCATATTTTATGGGATTTGCAATAGAATGCACCCATCCATGTTTTATACTTAAAAGATCCCCATCCATCAGAACTACACATTTGGCTTCTGCTTCATGTGCAATTTCAAGAATCGTCATTACTCCAGCTCCTTTACCGCCATCTGTTATATCCTTTGTGACCATGAATTTTACACTATTGTATGGTTGAAAAAGGCCTATTGCATCCATTGTTTTATCAGTAGATCCGCCTTCGCTTACCACTATTGCTTTCTTATAGTCGGGGAAATATCTGTATAAGCCTTCATTAATTGTTTTTAATACATTTAAAATGGTTGGCTCAACATCCTTGCATAAAACCCCCACCATTATATCAACAGGTTTCATTTTTTTGCATTTTTCTAAAACTTCTTTATCTAAACTTAGTCCTCTATTCCATTCTTGGTTCATTATTTAAACCCCATTTTGTTCCAATACAATATCAAGAATCTCCTCTCTTATTTTTTTATGCGCAGAAATAGTTCTAAACCAGTCAGGCATTCTAGTTCCTACAGGTTTTAACATATATTTACTTCCTGCCATCATCATTTCTTTGCTGAATTTTTCAACCATTGTTTCTTCTAAATGTCTATCATAACTTATACCATTTATATGGGCATCAGCATGATATTTCCTAATTGCATCTTGAGCATTTCTTTGATATAAAACACGAAGTGACAATAAAAACGGCCTTGAAATTTGGATTTTATCTTCTTCTATTATAACCCTTAAGAGCGTCTTAAATATCTCTCCAGACATTTTTACAAGTCCTGAAGATGAATCACCAACATCTTGATGTTTATGCTCATAAAATCCTAAATCTGTTTGACAAATTCTTTTTTTAGCGACATTTCTGTAAATTTCTGCCATGACTCCAACTTCAATTCCCCATCCGCCTGGAATATCCAAATCTCTTGCAAGATCGCTAGTCAGAGCAAACTCACCTGAAATTGGATATCTAAAAGATCTCATAAATCTAACAAAATCTGGCTCGATACCTAACAGATCAACAAGAGACTTTAAGAGAGGGTGTAAAAATAATCTGAAAACCCTCCCATACATAATCGTTCTATCCAAATCAACCCTAGCATAATATCCTTTGTTAAATTTGAAATCAAGTTCCGGCTCCAGTATAGGAAATAAAAGTTTTGTTGGTATCATTTTTGTATAACCTTGAATATCTGCATCATGCAGAGCTACTGCATATGCTCTAATATTTGTTATTCCTAGTGCAAGCCAAACGTCTCTTCCTTTACCACGATATTTTAACAGATTTAATCCTTCTGATTTTAGAGACGTTAAAAGATTTTGTATTTGTGGGCTATTACACCACATAATAAGTTTTGGAATCTCAAGTTTTCCAAAAAATTTTTTAACGTGGTTAAATTCTTCTTCAGTTTGAGCAGCTAATGGAATTACAACTTCTTTTAGATACTTGCATTTGTTTAGCTCTTTTATAATATTTTCAAGTGAGTTATTTTTGATTTCACCATAAAGCATTGGAAGAATTACAGAAACTGGTCTTTCAACGGATACATCTTCTACATATTTCATTAATCTCTTTTCATTTAAATTTAAATCATGAAGTGTAGTAATTTCCTCCTGTTTCATATCCATTTTTTCACCTCAAATATCAAATATAATCTAATATATCGATAAGATCATCTGTTATTAAATCAGCATTTTTTTGAACTTCTTTGGGAGCTTTATATGCTATTCCAAGACCTGCTTTTTTAATCATACCAATATCTACTAAACCATCTCCGATTGCAATTACTTCACTCTCATCTATAGAGAGTTTTTTACAAAGATCTTCTAATACTTTTTCCTTACAGATAGAATATATCTTTCCGCAAGAACATCTCCTCATCTCAGTATTATGTGGTTTAACCTTGCCAATTACAATGTTTTTGTCCAATATAAGATTATTGGCAAAAGCGTAATTAATTTTTAATCGATTTTTTAAATCATTTGCAAAATAGGTGTATCCATCTGTAGCAAGAGCAGTTACAATGTTTTTTTCTCTTAACTTCTCTATTGTTTTTTCAGCATTTTTTTGCAATGGAATGCTTCTGAAAATTTCAAGCATTTTCAAAATGTTTACCCCTTTTAAATAACTGGCAATTTCAATACTTTTTTCACATGGGTTTTTTTCAGATTTAATACATCCCATTAGTTTCTTAGAAAATCCGAATTTTTCTGCAAAAACAAAAATTGATCTTTGCTCAAGTAGAGTTCCATCTATATCAAAAATGACTAGTTTAAAATTATTTTTCAATTTTTCCACCTAAAATTTTTGAAACGCATTTTTCAACTAAAAAGTCAATATCTTTTGTTGCATCGAGTTTTTCATAATTTTTATCTTTGGACAGTTTCAAATAATTATCATGTACTTTTTCAAGGAATGATATTTTCTCAAAAGGAATCAGTTCATCTCTATCTTCAATTCGTTTTAATGATTTTTTAGGGTCTATAACAAATAAAAAGATTAAATCTGGTTTTTGGATTTTATTTTCTGATAAATCTTTTAATAATTTAATAGGATTTTTTACAAATTTTTCGAGTTGCACTGCTTGATATGCATAAGTTGAATCTGAATATCTATCGCACAATACAATTTTTCCTTTTTCAATCCATTTTTTTATTTCAAGAGAGTGTTGAATTCTATCAAGTATAAATGCAAAAGAAGTGACAAAAGGATCATTTTGTGTTTTAATGCATTTTTGAACGAATTTACCGATATCTGAATTTGTAGGCTCAAAAGTCAAAACAACTTCATATCCCATGGATTTTAGTTTTTTATAGACTAACTTTGAAACAGTAGATTTGCCAGACCCGTCGATTCCCTCAAATGTAACAAAATGATTCATTTTTTCTCCTCTCTCCATCTTTTATTATAGTAGCTTAAAGGATGATTTATTCTTTTACATATCTCATCCATCTGATCTGCCGGGCAAATTCCATAGGTTCTCATCTTATCACAAGCAGGAGACTTGTAAGAAGTAGAAGAAGATTTTCCAGTAATATGCTCAACCTGATATCTTGTTTTATCTTCTTCAAAATCAGGTGCGGTACTAAATAATTTCAAGATTTCATTTGTACTTAATTTTAAAGAGCTAAGAAAAGCAACAAGTGCAAATCTTCCCATATGAGCAACGTTTTCTCCTGCTTGAATTGATTTTAAAATATTTTTTAAGCATGGCGGGAGTTTTTCTATGCTTAGTTTACCAATAGGAGCAACTTCAATTTTTTTTCTATATGCGTTAACATAATTTTGAAATTTAGATATGTCTTTAGAAAAAGTTTTGGATATTAATTTATTACATTTTAGTAAATCTAGTTCCTCATTAATTTTTAATCTTAATTTCTCCATTATTATTCTTGCAAGCCCTTTTTTTGAAATGACAATTAAGCCATTTTCCATATCTCTATTTACCATTTTCCATTCTTTGTATCTTGTTGGTGCAGCCCTTAAATAATCCTTGAAAAAAATTTTAATTTCATTATTTTCATCATTATATTTTACTTTTATTTGCAACTCTTCTGCGACTTCAAGCATAAAAGATATGTCTTCTTCTAAAAGATTTTTATAAACATGATAGGCTTCACCAAGGGCATATCTTCTTTTTAAAAAGTTATCTCCCACACAAACCGTTACCATTCTTGCTAGTGGATATGATAATATTTCCATTATGCAGTCTGTGTCTGATGCTAAACTTCTTTGTTTTACATCTCTATTTTTAAGGGCGTTGTCTAATCTTTCAATTCCAATTGATCTAGCTCTTTGATACACCAAATCATTCAATAGTTCTTCTACAGACGGGCCATCATTTTTTATGTAAGTTTTCGCATCATTTAGGAAAGGATATAAAGCAAGTGTTCTTAGTCGCGGCATTGTAAAATCAATTATAAAAAAATCAATTAAAGAATTTGCCCTTAATTTCACCTCTAAATTTTAAGTATTAGAATTTGTATTAGGGCTGTTATAATAGGGCTCGTAGCTTAGTCTGGCGGAGCGTCTGGCTCATAACCAGATGGCCGCAGGTTCAAATCCTGCCGGGCCCACTGATTTTTATTGTAGATTTTGTTTTATAGAATATTTCGATTAATATCAAATAATATTTTTATATCAAAAAAAAATATAATTCTAGATTAAAAGGACAGTAGAAATGATGAAAAGATATAGGACTTTAAATTTGTTAGGTCTGATTACAATTATGTTGACCATCTCATGCAGCATCACGTGCCAAGCTGGCACAGATAAAGTATTTGTAAGATTTAATGGAATTGAAGAAATTAGTGTACATCCTGGAGGGTCGTTTGATTATATATTAGTTATTTGGGATTATGAAGGATATGGAACATATGTATTTCATGATGTTTGGATTACAGTTGAAGGTCCTAATGGCGAGTATATTTGTCCTGTAAAATTATTTAAAAATGTTAGAATTTTTGATGGTTTTAGATTCAGTAATTTAATTCAGGATGTGCCTGAAGATTTTCCTCCAAGTGAGCCTTATTACAAATATAGGACTCATATTGGCGTATATCCAGACACTGTATATGATACCGATGAGATTCTTGTTAATGTAATATAGATAATTAAAATTTTTAATTCAAAAATGGAGAATCTTTCTTTACATTTCTTATCCTTTCGATATTCATCAAATAAAGCTTTTATATGCTGAAATCCAAAATTTAATCAAAGAAATTTTGGCGGTGCCAGATTAGATAAATGAGAAGGAGATGAAAAAGATGAAAAACAAATTTAGAAAAATATGCATTTTGGGACTTACGGTAACACTTTTATTTCTACCAATAATCCCAATCGCTATATCAAGTACTAATGATGTAGGAATTTGTATTTTGATTGATTTACCTATAGAAGTTTATCAGGGAGAATCATTCAAATATACAGGCATGTTAAGAAATTTTGAAGCTGAATTTATAACTGTTGATGCGTGGATTATGTACCAACATGAGCCGAATGGTCATTTTTTAGGTCCGATTAAATCTTTTATGGATATTAGACTTAGACCTTATGGCGGAATAAGCATGGAAATAACCCAATCAATACCTGAAGATTTTTCAGCTGGCGAATATAAATATATAATTTTTTGTGGAGACTATTTAGAACAAATTATATACGATTCTTATGAATTTCAGGTGTTTATACAATCTTCAGCTCCAGATTATGTTTATATTGATGATGATTTTAATGAAAATACTACTGGTTGGGGTTTTGATCATTTTGATACAATTCAAGATGGTATAGATGTTGTAGCTGAACAAGGTACAGTTCATGTTGATGATGGATTATATTTTGAAAATATTGTAATAGATAAAGAGATAATGTTGATAGGCCATGATAAAAGTCTTGTTTTCATTGATGGTAATAACCAAGACCATGTAGTTGATATTCTAGCAGATTCTGTTGTTATTGGTGGATTTACAATTCAAAATAGTGGAGCTTATAAAGCAGGTATTTTAGTACAAGATTCATCTAATGTTTCAATTATTAATAACGAAATTAAACAATGTACTTATGCAGTTGCTTTAGAATTATCTACAAATTGTTTAATTGATTATAACTTACTTTCAGATATTTCACAAATTGGAATACTACTTGAACATTCGCCGAACAATATTATTAGAAGTAATACTATTGGATTTTGTAGTCTTAGAAATATATATCTTCATTTAAACTCGGATTTCAATACTATTGTAAATAATAACTTTTTAGGAGCTGGTTGGGAAACTGCTTACGATACTGGTTCAAATACTTGGGATGACGGAGAGTCAGGAAATTACTGGATTGATTATACTGGATCAGATGAAGATGGTGATGGCATTGGAGATACGCCTTACAACATATCTGGTGGGGATAATCAAGATAATTATCCTTTAATCAAACCTTGGAGTAATTCTTCCCCCTTCTTTTTTAAAATTGAAAAAAACCGCATGTATTAATTAAGCATAAAATTATTAATAATTTGGAGAGATGTGATGAAAAAACAAATAATAATTCTTATAGTTTTTTTTCTTATGGGCGTAACTATTTATTCTGGATTTTCAAATAATATTATTAAAGCTTCTGATACAATTTATGTTGATGATGATGGTGGACTAGATTATACAAGTATTCAAGATGCTATTGATGCAGCTAGTAATGGCGATACGATTTATGTCTATAGCGGTACTTATTATGAACACATCGCTGTTGACATATCAATTTCAATAACTGGAGAAAACAAACAAACAACGATTATAGATTCAGAAGATTATTACTGGCCCGTTCAATTAAATGAAGATGGGATTTCGCTCAGCGGTTTTTCAATTGTTAACGGAGGGAGCAGTAGTTCTGCTTGCGGTATCAAAGTATCTTCGGATTCTAATAGTATTCAGAACAATATTATTTCAGGAAATGGTCTTGAGTATCCCGGTAATGGTTTTGGGGGAATTTGGATATCTGGAAGTTATAATTCAATTAATTCTAATACTATTGAGAATAATGGATATCCTGGAATTGGTATCTCCTCTGGTTCTGAAAATACAATCAGTTACAACACAATTTCTCAAAACGATCATGGCATAAAGATTTGGCAATCTTGCTCCGATGTTGAAATATCCAATAATAATGTTATAAATAATAATGGATTTGGTATAATATTAGATGGTGATGATTCAGATATTATTGGAAATTATATCGAAAATAATATTGATGGAGGACTACTCGCTAGTACGTATTCTTCAAATAATAAGATTTATTACAATCATTTCAATGATAATAATTATCCTAACAATAATGTTAAAAATTATGGTATAAACAATATATGGGACAATGGATATCCCTTAGGTGGTAATTATTGGGATGATTATGAAGGAGTTGATGCAGATGAAGATGGCATTGGAGACACTGCATATGAAATCTATTGGGGTAATGGAGAAGATAGGTATCCGTTGGGTATATTTAATGAAATAAACCAACCGCCAATAGCTGATGCAGGGGGGCCATATAGTGCAGAAATTGAAGAACTAATATATTTTGATGGTAGAAATAGTATAGATACTGATGGTATTATTGAATATTATAGATGGGATTGGACAAATGATGGTGTTTATGACACAGGATGGTTTCCGCCTAATACATTTTCCCACAGCTATTCAGAAAGTGGCATCTATACTGTAAAAATCGAAGTAAAAGATGATGAAGGAGCAACTGATACAGATACGGCCGCTGTTACTATCACCGACAACGAAGACAACATTCCTCCTATCGCTGATGCAGGAGGGCCATATTTTAGTGAATCCGAAACTGTTGTTTTTGATGCTTCGGGAAGTTATGATCCTGATGGAGAGAATTTGTTATATAGATGGGATTTTGAAAATGATGGTTTTGGGGAATATCAAATGTATCTAGGTTTTTCTACAGCAACAAAATCATTTACACCAGGAAACCATACTATTAGCCTTGAGGTAAAAGATGATTCAGGAGAAACGGATATTGATACAACATATGTTATTGTTGAATTAAATGACGAAAATGAATCAAACATGTCCCTTTCAAGCATATCATTTTTTGTTGATTTAGGAGGGCCATATTCTGGATATGAAAATGAAAGCATTCAATTTCATTGCAACATTACTGAAATTATATTAATTTTGACAGGAAAAGACAATATAAAAACAAACGGTGGCAATTTATCAGATAATAAAAATATAAATTACACTTATTACTGGGATTTTGGAGATAATTCATCAAGTAATATAAAAGACCCAATCCATAGATATACAAAATCTGGAAATTATTCAATTAATTTAATAGTGTCAGATAAAAACGATACTTTTGTGATTGAATCTACATATGCAATTATCTATGAAAAGCTGGAATCCTCAGAGCCGTTGAAAGTGCCAGAGCCAACTATATCAAAACCAACTCCTGGATTTGAAATTTTACCATTATTTTTCTTACTGATAACTATTGCTTTAGTGAAAAAAATAAAAAAAAATAGAAATTAGGCTCTATTTATAACCTAAAGAATTCAATGTTAAGCTATCATGGGGTCAAAATTTTGATTTGATTTTAATTCACAGTTTTCATTTGATTTTTTAGAAATCATATTTAAAAAATTTTTTTCAACATTTTCAACTTGTCTTCTAGAAAGGTTTGTTTTTCTAATTAAAATCTCACCTTTTTCATTCAAGACTTCAATTGTTCCTTTCGCCGGGTTTGAAATGATCTTAAAGATTTTTCCTTTTGATTTAAGCCATGTCCAGGTTTTTTCGCTTTTCATCAGGGTCACTTTTCACTTACAAATTGATGTTAATTTGTACCTTTATAAACATTCCCCTTATAGCTAGTTAAAATATTATTACGTTTTGACGTTTTTCACCATCATATTTATATATAGTAACTATCTAATCTTACAAATGAGAGATGGAAGGGATTTGAATGCACAAACTTAGTCTTATTAATTTATTTTCGATTATTCTTCTATTATTTATTTTAAGCACATCAACGAACTTATCAAAAGCATCTGGAAACACTTTATATGTTGATGATGATAATGACAGTGGGCCTTGGGATGGAACTCAACAAAATCCTTTCATGGACATAAATTCAGCAATTTCTGAAGCAGATGAAGGAGATACAATATATATCTATTCAGGAACATACAATGAAAAAATCGAAATAACAAAAGACCTTACACTAACCGGACAAAGTAGGGATAATACTTTTATTGATGGCGGAAGCAATGGTCATGTTATAGAAGTTGTGGGTAGTGATCACATCGAGGTATCAATTTCTGGCCTTACAATTAGAAATGCGGGCGGATCCGGATTTGATTGTCTTACAATGTCTAAAGTTGAAAATTCAGTTATTGAAAATAACAGAATAATTAATAGTGATCAGGGAGAAGGATTTTCTTTATTTGATTGCAACTCTCTTACCATTAGCAATAATATTATTTCAAACAATGCAGTTAGTGGCATTCATATAGAGTTTTCAACAGGAAATACTGTTGAAGATAACGTAATAAATGAAAATGGGAATGGAATTAAGCTTTCTTCATTTTCAATAGACAATAATATCATCGGAAATACACTAAGCCAAAATACTGGGTTTGGAGTATATTTATCCCAATCCTCTTCAAGCAATACCTTTTACAATAATGATTTTACAGACAATAGCGAAAATGCATACGATCCATTTTCAAATTCATGGGACAATGGTGCAAATCAGGGAAATTATTGGGACGACTACAACGATTATGATTCTAATGAAGATGGCATTGGAGACTCTGCTTACCAAATACCTGGTGGAAGCAACACCGATAACTACCCTTTAGGTTATTTTTTACAAGAAGATGATCCGGTAGATCCTCAAAATCAAGCCCCCACAGCTCATCAACCTAGCATATCGCCTAATGTAGCTTATTATGGAGATGAGATTTCTTTTAGTGGTAGTGGGGCAGACTCAGATGGTATAATAACCGATTATAATTGGCGTTCAAACATCGATGGTTTTTTAAGCAGTTCAAGTTCGTTTACAAAATCAAGTTTATCTGTTGGAGAGCATACTATTTACTTTAAAGTTAAAGATGATTATGGAGAATGGTCTTCAGAAACATCAAAATCATTAACAATTAATCCTAAACAAAATGAAAAACCAATAGCATTTATTGAATCAATTAACCCCAATCCTGCATTAATAGGTGAAACAATATCTTTTAATGGATATGGTACAGACGATGGCGAAATCATAGGATGGAAATGGACCTCAAGTATTGATGGTATAATAAGTACAAACAAATCTTTTAACACATCTGATTTATCTATTGGTAATCATGCAATATATTTTCAGGTTAAAGATAATGATGAAAAATGGTCTACACAAGTAACCCAAAATTTAGCTATTAGCAAGGAAGAAATATCAGAAAATATCAAACCAACAGCAATTATTAATGGCCCCTATTATGCAAAAATAGATGAAGATATTAATTTTGATGGAACGCTTAGTATTGATGAAGATGGAGAGATAATTCAATATTTATGGAATTTTGGTGATGGGGCAAATGGTGAAGGGTCGACAACTAGCCACAAATATCAAAGCTATGGTAATTTTACTGTCTCATTGACAATAAAAGATGACAACCAATCAACTTCAACTACACAAACCTATGTAATAATATCAGAAACTGGTTCAAAAAATGATGACGCGGGTCAATCTGTTAAAGGGATTTCTTTACAAATTCCATTTCATTTTATTGTGGTTTTTGAAGTTTTAATAATTATTAGTGCAATTGGGTTATTTCTATTGTGGTTAAAGAAAAAATAAATGAAATTTATTTAGAAAAAATATAAGTTATAGTCAAACAATATGGAAAAGACTGGAGAGATGAAAAAAATAGATTTAATTTCAAAAAATAATGCTGTTGCAGGTGTAATTGAGGCTCTTTTATTAGTAGCACTAGTAGCTATTATTCTTTCAACAATACAACTTGTATACATACCAGAGATTATGGAGCAAAAAGAAGCCGAGCATATGGATGTTATTTCAAATCAATTTACATATTTAAAATCAATGATGAATATCCAACAGATGACAAATTCCTCAGACCCGTTAACTTCTATGATTACACTTGGAAGTAGGGAACTACCATATTTTGTGACGGCAAGAGCAACTGGTGATTTAAGTATTGTTCAGGATGAGAATTGTAAGATTACATTATGGAGT
Source organism: uncultured Thermoplasmatales archaeon (assembly GCA_964618505.1). Lineage (GTDB taxonomy): Archaea > Thermoplasmatota > E2 > DHVEG-1 > DHVEG-1 > CAZUBH01. Next base: position 59,963 of record CAZUBH010000008.1, on the reverse strand, counting down.
ATATTCAACCCTACCGAATTTGATCTTACATCAGTAAAATTTGAGTCACATAATTATTATTTTGTTGATCAGACTTATGCTTTAGAAGGCGGAGGAGTATTTGTTAAACAACCAACAGGAAAATCGGTATCGCGTGCAAGTGCTTCAGTTTCATTGGACGAAGGCAATCCTCCAAAGGTTTCTTTTACTTTGCCTGTTCACATAGGCATTAGTGACCAAAAGAATATGACCTCAGGATGGGGGAAATGTATGATTAGAGTTAACTATTCAAGAGAAACTGGAAATCCACAGACCCTTTGGAACAACATGGACAATATTACAATAAACACATACTTTCCAAATGCTTGGAATGAATCTTTTCAGGATCTTAAAAAATCCTCAGATTTATTAAAAATTACGGTAATAAACAGTGAAGATGAACATCAACCTTCAAGAGTGGTAATAGAAAATATAAATCCTGGCGGAAAATTAAATGTATATTTGAAAGTATTAAAATATTATGTCCAAATAGGGCCAGGATGGATTAAATAAAATTTGTGAGATTATTATATGGATGAAGGCAGTTATCAGACAAATAACGAAGATGCACTAAAAACAGATATCAAAGGATTCGATGGTCTATTTTCAAATCAAGGCATACCTAAAAAAAATTCAGTTTTAATTGCTGGCGGAACAGGGACGGGAAAAAGTACCTTTTGTAGACAAGTGTGTTATAATCTGATTTCTAAAGGAAAAAATTGTATGTATGTAAGTTTTGAAGAATCTATTGATAGAATTAAAAGAAGCATGAATGTATTTGGTTGGGATGTTCAAAGCCATATCGATGAAGGTAGATTTCTTGTTCAAAAAATTAATCCTTTAGATATTCTTAGAATGAAATTTGGTTCTCTTGGAGGCTCTGGATCTGCAACTGAAGTTTCGTATAAAATCAAACCTTTAATAATACCCAAGGATTTCAATCCAGAATTAATTGTGGTTGATTCTCTTACTGCTGTAATATCGGCATCAATTTCAAAAGAAAAAAATTATAGAGTTTACCTGCAACAACTTTTCAGTTTTTTTCAAGATACGGGTGCTACTTCATTCTTAGTTACAGAAACAGAGCAAATTCCAAAAAAATTTAGCGATTCTGGAATCGAGGAGTTTCTTGCAGATGGAATTGTAGTTTTATACAATATCCAGAGAGGAGATAGAAGAGAAAACGCTATAGAAATTTTAAAAATGAGATACTCAAATCATCAAAAAAAGATTTTTGGAATGGAAATTACAAATAATGGCATAGAAGTTTATCCCGATAGACAAGTTTCAATATTATAGGTATGTGCAGGGTTCCTGATTTTTGTCTAATTTTTTTGCACTAAAATGAGAGAAAACTATTTCAATTTTTTTAATTTGCTGTCTAGAAAGGCCTGTTCTTTTAACAAGTACATTATCGTTTTCGTCATAAATTGTAAGTGTTCCAGTATCCATATTTGATATGGCCTTAATCAAATGATTGTTTTGAATCCACATCCATATCTTTAAATTTCTAGACATTTTTTCACACGTCGAGCTTTTCCCATATTATATTTATTTTAGTAAATATATAAATATTTGCATAAAAATTAATATATTAGAATAAAATTAGCCCTAAAAAGTAAAATAGTTATACACGCTACTATATACCTTTTTTTATGTCATTAGTTCATACTGAAAAAGCAACGACAAGTAAGGTAGAAAGAGTAAAAACAGGTGTACCTGGTCTTGACGAAGTAATATCTGGAGGGATACCCAAAGGAACAATAACGCTAGTTTCAGGACCTCCTGGAGGGGGTAAAACAATATTATGTTCTCAGTTTCTACGTCAAGGAGTTGAAGAAGGAGACAGATGTTTATTTTTAACACTTGACAAAAAAGTAGAAGGGCTTTTAACTCAATCAAAAGAATTAGATATTGATTTTCAACCTGCAATAGACAGTGGGCAAGTTAAATTTTTATTTCTAAATATCAACAAGAAATTGATTTATGAAACAATGACAAATGAAATTTTATCTGGAGATTGGGATCGTGTAGTTTTAGATTCAATTACTCCTTTATCTGAAATGCCAATTTACATTAATAATATGGACATTGCCAAATCAAACGATATTAACATAATAAACCCTGAAGAGTTTTCTTCAGATGGCAACTTTCCAATAAGAAGGCTTCATCTTCATTACATTATGAACGCTTTAGAAACCGCAAGATGCACATCTATTGTTACATCGGAACTGCCTTCAAACTCAAAAAGTATGTCAAGAGATGGTCTTTCTGAATTTTTAGCAGATGCAGTAATTGTTTTGAGTGTTGATCCAACAATGGATAGAAGAAAACTTGCGGTTTTAAAAATGCGCAGTACAAAACACACATTAAAACCACAAGATTTTGAAATAGGATCTGGTGGAATTAAACTAGTGTAAAACACATGTTTTTAGACTACAGGCCACCAAAAACTCTAAGAGCACTTTTTATAGCACATTATTCGCCTATTCTATTAATAATCCTAACTGGTCCTTTAACCGCAATTTTTGGTGTTTGGAAAATACCATTCAACATGATTTTTACAATATTAAGTGGCATTGTAGTATTTTTAATAGGAACATTTGTTTATTTCAAATGGGAAATTTTTTGGCATAAGGCCTATAAAGGCCAGCTTGTAACAGAAGGAATTTTTAAAACAATACGACATCCTCACTATACCTCCTTAGTTATAATTGGATTTGGTCTTGCTTTATTTTTTTATTCACTATTTGCCTTGATAATAGCAATTATTGAAATTCCTCTAATTATTTGGAGTATAATTGATGAAGAAAAACTTTTAATTAGACAATATGGAAAGGATTATGAAAAATATATGGAAAAAGTACCTTATAGAATAATACCTAGAATTTTTTAATTGTTTTTTATAAATGAGAAAATATCAGAAAAAAATTGTATCCAATTTTCTAAAAGATTTTTAAAAAAATATTTAATATTTGAAAAGAATGGTCTTTTAGTTTCATTGACGTCTGGTAGGTCTATTAATTCAATAGCAGTAATATTACCAACATTGTTGGGACAAACAACCTCATCGCCTCTTAAGTGAAGAGGCCAACTTGGCTTTCCTTTAGGTGTATATTTTGGGAGAGGCTCTCCATTTAATTTATTTACAACCAAATATCCTTGGTTTTCTATTATGTCTTTACTTGAAAGATTTGTTATCCATCCATCACCTGCTGTAATTTTGATTTCATAACCTAGATTTGCTAAATCTTCGTTAAAAGTATAATCTTTGTCTTCGACATCGTCTACAATTGATACTAAAATCCACAAAGGAATTCCTGTCCAAAGATTTCCTTCATCCTCCCAAGAAGATTCTCCATATGCGGATACAAAACCCTCAAAAGTACTTCGATTAATAATTTCTGTTTTAGCACCTATAAGAGATAAAGTCCACTCAGCAATTTTTGGTTTAACCTCGATTAGAACTGTATCATTGGATATAGCTCCACTGTTATCTGTAACTAACAAAAAAACTTCATAAATCCCTGCTTTTTCAAAAGTATGAGTAACATTTTTTTGATTGGAAAAGTTACCATCATTAAAAGACCAAAAGTAACCTACAATTTCTCCATCTGAATCTTTGCAATCGCATGTAAAAAAAATACTTAACGGAGCTATGCCATTTGTTGTATTTGAAATAATTGAAGTTTCTGGAAGAATGTTTTCATTTTTTTCAATTGCATCTTCTTTTTCAACAGTTGATTTTTGCTCTAAACATCCTACAAATATTAGAGGAAAAAGAATGAAAAATGATATAATTTTAACTTTAGAAATATTCATTCAAACCATCCATCTAATTAATTGATTTCAATATAACTACATATCCCTAGAAGTCTGATTCTTGAACCAATAATACTTTTAGTTTTCCAATGAATTGATCCTGGTGAAAATCCCTTAAAACCTTCTAAGTATACTCTTACAGGTTCATCATGAAATGTAGGTTCTCCATTTATAAGAATTACTGAGCCTCCATTAAATCCATAAGAAAGCCAACTCTCAGAAGTTTGAAACCAAAATGGCGTTATGTGAAAATCTATTGAGCTACCCATTAAATCACTTTTTCCGCTAGCATAAATAAAATATAGATTTGATTTACTTTGAAAATCTTGGCCACCAATATCTTCAAACTTAGCCTCACAAGAGAAAGTAACAATTAGCAATATTAAAAATGCGAAAATAAATAACTTATAAGAATTCTTACTGTGAATATCCATTATAAACATCCTCATTTAAATCTTGGACCATAATATTATCCTCATTTTAAAATATTTTGTATGTATTATTTTTAAGAAATGTTTTTAGTATCAATTATGTTATTGAAATCCGTGGAAAATTGTGCAAATTTAAGAATAAAAGCAGAATTATTAGAAGACGATGAGATATTTATAGAAAGAGGCATACCAATTCCCTATCCTTACGATAAATCTTCTGCAGGACCAAGCTCTTCTTATAAAAATGTAGGATTTTGTTTCAATAAAAGCAATATAAAACTTCGAGTTATTAAAAATAAAAAAGCTAGATTTTCTTTAGTAGAAAATAATGGTATTTATTCTGTTTTAAAGCATAATAAAATTTTTATAAATAATGTCAGAATCCTGCCGGTATTATATCATGCTCCAAATCAGATTTTTATAAATTTAGCTGACAAGTGTATCTTTAATTGTGCATTTTGCTTTTTTGATAAAAAAGAAAAAACAAAAAATTATGATAAGAAAAATTATGTGGATTATATTTTAAAATCCTCAAAAAAAAGTGGCATAAAAAACATAGCCATCACAAGCGGTGTATATCCTAATAATGAAAAAATTGTAGAAGACATGTGCTATATAGTAGAAGGCGTCAGAAACAAAATTCCAGGTTCTAAATTTGGTGTTGAATCTTGCATTTTTAAAATGAGTGAATTAACAAATCTTAAAAAATCTGGTTTTGATGAAATAAAGATAAATGTTCAAGCGTCCAGTAAAGAATTATTTGAGAAGGTATGTCCAAATTTAGATTATAACAAGACATTTAATATGCTTAAAGAGGCGGTAAAAGTTTTTGGAAGAGGGAAGGTCTGTTCCAATATAATCTTTGGACTTGGAGAAACAAATGAAAGCATAATAAAAACCATCAAAAAGTTATCAGGCATGGGAGTTGTTCCTACATTAAGAAAGATTAGAATAAATGGTGAAAATAAAGATGATTTGAAAAAATCACTTTCTTGTGAATTGCCCAATGTAGATGTTGATAGAATGATTTATCTATCTAGAAATCATAAAAAAATTTTAGAAAAAAATGATTTAACGACAAAAAGTTTTAATACAATGTGTCATAACTGTGGGTGTTGCGACATTGTTCCCTTCTGGGATTTATAAATAATTCGATAACAAAGTTTATATACCTTATTTTTTATGTCTGCTTTCCTTATCTATACCAGACATATGTCGGGCAATTCTAAAAGAATCCCGTAAATAGATGCCGCTTAATATTTTCGGACGTCTATCTGGTGTCACGGTATAGATGTTTGCATGCAAATTTAATAAAAAGAGTTACAGAGGAAATGTTATATGCCTGAAAGACACCATCCTAAAAGAGGTTCCCGTGGTTATTCTCCACGTAAGAGAGCAAAGTCTGAAGTTCCACATATAAAAACATGGGCAAAAGACGGCGATAAACCAAAAATCCAAGGATTTTTTGGATATAAAGCTGGAATGACTCATGTATTTTTTGTTGATTACAGGCCAACTTCTACAACTTCAGGTAGAGAAGTTATGATGCCTGTTACGATATTGGAGACGCCTCCTATAAAAGTTGCAGCAGTCAGAGCATACCAGAAGAATTCCTATGGCCTGCAGGCAATTGATGAAATTTGGGCAGATAAATTAGATCCTGAGTTATCCAAAAGAATTAGTTTGCCTAAAAAGAAGACTAAAAAGGATTGGGATTTTCTTAAAAATTCGGATGAAATTAGAATAGTTATTTATACCCAACCGAAACTTGTATCTGGAACCCCTAAAAAATCACCAGAATTAAGTGAACTAAGAATTGGCGGAGGGACTATAGAGGAACAAACAAAATATGTTAAAGAAATTCTTGGAAAAGCATTGAAAGTAAATGATGTAATAAAAGAAGGTGACATGCTTGATATTGTAGCTGTTACTAAGGGAAAAGGGTTCCAAGGTCATGTTAAAAGATGGGGAGTAAAACTATTATCGCATAAAAATTCAAAGCACAGAAGGATGATAGGTACTGCTGGATCTTGGCATCCAAATTGGATACAAGCTACAGTTCCGCAAGCAGGTCAAACAGGTTATCATCAAAGAACGGAATATAACAAACGTGTTTTAAAAATCGGGGAAAACGGCGATGAGATTACGCCATCAGGTGGTTTTCCGCATTATGGAATTATAAGAAACAATTATGTTTTAATCCATGGTTCAATACCTGGACCAACTAAAAGATTAATAGGCATGAGAGATGCTGTTAGGTACCAGAGAGGCGTCAAGGTGGAAAAACCAGAGATAACCTATATTTCAACAACTAGTAAACAAGGTGTTTAAAAATGGCAAAGGTAAATCTATATGGAGCAAATGGTGCACTAAAAGAAAAAATTGATCTCCCAATTGTATTTGATACCCCATATCGCCCAGATGTTATAAGAAAATCGTTTAATGTTCTTCATTCAAATAAAAGACAGCCTTACGGAGCTTCTCCTTTGGCTGGAACCAGACATGCAACTGCATCAGTTGGAAAGGGTAGAGGTATGTCCAGAGTACCAAGGCTTACTCAAGGAAGAACTGCGGCTCTTGCACCTTGTGTAGTAGGTGGTAGAAGGGCACATCCTCCAAGATCTGAAAGAGTTTGGAAAGAAAAAATGAATAAAAAAGAAAAAATTCTTGCAAAAAAATCAGCAATAGCTGCAACTGCTAATAAAGATATAGTAACCAATAGAGGACACAAATTCGATGAAAAACTTACACTACCAATAATAATTGACGATGATTTTGAAAAAATTAAAAAAACAAAAGATGTAATAAAAACCCTTGAAAAAATAGGAATATATAATGATATTATCAGATCAACAAATGGTAAGCATATTCGCGCCGGAAAAGGCAAAATGAGAGGTAGAAGATATAAGACTCCGAAATCACTTCTAATAGTCACTACCAAAAACGATTTAGAAAAAAGTTCAAAAAATTTATCTGGTGTTGACATAACGAGCCCAGAAAAACTTAATATTGAACATCTAGCCCCTGGAGGAGATGCAGGGAGATTAGCAATTTTTACAAAATCGGCATTGACAAAATTAGGAGGCAGCAAATAATGGACCCATTTAACATAATATTACATCCATATGTCACAGAAAAATCCATGAACCAAATGGAAAAAATCAATGCATTAGAATTTATCGTCAAAAGAACTTCAAATAAGAGTCAAATAAAAAAAGCTGTTGAAGAGCTATTTGATGTTAAAGTAAGAAATGTCACAACAAGAATTGCAAAAGATGGAAAGCATGCAATTGTGGCATTTACGCCTGATTTCAAAGCAGAAGATATTGGAATGAGAATTGGAGTATTCTAGAGGTATAACAATGGGAAAAAATCTAATCCAGCAACGACGCGGAAGGAGAAGAGGCAGATACAAAGTTCCTTCTCACAAATCCCGTGGAAGAGTTAAATACAAAAATATGAGAAATTCCAAAGGCATTGTTGAAGATATAATTCACGATCCGGGAAGATCTGTTCCTCTTGCAATGGTAAAAATGCAAGATAACAAAAAAGAATTGATGCTAGCTACTGAAGGGATTCATATCGGTAAAGAAATAGTTTTTAGCGAAAACAAATCTGATTGCAAAATCGGTAATGTAGTATCAGTTGGAAATATTCCAGAAGGTTATCCTATATATAACGTTGAAATTACCCCGGGAGATGGGGGCAAATTAGTAAGAGCTGGAGGTAGTGGAGCAACAGTGGTATCTCATGACTCTAAAAAAACAGTAATTAAACTCCCTTCAGGACAGTTCAAAACTTTAGATTCAAATTGTAGAGCAACAATTGGCATTCCTGCAGGAGGGGGAAGAAAGGACAAACCCTTCCTTAAAGCAGGTAAGAAACATTATGCATATAGAAAGAAAGGCAAGCAATTCCCTGTGGTTAGAGGGGTTGCAATGTATGCAGCAAGTCATCCTCATGGTGGAGGTAATCATCAACATGTTGGCAAACCCAGTTCAGTGCCAAGAGGGGCGCCACCTGGAAGAAAAGTTGGGAATATTGCTGCAAAACGCACTGGTAAAAGGTAATTAATATGGCAAAAAAAACCGGATTTACATCATCTGCAAGAAGTAGAAGAAAAAGGCAAAGGAAGAAAGTAGAGATAAGAAAAAAAGAATTTCTATATCATGGGCTTTCTGTTGAAGAATTAGAAAAATTATCATTGGACGAATTAATGCCTTATCTTCCATCTAGGGCAAGAAGAACCTTAAAAAGAGGTCTTACCCCAAGACAATACAAGCTACTTAATGATGTAAAATCTGCAAATAAAGGAGATATAATAAAAACTCATTGCAGAAACATGATTATTTTACCTGAGTTTATCGGGCATGATATTCATATTTATGATGGTAAAGATTTTCAAAGAGTGTCTATACAACCACAGATGGTTGGACATTATTTAGGTGAATTTGCACAAACAAGAAAGAAAGTTAAACACACTGGACCTGGTGTTGGAGCAACCAGATCCTCTAAGTTTATGCCACTAAAGTGATGAAAGATGTCGAAATATTCAACAGAATCGGATCCAGACAAAACTGCAAAGGCATATGGTTATGAGCTTCATTGCTCTCCAAAAGATTCTATGAATTTAGCCTATGCAATAAAAGGTATGAATGCCGAAAAAGCCAAAAAATATCTTAATGAAATCATCGAAATGAAAAGAGCTTTGCCCACAGTTTTTCACAAAAAGAAAAGAGCCCATAAAAAGGGTATCGGCCCCGGTAGTTATCCAAAAAAAGCTGCAAAGTATATGTTAAAAATATTGGAAAATGCCGAAAATAATGCGGAATACAAAGGATTTGATGTTGAAAGCATGAAAATTATACATATTTCTGCCTATAAGGGCAGAATAATCAGAGGTATCATGCCAAGAGCTTATGGCAGAGCCACCGATAAAAATACATCTACTACAAATATTGAGATTATTTTAGAAGAGGCGGAATAATGGCAAGCGAGAGAAAATTTGTCAGAGAGAACGCAAATCGATCATTAATAAGAAAGTTTTTAATAAAAGAAATAGAAGGAGCTGGCTTTGGCGGCATGAATATCCAGAGAACACCTATTGGAACAAGAGTTAACATTTTAGTAGAAAGACCAGGCATGGTTATTGGAAAAGGCGGAGTAAAAATAAAAGAACTTACTCAAAACATTCAGGATAAGTTTGATGTAGATAACCCACAGATTGAAATCCAAGAGGCAGGAGCTAGTGCATCTACAAATGCTCAAATTATGGCGGAAAAGCTTGCAGAGGCATTGGAAAGAGGATGGCATTTTAGAAGAGCAGGGCACTCAACAGTAAGAAGAATTATGAATTCTGGTGCGAAAGGATGTCAAATTGTTATTGCAGGCAAATTAACAGGTGCAAGACACAGAACAGAGAAATTCACAGAAGGGCATGTTAAATACTGCGGCGAAGTTGCAAAAGAAGTAATGGATATTGGTTATGCAACTGCAAAGCTAAAAGCAGGGGTGCTTGGAGTTAAAGTCAGAATAATGAAGCCGGAATCTGTATTACCGGACGAAATAAACATAAGAATACCTGAGAAAGAAAAAAAGACAGATAAAAAACAAGAGAAAGTTGAAAAAGAAGAAACTAAACAAAAAGAAGCTAAAAAGACTGATATCAAAAAAGTAGCAGAAATTCAAGGTGTTGGGCCTTCAGTTGTAAAAAAACTTGAAAAAGCAAAAGTAGAATCATTAGAAGAACTATATGAGATGGATATTGATAGTATAATGTCTATAGAGGGTATTGGCAAAAAAACTGCCGAAATAATTGTTAAAAATCTAAAGAAATTAATTGAAGAGGCTAAATGATGGTTCTAAAAGCTAAACAAATCAGAGATTTTAGTCCAGAAGAAAGGGCTGAAAAGCTCAAAGGGCTGAAAGAAGAACTTATGCATGAAAGAGGAGTGTCAGCTATGGGAGGATCTCCTCCGTCACCAGGAAAAATTAGGCAGATTCGAATGACTATAGCAAAAATACTCACTGTCATGCAGGAGGAAGGAGAAAATAAATGAGCGAGATTTGCCCAAAATGTGGTCTTCCTAAGGAGATATGTGCTTGTGAAGAAATAGCAAGAGAACAGCAAAACATAACTATTGCCGTTGACAGACGAAGGTACGGCAAAGTTATGACTATCGTGGAAGGGTTGGATCCACACGGTATGGATGTAAGTGCTCTTGTAAGCAACCTCAAATCAATATGTGCCTGTGGAGGCACAATAAAAGAAGGTAAAATAGAACTTCAAGGAGATCACAGAAATAAGGTAAAAGAAGCACTTGAAAAAATGGGATTCATGGTTGAGATAATTTAAACCAATTAGCTCAAATATCAATCCTTAAAATAAACATTATCATATGATAAAAAATATCATCGTTAAAGATGAACTAATAGGAAGGAAAGTGAAAATCAAAGATTCCTTAGATCCCAATTGGAATGGAGTATCTGGAATAACTATTGACGAGACAAAGAACACTTTCCTTATAGAAGTAAATGGTAAAAAAAAGAGGATTGCAAAAAAAACTGCATCCTTTGAATTTGAATATAAAGGGAAAAAAACAATCATTGAAGGATCTCGGTTGGCATATAGGCCAGAAGATCGTATTAAAAAATCAAGGTGAAAGAATTGGCAAAAAAAGAAGAAATAAACATTGGGTTAAGTATAAAACCACCTAGTGAAAACTGTAGCGACAAAAATTGTCCGTTCCATGGAAACTTGCCTGTTAGAGGGCAAATAATAACAGGGAAAGTTGTCTCAAATAAAATGCCAGATACAATCTCAGTAAAAAGAGATTTTATGCATTATGTGAAAAAATATGAGAGATATGAAAGAAGAACTTCGAAATATTTAGCACATTGCCCCCCATGTATTAAAGTTCAGCCTGGTGACGACGTAAAGATAGCAGAATGCAGGCCTCTAAGTAAATCAGTTTCATTTGTTACGGTTCAGAAAATGCAAGGGTGATATTAAAATGAAAGGAATATCTGGAAGGATGATGAGAGGATTGCCAATCGGTGCTCGTCTAAATTGTATCGACAACACTGGTGCAAAAATTGTTCAAATTATGATGACTCCTAAACTAAAGGGCGTTCATAGAAGATATCCGGTTGCGGGTGTAGGAGATACTGTCATTGTTAGCGTAAAAAAAGGAAAGGCTGATATGAAAAGGCAAGTCCTAAAAGCAGTTATAGTTCGTCAGAGAAGGCCTTTCAGAAGACCAGATGGGACTATGGTTCAATTTGAAGATAATGCAGCAGTACTTGTCACTGACAGTGGCGAAACAAAAGGGACTATGATAAAAGGGCCAGTTGCTCTTGAAGCGGCAGAAAGATGGCCAAAAATTGCTTCTTTAGCATCCATAATAGTTTGAAAGTGTGATATAATGAAATCTATACAGCCAAGAAAGTCAAGAAAAATGATTTACAATGCCCCCATCCATAAAAAAAGAAAATGGTTAGCTTCACATTTATCAGAAAATTTGTTATTAAAATATGATAAAAGAAGCATACCTGTTGTTAAAGGCGATACTGTAAAAGTAATGCGTGGTAGTTTTAAAGGGCATGAGGACAAAGTTTCTAGTGTTAACGTTAAAAAACAAACAGTTGTTGTTGAAGGAATTACAACAATCAAAGCTGATGGGACCAAAATCGCAAAACCCATGCATGCAAGTAATTTATTAATCACAAAATTAAATTTAACAGACAAATGGCGCAGAGGCGGTTTAGAAAAAGGTTTATCTGAAACAACTAAAAAAGAGATTGAAAAAGAGGCTCAAGAACAACTCAAAGAGATAAAAGAAGAAGAGAAGAAAAAAGCAGAAGAACTTGCTAAACTTGAAAAAGAAGAAGAGCAAATTCAAGAGGAACCATCAAGAGAAAAATCAGAGGAAAAAGAAGGAAAAGATGAAACTAAGAAACCAGAACAGAAACCAAAGACTGAACCAAAAAAGAAGAAAGAAGAAATAAAAGATACGACTAAGAAAAAAGAAACGCCCAAAGGCAAAATATCTGAGAAAAAAACAACAAAAACTGTTAAAACAAAACAAAAAAAAGAGGAGGGTAAGAAATGAGTAAACATCTAAAAAGACTTGCCGCCCCTAGAGTTGTAAAAATTCATAGAAAAGAAAAGAAATGGACTATAAAACAATCTCCAGGCCCACACCCATTAGACAAATCCGTTGCTTTAGGATTAGTTGTAAGGGATTATCTTGGTTTGTGTGACACTTACAGAGAAGCAAAAAACATAATTGGAAATGGAGACATTTTAGTAGACGGGAAAAAACGAAAAAATCACAAATTTCCTTGCGGTTTAATGGATGTAATTTCCATTCCAAAGTTAAAAAAAGATTATAGAATTGCCTATGATCAAAAAGGAAAACTAAGCTTAGTCTCTATATCGGGCAAAGATGCCGAGTGGAAACTATGCAGAATAGAAAACAAAACTATTGTTAAAGGTAAAAAGATACAATTGAACTTACACGATGGAAATAATAAACTGGTTGATAAAGACGAGTATAAATCTGGTGATGTCATAAAAATAAATTTTAAAGATGGTAAGATTAATGAGTCTTTTAAATTTGAAAAAGGAACTGTTTCGTTGATAACTGGAGGAAGTCACGTAGGAGAAATCGCAAATATTGAAGACATTCAGATTGTGCCTTCTTCAAAACCAAATCTTGCTAAGTTGAAAGGCAATACCGAATTTTCTACAATTGTAGATTATATCTTCCCCATTGGGAAAAATAAACCTGTGATAAATCTTCCCGAGGTGAAAATGAAATGAGTGCGAAAACATCAAAAAAAGTTAAAAAGGAACAAAAAAGCACAGTAAAACCTAAAATCGGGAAAGTTACTGTTAATATAGGTGTAGGAGAAGCTGGCGAGAAACTAAGCAAAGCAGAATCTGTTCTTGAAAGTTTAACAAAACAAAAACCTGTTAGAACAATATCTAAGACAACTAATAAGGATTGGGGATTAAGAAAACTTATGCCCATAGGCTGTAAGGTGACTTTAAGAAAGGGGCTTGCAGACAAATTTTTAGTTGAAGCATTTAAAACTAGAGAAAATAAACTTGCTGATTATTCAATAGATGACCAAGGAAATTTTTCCTTTGGGATTCCGGACCATACGCTATTTGAAGGGCAAAAATATAATCCAGATATAGGAATTTTTGGGATGGACATCTCTGTCACAATGAACAAGAGCGGATATCGAATAAAAAACAGACGTATTGACAGAAAAAAAATACCTCAAAAACACAAAATTACAAGAGAGGAAACAGAAAATTTTATCGTTGAAAAATTTAACTTGGAGGTCATAAAGTGAGAGTAAAAGAAAGAAAGAAAATCTACGGGAGAAACAGAGGATGCGAGCAGTGTGGCAGAAGACGAGGCATAATAAGAAGATATGGACTTCATTTATGTAGACAATGCTTTAGAGAAAAAGCAGAGGAGATTGGTTTTAAAAAATATTATTAGTGGAGTGTTAAACTTATGTTAAATGATCCTTTAGCAAACGCGTTATCAACTATGAAAAATGCCGAATCAAGAGGTCTTGGTAAATGTATAATCAGACCATCCTCCAAGTTAATAGGTGGTATTTTAAGCCTATTAAAAAGCAAGGGCTATGTTGGTAATTTTGAATATATAGATGACGGTAAATCTGGAGTATATCAAGTTGAATTAATTGGCAATATCAATAATTGTGGAGTTATTAAACCAAGATATCCAATAAAAAGGATGGATCTTGAAAAATGGGAATCCAGATACCTTCCCGCTAGAGATTTTGGATTGCTAGTTATGACTACAACTGAAGGTATAATATCTCATTATGAAGCAAGAGACAAAGGTATTGGTGGAAAGTTATTAGCCTACATATATTAGAGTGATAAAATGACAAAGATTACAGAATTAAAAGAAGAAATCGAAATTCCTCAAGGAGTTGAACTATCAATTGAAAATAAGACAATTACAGTAAAAGGGGAAAAAGGGTCGATTTCCAAAACTCTTTCTCACCCAAAAATTGATTTAAAGTTGAATGGAAATAAATTCGAAATTTCGTGTATTAAATCCCCAAAAAGAAAAGAAAAAGCACTTATTGGGACTTTCAAGGCACACATAAATAACATGATTAAGGGAGTGACAGAAGGATTTGAATATAAAATGAAAACAGTGTTTTCTCATTTTCCAATAAAAACAAATGTAGAAGGAGATGCTTTTACCATCCAAAATTTCCTAGGTGAGAGATCTCCCAGAAAAGCTAAAATATTGGAAGGTGTAAAAGTTGAAACAAAAGGGGATGAGGTAACTGTATCTGGGGTCGACATTGAAAAAGTGGGGCAAACCGCAGCAAATATTGAAAGAGCTGGAAAAGTAACTCGTAGAGACATCCGTGTTTTTCAAGATGGCGTCTACGTAATTTCAAAGAGGAGTTAAAATGTCTAAAAAAGATGTTATTAAAGATTTTACTTCAATAAAAGGAGTTGGCGAAGCAAAAGCAAAACTACTCTATGAAAATGGATTTGACTCAATTAATAAATTAAAAAATGCAAAAATTTCAGATTTAACAAAGATCGGTGGAATATCGGAAAAAAATGCAAAAGATATGATAAATCAACTAAAAACGGAAAAAGAAAAATCGAAGTTGAAAGGCACTGAAGCAAAAACTCAACAAAAACCAAAAACTGTTACAAAAAAAGAAGAAAAAAGTAAAGTCGAAGAGAAAAAAACAAAGGAAGAAGTAATAATTGTTGATGAAAAAGAAGAAGATAAAGTAAAAATTAAAATAAAACCATCTTTAACAGAAGAAATTAAGGAAAAACTAGAAACAAGAAAGAAAATAAAGAAAAGAACTCCAGAATTTCTAAGGGAAGAATGGTTTAGATACAAAAGAGTTCCAAAGAATTGGAGAAGACCGGACGGTATTACTTCAAAAATGAGGAGGAACTTCAAATATAGGCCAAGCAAAGTAAGAATTGGCTTCAGAGGGCCTAAAGAGGTTCGTGGTTTGCATTCCTCTGGTTTTGAAGAAATTATGGTACATAATCTTTCAGATCTCGAAAAAATTGACCCAAAGAAGCAAGCAGCAAGAATTGGCGGCACGGTAGGAACAAAAAAGCGTTTACAAATAGCAAAAAAAGCAAAAGAACTGGAAATTAGAGTTTTAAATATTAAGGTGTAAAAATGACAGATTTACGAAATCAACGAAGAATTGCATCAACGCTTCTAAAATGTGGTGAAAATAGAGTTTGGATGGATGCTGATCGTGCAGATGAAATTGCAAAAGCTGTCACAAGAAAGGATATCATTGTTCTAATAAATGGCGGTGCAATTAAAAGCAAACAAATTAGAGGTATTTCTAGCGGTAGAAAAAATTACATTAAAAATCAAAAGAAAAAAGGTAGAAGGCAAGGCCATGGTTCAAGAAAAGGTGCGAAATATGCAAGGTTACCTAGAAAAGAAAGATGGATACTTACAATTAGACCAATTAGAAAATATTTAAAACAGTTGAGAAACAATAAACTAATTGATAAATCAACTTACAGAAATTACTACATGAAATCAAAAGGCGGCGAATTTCGAAATAAACATCATCTCAAGACACATCTAATATCAGATGGTATTTTAAAGGAGGATAAACAATGAAAGCAGGGCCTAGATACCATGTAAAAACCAGAAGACATAGAAAATCAAGAACAGATTATAGAATGAGATTAGGCTTATTAAAATCTAAAAAACCTAGACTTGTGGTCAGAAAATCTCTAAAAAACATACGTATACAATTTGTTGAATACGATCAATCAGGAGATAAAATCTTAGCGTCCGCAATATCTAATGAACTTGTTAATAAGTATAAATGGAAGTATTCGGTTGCTACAACACCTGCTGCATATCTAACTGGGCTTATAGCAGGTCAAAAAGCAAAAGAAAATGGCATTAAAGACTGCGTTTTGGACATTGGTCGATATAGGCCAACGAAAGGCAATAAACTTTTTGCAGCATTAAAAGGAGTTGTTGATGCAGGAATAAATTGTCCTCATGATAAAGATATACTTCCTTCTGAAGATAGGATATTTGGAAAGCATCTTGACAAAGAAATAGAGCCAAAAGTTGGGGAAATAAAAAACAAAATTGTTGGGGGCAAATAATGAGACGAAAATCAAGACCAAAAGAACCGGAGTCAATTGCAATTAACTGGGAGCCCAAGACAAGATTGGGACAAATGGTTAAATCAAATGAGATAAAAACTATGAGTGATGCCTTAAAAACTGGTCTACCAGTTAGAGAATCTGAAATAGTTGATATTCTACTTCCAGAGATAGAAGACGAAGTTATCGATGTAAAAATGGTACAACGTATGACTGATTCTGGAAGAAGAATAAAATTCGTAATTACTGTTGCGGTTGGAAATAAAGACGGTTTTGTTGGACTTGGACAAGCAAAAGGTAAAGAAGTAGGATCAAGTATTAGAAAAGCAATTGAAAATGCTAAACTAAATATTATTGAAATAAGAAGAGGATGCGGCTCATGGGAATGTGGTTGTAGAGGGCCCCACACGGTTCCATTTTCGGTTACAGGAAAGAGTGGTTCTGTCCAAGTAACTTTTAAACCTGCACCAAGAGGTATTGGTCTTGCAACAGGAGATGTGGCAAAAAAAATACTATCGCTTGCAGGAATTAGTGATTGTTGGGCTTTTACAAGAGGGCAAACTCAAACTGTTGTAAATTATGCGAAGGCAGTTTTTGAAGCTTTAAGACAAAATTCTATAACCCGACTTACACAAGAGGAGATTAATAAAATAAGTATAAAATCAGGTTCAATTGGAATGCCTTCAAATGAACAAGTTAAAATTGCAAAAAGTTCGGAGGAATAGAGAAATGGTTTATGCAGCAATAAGAATCAGAGGATCTGTAAATGTTAAACCAGATATCAAAAAAACTCTTCATCTACTTAGGTTAAATAAGGCCAATCATTGTGTATTATTAGAAGAAAATGATATTTATAAAGGAATGTTACAAATTGTAAAGGACTATGCAACTTGGGGAGAAATAGATAAAGAAACATTGTCAAAACTCATTGATAACAGAGGTTTGCTTACAGGAGATAAAGATTTATCTGAAGAATACCTTAAAACATCAACATCTTTTGACAAATTTGATAAATTATCCAAAGCAATTATTGAAAATAAGATTAAATATAAAGAAATACCAGATGTCAAACCAATATTTAGACTAAATCCGCCAAAAAAAGGCTACGAGGGCATAAAAAGATCTTTTAAGAATGGCGGAGCACTTGGTTATAGAGGAAAAGAAATAAATAGTCTTATAAAAAGAATGATTTAATAATAATACAAAAATTTTATATAGAGTGTCATTTTAAGGTATGTAAAACAACTATGAGAGGGTATTAGTATGGAGGAAATCTTGTATAATATTGAAATACATAAAGGAACCGGCAATTATATGGGGAAAATATATTCAGATATTGATGGAGTAAAAGAATTTAATAACGATAGAATTGATAGATTATTAAGGGATATAATATTTGATATGCAGCTAGCACTTGATGAATTTTCAAATCGCACAGCAGACTTTGGAGAAGGTATAGAGGAAATTAAATAATTTTTTCTTTTTTATTGAAAAAAGTTAACAGGTAAGACTATGAGTAATATTTTTAAATGTTTCTGGCATTTGGAGGTCTTACCGTCTATTATAAAACGGGAGGAATATATTGGAATATACTAGATTTGAAAAAGCAAGGATAATAGGTGCTAGAGCTTTACAGCTTTCTATGGGTGCACCAACTACACTTTCAAAAATTCCAAAGGATGTAATAGATCCTGTTAAAATTTCAATGTTAGAATTTGAAGAAGGTGCGATTCCAATTACTGTTAGAAGAATAGAATAGTCTTAAGGATGTAAACCTATGTCGGATGATAAAGAAAAACAAGAGGAAGACGAAAATAAAATGATGATCTCAGAAGAAACATATATGACTTCTGGCGTACATATTGGCACAAGGCAAAAAACCGCAGATATTAAAGATTTTATTTACAAAGTAAGAAATGACGGTCTTTATATAATAGACGTGAAAAAGACTGACGAAAGAATAAAAAACGCAGCAAAGTTTATTTCTAAATTTGACCCTTCAAAAGTAATGGTAGTATCTGTAAGACAATACGGTCAAAAACCAATTCAAAAACTAAGCGAACATACTGGAATTCGTGCTCTTGGTGGAAGATTCAGACCTGGAAATTTGACAAATCCAAAATCAAAAAATTTCTTTGAGCCTGATGCAATTATTCTTACAGACCCATTGGCTGATATTCAGGCACTTCATGAAGCAGAAAACATTGGAATCCCTGTTATAGCATTATGTGACACAAATAATGAAACTAGATATATTGATTATGTAATTCCAACGAATAATAAAGGTAGAAGAGCTCTTGCTTTAATTTATTGGCTTCTTACAAGACAAATCCTAATCGAAACAAAGAAAATCAAATCTGAAGATGAATTCAAAGCCGAAATCGAAGATTTTGAAGCTGAAATTTAAATAATTTTTTTAATTCCTTTACTATAAAGGTATAAGGAAGATTGAATTGCAAGAAAAAATAAGTGACAAAATAATTCTTGTGGGAACCGCACACATTTCAAAGGAAAGTGTAGAAGAAGTAAAAAAGACAATTGAAGAATTTAGACCTGATATTGTAGCGGTTGAACTCTGTGAAAGAAGATATGAAGCAATCACAAAAAAAGATAAGTGGGAAAACACACCAATTACCACCCTTTTAAAATCAAATAACGCTTACTTAATGCTTGCACAAACTTTTTTATCATCTATTCAGAGAAAAATGGGTAAAGAGTATGGCGTTGAGCCTGGCTCAGAAATGATTGCTGCAATGGATGTTGCCAAAAAAAATGATATTGAAGTTGCCCTTGTTGATAGAGATATTTCCATAACTCTGAAAAGAGCTTGGAGAAAAATGGGTTTTTTTGAAAAATTCAGACTTACCTGGGAATTTTTAAAAGCAATCGTTGGATTTGACGATGAAGATTTAGAAGAAATCGATCTCCAAGAAATAATGGACCAAGACGTTATTTCCTCGATGATGGAAGAGTTTGGAAAAATAGCCCCAAGCGTATCAACAGTTTTAATCCATGAAAGAGACCAATATATTGCAAAAAAAATAATTGAAGAAAGTAAAAAAGGTAAGGTCTTAGCAGTTGTTGGTGCTGGACATTTGAGTGGCATTAAGAAATATCTAAAAAAATCAAAAATAGAGGTAAATTTGAAAGATTTGGAATTTGTCCCTAAAAAGCGCATAAACATATGGAAAGCCATTGGTTATGCTGTTCCTGTTTTATTTGCAGCGCTAATTATATATTTAATTTTAACTGGAAATTGGGAGAGGGCAGGCAATGCCTTGCTTTGGTGGTTTTTGATAAATGGCAGTCTTTCAGCTCTAGGTACACTAATTGCTAGAGGCCATCCGTTGTCTATATTGACAGCTTTTGTAGCTGCTCCATTGACATCTTTAAGTCCCGCAGTTGCTGCAGGATGGGTAGCAGGTTACGTAGAATTCAAACTGAGAAAGCCAGTAGTAAAAGATTTTAAAAATTTAAGTAAACTTGATAGTACAAAAGATTTTTTCAATAATAGAGTAGTTAGACTTTTAATGGTGGTAGCACTTGCAAATCTTGGCAGTATGATTGGCACATTTGTGGCTTTACCATATCTTTTCAGTTTAGGTTTTGGTTAAATTGGGAGTTATGATGGAGAGAAAAAGAAAAGTTTACACTTCATTTCACGATCTTTCTCCAAGGGAATACATGTATGTACCAAAAGGAACCCTTGAATCAGGTAAGCCTGGTTCTTTTAGTAAAATAGAAATCCAGCAAATACTAATATCAATGGGTGTTTTAACTCTTGCATTTTCTTTTCTAACTTCGCCTTTATATAATTTTAATATTTCGATTTTTTTGTATTCAATACCACGATCATTTTTGGGCATATTGACGGCTTTTTTTGTACATGAAATTTCACATAAATTTATGGCTCAAAGACATGGCTTATGGTCAGAATATAGAATGTATCCAAAAGGCTTGCTGGTTTCACTTCTACTTGCTATGTTAACTGGTTTTGTCGTTGCAGTACCTGGTGCAGTCATGTTTAGAGGTGACACTAGAGCTTTTGAAACAGGTAAAATCGCGGCATCTGGACCTGCTGCAAATATTTCTATAGCAATAATTTCGTATGTTTTATATCTATATTTTTTTGAGTGGATATTTTTGGCAAACATATTTGGTTTTGTTTGTCTTGTTAACGCGCTTCTTGGAACTTTTAATTTAGTTCCTATTGATCCATTGGACGGTGCAAAAGTAATTAGATGGAATGGAATTGCTTGGGCTTTACTTTTTATTTTAGCTATTTCAATTTCATTTTTAATTTTTAGAGTTGTTCCATTATTTTAAGCAAAACTTTATTATTTCAAAACTCGATAGTAAAATAAATGAAAACTTTGGGTGTTTTTACTAGGGATTTTTCTTTGTACCATGACATAATAAAAGCTTTAAAGAAAAGGAATCTTGCCTATGTTTTACTTTCTTCACCAAAAAATATACCAAACAAAATTGGAGTTGTATTAACGTCTCAAAAAGAAGTTACAGAAATACAATCACAAAAGATAGTATCAGCAGATACTTTTGATACTGTAGATCATGCTATAGACATGGCTTTAAGAAAATTAATCGGAAAGAAATTTTATTCAAAGGTATTTATTGGAATTGATCCTGGAGATCACCCTGGAATTGCAGTAGTTGGTAATGAATTACTTCTAAAAAAACTACAAGTTGATAATCCTGAAAAAGTATTGTCAACTGTAAAAAGATTACTGAAATTATTTCCATCTAAAGATGTTTATATAAGAATCGGGCATGGTTCAATTTTGATTAGAAATAGAATAATAAATTCTCTAATAGGTCTCAATATACCAATTGAAATTGTTAATGAAACAAGCACTACAATTGCAAAAAATGTAGGAAGAAATGTAAAAGATAGTGATTCTGCTGCGTTAATTGCAATGATTTCTGGAGGTAGGGTCCAATCCACATTACCACTAGAGCCCACTAGAGGTGCAATAAAAAACTTACAAAGAAAAAGTAGAAATCTTACAGATGGTAAGTATTCTATATCAAAAAAAGCAGCCATAGAAGTTTTAAAGGGCGATATCACGATTTTTAAGGCTATAGAAAAAGAAAAGAAGATGAAAGGTCTTCAATAATCATAAAAAAATAAAAATATTTTAGTTACATATCTAATTATAAAAATTATTTTTTTTCTATATTAGGGAAATATTTAAGTATTCTGTTACTATTGGTAAGATAATCGGGGAGGTATTGAAGAATGAAAAATATTTATATAAAAATGATTGTTGGATTGATTTTTTTAATATTGATCTCTACAACAATAGGTAGTTCAATAACTTATTTACCAAAAAATATTACTACAAAAAAAGAATCTTTAACAAGAACTGAAAACTATGGCCTAGAATTAGCTATTGAACCAGGTTTTTTATATAGGGGAGTTGAACTAACTTTTAAAAATACTGGTTCTGAAGATTTAACAAACATAAATTGGTGTTTTAGTACAAAAGCCGTTATTACAGCTATTATTGGCAAAGGAGATGTATGTAGCCAGGTAATTAATGAGCTTAAAGCTGGTGAAGAAATAACGATTGTATTAAGACCTTATCTAAGCCCCACAATGCCAAGTCCTAGAGGTTTTGGAAGAGTATATATGAGCTTGCAGGCAAAAGCAAATGAGACTGAAATGATAAGTGCTCAAAAACAATGTTTTCTTTTATTGTGCATTATATATGATATGAAAGATACTTACATAGACATCCCTCCAGACAAAGCGTATTCTTTATTAATGAACGATACGTTTGATTTGGTAATCGATGTTGTTGGTCTTGATATTTATAGTCTGGGTCATTTGCCCGGTGCAGTTAATTATGTATGGGCTGATGGAACATTAGAAGAAGAAGTTTCTAATCTTGACATAAATGGAACATATCTAGTTTATTGTCATACGGATCCCCCATCAACAGATAGCGCACAAACCTTGGTTGATGCAGGTATTAAAAATACATATAGACTTGAAGGTAACTACAGGGCCTGGGTAGAAGCAGGATTTCCTACTGAAACCTAATCTTATTTTTTTACAAAAATCATTAATAATTATACAAACATATGTATTATTATGGTTGAAAAAGCAAGTTATGAATTAATAACTAAACTAGATGATATCGAAATAAGACAATATGATAGAATGATTCTTGCCTCTGTTGAGGAGCAAGATGATAACGCAGCTTTTGGTCTATTATTTAATTATATATCTGGGGAAAATAGCCCTCATAAAAAAATAGAAATGACTGCTCCAGTAATAACTCAAGAAAAAATTCAAATAGAACTTCCTAACACCTCACAAGAGCATTCGATGGCATTTATACTTCCTTCATCATTTGAAGAAAAAGATGTACCGATGCCAAAAAATCCCAAAGTACATATTAAAGTCCAACCAAAAAAAACATTTGCTGTTGTAAAATTTAGTGGAAAAGCAAATTCAAGAAGTATTGAAGAAAATACTAAAATACTAATGCAAAAGGTTAAATTAAATAATTTAAAAACATTCGGAAAGCCATTTTTAATGAGATATAATAGCCCATTTTCACCAGGGTTTATTAGAAGGAATGAATTGGCAGTAGAAATTGCTGTTGATTAAAAATTAAAAAATAATCAATAAAGATTGAAAATCATGATTAAATAAGAAACTCCTATAATACTATATAAAATCAACCAATATTTTGTATTCCATTTTCTAATTATATCTCCATCCATTGGCTTTATTGGCGTCATGTCAATCATGACAGTCATAATACAAAAAACAAAAATCATTTGTAATACTACATTGGGTTTTATAAAATTCAAAGAAAAGGCTACTAAAGAGACCATATAAAAAATTATTGTTGACTGATAAAGCATTTGGGCATATCTATTATCCTCTTCATTATCTGCTGTAACATAAGAAGCAAGAGAAAAGGTATTGCCAATAAACGTGCTTAAAATTGTAAGAATTGAGCCAAATGGCCAAATTATATGTTTAGTTTCAATTTTGTTTTTATTTGAATAATAAATTCTATAAGCTTCCCGTAATGTAAAAATAAAACCTACTACAAAAAAATTTAAAATAAATAATCCTAATATGTCTTCTAAACCATCTGACCAAGTCCAACTCATTGCAGCTGAAAAAACGAAAACTGCAATTCCAAGATTTACTATATCAGACGTTTTCATCGAAATATAGGGGATTTTAATTTTGTCTAGTTTTTCTGAAAAATTCTTTTTTGTCGCTTTTATATCAATAATTTTTTCACTTGTGTAATCACTAAGAAACTCCATAATCAAATTTCCAAAAAGTTGCCAGAGGATAATAAATATAACACTTGTAATAGTTGCTACAACAGGTATTGCTTGTTTTGGTAATATAGCAATTAATGGGCTTCTTTCTGCGCCGTGATTGATTTTAAGATTATTTTTAATTAGAGGTTTGATTGCTTTTTGTGTATACAACTCAAAAACTTCATCAGATTCAATATATCTGGCAAATAATGTTATTTCGTCTATTGCACCATTAAAATAGCTTTCATCTGGGTACTCATACTCAACACCAATATACAAAGAAGCATCGCTTGTTTTAAGAGGTTCGTTATAAACATCATGTTCAGAAACTAACTCAGAATCTATGTAAATTCTTAGAAAATCTCCATCATAACTTCCGACTAGATGATGCCACGTTCCAGCAATAATCGTTCCAGGAGAAGTTGAATATGTTTGTCTACCCATCGTATCAAAATTTAATACAAATGAAACATAACCCCCTTGGTCAATATTTATTTCAAAAACATCTGTAAATCCTTCGTTTGTATATCCTTTGTTTACCAAAGGTTCCCAAATATCAAAATAGTCGACTTTAAACCAGATAGATATTGTAAATTCAGTAATGCCATTTAAGTCATCATTATTAGGTATCTCTATGTAATTATCTTCACCATTAAAAGAAAGTCCCGAACCATTTACCCCCCGAGTCCAGCTTGCGCCATGAATATTACCATGATATTCTTTTCCAGATGTATCAAATATTTTAGAACCAGATCCTTCATTAAAAGTCCAGTGACCGATAAGATCAGTAGAATCAATAGCTTTTAAAGAATGGGTGTCATTTATTATCAATAAAAAATTCAGAATTGAAAAAATAATGATTATAAATACCGTTACGAACCGATATATTTTCATAATATTTTCAAATCCATAATTAAAATTGGGATTAAATTTCTTTCTTTTTTAGTTGGCAATCAATACTGTTTAAAACAATTACATTTTTACTTTTTATTATAATTATGTAAGTTGCTACCAGCATAAATTATCTATTAGCAGAATAGCAGTAGTTCATGCAGTACTGAAAAATAATGGAAAGATAGTTAAATCTTTGTAAATGTCAATGTACCTAAATAAACTAGTTCGTCTTCATAGAAAAACGGATATCCTTCAATTTTGAATATTGGTACTGGTGGATTAGTGGGATCGTCAGGAGATTCATAACTTTCTCCACTATCAGTTCCTGAATCATAAGCATATAATACTACAATTTTTTCATCAAGAAAAGAAGCGTTTTCATAGAGATTTAAGCTGTTTACACCAACAAACCAATCAGGACTTGGAGCAATCATAGTTACAAGAGTTACTAAAGGATGACTTTGCTTCACCTTAAAAGTGAGATTAACAGAACCGGGTGATATAGGAAGCCCATCTCCAGATAATAATTTAAACGCAGTTCCTTGATCGATCGCCTGTTGAATCTCACTATCAAGTGGTTGTTTACTTCCAGTTTCTGCCATATTTTTAATCCCTTCTGAAGCTAATTCCCCAGTTTCCCAAAAGGTCACATTTTCATTATGAGAGGCTCCAATTAATCCAGAAAAGTGTGGATTGCCAGGAAAGTCATCAGGATGATTTTCTTTACTCCATATTGAATCAAAAGTAACTTTATATTTAACTGTGTCTCCCTCATCAGAGTTAAAAATGGTTAAAAAGGCAAGTTGAAATGCTTCGGCTGTTGTCCTAACTTCTTCAATTCCTGAGGAGTTTGCAGTTGCCTCCATTTCTATTTGCCCAAAGCCTCTAGGGCCCTTATTTTGTCCAAAAAATGGATTAAAGCTAATAATTAATTCTTCGTCTGGTTTTAATCTCTCACAACTTCCATTTGCTAGTCCTCCTCTAAGAAAAATTCCGCCTTCAGTTTTTAAACCCCAATCAATATCGCTAATCGTGTTATTTCCTGTGTTTTTAATAACAATTTTTACTCCAAAATACAATGGCATTGGCTGAAGAGAGATAGTCATTTTATCTTCGTTTTTTTCAATAGCGTTGGTAGTAGACAAAAATGTAACCAATAGCATCATAAAAATTAAAAAACCTAATATTTTTCTCAATTTATTTTTCCCCTTTTTACATAGACGTCTTTATATATTAATATATTGTATAGGCCTTGAAACATTGAGTTTTAGCATATATTACATATCTTAATTAGCCAATTTTTAAAAATTTTCATCCGATATATCCATATCAATTTTTATTTTGAAATGAGATTCAATAAGTCTCCTGGATTGTATTCCTTTGGTTCTCCATCCTTTTGAAAAATCCTAGCTCCTGTTGAACCTTTTAAAATTATTTTATTATTTTTTATATGAATCATCGATCCCTCACGAAGGGCTACAACATATTCACTGTTGTAAAAATGAAACTCTTTAATTCTTGTTTCTCTAGTTTCACCCATATGTTTGCTATTTTTATCTGGATCGATATAATGAGGATTGATATTAAAATTAACAAGATTTAATGCATCAAAACTAGGAGGATAAATTATAGGCATATCATTTGTGGTCTTAATGGTCTTACAAGCAACATTGGATCCAGCACTTGTACCAATATATGGCATTCCTCCCATTACTCGTTTTCTAATAATATCTATAATTTTTGAATCATATAGGCTTTTTAATAAAACAAATGTATTACCGCCGCCAATAAACAATGCTTCGGCTTCTTTGACAGCTTTTGTTGGATCATTAAATTCATGAATGCTGTTTAATTTATATCCCATGTCTTTGAATTTTTTCCTGGCAATATTTGTGTAATCTTCATGAGATATTCCGCTAGGTCTTGCATATGGTATAAAAAGAACTTTCTTAATTTTTTCATTTAGAATTTTTTTAATTTCATTTTCACAATGATCTAGATAGCCTTGACCATGAAGAGTTGAATTACTGATTAATAGCAAAATTTTTTTCATACAAATTTTACCCCTTACTTTCAATGCAATATGAATCTATATTTAATAATTTTTAAAAAGATTTTAAAATCTTAAAACAATCAAGTTTTATGATAGGGACTATTATATTCTCAATAATCTTTCTTTCAATTGGGATTGGATTATTTATTTGGGGAGTTATTTCTTTCAGAAGGAAAAGATTAATTGAAAACATTCCTACATCAAAAATTCGTTCTATTGCTATGGGTCTTGTAGAAATATATGGGGAAGTCGTAGCAAAAAAAGATTGTGTTTTAAAAAGTCCTTTTTTTCAAAAACCTTGTGTTTATTACAAATATAAGATTGAAGAATATAGAAGTTCGGGTAAAAACAGCCACTGGGCCACTATAAAAAAAGGCGAGGAAAGTCAATTGTTTTACTTAAAAGATGAAACGGGGCAAGTTCTTGTTAATCCGAAAGATGCTAAAATTGAACTTTCAAAAGATGGTTTTTTTAGGTCAAGTCTTGGGAATGATCCTTTGGAATCGGCAAAGCCGTTTTTAGAATCAGTTGGGGTTAAATATGAAGGATTTTTTGGGATAAACAAAACTATGAGATACTCAGAATGGCACATTGCAACTGGTGACAAAATCTATATTATTGGAAATGCTACAGATAATCCATATGTTGAAGAGGCATCTGTAAAAAAAGGTGTTGAGGATGTTATGATTAAAAAAGGCAATCATGAAAAATTTTATTACATATCAGATAAAAAAGAAAGTGGTGTTTTAAGATCATTTGCAGGCAAGGCTTTCTTTGGGTTGATACTTGGTTCAATTTTCATAATAATTGGTTTAATATTTTTAGTTTTATGAGGAGAATTTGAAATGATTGGAATAATTATAGCTGCAGGATTGATTCTTATATTGATAGCATTTTTTGTTTCTATAATAGTCATATATAATGGATTGATTAGGTTAAGAAACAATATAGATAAATCATGGGCAAATATCGATGTTCTCCTAAAACAAAGGTCCAATGAAATACCAAATCTAGTAAACACTGTCAAAGGTTATATGAAGCATGAGAAAAAGACTTTAGAATCTTTAACAAAAGCAAGAAGTGCACTTCCTCAAGTTGAGTCTTTATCAAGAAAAGCAGCTGTTGATGGTTTGATTACAGATTTATTAAAAACAGTTTTTGCAGTTGCTGAAGATTATCCTGATTTGAAAGCAAGAGATAATTTTCTAAAGCTTCAAAACAGGATTACTGGACTTGAAAATGAACTTTCAGACAGAAGAGAATTTTATAATGATAGTGTAAATATCTTCAACATACGAATACAATCATTTCCGGATTTAATTATTGCAAGATTAATGCACCTTGAAAAAATTAACCTTTTTAAGGCATCTCAAGAAGATAAAAGATTTGTTGAAGTAAATTTTTAATATTCAAAGATAATGAAAATTAAATATTACAAAAACAATACCTAATTGTGATGGGTGAGGCAAATAAACCGATAATGTTTCTAATTATTATTTTATTAGGACTTTTAATTTTATCAAGTGGTTGTACAGAAGAAAAAATAAAAGATGCTAATCAAAATATCCCTAGTAAAACTGAAGTGGTAGATTGCATAATTCAAAAGCCTGGATCGGATAATTACAATATATCGTTTAAATTTGAAAGTCCTTTAAATATATCTGAGGAAAAAAGAGGTCCAGGCAATACTACAACTCTTAGATCGTGTATAGAATATTGTTCTGAAAATCTTTCTTGCGAGTGTATGGACTGGATCCAATCAATATATTTGTCACTTTAATACTTCAAATCAGATAGAAGTTGAAAAAGTCAATGGGATTTGGCTTCCAACTATATGTGCAGTAAGAGAAGCTGTAAAAAATATTACTAAATTAAAAGAAATTGGTATAAACACAGTATCATTTGGGCCCGATATAGACACTAAACATTTGGACAAACCTACAGTTATTGGCAGTAATCTCTTTAAATTCTATATTAAACTATTCGAAGATGCTGGATTTAATGTACATCTAGTTCCAAATACAATGCATTGGGGAAATAACGATGTTTCTCTATATAAGCTAAAAGATATACTGTATATCTGGGCAGAAGAGGCTGAATCATTAAATACAAAGTTTTATGCAGTTTATAATGAAGTAGATGGAATGCAACAAAATATTTCTGAAACGTCTGTTTGGTTACAAGAAGTTTTACCACATCTTAAACAAAAATACAATGGAATATTGTGTGTTCAACCAACACAATCTGGCTTTGAATCAGAAATGATAAATTATTCAGGATTTGATTGTGTATCTTCATTCTTTCCATTGATGACACCAGATAATGAAAGGAATGCCAGAGTGATCAACACATTTAAAAATATTGCGAATAAGACAAGAGAAAATTATTCCTCGATAAAGTATATTATATTTAACGATGTACATACTTTTTCAGGAGGAAATTGGGCAGAAACAGGACTTATTGAAGACCAATATTTTATAGGAAATATTTACTCTACAGATGAGCAGCAAAGGGATATCTTACAAAGATATTTGAATGATGTGCATCCATTTATAGATGGTAGTTTTTTTAACAATTACAAAGGTTTTACATTTTTAGGTAGACAAGCAGAACAAATTATAAAAGATCATTTTTCTAACAACGGTACGATTGACGAATCAGAATATGACAATGTTTGGAAAACTCAAGGATTTTTAGAATTAATTGAAAAATCAACACTAAGTAAAAATGAGTCTAGATTAATATTTGATCTAGGAACATATTCTGGTAAAACAGCTGGTTGGGCAGGCCTATGTTTTGAACCTACTATTGAAAGCCCAGGACCTTTCAACTGTACATCAGTTGAAAAGTGCATGAGGTTATTTAAGCAAAAACCTGAAGAATATTGGATTTGGACAATAAATAATTGTTAATATGCAAATTACAGTAAAAAATAATCCAAAAATCTATATAATGTGATCAATTCAGACACAAACAATTCATGAAAAAATTTACAAAAGAATCAAAAGCGTTATTTTGCATTTCACTTGCCTGGTTTTTGGTTCTTGCAGGAAGATACAGTATTTCAAATCTTTTACCTAAAATTGTAGTCGATTTAAATGTCAATTGGACTGATGCAGGATTTGCATTAACTGCAATGTGGTTAGTATATGCAATAACTCAGTTTCCATCAGGCATATATTCAGATATAAAAGGACGGAAAGTAACAATAATTGCATTTATGATGATTTTTTCCATATCGTATCTTTTTGTAGGTTTATCAATTGATTATGCAATGTTTTTTTTAGCATTAATACTTCTTGGTTTAGGAACCGGGGGCTATCCATCCGTCGGAATATCAATGATCACAGATATTTTCAAACAAAAAAGAGGAAAGGCACTTGGTATAAGAGATAGTGCGGGTTCAATTGCATATCTTGTTCCTATATCTGCTGCAGTTATTGCAAGCATTTTCAATTGGAGAGTGTTTTTTTTCTTATGGGTCGGAATTTGCGGGTTTAGTATTTATCTTTTTTATAGATTCACTTCAGAATCTACAACACTACCCGACAAAGTTTCTGTTAAAGAAAGATTAATTGATGGGGTTAAAATATTCAAATTAAAAAATATTCAATTAATGTTTTTTATAAATTTATTAATTGCAATAACTTGGATAAGCTACATGTCATTTTATCCAGCTTTTTTAGTTGTTGAAAAAGGATTTACTGAGATACAAGCAGCAATAGCTCTAGGAATTCTAGGTGTTGGTGGATTTTTATTCAAGCCAATTATTGGATCTTTTTCTGATAAATACAACAAGAAAATAATAATCATTTTACTTTCAATTACAACCGCAATTGGAACTCTTATAATTGTAAATATTGAGTCATTAGCCCTTATTTTATTAATAAGCTTTATTCCTTCTTTTGCAACAGCAATATTTCCAGTAATATCTTCATATCTTATGGATCAAT
This sequence comes from uncultured Thermoplasmatales archaeon, assembly GCA_964618505.1. Taxonomy (GTDB): domain Archaea; phylum Thermoplasmatota; class E2; order DHVEG-1; family DHVEG-1; genus CAZUBH01. The sequence goes on along the minus strand of CAZUBH010000008.1, from coordinate 29,291 downwards.
TTGAGGAAAAGGGAAGAGCTGGAAAACTGGGATTTTACAGATCTAATTTAATTCTTCTTGCAAGTCCATCATCAGTTATAATTGGATTTCTTGCAGACAGATATAATTTCAAAATCCCTTTTATAGGCATATCCATGATATTGTTTTTATCTGCTTTAATTTTAATATTGAATTTGTTAATTTATAAAAAATGATTTAGCAATTTTTCCACTCAGGTTTGCACTTTTCTAAAAATGCATTCATTCCTTCTTGGGCATCTATGAAAAGACAGTTTTGGGCCATTACTTCTTTTGCATACTCATAGGCTGATCTTTCATCAAGTTCTATCTGGCGATAAAAGGCTTTTTTCCCGTATCCTATAATAAAACTGCTAAATTTTGATATGTCGTTTGCTAATTTTTCTGTTTCATATGAAAGGTTTTTAGAATCTATCACTTTATTTACAAGTCCAAATTTTTCTGCTTCTTGCGCTGAAATAAAGCGAGCAGTAAAAAGCATATCAAGTGCGTTTCTTCTCCCAATTAGTCTTGATAAAGGGATCATTGGTGTAGAACAGAAAAGACCAATTTTTAATCCCGGTGTAGAAAACTTAGATTTACTTTCGGCTATGGCAAGATCGCATGCAGCAACAAGCTGACATCCTGCAGCAAGTGCTGCACCATGGACCTGTGCAATTACAACTTGAGACATATCTCGGATTGTTAGCATTAAACTAGAGCAGGTTGAAAAAATATTTTTAAAATGATCATAATCTTTTCCAATTAGTTCATTAATATCATGGCCTGCACAAAATGAAGGGCCATTTCCCCTTATTATCACAACACTTATATCTTTATTTTCTGAAATAGTATCTAACTTTTCTTTCATTTCATTCATCAAATCTAAAGAAAGAGCGTTTCGTTGTTTTGGATTGTTTAAAGTAATAAAACCTATTTTCCCTTTTTTTTCAAATAATATAAGACTCATATGATGATTTTAAATATTGATGTGTTTAAGTGTTTTTTGATTAATAATTTAAAGACAAAAACCCAAACGTTTATGACCTGTTTACCTATGCCTACTAGGTAAGAGTAATGAATGGTAATGCTCTAATTAGTGTTTTTGACAAAAAAGATATTGTAAATTTTACTAATGAATTAAAAAAACAAGGAATAAATATAATATCTACAGGCGGAACTGCAAGCATTTTAAAAGATTCGGGGATAAAAATCAGAGAAGTATCTGAAATAACAGGTTTTCCTGAAATGCTTGATGGAAGAGTAAAAACTCTTCATCCAATTATTCACGCAGGAATACTTGCGAGACGTGATGTGAAAGTTCATGTTGAAACGATAAAAAAACATGACATTAAAACGATAGATTTTGTTGTTTGTAATTTATATCCATTTGAAGAAACAATAAAGAAAAAAAATGTAACAATTGAAGAAGTGATAGAAAATATTGATATTGGCGGACCGACTTTAATTAGAGCAGCTGCAAAAAATTACAAAGATGTTGTTGTAATAACAAATCCAAACCAATATGTTGAAATAATTGATGAACTAAAAACAAATAATAAAATTAATCTAAAAACAAGGAAAAAATTAGCAGTAGAAGCATACACACATACTGCCCAATATGATGCAATCATATCTTCTTATCTGATAAACACTTGGACAGATGAAATTCTTTGTAGAAATTTAACAATTACTATGAGGAAAATACAGGATATGCGATATGGCGAAAACCCTCATTTAAAAGGCGCATTTTACCAGGCAATTCCAGAGATAAACGAACCTTGCATATCAAATGCCAAGCAGCTGCAAGGAAAAGAGCTTTCATTTAACAACATTTTAGATTCAGATTGCGCAATTGAATGTATAAAAGAATTTTCTTATCCAACTTGTGTGATTGTAAAACATGCAACGCCTTGTGGCATAGCAAGTGCAAAAACGCTTTTAGAGGCATGGAAGGATGCATTTGAAACGGATAAAGATTCACCATTTGGCGGAATTGTAGCTTTTAACAGAGAAGTAGGAGAAAATGTTGCAGAAATTCTTTCAGACTTTTTTTTGGAAGTAATTATTGCACCAAGTTTTAATACAAAAGCTCTGGATAAATTTTCCAAAAAGAAAAATTTAAGACTTTTAAGGCTAGAAGGCCTGGGTAAAAAAATCGATAGAAAAGGGATAAGCTACAGAAGTGTCGTTGGAGGATATCTTGCTCAAGATAGAGATGTCTGGTTTAACGATAGGAGAAACTGGAAAGTTGTATCTGAAAAAAAACCAACCAAATATGAACTTGATACAATGGAGTTTGCAGTTAGATGCGTGAAACATGTAAAATCAAACTCCGTGCTTTTTGCAAAAGACACAAAAACTGTAGCCATTGGAGGTGGACAAACGTCTAGGGTAGATGCTGCGTGGATTGCAACACATAAAGGAAAAGAAAACATAAAAGGTTCAACAATGGCAAGTGATGCTTTCTTCCCGTTTAGAGACGCAGTAGATGTTGCTGCAAAATCAGGTGTTAAAGCAATTATTCAACCAGGTGGATCTATAAGAGATAATGAAGTGGTTCAAGCAGCAAACGAACATGGGATTTCAATGGTATTTTCAGGTCAACGTTACTTTAGACACTAATATTCTTTAACAAACACGACATATACCTACAAAAATGAAATTTAAAATAATAGACAGAGATGGTTTTGCTAGAATTGGGAAACTGTTTTTGGATAAAGAAATAGTAACACCAAATATATCATATCTAAAATCTTCAAGGATAAAATTACCAGAATTTTCTGAATTAACCTGTTCAAATGAAAAAACGCAGAAAAAGTCCAATTTTAATTTTGAAAAAATACTTGCTTTGGATGAGAAACACCCCTTTGTATACCCAAAAGATGTGCCTAAAGAACTGCATTTAAAAACACTTAAAAAAAGAGAAAAATTAGATGAAAATTTTTCTTTAATTCCTGCAAATAAAGACATAATCGATGATATCTCTAATATAAAATCAAAAATTTTTATTGTATATAATGCGTTTCAGTTATTTAACCAACCAACAAAATTTGCAGATTTTATTGTAAAATTAAGAGTAAAAATCGGCTACGATAAACTTATTTACCTGCCAGTGGTAGGAGAACCTTCAAATTTCTCTGTACTAACATATATGGGTATTGATCTATTTGACTCTCTTACAGCAGCAGTCGCAGCTAGAAATGAATATTTGTTATTTCCCACTGGAAAAGTTAAAACAAGTCAGTTAAAAGAAAACTTTTGCAATTGTCCTTCTTGCCTAAATACTAAAGAGCCATCTGAAATGAGTTTTGAAGAAATTCTTAATCATAATTATTATTCCATAAACTCGGAGTTAAAACTAGTAAGAAATGCAATTTACGAGAGAAAATTACGACATCTTGTTGAAACAAGAGTTAGAGTTTCTCCTTTACTTGCATCAATTCTTAAAAATTTAGATAATAATTACTACAATTTTTTTGAAAAAACAACCCCTGTTACAAAAAAAATCCAGCTTCTATCAACATCAAATGATTCGCTTAATAGACCCGAAATAATAAGATTTCAAAAAAGGGCAATAGATAGATACATAAAACCAGATTCTGCAAAAATTTTACTTTTACTTCCTTGTTCAGCAAAAAAACCGTATTCATTTTCAAAAACTCATAAATTTTTCAAAGAAAAACTGCAATATTTGCAAAATTCAAATGTTGTTCATGAAATGATAATAACATCACCAATCGGAATCGTTCCAAGAGAACTTGAACTAACATATCCTGCCTCAAATTATGATACAATACTTACGGGCATATGGTATGAAAATGAAAAAAAGATGATAAGAACATTGCTTGAAAAATATTTAGCTGAAAACAAATATGATAAAATAATTGTTCATCTTCCAAAAAATATACAGGAATTTATCTTAGATTTGTTGGACAGTTATATTATAACTTGCAAGGAAAGTCCTATCTCAAAAACTTCTTTAGACAGATTATATAAAACATTACAAAAAGAAGTAGAGCCTTATGAAAAAATTTCCAATAAACAAAGACAATATGAAAATATACTTGCACTTGCTGCCTATCAATTTGGCAAAAAACCAGCAAAAAGTTTATTAAAAAATACACAAATTAGAGGAAAATATCCTTTCTTTAAAATTTTTGAAAAAGAAAATCAACTAGCGATGTTGACAAAAGACAGGGGGTTATTGTCTCTAACTTTGAATGGGGCAAAAAAAATTCAAAAATCAAATGAATATTTTGTTGAAATCGATGATGATTTTGAGTTGAAAGGCTCTGTTTTTGCACCTGGCGTTAAATTAGCAGATTCAAAAATAAGAATCGGAGATGAGGTAATTATTATAAGCAATAAAAAATTATGTGGCGTTGGGGTTGCAAAAATGAGTGGAGAGGAAATGGTTCAACTAAACTATGGCGAAGCAGTTTCCACAAGACATAAAGTTTAACTTTATGCCCATCTGCCTTTTGCATTACAATTTGGACAGGTAATTATTATTGGACCTTCTTGTTGTGATTTTGTAACAGCAAAGACAGTGCTACATTTTGGACATTTAAAATGACGAACCTGTTGTATTTGGATAGTTTTTTTCTGTTCTTTTATTTTTGTAGTATCAATTACGAGAAGTACAATTGTAAATATAATAAGGATCGAATAAATAGCAAGTATTCTTTGCATCCAGCTAAAATCACCAAAGAAATCATATAGTGAAAATAAAAATGTTATTATTGCAAGAATGATAATTGCAATAAAGCTCAGTTTTTTAGCATCTGGCATCATTGTTTAATCCTCCTTATACCAATTATTGAAAGTAAAACAATTAAAACAAATACAACAATTGAAAATATTAAATAAGGCCAATTTTCCTCAAGTCTTTGAGAAATAACTTCTGAAAAATCAGGTTTTTTTAGCGGATCCGATTCATCTAAATATTCTTCAAGATTTGTTTCGCCATCGTTATCTGAATCTTCGTCTGCATCATCAGGATTGAGAGGATCTAAATCGTATTGTTCCTCCCACAAATCAGGCATTCCATCGTTATCAGTATCATCTAGATTTTCTGTTATCCAAAATGTTTTTGTTTCAGAATCATCAGAATTTCCATAAATATCAACTGGCGTTACGTAGTATTCATATTTACCTATCGTAAGATAAAAATCACTATATTCAAATTTAGTATTATTGGTATAGTTCTCCATTTCAAATGTATCAACTGTGCCATCTGGATATGTTATTGTTGTAGTTGTTTTATTAACACCGTTAATATCACTTACAATACATTTTATTTTTACATTATCCCCAACCAAAGCAACACTTGGAATAGCACTTAAATAATCAACATCTGGAGGTGTTGAATCCTCTATAATTTCAAATGAACCTTCTATCTCTGTTTCATTTTCATAAAAAGAATCATCTACTGCAATTATTGTGATATTATATATTCCAAGCAAGGTGGTGTTTTCAAACTCATAAGAATAACGGTCATTTTGCGCATGAGTCATATCTTCAACAATCATATCGTCCTCTGGATTTTTAATTGAAATATTTATCTTATTAATACCAGATTCATCTGTTGCTTCTACAATTATTTCTACAGTTTTTCCTCTTTCCTGAGGATCATTGATATCCACTATCTCAACATTTGGCGGTGTTTTTATGCCTTCTTTAATTTTAAGTTTATTAGAAGCTGTTTTTTTATTGTTAGATTCATCAGAGTCATATTTTGTATCATTTGTAAAAATCCAAACACCTACCGTCCACTCTCCCCCATCATCAGGGTCTCCGTAAAGTGCAGGGTCCCATTTTAGAGATATATTTAAGCTTTGATTTATGTCTGCATCAATTTCTTTTGTATATCTTAACTTATTTTCGCTCCATAAACTACCACCTTGCGAGCAGTAAAGGCCTACTTCATAATCATTGGCATCAGATAGACCTGTATTATTAATTAAAGCAAATATTTCAGCGCTAGTTCCTTCAGTAATATTTTCAGAAGGAACAAAAATCTTAATTACGGATAAGTCAGGCATTGATACAACTGTTATATTTTCAGAAAATTCTGGTTCTGTTTCAAAGCCTGCTTTGTCTTCTGAGTGAATTCTAAAACTCCAATTTCCCTCTTTTGTAAAATTATATGTGTCACCCCAGTCAACCTTGTTACTTGATTCAAGATATATTGTATCTTCTAAATCCTCTTCATAATATATTTTGGCAGTAACATTTGTGGATTTTGCTTTAGTTTCTGCGCTTACAGAATAAGTTTTGTTAAGTGGCAATATATAATTATCAATTACTGGTTCTACCCACCATCCTTCAGAAGAACTATTGTATATAACAGTAAAGTTTTGGTCTGTAATATTTACCTCGTTTCTTGAGCTTCGTTCAGAGTTATTGTTTTCTTTTACATCAAAATATATGCCAAAATAAGATTTTTTAGTTTCAGAAATATCTTCGTCGAGTTTCCAATAAAGTGTTCCAAATGCATTTGTAACATTGTCAAAATCAATATCTTCTGAAAAATTATAATCAATGCTTGTATCTTCAATATCTCCGTCAGTTTCGTATTCAATTACTCTAATTGTATCATTTTCAAATGTTTTAGAATCTAAATTCAAATTTTCTAACAATTCTGTAAAGTTTAATCGCATAGAATAATTAGTTTCATTGCTTCTTATACCAACGACTTTTCTATAATGCCAATCATCATTCCACCAATCAATTCTATATGGGTTAATAAAAACTATCTCTTCTGTTGTATTTTGTGTATCGCCCTCAAATTTTGAACGTATTTCTATTGTGTTATTATCAAATATGCTTGGCGTCCAATTAAAAGTAAAATCAAAAGTTTCACTTCTATTAAGACCATCTGATTTGTTTTTAACAATATTGGTCCCGTCCTCATCAACATCAAAAATGCATTCAATTTTTTTTGTCGTGTTCTTTCCAATATTTTTTAGTGTGGCTTCGATTTCTATATAATCTCCAACTGAAATATCGTCGGGTATGAAATAATCCTCAACTATGATGAATGGATCGCTTTCTAAAATTTCAATTTCTTCAGAAATTTCATTATTGTCTTCATTTATGTCTTCAGAACATTCAACAATTACAGTAACATCATGAAACCCTATTTCGGCCTCCCAAAATAATTCAAAAGTCTCAAAAGCCCCTTCAGAAAGTCCTCCATCTGTACTGTTCTCGTCAACAATATCGTCATCAATCAATAACTTAATATCAATAATTTCACCAGGTAGAACATCTTCTTCTCCTTCGTTTTCAATCTCAACATGTATAGTAATTATCTCTCTTTCTATAAATTCTCCACCAATATCCATATCTGCAATAGTAAGATCTGGTGAATCTCTATTTTCTTCTGAAGAAACAGATAAAACACTTAATATATTGAATAAAAAAATTACAGCTATTAAAAACGTAAATGTTTTTTTATAGATTAATCTGATGCTATTCATATATACGATATCCCCGACAATAGTTTAAAAATTAAATTTGTTTAGTAATATATCAACTTTTCTATGTTTTTAAATTAATATATAATATATTATTTACTTTCCAATAAAAAATGGTAGGTTTTGAAGTTTATAAAATGTCAACAACTTCTCATTACCTGTTTTTAGTTTGTCGATGTTAACACTTTTAACTGGAAGGTTAATAGTTATGTATTCTGACCAGTCGCTCTGATATCCATTTATATATTTTGATTTAACTCTGATTTTGTATTTACCAGTATTTTCCCAATTATGACTTATTTCGGCAACATCTTCTGAATGATAAGGGCCAACCCATCCACTAAATTTTCCGTCTCCCCAATCAAACAAATAATACACATTGTCATTATCTTGATCGGTTGTTTTTACTTCAAAAATATATTCTTTTCCTGCTTTACCAATTATGGGAGCCGATATTATGTCCGGCACATTCGGTGGATTTCTTATAGTTTTTACTTGTTCAACCTCAGGTAAAATTATACAAGATGGATATGAAGAATCAAAATACAAAGTATTTTCTGCGACACTATATGTTGTGTTTTGTCTCATTGGATCTTCAGTGTTTGGATTATTTTGAAATCTTGGGTAATTAGAAGAAGAAATCGCCACTCTTATTTTATGTCCAGTATTCCATATATAAGATGTGCTCCAAAGATCAACTTCAATTTCATATATTTCTTCTGGCTCCATAAACTCCCAATGATCAAATCCATTTCTGTTTCTCATTCTTAAAATGCCATCTGCAATTAGCATGGACCTTCCATCTGGATAAACATCGGTTAATTTTACTGTAAAATCTGTATCTGGGCAATTTGATGAAACGTAAAGTCTTGCCTTAATTGGGCCAGTTGCTTCATATGGTTCCTCAAACTCACCACTTGTAAATATCAAAACATCTTCTCTTCCTTCAATTGATGTTTGATCATAAGGACCTGCTGCAATATTTAAATTCTGACCTCCAACAGTTGGTACAGGATTTGATGGGTCATATGTGTAGGTTAGGGAATCATATTCCCCAGGACTATCCAAACTTAATTGTTCGTTTTCATGTAAATACCATTCTTTCTCAGAATAATCTAGAAGTGGCCAAACATCTGCATATCTCCATTCATTTCCTGGCGCCTCAGGATCTGTAACATCCCCAAGCACATAATAGGAAACAGTTGGCCATTCATCATAATTATTTGAACTGTTCATTGTAAATTGATTTACCATGTCCCAAAACATATCCATTGAAAATGTATCTTTGGAATTTTCAGGGTAAGTTAGTTCTCCGCTTCCGCCCCCGTGTGTCCATGGACCAATAATAAGTTTAGAGTTTTCTTGAGCACCTGTTCCGCCTAGATATTGGTATCCCATAAAGCCATCTATTGTACCTTGGAGCATGCAGTCAAACCACCCACCAAAATGTATAGCTGGCACATTAACATCTTCCCAATTATCTTCAAGGGAAACATTTGTCCAGTAGTCTAAAGTATAATTTTCATGGGCAAAAAGTTCAGGTAAAACATGAAGGCTTCCTTGACTTGTGAGCCATCTTTCCACCATAGATTGTCTGAATTGTCCTCCTTGAAATGCCACATGTTTGTATAAATTAGGTGTTGCAACTTGAATGAATTGGCAAGCAAGATTTGGAGGGTTTGCTCCTGCCATGTAGTATTGATTTATGCCTAAAGCAGATCCGCCATATGTAGCTACTTTGCCATTTGACCAAGACTGATCTGCAATCCATTCCAAAGTATCAGGGCCATCAGTATGTGCATTTCTAAATACTGTATCAATTCCATCTGATGCATATTTTCCCCTCATGTCCTGTATGACTGTTGGCCAACCATTCTTTGCCCAATTCATACCAATTAAACCGAGTGGATTTTTATTATATGGGGTTCTTATCAAGATACTGCCGTGTGGCAGGCTTTGTGTTTTTGGCACATAAACATCGGTTGCAAGCTTAATACCGTCTCTCATTTCCACCATATAAGTTGTTGGCATTATGCATCCAGCAACAAAAAGAATAATTATTATTATGGTTAAAATAACAGCTCCTAATTCTTTTTTTCTTAATTTATCCAATTTTATCCCCCTTAATAAAAAAATAATCATGTATTGTTTATATATCTTTTGTAAAAAATATAGCGAATAGTCGAAAAACGCGGAGAGGGAGATTTGAACTCCCGTGGTCGTAAGACCAAAGGATTAGCAATCCTTCGCCGTGGCCAGGCTGGGCCATCTCCGCATGAAAAGACAGATATAAAAGAAACTGATAAAAAGTTTATGTCAAGACAAGTTTTAATATATATCTGTACATATGTTATAAAAAATGGAAGATTGGACCGAGAAATATAGACCCAAAAGCCTGGATGAGATAGTTGCAAATGATAAAGCAATTTATGCATTAAAAAGTTGGGCAAACAAATGGAATTCTGGAAAAATACCTAGCAAAAGAGCAGTAATTTTATCTGGAAAAGCAGGTATCGGAAAAACCAGTAGTGCTATTGCTCTTGCAAATGATTTTAATTGGACACATATAGAATTAAACGCATCAGATGCAAGAAATGCTTCTGCAATAAAAAGAATTGCAACTTCAGGCGCATTAAACGAAACTTTCGACATTAATGGTAATTTTCTTTCAAAACAAAGAGGTGGCAGAAAGCTTATAATTTTAGACGAAGCGGACAACTTATATGAGAAAACTGAAAAAAATAAAGATGAAAAAGATTTTGGCGATAGAGGGGGGAAAAAAGCCATAATTGACACAATAAAACATTCAGGTCAACCAATTATACTCGTTGTAAACGACTATTATAGCCTTGTCAAAGGAAGTGGGATAGCTTTAAAGCAAATTTGTAGCGTCATACAATTTTATGAAGTTAGTTCTTCACAAATAGTAGATTTATTAAAAAGAATATGTAAGGAAGAAGAAATTTTTGCAGATATTAAATCTTTAAAAATAATTGCGGACAGATGTAAAGGGGATGTAAGATCAGCAGTAAACGATCTCCAATCATTGTGTATAAATAAAAAACAACTTGATCCGGAGGCAGTTAATGTATTAGGTTACAGAGATAGAGAGAAAATAATATTTGACTCTGTTGGTGACGTTTTTAAAGGCCGAAATTTAAAGATTATAAAAGACAATATTCAAAACATAGATGTTCCACCAGAAACTTTTTTATTATGGTTAAATGAAAATCTTCCAAGAGAATATCTAGATACAAATGATATGATTAAAGGATTTGATGCATTATCAAAAGCCGACTTGTTTTTTGGCAGAGTCTTTAAACGACAATATTATGGTTTATGGTCTTATGCATGTGACATAATGAGTGGGGGGGTTTCAACTGCAAAATCTCACAACTATGGGAACATACGTTATTTTTCTCCTACTTGGATAAGAATAATGAAAGATAGTAAGTCCTCTAGAATTACAAGAGATTCAATAATTAGAAAAATTGGTATTTTATGTCACAATTCTGAGAAAAAAAGTAGAGAGTTTTTACCTGTTTTCAAGCATTTATTTTCGAATAATTTAAGGTTTGCATGCAAAATTAGTAACAAAATTGAGCTTACAGAACTAGAAATTAAGTATCTTCTTGGTGAAGAAAAATTTCATAAAATGAAAGAAATTATGCAATGTTCAGAAATTTCAGATGAAAAACAAACTGAAATTAAAGTCGAAAAGAAGGAAATAAAAGAAGAAAAACAGGAAAAACAAGAGATAAAACAGCCAAGTATTTTTGATTTTTAGCTATTTTATATCTTCTAGTTTTCTCATCGCCTCAACAGCTTGTTGTTTGTATTCTCCTTTTAACTTAGTATAAGTTTCATCTGATAGTTTCTTTGCCCTATGTTGCTTTTCGATATCTTTTAGTAAGGACAACAATAGAGTCTTTTTTGTCTCTAGGGTTTCTTTTGTGTCTACGGTTTTAATTTTATCTTTGTTTCTTTGTTTTTTAATAAGAAAAAGACCTAATACTATGAGCATGACAACCAAAACAATTATTACTATTATATATTCAATTCCTAAAGGCGTATCCGTAGGCCTATATAGACGTGCTGAAAATGAAGATTCTGCATCTATGTTTTGTATCTTATAAATTTCATCATCCTCATAAGTTAAAGTAATTGAATTTGAATCATAAACAAGTGTCTTTTCAAAAAATTCAATTTTTGGGAGTGAATAAGTTATTTTGATATTTACTGAATTGTCTGGGTTAATCTGTATGCCGCTATCAGTTAGATTGCATTCTCTAAAATTACCATTTACTATTGGAGTGAGATATTCTCCTGAATCTGTTTCGATGATTTTTATATCATCTGAATTTTGTTGAAACCAAAATCTTAGCTCTGTAACATTTTCATTTCCAGAATTATTTAAAACGATATTTTCCTCAACTAGTAGATCATTTTCTGAATTCAAAATCTTTATATTGCGAGTTTTTTCAACGATACCTGCGTCAGATGCAGATATGTTTATTGAGATTGCGAGTATTAGTAAAAAACCAATCGCAATAATGCTAGACTTCCACCTCATATGAATCTTTTGTACCATATTTTATCTATTTATCTATTTTTCTATGAGTCTTATCATTACAATAGTAAACGAAACATGTAAAAATAAGTTATTTGTTATTGAGCCGGCATGAAAATTAGAAATGTTAGGCTAAAATCCATTGAAGCAAGAAGATATTCTGGAATGGAAGAAAAACCAAGACAAATCAGAATAGACCACAACAGTCAAATTACTCAGGTACAAAATAAAGATGCAAATAATGCAATTATAGATTTTCAATATACTGCAAGTTATGGAGCTGTTGGTGTTATAAAACTTGAAGGAGTACTTGTCTATGAAAACAATGATGCCAAAGATATCACAGATAAATGGAGCGATACACATAAGCTGCCAAATGAGATAGCAAGTAAGATTCATACAACAGTTATGCATTTTTGCGTGCCTGAGGCTGTTGGAATTGCAAAGAATCTTAGGTTGCCTCCACCAATACCTTTGCCGCAAGTCAAATTAGGTTCAAATCCTATGAAAAGCCAATCCGGGCCTGAAGTCGCTTAATTTTAAACTAAAACAATTTTAAATAAATTAGATATACGATATTTGATGAAATCTATTGTTTTATCTATTGGCGGTTCTGTAATTCTTTCTGAAGATAAAAATTATCTAATGAAATTCAAAGAACTTTTAAAAAAAATTAATGAAAATTACAAGTTATATGTTATTGTAGGCGGGGGCAAAGTAGCAAGAAGTTACATAAATATGGCCAGAGAGCTTGACTTTGATGAAAAAGTGTTAGATCTTATAGGAATTGATATAACAAGAGTGAATGCAAAAATTTTAACAAATTTATTCGATGAATCTAACAAAGAAATCCCTATTACAACTGATGAAGCTAAGAATCTTAAAAATTCAATTGTATTTATGGGGGGCACAACTCCGGGGCACAGTACAGATATGGTAGGAGCTGAGTTAGCAAATAAAGTTGGGGCAGAGTTATTTGTCATAGCAACCAATGTTGATGGTATTTATGATAAAGATCCTAATAAATTTAAAGATGCGAAGCAAATAAAGCAAATAAAAATTGATGATGTGATCGATTTATTTGGAACGGTTTGGGATTCGGCTGGTAAAAATACAGCAATTGATGGTCCTGCATTAAACATTATTAAAAAATCAAAGATTTTAACATATGTAGTCAATGGGAAAAAACTTGATCAACTTGAAAAATCATTAAAAAAGAAAAAATTTGATGGGACAGAAATAATATTTTAAGCCTCTTCTTTCCCAAATAAATTTTCAATCATCCAATCAGGATCAAATGGTATCTGATCTTCATATTCTTGGCCCACACCAACAAATAATAATGGTTTTCCAATTGTATAAGCTATGGAAAGTGAACTACCACCTTTTGCATCAGTGTCAACCTTCGTAAGAATGACCCCATCAATTCCAACAACTTCGTTGAATCGTTTTGCCTGCTCAACCGCATCATTTCCAGATAATGCATCACCTACAAATATTATTAAATCAGGTTTGGCAACTCTTTTTATCTTTGCCATCTCATCCATAAGATTTGAGTTTGTTTGCATTCTTCCAGCAGTGTCAAGTAAGACAATATCTTTGTGTTTTGCTTTTGCATGCTCAATTGCATCATAAGCAACTGCTGCTGGATCTGAATTTGGCCCATGCTTTACGATTTTTACTCCAAGATTGTTTGCATGAATGGTCAACTGCTCAATTGCCCCAGCCCTAAATGTATCCCCAGCAGCCATCACACAAGTTACTCCTTTATCTTTTAGATAGCGAGTCACCTTTGCAATAGACAAAGTTTTTCCGGTTCCGTTTACCCCAACAAACATTATAACAGCGGGCTTTTTGCTATTTTTTACAAATTCATCAAAATCAAAAGTACTTGAAACAAGAACGTGGGAAATTGCATTTTTTAATATGTTTTCGATATAGCTGCCCGTTTTTTGTGTTGAAAAGGGAGTTTTTTTAATTTCTTGCCTAATATCTTTTTTTATAGAATCTATGACGGAGTATGCTACATCGGATTCTAAAAGACCCATTTCAAGATCCCATAAAAGATCATTTAATTTATCCTCACTAATAATTTTGCCTGAAGTTTTTTCTTCACTTATTGTAGTTTCTTCTATGCTTTTTCTTGTTTTAACTATTCTGTTAAGCTCTGATTGAATGCTTTCTTCAATTTGCTTGTCTAGTTGTTCTTCTTTCTGTTTTTTTTCTTTGCTTACAGGTTTTTCTTTTCTTGCTCTTTTTCTTAAAACAGGCTTTTTTTCTTCTTTTGGTTCTTCTACTACTTTTTCGAATTTTTGTTCTTCTTTTTCTTTTTTCTCTGGAATTTTTTCTTCTAAAACATGCTCTTCTTGAATTTGCTCTTCTTCTATTTCACTTTGTATCTCATCTTCCAATTCTTTTTCAAATTTTTTGAGTTTCTTTTTTAAAAAATTAAACATTTTTCATCCCAAATTTAGTCTTGCGAGTCATTGATCATTTTTTGTGTTTTTTGTGATAGTTCGCTTGCTTCACTTTGTAATTTTTGACCTAAATTGTAAATCTTTTCTTGATTTTCCTGTAGTTGCTTAATTCTTTCTTCAAGTTTATTAATTCCTTCATCTAAAGATTTTTCAGTAACAATTCCTGCCCCTATATCGACAAGTACTTTAGAATTATCAACTACTTTTCCATTAATAAAAGTACCTCCACCTAAAGGAAAAATTACTTCATCTTCTTTTTCCGCCTTTTTTAGATTTTCAACGGTAATTTTTGCCTTATTGTAATCTGCTAACGCGCCTTGAAGCATTTGTGCTTGCATTTCAATTGATCTAAGCTGTTCTTTATAGTATTCAAGTAACGTCAAATTTTGTGTGATTTCTTCTTCGCTCATATTATCCCATGCCAAACAATTTATTCCCTTATCAAAGACTCTTTTATTAAATTATTTCTTGATTTTTACTAAATAGATAAGTTTTTTAAGCAATAATTATATTTTGTTTTACAAGGAAGCATAAGGAGAGGGTGTAGGGAAGAATGGAATTCAGTAATGAATTTGTAGAAAAATTATCCCAAATCTTCTTTAATGAACAAGAAGAAGATTTATTTATTTAAAAAAATTCTTCCCATTTTTTTATTTTACACCAATATTATTAACTTATTTTTCATTCACAAAAATAATGAGAATTCTGGCAGCAGCAGATATACACGGTGCACAATATAGAATGAATATAATTTTAAAAAATATTGAAAAATACAAACCAGATATTGTAATAATCTGTGGAGATATTACAAATTTTGGCCCTGAAGAGCTTGCAACAACTTTACTTAACCAAATTCCCACTGAAACGCTAGTGGTTATTGGTAATTGTGATCCTTTTAAAACAAATAATGCAATAAATGAAAGCAGGGCTGAAAATTTGCATTTAAAAACTATTGAAATAAAAGGTTTAAATTTTTTAGGAATTGGTGGAGACATTCCAGCTAACTTGGAGGAAGTAAAAACTGAAAAAAATAAGAATTTAAAAGATGTAATAGACAGTAATACGGTTCTGGTAACTCATGTCCCCCCCTACAAACTACAAGATAAGGTTTATATTGGACATCATGTGGGAAGCAAACAATTAAGAGATTTAATAAATAAAACCAAGCCTAAGCTTGTATTATGTGGGCATGTTCATGAAGACCCAGGCTGTACAAAAATTGATGATACTATTGTTGTTAATTGTAGCATTGGAAAAAAAACCGAAGGTGCATTAATAAAAATAAATGAAAAGATAGATGTTGAGATTTTAGATTGAATTATTTTTCTAAAAAGATGGTTTGTGTTGGAAATGCCATCTCGATTTTTTCTTTTTCAAATCTATCTCTTATTGCAAAATTAATTTCCTGTTGAGTGTCTTTATACTTGTTATAATCTTGTGTTTTTAGATAATATACAATTTCAAATTTTAATGCGTAGTCTCCAAATTCAGTAAAATGAACTCTATCAAGTCTATCAACATGTTCAATTTTTTCAGGGTTTATTATCTCTTTAATCATGTCGGGTATCTTTTTAAGTTTGGCATTTGGTGTGTCGTATATTACTCCAAATTCAAATGCTATTCGTCTTTTCTTCATTTTTTTGAAGTTTCTAATGCTTGCTGTAGTTAGTTCTTTATTTGACAAAACTAGTTCTTCTCCCTGTAAAAGCTTTACTCGAGTAGACTTCATGCCTATCTTCATCACTGTTCCAGCGTAATCTCCAATTATGATAAAATCTCCAATCTCAAAAGGTCTATCAAAATAAATTGAAAATGCGCTGAAAAAATCAGATAGAACATGTTGAAGTGCAAAACCGATAACTATTGCAGTAGCTGCTCCTCCAATAGCAAGTCCTGTAAGATCTATTCCTGCAAGAGCCATAAATACAAAAAATGCAATTAAGTAAACAATTGCATTAAATATACCTCTGAAAACAAAGAGGATATGTTGACTTACCTTCTTTTTTCTTTCCTGTCTTTCTGCATACCAAGCAAATATAACATTTGTAATTCTTGTAAATATGTAGGAAACTAAAAGAATAGTAATCAGTAAAAATATTTTATCAATAATATTTTTAACATCGGGTCCAAAATTATCAATTATACTCAAATTGAAAATGAAAAAGTAAATACCAAAAAATATAACTAGAACGTAAATTGGCCTTTTTACATTTTTAAGTATTTCATCATCGAGTTTTGTTTTGGTTTTTTTAGCCCAAATCTTGAAATAATGATCAAAAACGTGATCTATAATCCACCCTGCAATTAGAAATGCGATAAATACGATAGTTGAAACTATAATTTCTCCATAAATTGGTTCAGAAAATCCAAAAAACCCATTTACCCAGCCTGAAATCTTCGAAATACTGGCCCCTAAATTCATATTAATCGACTACCCCTAAAAAAGAGGTAATACTTAAATTTTAGTTAAGATTTTTCCCAACGAAATTTTTATCTAGTAGATAGATATATAATATGTTTGGTTAAAATATGTCTAATTCTGAAATCCAAAAGAATTGGTTAACAGATATGCAAAATTTCATTTCCCATTGGGAAGGAGAGGCAGAATCTATATCTCAAAAGGATTTAAATCCTGATGAATGCACAAAGTTATCAAATGATTTTAGAAAGGAGTGGAATGGCCTAATGCTTAGAAGACCCATGGATTTGTCAGAACAAGAATTTACAACAACTCTTAAAAAACTTGATAATAAGCTAAATTCAAATCTGGCAATAGCCTGCAAAAGTTATGAATAAAGAAGTGGGCCAGACCGTAACTACCTGGTTTCTATCTGGAGATGCGTCAACCTAAACCTGTTTTTAACGAATGGTTGACATATGGAGAGAATAATCTTGTGCGATTAATATACTTTAATTAGAGTTGATACATAGGATTACGTTGGCACTCTGTGATCCTTCGGTGTCATCATCGTTTGAATCAGTTCACCACCTGTTGCATTCCAGACCTTGATGATTCCATCATTACTACCAGCAGCAATTAGACTGCCATCTGGCGACCAAACCACAGAAGATACGCCATTATCAGAGACTTTTAGCGCTAAGCTAGATTCTCCAGATATTGCATTGAATACTGAGGCATTACCTTTACCAAGATTACCATAAACAAATTTTGTGCAGTCGGGTGAGAGATCTGCATAACCGCCCTGGAGTGAAAAAATCTTATTAGAAAGAAGAGAATAATTGATAGTTTCCCAAATATAAAGAAATACACCTTCATCTCCCTTTTTGTAATCTGCTAATAACACGAGTATATTTTCATCTGCAGACCAACCTAATTCATAATAGAATCTCATGTCAGTTAAATTTCTTCCCATCCCTTCTAGAGTATGAATGGTTTTTCTATTGGATGTATTTATTATTTCGGGGGCGTTTTTAAATGGAAGATATGCTAGTTTATCTCCAGACGATGACAAATCAACTAAATGACTGGTACATGATATATTTAACTTGCTTATCTTTATATAAGTAGCAGCATCCCAAATTCCAGCAGTCGATGCAAAATATCTTCCATTTTCTGACACATCCAGATAACTAGAGCCGGAATCGTTCCATAATTCATCATGAGTCGACACATCATAAATTCTAATATTTAATCCATCCATCACTGCAAACCGTTCTCCGTCTTGTAACCATTTGATGTCTGTTGGCCTTGTTGTTCTGTGTGCAGTTTTTGTCCAACTGAATTGATATAATTCTTTCCCAGAGCTAATATCCCATATTTGAATTGTATCTTCATAATCGCATGATATTAATTTTGAACTATCTGGGGAAAACGAGAGAAGATGAACCTCTGATCTTTCATAAACATTGGATGGGGGAAAATTACCAGAAAATATTAGAGCCATTAATATACCCCAACAGATCATGAATATTACAATAAGATAAATTGCTACTTTGATTAACTTTGGAATTTTCTTTTTAGGCATAACAATCACTAAATTGTTAATCCATTATGTAGTTTTTCATTGATGGTAAGGTTTTAAATTTATAATCTACGTTTTTATCACTATCAGGTTCTATGTATAATGTTTGATCCACTGAGTCTTTATAAACACAAAGAGTTACTTTTGTATCTTCAGTTATTTGAATATTTTCATAACTAGTTTCGGTCGTATTTCCATCTTTCATAATACTTATTAAATTAAAAGATATTTTTCCCTCTCCAGTACCATGTATTTCAAACCGATAATCATCTTTTCCATAATATACTGAAGCAAATTCTTCGCCTGTATCAAGATAGCCATATGTCGCTCCATGAATTTCACTCTCAGGTTCACGATTCGTATCAATTCCTACATGATTTCCTTTTTGATCATAAACATGAATGTCTGCAGGTCCAGTAACATACAAATTCACTAGCCCATAAAGATTCTCATACCTATGGATATAAACATCATCTCCATCAATACTAATGAGTCTATAACTAGCATGATCCTTTCCACAATCTTGTGTTTGTACATAGAACGTTTTATCATAATCACTGCAACTTAGTGGGTCAGTTGCATTAGGTTCATACTCGACCTCGCCTGACTCATCATAAACATGACTAGTATGTGTATGTCCTGTTAATACAACTTCAACATTATTATCATCACACATATCATAAAATTCATCTTTATTATTAGAAATCGTTCGACCGTTGTTGACTGCTGGATGATGCATAAAAACAATCTTGTTATCTTTTGAAGATGAGCCAAGCCAAGTATCAAGATCGCTGATCTGAGCGCTGCTAAGACCCGTGCCAAACAAACCATCCTCTGGATAGATGCCATCTGTGATAAAATCCATTATATCTCTGAAAGTATTCCAACTTGGATCATATGTATCATGACCAGAATCTAAAGAAACAAAAAATGTGTTTTTATATTCAGTTTCATAGTTCGCATCTGGGCTTATATAATCACGATAGTTTTGTAGGCTGTAACCAAGATGCCAGTCAAAAAGACCAGGAGGCCACCACGTAGGATTAAAAGTCCAATAATATGGATGCCAAAACAGATAATCACAGTTTCCATAACGATACTCATGATTGCCAGGGCAACCATATATTTGTATGTCGTCGTCTAATTTATCATTCATGAGCGAAATAAAATCCATATAATTCATTTTTCCAATGTCTGGCCAATAAGGTGGGACAAATACACCATAACGCGTGATAACTGGACTTAAATAAAGGCATCCCCAATCCACCAGATCACCAGAAATAATTATCATCTCAGGTTTAGGATTAAGATTGTTAATATGATCTAACAAATCTCCAAATCTTTCTGATGCTCCTGCTGCTCCTATATGTGGGTCAGTAATATGCACAATTGAAAAAGAATCAGGATTATTATTGACAGTAACAGTAACAGAGTCGTAACCATAATCTTCTCCGTCATAACTACGAGCAGAAATCGTATGCTGCCCATCAGAAACTGTATTGGTATCCCAAGGTTTACTCCATGATGTAGTACCACTAGCGGTCTGCCAACTACCACTATCAATTTTAACTTCCACAAGTGTCACAGTACCGTCTGAATCAGCAGCGTTACCAGTTATTGTTATGGTACCTGATACTGTTTGTCCATCAGCTGGATAGATTATATCAACAGTTGGAGGTTGATTTCCACCGGGTTCTACTGTGAACTGAGTGGTAATTATATTATTATTTTCATCCCATTCAGTAACATCATTCTGATTGTCTATCTCGCATGTTAGAATATATGATCCAGCTACAGCAAACCAACCATTTCCATATTCATCACTAAGAAATACCTTGATGTTATATCCTGCTTTTCTAGAATCTATATCATCTATTAATTCTTCATATTCAAAACCATCTGGACCCGTAAGAGTCATTTTGAAATAGTATGGATCTGTCACTGTTTCGGGAACACCCCAGATGACCCAATGAAAATAAAAGAAGACTTCTGTTCCACTGTCAAAAGGCGAATTTAATTCATGGTCTTTATCCCAGTCGTAAGGTTCAGAGCTAAGCCAGACATCTTCTGCTTCAAAATCAAAAATCAGATCCGTAGGAGTAACAGTAAAAGACAGGCTAGCATAATTATTGTTTTCATCATCCTCACTGACATCATTGTGAGTGTCCAATTCTTCGCTTAGAATAAAATCTCCACCTGGAGCAGTCCATGGATTATTAAACCAATATGTGTAAATATATCCTGCCTCTGGAGTTTCTATTAAAACTTCAACATCAATGACGTCATAACCACTCTGTGTACGAAGCCATATTCTGCAATAAAAAGGATTTACAGTTCCAGAACCCCATATGGTAAACACCCAATGGAGATAGACTTCTTCGCCCGCTTGTGGATTTGTTACAACATGTTCTTTATTAACATCTCCAGGTTGAGAGCTAAGATAAACCTCGTTTGCCTCGATATCAATACTAATATACGGTGGAGATTCCGTTTCAATCCGTATGCTATCTGTTGATAGATCCTGATTCACTATTGTTGAAGCAAATGTAAACATATTTTCTCCGATATTTTCAGAAACAACATTGACAACTACAATATTCCCCAAAAAACTGCTAATCATTATCACGGTAATTAAAATAGATGCTGCCATCTTATATTTCATACTTATTTCCTCCGAGTAGAATCAATAACAGACCAAATATTTAAATGCTTCTACTTATTATAATTTTTTTGATATAAATATCAGAGGCGCAATCCGACTTTGGAATCAATTTAATTTCATGTATTTTTTCAATAATAGAAGACAAAAGTAGTCTCCAAGAAACAATATTTATAAAAACATTACAATTCAGTAATCTTCCTTATTACAATCTTCTTGTCATTATGATAATAGTCTACTCTCACTTTTTCTTTATTTTCAAAATACCTTGACAAAATCTATAGATAAGGTTTTAATGGGCCAGGCCGGAATCGAACAGGCGATCTCCGCGTTGTAAGCGCGACGTCATAACCACTAGACCACTGGCCCTTATGATAAATCAGGACATAAATTTAAGTTTTAAATGTTTTTAGGTCTATTCCTCTTATTGTTTTTGCATAACATAAAATACTGACCCATACCACGAATTATATTTTTTGAAAAGATCTATTTCAAGTTGTGTTTCATTTAGAAGGTCCATTGCTTTAATATCATTTTTGTATTTAATTTTTAAATTGTTTACTCGTTTTTGAAGTGGATTGTAATAAAACTCCCACCATGCGTCGTCAGGAAGTGGAAAATATCCAATAACAGTATAACCACTTTTTTCAATTATTTCCAAGTTATTTTTAATAGTTGAAATAGCGGGATAAACTCTTTTCCAGTAATTTTTAATTTCTTGAGGCGGATTTTGTTTTATCCATCCCATCTCATGAACAGCCAAATATCCTTTTGGTTTGATGTATTTCTTCCATTCAACAAGTCCTTTTTTAAAACCAATAACAAAAATAGAACCTTCAGCCCACATGATATCAAAATATTCTGCAGGATAATCAATTTCAAGCATTGACATGTTTTTTGCTTCAACTCTTTCTTCAAGATTTTCTTTTTTGATTGATTCGCGTAATTGGTCAAGATATTGTTCAAAAATATCAATACCAATAACTTTACCGTTAGAAAGTTTAGCAAGCTTTATAGTTTGCATTCCTGGGCCACAACCAATATCAAGGATTTTTGGTTTTTCTATTTTAGGTATCATCTCATAAGCTTTCTTTGTATATCTATCTCTACCTGCACCCTGCCGAGGCATGTCTTTATGAATATTTAAAAATAAATCCCAATCGATGTCCATATTTAATGTTATAAATTATAATATATTTTATTCTATTGCAATATTATATTTGATCTATTAGTTAGACCAAACACCGTGCCCTTTTTTTCTTAATCTATGTGTTAGCCATTTTTCAAGTTCTTCAGCTTCTTTTCTAGTTTTTACAGGGTTGTATTTTTTAAATTTCCTGTAAACAAGACGAATTCCATATTTCTTTACAAAGCTATTTGACTTATAACCTGCTTTATGCTGTTGAAATCTGATATTTGGATCATGGGAAGTTTGTCCAATATAATAGCAAGCACGGCGGAGATTCAAATTAGGGTTTCTTTCACGAAATTTTTTAGATTTCAACACTTCTTTATCAAGTTTAATAACATAAACATTGTAGGGCATTTTACGCTCATTTCTTAATTAAAAAATTAAATAAAAATTCTTCTGACTATGAAATTAATAAATAATAAGATAAATACCGAAATGCGATGGGAATGAAAAATAAACATTTTAAAATATGCTCTATCATCATATTAGTTTTACTTTTGTCTGGTTGTTTAAGAAATCAAAACAATAATGGAAATACCAAAGAAAACTCAGAGGGGATAAATGATAATGATTTGTTTAAAGGTAGCATAATTTTTGAATATCCGCCTTTTAACCTTGATAAAATCAAATATATTGAACCATTGGGTCTTATGAGTGGAGGTCATGTAACGCCAGTTGATCATCAATACTACATATCAAATGATGATACGTGGGTAGAAGTCTATTCACCAGCTGATGGAATTGTTACATCTATTCAACATATGGATATAGCTGCGGATGACAACCCATTATCAGTTGATGATTATCGAATAACAATACAACATACAACGACGATAACTAGTTATTATATTCATATCGACAAACTCTCAGAAAAACTCTTAGCATTTGACCCAGGCTTTGGAAATTATGTAAATAATATTAATATAGAGGTAAAAGCTGGAGAAATTATAGGAAATTATACAGGAAGTGTTGATTACAACATTGTTGATGAATACATTGTACTAGATTTCATAAACCCATCGAGCTATGATTGTGAACCTTGGAAAATACACACTCCAGACCCATTTGATTATTTCAACACAGAAATAAAAAATAATATGATTAGCAAATGCTTACGTACAGATGAACCATTAGGTGGAAAAATATGCTACGATATTGATGGAAAACTTGTTGGAACTTGGTTTGAAGAAGGTACAAATGGATATCAAGGGGTAAATCAAGATAGATACTGGGCCGGTCATCTGTCGATTGTGTATGATTATATAGGCCCAGATGCAATTATAATATCAATAGGTACATTTATTGACACATCAGAACAATTTGCGGTAACAGGAAATGGCCCAAATCCTGCTGAAGTCACGGTTGAAGATGGGCTTGTTATCTATGAATTAACTGACTTTGAATATTATAAAGATAATGAAAGATGGGATAGAAAAAGTTTGGTGCAAGGATTAGAGCTAAAAAACAGTGAAAGTACATACGGTACAATACTATTGCAGCTGATTGAAGATCAAAAATTAAAGGTTGAAATATTTCCAAATGAGACATCTGAAAATATAAATGGCTTTACTGATAATGCTAAAATATATATTAGATGAGAATTTTAGTTTTTAAATTTTACAAAACCACAACTAAGACACATGCCACCATGACAGGTTACAACTCCGCTACACTTAGGGCATTCCCACTTTTGTATTTCTTTTTCCAAAAATTTTTCAATTCCGTGTTTTTTCATATACTCTTGATTTTCAAGCATGCTCATATGATATTTCGTGTGATATCTTTTATCTAGATTTTTTAATCTCTTACAAGGAATATTTGGACATTCAAAGCAAAATCCAGATTTGCTTTTTTTGACGACCTCGCAATTAGAAATGATACATTCTTTACAATATCTAGATTTACTATCATCCTCTATTCTACAACCTGGACATCGATTCTTCTCACGATGATAATACTTACATATAAAACAATTAATTCCGCAAGGGGCAACTAGTTTTTTATCCATTATGAAAAGTTAAACAGCCCATAATTAATAAAATCTGCCGGTCCTAAAATTATTTCAAACCTCAATTATATTTATATAAAAAATATCCGCCAATTGTAAATAAGGAACCGAGAGAAATTACGAGAAGAACAATAATTATTGTTGCAGAATTCATTGGAAAGCCAAGACTAAAAATCATACTGGAAAGTCCATACAATCCTATCAAAAGCAAAGGTACACCCATGATAAATGAAAATAAACATAGTTTATCAGCAATTATCTTTCCGCCTTGAAGACCAGAGACTTTTACATCTTCATGCATTATGATGTCCCTTTCAATTTTTGTCTTCCATGGCTTTTTGTTTTCCATCTTAATTGCCATTAATATATCAATTTATTTAATAAAAGCTTTAACAAGCCCAAATAATATAAAGCCAACGCCAAGTCCAATCAATGCACCAACAGCAGTTTGATTTATATATATATACCAAGACCAATTCCAATCATTAATGGACCAACAAAAACAAGACCCCCAACTGTGTCGGTTTTTGATTTATCTTCTTTTTTTGCCATTAGCATATAATACTTCGATAATTATTTATATTTAGCTAAATCTCGCATTAGTTAATAAAAGAATTATAAACATAAACTTTATTCTTATAATCAAAGGGGAGGCTTAATAATGACAGAAAATAATGAAAAAATTTGGAAGAAATTTTTATGTAAACACTGGAAAATGTTTGCTTTATTTTTAATTGGGGCATTAATAGCGATACTAGGAGCAATTCTTATATTTTTATGGTTTGTAGGAGACGCTCAATCAACAGGTCTTGTTCCTGAGCTTCTAGGTTCATGGTCAATGGGATATCTGGTGACATTTTTGCTACATTTAATTTTCTGGGAAATAGTTTACATTGCAATACCAGTACTTATTGCTTTAGCAGCTATCTATTTCTTATGGTGGAAAAGATTACCAGAAGAAGAAAGAAAAGAATACAAAGAAAAACATCTTTTCGGCAAAAGTTCTAAAAGTAAAGATGGTGGAAAAGCAATAACGTTTATGATCAATGTCTTTTTTGTTTTGAAGATATATATGGACGGAAACTGGGGTAAACCTTTTGCAACCTGGAAATTTGACTATCTAGTTAATTCTTATCTAATAGCACTGCTTTGGGTGGCACTGATATTTGGAATACCCATAGGAATTGGTGCCATCTGGTGGATAACACATATGGTAAAAAAAGAATCCGATTAAAACCAACTTATCCTACAATATCCGATATTGGGCTCTTCCAGCAATCTCTTAAATTTTTTATATTTTGATCAACTAATTTTTCCTTATCTTTTATTGTGAGTTTTTTTGCCTTTGTTTTCCCAATCAATACAAACGGGGTTTTATGTTTATTTACGATTTCTTCGAATTTCTTTTGTTTTTTGGGTTCAACTTCAACTATCCATCTTGTGTTTGATTCAGAGAATAGTATAAAATCAGATCGCAATGAATTACCAAGCTTTGAAATATCAACATCTGCACCAATATTTCCACCGATACACATTTCAGAAAGGCAAACAGCAATTCCACCTTCACTTATATCGTGGCATGAACAAATAGATCCCTTTTCAACTGAATCAAGAATGCCTTTCATACAATTTTTCAATAATTTCGCATCTGTTTTTGGTACTTGTCCCCCATCTTGTTTTATTAATTTGTAATACTCACAACCGCCCATCTCTTTTTCAGTTTCTTTTCCAACAAGATAAATAAGATTTTTTTCATCTTTAAAATCTGATGTTACACATTTTCTAATGTCTTTTACAATCCCAATACCTAAAAGTTCAGGTGTTGGAGGTACTGCAGTGCTAATTGATTCGTTATAAAAACTAACATTCCCGGAGACAAAAGGCAAGTTTAGTTCTTTTGCCATATCTCCAAGTCCATGGCAAGCCTCATAAAATTGGCCCATTCTTTCTGCTTTTTCTGGATTGCCAAAATTTAGACAATCACAAATTGAGTCGGGATTGGCGCCAACTGCAACTAAATTTCTACAGGTTTCATCAACTGCAGAACAAGCACCCCAATAAGGGTCTCTTTCCATAAAACGTGGATTGACATTTGCTGTTACTGCAAGGCCTCTAAACGAATTTTCCAAAGGCTTTAAAACAGTAGAATCTCCATGAGATTCAAATCCTAATTTTCCTTGTAAAGGTTTAATTACTGTATTTGCTCTTACTTCGTGATCGTATTGTCTTATCACCCAATCCTTAGAAGCAATATTTAATGAGGAGAGTAGTTTTTTCAATGCCTCATTTAAATCAGGCATTTCAAAATCTTTTTCTTTGTTTTTAACTTCCTCAGGTTTTGGATTTGCAAATGGCCTTTTGCAGGAATCATAAACAGGGCCTCCAGTGAAAAAATCTAAATCCATTTCAAGAATTTTCTCTTCTTTAAAAAAGACCTTTACAATTTGATCTTTTATGACTTTTCCAATAGGAACTGCAATTACGTCCCATTGCTTACATATATGAAGAACCTTATCAACATTTTTTGGGTCAACAAGAAACATCATTCTTTCTTGACTTTCAGACACCCATATTTCCCATGGATGAAGACCTTCTTCTTTTAATGGGACATTATCAAGATGTATTTCAGCACCAAATCCTGCATCATATGCAAGTTCTCCGCAAACACAAGAAAGTCCACCACCTCCAAAATCCTTTAATCCTTCTAAGAGTCCCTTTCTATTACATTCAAGAGTTGCATGCATAACCGGCTCTTTGGTTATTGGGTCTCCAACTTGAACTGCAGATCTGCTACTTTCTTCGCTATCATCTTTGAGTTCTGCAGATGCAAATGTAACCCCATGAATACCATCCCTTCCAGTTTTTCCCCCAACATAAATGTAAACATTAGCGGGAGCTTTTGCTTTACTATGAATCATCTCTTTTTTTTGCATTACCCCGATGCATCCAACATTTACAAGACAATTACCTGTGTACCCCTCATGAAAATAGACCTGTCCAGAAAGAGTTGGAATCCCAATTCTATTGCCATAATCTCTAATTCCATCAACAACGCCTTTGAAAAGATATATAGGATGTTTTGTCCCCTTTGGAACGTCTTTAAATTTTAAATCTAAAGGACCGAAGAATAGTGGATCAATATAAGCAATTGGTTGTGCTCCCATACAGACTATATCTCTAACTATACCCCCAACGCCAGTCGCAGCACCGCCATAAGGTTCTATTGCAGATGGATGATTATGAGATTCTAGTGCAGCGCAATAATAATGATCCCTATCAAATTCTATAACGCCTGCATCTTCTCTTGCAACAATCTTTTTTTCATTAATACCGTAAATATATTTTTTTAAAGGAACTTTTGAAGATTTATAGCAGCAATGCTCCGACCAAGCCTGCCCTAATGCCTGAAGCTCAATATCTGTTGGATTTCTGTTTTTTCCTTTAAAATAGTTCTGAATATTTTTCATTTCAGAAATATCAAGTGCAAGCCCTAATTTATCACTGATTTTTTTAAGCTGATCATCGTTTGCAGAGGAAGTATTGACATCAATTAGTTCAAATGAAGTTTTTCTTTTTTCAAATAAATTTTCTATGCCCAATTATACCCCCCATTAACTATTTTTTAAAAACTTCTATTTTGTAGTCATGAATAACCGGATTTGTTAAAAGACGCTGGCACATTTTTTCTGCATCTTTTTTTACTTTTTCTTTGTCTTTTTCATCTGTTAAAAGATCAATTGTCCTAATGGTTTTTGCATCTTTTACCGATTCAAATCCAAGGAGGTGTAATGCTTTTAAGGTGTTTGCTCCCTCGGGGTCTGAAACACCTTTTTTTAAGCTAATAGTGATTTTAACTTCAAACATATAATCGAAGGCGAAAATAGAGTGACGTAAATTAAATTATCGCTTTTTAAATTCTATCTAAAAATTCTCTTACTTGATTTCTAAATTCATCGATTTTTCCTTCATTATTTATTGCAATATCTGCAGAATCTATGACTTTGCCAAGACCCCATCCCAACTCTCTTTTATCTCTTTTTTCCAAGTCTTTTATGTCGGTACTATCATCAGACCTGGCTCTATTCAGTGCTCTTTTTCTTCTTATATCGTCCGATGCTTTAATTGCAACGATAACAAAATCAGAACCAAGTTCTTTCTTAAATAGATCAATTTCTTCTGGATTTCTTATACCATCTATAATTAATGTTTCTTTTTTTCTAATAGATTTAATCTTATCAATTGTTTTTTTTGACCATATGTCTTTTCCATGTTTTTCTCTCATTGTACTAGCTATATGCCCAACGTTTTCGTCGTTTAGCTTGAGACCTTGTTTTTTTGTTTCTTCCCAAACAAGATCTCCCATCCTAATTACTGGAATTTTTTTGCTTTTTGCAATTTTTACGGCTTCAGATTTACCCGACCAAGGCATACCTGTAAATGCTAGAATTTTCATGTTTTCACTTAACATAATAGTGCAGGGGGAGTGATTCGAACACTCGAAGACCTACGTCACAGGGTCCTAAGCCCTGCCCCTTTGACCGCTCGGGTACCCCTGCAAATTGACAACCGTAATAAAAATTCCAATGAAAAAACTTTTTGAATGATTACGATCTTCCTCTGAGAAGAAATTTTTCTCCATATTTTCTATAACATTCCGAACAATATTTTCTTGCGATCAAAGAATGAATGTGTTCACAAACACCTCGCTCTAAATAATATTCGTTGTCAGAATTGATTTTATTTTTACAGAATGTGCAAATAATTGGACTGTTTGATTGTTTTTTAATCAATTTTGTTTTTATTTCTGACATAAAAAACCCTAATGTTGATTTCAATACTGCTTTAAATCATTTGTTATTAAAAATAGGACGTTGTCTCAAAACTCAAATAGTAGTTATTGTATTCCGTCCATATAAATGGAT
>CAZUBH010000007.1:0-103409 GCA_964618505.1 uncultured Thermoplasmatales archaeon | reverse complement strand
GACGATTCAGTAGAAGCACAGATAATACTATCTAAAGTAACAATACAAGAGTAAATAAACATAAAACCTCTCTTTTTTTAATTTATTTTCTTAAAACTTAATTCATAATCATTTAATTTTAAAAATAAAGATATGGGGGAAAATAAGATGAATGAAAGAAACATCCACTTATTTTCTATACATACTACTGTTTAAAGGATATAAGAACTTTATTTGATAAGCTTCGAAAATTTTGAAATGTTTCGAACAATGTTAACCAATAAGGTGCATATCTTTCCAAGAATCTTTTAGTCCAGTAACTAGGTTATCCAGCCGATACTTACGGATTATTTTAATTATTTTTTTGTCATCTTTTATAAAGTAGCCTCTCTCTTTACCATAAGAAATCGAATCTATTATATCATATTCACTTAATTTGTTAAGATGATAGGAAAGAGTTGAAGCAACAATATTTACTTCTTTTAATATCTCTTTATGTTTTATATTAGGATTTTTCAAGATTAAAAAAACAATTTTGATAACCTGCTCTTGCCTAAGCAATGCAATTATCTGTTTTTCTTCAACACCAATATTTCCATCTGAAATATAATATCTCTTGTAATAACCATCTTCCTTTTTTACAGAGTTTATCAGACCCTTTTTTTCCATATATCTCAGATGATATTGGGCAAGTTGGTTGCTCATATTGTGAACTTCTGCAATATTTGCCAGATGAATGCCGGGATTTTTAGATATAGTTTCTAATATTACTTCTCTTGTATTTTTTGTTCTCCTATCTTTTTTTTGTTTTCTTTTACATTTATAATACTTGATGTATCCATCTGATTCCTTTATTGATATTTTATTTTGTTTTACAAGTGAACTTAGATAAAACTCCAAAACTGTGATTTTTATATTTAAAAACTTGGCAATATCGCTTAATGTTAGACCTGGATGTGCAGTTATTAAATTCAATATTTTGTTACTGGTTTCTGAATCAATTGATTCATCCATATGTCTATCTCTTTAGTGTTGCAACAAAAAGCAGTATTAGAATTACAAGATCAAACACTTCTCGATTAATAACTGTATTGAAAAATTCAATTTCTCCAAAAAATAATTCATAGCTTAATATTATTCCTTTTATTAAAAAAACAACAAATACAAGACTAATAAATGCAAGTTTTACATTTTTGTATTTTTTATAACTAGCTAAAGATACAATCAATAGTCCTAGTGAAAATATTGTAATAAAAGAACTAATTACAATGCTTTGAACATCCATTTCCACATCTCCTCATAAACATGTAATAATTATTGGGATTTTAATCTTACTACTCATTTTTTCTTTTTAATAAAAAGTGTATCATAAACTACTGGAATAATGAAAACTAAAGAACCAAATAAAAAAATCATAGAATAAATCACTGCAGACTCTGGACCGCCTAGAAATTGAATCACATCTTGTGCAACAGAGGTAATTGTAATAGTATGCTCGCTAAAATGAGGAACTCTTACAAAAACAAATGTTTCAGTCTTTGTTGAGAGTTGAATCCAACCAAGTTCTGAATTTTCATCTATATTAAAAAATTCTTCAATATCTGTAAATTCCTCAATTTTTCCCCCATCATATTTAACTTCAAGATTATTTAAATTTGTCAAAACTTTTTCATCAATATTTACTACCAAAATTGTTGATGAGGTTCCCTCTTCTGCACTGATTGAAAATGAAACTTCATCTTGAATTTTTTGTATTTCTATTTCATAGTTATTTGAATAATATAAAACTGATTGATCGCTAGATTTTACATTTATCTGAGCTCCTACTTTTTCTTCATTTACTTTTTCGACTATTGTATGTTCAATAAACTTACTATTACTGTTGGTTGTCTCTGGTTTTGATTTTGATTCAAGTTCTATGCTTTTCTCAGTTGCTTTGTTTTTTGATACAATGACATCATTAACATTATTTGTTTCATATCCTTCTTTTTCTATTTTAAGATTGTAATTTCCCTCAGAAATTGGCAATAGATATTGACCATTTTCATCCGAATAAACGCATCTATACTTTTTTTCAGAGATATATGCACATATTTTTGCTGATTTTATAGGATTTGAATCTGAATAGATATTGCCATAGATATAACCATTATCTACTGTAACTTTATTTTTTATTGTTATTGAAAATCCAACTTGCTCATAACCCTCTTTTTGTGCGGTTATTGTTAAAATTTGGTTACTAGAAACTTCAGGTGCTGTCAATATTTTTTGTCCGTTTTCATCTGTTTTATATGTGTTTTCGTTAAATATAATATCAGCATCTTCAATTGGCTGCTCATCAGCAGTTATTGATATTGTAAATTCTTGGCTTTCGTCAACAGAGTTTACACAATCTATATTTAATTGAGGAACATAGGGATTATCCCCTGTTATTTGAACAGCTTTTATCTCTGACCAGTCACTTTCAGTTCCAAAAACATCTTTTGTTTTAGCTTTTACATTAAATGTGCCGGAGTTTGACCATTTGTGAGTTGCTAAAGGACTTTCAAGCCAGCCAGAATTAGTTCCGTCGTCCCAATTAAATTTATAATAAATTTCATCTCCATCTGGATCTTCTACTTGACCTATAGTGAATTCGTAATCGGTATCTACTATGCCCTCAGAGATGCCTATGGGTTTATTAGGTATTGGAGGTGCATTGTTTTCTCCAAAACAAAGTATCTTACTATCTTGTCTTGTGGATATGTATAATTTGTTATCTGAGATTGCGGGTGAACAAGCGACATCATTTCCTGTGTCATAAGACCAAACAAGCGAACCATCTGTAGATCTGAGACAATATAGATTATCATCATTAGATCCAAAATAAATCCTATTTTGTGTTATTGTTGGAGAGGATTGTATTTCACCATTAGTTGTATATTTCCATTGGTATTGGCCGCTGTTTTTATCCAGACAAACAAGTATTCCGTTAGGATAATTTGAAACACCAAAATATAGATTATTGTTATCAACTGAAATTGATGTTGACACTGCAGTTCCTAAATCTGTTAGATCGTATTGCCATTCAATATATCCAGAATTTTGTAAATCCAGACAAAAAATTGTTGGAGTCATAGTAAAACCTCCTGAGCCTATAAACAGGAAATTGTTACTTATGCTTGGAGCACCTATAGGTAGTTCTAATTCTCCTAGATGTTTTTCCCAATTAAGTTCGCCATCGTCTGCATCTATACTTAAAATTTTGTTGTCATCTGAACCAACATAAATATTGTCATTAAAATATGAGGGTGAACTGATAATCGAAACACCGGGATATGACCATTTTTCATTACCACTTTCCAAATATAAACAATATAGTTTTCCTAAGAAGTCTTGATCATATGCAACAACATAAACAAGATTGTTAATTATAAGGGGTGATGAATCAGACCATTGTCCAGTATTAAAAATCCATTCCTCGGTTCCTGAATTTGCATCCAAACAATATATATTACCATCTCTGCAAGTAAAAATTACTTTGTCACCAGATAAAGTTGGAGTGGATTGGATTTTACCAGCTACCTGATATTGCCATTCTAAATTGCCGTAATTATCAAGACAAATTAATTTTTTTGTGTTTATTGTTCCAAAATATATTTTATCTTCGAAGATCACTGGGGATGAAATAATTTCTCCAGATGCTTGATAAGACCAAAGAATATTATTGGTATCAGAAAAATCAAAGTCAAAAAAACTGGTTCTTTGAATATCACCCTGCAAAATTGGCCAATTTTGAGCTATTGTTACACTTGGCATTATAATACTTAACATCACACACATTAGTGAAATGAATAATTTTTTTCTCATACTCCTCACACATTAATGCTTGTAGGTATGAAGTAAAAATCTTCATTTAAACCTTATTGCATCCTCATCAATTATAATATTTAGTAAATTCGTTTATAAATACTTTGTTTGATATGTATCGAATTAAAAAAGAAAAAAGTTAAAATATTTGACTAGATTCTTACCATTAAAAATGGATGTATTTTATTTTATATTTTATTGACGTTGTTTATAATCAATAGTGTCTATTTTTATCTATGCCTACTTATCTCAACAAACCGTTCTTACTTGAGATATAGTAGATGATGCAGTCAATGTAGAAATTAGAATTAATATTGGGGCCACCAAAATATTTGAATGCTATATACCATCCCATATATTGGATAAAAAACAGGAGGATGTCCGCATGAAGTCGAAAAATCTCCCCTATACTCCCAACACTTCGAAAGCATCATACTTGTTACATCACTAATATCATTACCGCTTGCAAACATTGATCTCTCCCCAATATTTGGAATACATGCAATTCCATGTAGACCTGATCCGGTTTCACCACCAGTTACTAGTCTTCTTACACCGCCCCCCATTGTGAAATCAACAGATATCCAAACATTATAAAACCATGGAATTGTTTGATCATAAAATTTGTCCCGTACAAATAAAATTAAATCTACACACATATCTCCGCGATATCCATCATTATCAGACCATTGATAATAACCAGTTTGAGATTTTGTATTTATCTTTCCACTTTCTATTATTTTTGATATTAGTCCAGTGGGTATTGTTATTGAATTATGTTTCTTATCGATTGCGAGATCCTCACAAGGACAACCAGCACTTGCAATACCAGCTCCAAGTAGAATTAAAATTAATGATCCTACCAGAAATATTTTCATTTTATTTTTCATAGATCATCATCCAATAATTTTGGTCAATTTCAGTGCTTATAAACTTTATTTGACTTGTATCGAAAGGATAAGAAATGTATAGAAAAAGAGGAAATTTTTTATTATTTACTATGAAAGAGAATCTGTATAGTAAAATCTACTTGCCCAGAATGCTTGGACTTCAGGATCATAAGGTTTAAGATTTATCTCATTACTACTTGGTGTTTCGTTTTGATGACCAAAACCAGATGAATCAATAACCCTACCGCTCCTTAGATTCCATATTAAAATTCTACCTTTGTATATTATATTTCCATCACATCCAAAGGTGTTTTTATCTTGGCCAAATAAAAAGGACGACATATTTATTTCAGTTAATACATTTAAATTTCCATCAAAAGTATACATTTTTTTTATTCTATTTGATTGTCCATTCTCTTTCCAAGCATCTGTATAATATATTACAAAATAATTTCCAAATTTTATAAAGTTATGTTGAGAATTTCCTAAAGTTCCAGGATCTCCTTGATGATGTGCCGTTTCTTCTAATAAAATCCAATTGTTTGGATTGTATGAATCGGCATTGTTATGATCTGATATATCTGTTGGCATATCTCTATAATAGGTTCCGTTATTTCTACTTATAAAAAGCAATCCATTATATTCTTCCATATCCCATAAATGAGCTTTAAAAACTCCAGCAGAAGGAGTTATCCCTACATACCACTCCCCACTTCCATCTGTAAATTGGTAAATTTGACAACCGCCAGGAACTTCTGGATCTTCAATAATGTCTGATCCAAGACTTTTCGTATCAATTCCATTGTTTGTCAATATATTTCCAACAACTCTTAATCTTCCGTTTCCTTCATTCCACCAATCAAACTCTTTGTCGCTATATTGATTTGCCTCTGTTTTTATTATGCCGCTGTCATAATCATAACTAACAAATTCACCAGCCGTCATTGAGTGACATTCATCAATATGACATCCAACGTTCATATATAGTTTCTGTTGGAATACTTCCATTGATACTACTCCAGGATAGGGCCAACAACTTCTATCAAAATTTCTTGGCATGTTGTCTCTGAAAAATTGTTTTACATTGTAACTCCATTCTGGAGGCTCCTGGTTTGAAGGAGCCTGGAATAGATAAGAAAAATGGACTTGAAAACCTTCTTCGGTTTCTATTAATAAGTTGTCTAATACTAGCTCACCTTTACTCAAAGTTCCGTTTATTCCATTTATATTTTGATAGTTATTTGAGCTATCCCATGAGTTATCTGAAAATATTACTTCTCCATTTGATTTTGATAGTTCAATTTTCTTAACTATTGGGGTTAATTTTGTATCTTCTGTTTGCATATTGATTTTATATTGAAAATAATGGTGATTAATTGGTATATTTATAATTGAATAATCGTCATGGTATTCTGACCATGAAGATTCATATAATTCTTCAAGTGATTCAGCAGTTCGAATTTGAAAATTACATGATGTTGGAGAATCTAAACCAGGCGTTCCAAAAAGGTGAGGAACTGTTGGTTCAATATACTCTATGTTTATTGTTTTTTGGCCACCAAGAAAAGAATTATAATATGGATTTGATATAAGAAAACCTTCTTCCACTGAACTTGTGACATAAACTCTTCTTCGATATTGATCATTTGTACCTTTTGAATCTATATGCAGTGGATTCACGTTAATATAAGGATCATATGCTTTAATTCCAACAAAAAGCTTTCCATGGTATTTTTCAAGAGATTCTATTTTAATTTCATCAAGATCATATCGGCGTAATTCCCCATTTATATTCAGTATTGTTGCATATATTTTCTGTGTTTCGGGTAAGTTCACATCATCAATACTTCTTAATATGAGATCTAATTTAAGTGGTTGGGGTTTTTCATCTTTATAGATTATCTCATCGGCGTAAATTATTTTTTCATCATAGCTTATAATGTTTTCTTGGACAGCATGATAACCTGTTTTATATACAGTTTCATTATGCCAAGTATCAGTAGGATAGTATATTGATCCTATAGTATTATTATTGAAATTTGTTGATTTTAATCCAATTGCTCCATATGATGAAATGATTATTGATGCTATTAAAATAATTAAAATTTTTTTGGTTTTCACATTATTCCCCCTTTATTTGTGAATTTAATTTATTTAACTTAAATAATTTATTTGATGTGTATCGAATAAAAAAGAAAAAAGGGGAAATATGAAAGTTAGCTTGAAACACTAAAAGTTATAAAGAAATTTTCAGGAGTTGCATCAACCCAATTGCCGCCTGTGCTTGATGATCTGTAATATAATACTCCACCCCATTCATAATTTCCTTCAGGTGCATTTTGAGGAATTATTTTTCCCCAACTACGCGTTCTAACAAAGAAAGGATGTATTGGATTATCGGTAAATACTCCATTTTTTAAAATATGGCTGTTACTTTCATCTGTACCATGAATATAATATTCAATTTTTATTTGGACAAATTCATTAAGATTATTTACAACAAAAACAGAAACTCTAACTGAATCTCCATTCTGGTATGGACTTTCATCAGTAAATAAAATATCTGCAATTATTGGTTCATCTTTTTCTTCATTACCACTAACTGAAAAACCAGATGTAATTAAAATTATCATTAAAAGTGGTACTAGAAATTTTAGTTTATTAATGTTCATTTAAATTCTCCATGTAATTTTTAAATTTAAAGGATTAAAATTATAATATTAATATATTATTTGATA
Source organism: uncultured Thermoplasmatales archaeon (assembly GCA_964618505.1). GTDB lineage: Archaea > Thermoplasmatota > E2 > DHVEG-1 > DHVEG-1 > CAZUBH01. The sequence continues at coordinate 95,953 of CAZUBH010000007.1, read as the reverse complement.
AGATTCGAAAATTTTGATATAGTTCGAAATCAAAAAAAGAAAGATTATTTGTTATTTTTCTTTTTTCTTATTACAAAAAGAATAGATTCTATGATGATTACTGCAAGTGCAATTATGCCAATTAATTCAAGAGGAATTGTTTGAATAATAGGCTGCTCGTTGCTACCTTTCTTAGAATCATTTTCTACATGTCCCTCAATTGAAATTGTAATTTCTTCAATCTCAGATTCTTCACCATTTAAATCCTTTGCATAGACTTTAACAGTATACTCTCCAGGTTGTGAAAATTTATGAGATGCAGATACAATTGTTTCAGATTGAAAATATGGTGTTGTTGTAATCATACCATCTCCCCAGTCAAAGATTATTGATATATCCATGTCGTCAATATGGTCTGATATGGCAGTAAATACATATTTTCCCTGCGTTTCTTCACCGTATTCAACATGAGGTTTACTTATTTTTGGACCTGCTTTTTTAAGTATTGTTGCAACTGTAAAATTGGAATCGCTGCCCCCGTTATATTTTATTGATAGGGTTACAAAATAAGTACCATTTTTTTCATAAAAATGATTTAATGATATTCCATAACCTACTTCACCATCACCAAAATCCCAAGTATAGTTAGTTATTCTTCCTTCGGGGTCATAACTCTTACTACCATCAAAGTTTATTAATTCGCCTTCAAATCCTTCATATGGGCCACCAGCGTTGGCTTTTGGCGAGTCAATAACAACAGTTATAATAGTTGTATCATCATCTTTTTCTCCAAAAATGTCTTTTACTTGTAATCTTGCTTCATAATTACCTGGCTGATTGTAATTATGAGTTATTATTGGTGAATCTTTCCAGTCAGTATCAAATTCACCATCATTTTTAAAGTCCCATCTGTATTGAATTTCGTCATTATCAGGGTCATAACTATTTGAGGCATCAAATTGTATTGGGTCTGTCCATTGAAAATATGGTTCGCCAGCTGATAAATCTGCTATTGGAGCATTATTTGATCTAAATGACGTACATTCTTTTTCATCTGATTTAGGCCCTTCATTTCCTGCAAAATCTACAGCAGAAACTTGATATACATAACTTATTCCAATATCAAGATCTGAATCAGAATAATATAAATTAGAAGTGTCGTCAATAAAATTACAATCTTCTCCATAAATTTTTCTGTATATGTTGTAGTGATCTATACCTTCATTATCTTCGGCAGGCTCCCAAGCTAATCTAATTTCTCCATCTTTTTGGTCAGTATAATCTAAACCTGTAACTTTAGAAGGGGGTTGCTCATCATCAGTGATTATATCAATTGTTACCGAATCACTATCTTGCTGTCCGTTGCAATATACAGTTAAAACAACTTCATATTGCCCAATTTCACTATAAGAATGACTAACTACTTCCCCAACATCCTCTTGTTCATCTCCAAAATCCCAATTAAATGTTATTGTAGAATCTACATCCTCATCATGTATAATATCCTCTTGATCCAAATCATAACTACGGATTAAATCATTTTCATCAGATGATATTTGAGGTGTTTGAACCCCCATTAAATCAACTTGATTTAGATTGTATGTACTCACTGATAATTCACTTCTAAAAATTTGAATATATGAATCTGTTAGGCCACTTTGAGAACCATCAAAAACAATAGTTTCACCAACACAAGCTTCTAATTTACTTGCTTGGATAACAGCTTGCAATTGACCATATGATTCATAGTAATTTATTAATTGTTGTTGATTTTCTTGGTAACTAGTAATTATTTCAAATTCTGTATTCTGTCCAGAACCTCCAATGCTTTGAAAATTGTTACCGTTATTGTTATCCTCCGTTTCAACTTCATCAACATCTTCTATTGTAGTTTCTAATTGTTCATTTTCTTCTTTTTCTGTGTCTATTGGGTCATCATTTGCAGGCTCATTTAATTCCACTTCATTATTAGCGAAATCTATGGTCTCTTTAGTTTCAATTATTAAATCACAATCTGAGTTTTCCGTTTCAATTTCTGTTTGTTGTTTTTTTACAGATTCCACATTTTTTGAAGATATTTGAATATCATTTGTTTTTTCTTTCTCTTGAGAATTTGGATCTATTTTTTTATCAATTTTTTCTCCAGTTTCATGAATTTTTTCTTCAACACTTTCAAATTTTTCAGAATCCTGGGCTGAAGCATTTGCAAAAATACTAATAAAAAGAATAAATATCAAAGTGCTTGAAAACAATTTTTTTACATTTTTATTTTTCATATTATTATTCACCACACTCAAGTACGACAAAGTCGTCTTACTAATTATTTTGGTAAAAAACGATATTTAAACGATGTTGTACAAGTGTTACCTGCCTTCTTTACACTTCTTTCCAAAAAAATAAATTCTTTATTATATGAATAACAATTCATCTTAAATTCCCCCATACTAATCGGTTAATTAAAACAATGAATTTAAAACTATTTAAATTTTTTTGTACTTATAATCATCATAATCTAGCATATTATTTAAATATAACTTTTTTATTTGGGGTCCTAATGGCATTATGGCAAGGTAATTCAAGAAGAAGCAACACAGGTCGAAGAATTCGTTACAATCGACACAAAAAAAGATTTGAAATAGGTAGAGAAACCCATCTTACTACTATAGGTAATGATAAACTCAAAAAGGTTAGAACTAAAGGAAACAATAAAAAAGTTAGAGTTTTAACCTCAAATACTGCCCATGTAGTTGATCCTAAAACTGGTAAAACCAGTAAAACTGAAATTATTTCTGTATCTGAAAATCAGGCAAATATTCACTATGTTAGAAGAAACATAATGAACAAAGGCGCAATAATAGAGACAAAACTAGGTAAAGCAAAAATTACTTCAAGACCTGGTCAAACTGGAAATATTAATGCTGTTTTATTAAACAAATAAGACCTTGTGATTAGATGGTCTCAAAAGATGAAAATAAATACGTAATATGGCCTATCTATTTTGATTCGTCAGTTTCAAGACTTAATGGTAGAAAGATAGCAAAAAAACATGCTGTTGAAAAACCAACTGCAGAAGCAATTTCTAAAGCGGCAAAATCTTTAGGTTTGCATCCTATTTTGGAATCAGATTCTAGACATCCATCTAGGCCTTGGAAAAAACAAGGTAGAGTTTTGGTTGATAAAAAAGATTCTAAATCAAAAATTTTAGCTCAGATAGCTAGTAAAATGTAGATTAATAAATTTTTACTCATATCTTTTCAAAAAAGTCATGACTTTTCAAATAAAATATAAAAGCTTCTAAAAATATAAAATCTACAACATAGATGTGGGTGAAAAAATGAAAAAAAAATTTTTTGTAATTAGCGCAATTGTTTTTCTGGTAAGCTTTTCATCTTTTGCAACAGTAGCCAGTTCAACTCTCTATGAACCTCTTCCTGGAGGATCTCATAAATTTTGTTTTGGTAAAATTACAAATGTGAATTATAATGAAGACAAAAATGCAATAGAATTAACTATAGGTGGGTCTACTGTATTAGTTGGAGTGGGTCCATCGGAAAATGTAGAAAGTTCAATAGCTTTTTGGGAAAGTGTGCAGTATAATGGTTGGCTTGTCTTCGCAGAATGCATTGGAGAATGGGCCATCAATATTGATATTTATCCAATTTATGCGCCTGCTGAATTGTTAAATTATGCAACTTAATAGATTATAAATTAAATGTTGTCCAAATAATCATTTATTCTTTTTTTTAAAATTCTTGTTATCAAAAAATATTTTGATACTATAAATGATATAAAATGATCCTAATATTTTTACTCATAACATTTCAAAAAAGTCATAACATTTCAAATAAATTATATAAAATTTATGATACAATACAATCAATAAAACTCTTAAAATTGGGGGAAATCTAAGATGAATAAAAATATAATATTTGTATTAGTAGGAATGCTAGTAATTGCAGCTATACCAACGGCAATGTCGGAAGAAAAAACTGATTTAGATAAAACAAGAGATGTTGATTGGTGGCCTATGTTTCAACATGATAATCAAAATTCAGGCCTTTCCACATCTGAATCTCCTACAAATTTATTAAGATGGAGTGAAAAAATTCCTGGTTATTCGGGTAGTAAATCCTCACCAGCAATAGTAGATGGATTTGTATATTTTGGAGCAGAGAGAAAAGTATATTGTTTTTATTTAACAAATGGAACAGAAAAATGGAATTATGAAACAGATAACATTATCGGACAATCTTCTCCTGCTGTAGTTAATGGTAGTGTCTATATTGGTTCTTATGATGGACATCTCTATAGTATAGATTCAGAGAATGGAAGTCTAAATTGGAGAAATCCTTTGTCTATAAGTTATGCATTAATAGCATCTCCTATTGTTCTTGGAGATAATGTTTATATAGGATCATTAACAAGCAAAATATATTGCCTTAATACAGATGATGGATCAATAAAATGGCAATACACTTTGGGGCAAGTTAAGAACTCGGTAGCACTATATAACGATCGTTTATATGTTCCAATGGGTAGCAGATTAGTATGTTTAGATGCAGATCCTTTTGATGATGGTATTGATGAAGGCAATCCAGATGATCCTGGCGCCCAATATGATGTAATTTGGGAATATAATTCTGGTACATATATTGAATCGGCGCCAGCCGTAAAAAATGATTTTGTCTATTATGGATGTAATAATGACAGAATTTATTGTCTAAATATTGCTGATGGAAGCTTGGTCTGGTATTATACAACAGGCGCAGATATTAAAGCATCGCCAGCTTTAAATGATGATTTATTGTTTGTAGGTTCTAAGGATGATAAAATGTACTGTTTAGATGCGGATCCTTCAGATGGGATCGATGAAGGAATTCAAGATCCTACAGGTTCTGATTATGATCTGGTATGGACATTTACAACAGGCGGAGATTTATATTCATCGGCAGCAATAGCGGAAAATAAAATCTATTTTGGATCATTTGATAAAAATGTTTATTGTTTAAACTCAAATGATGGAAGCTTAGAATGGCAATATGATTTAGGTTTAAGAGTCGAGTCTTCTCCAGGTATTGTTGAAGGATTTCTATATATTACTGGATCTTCTTCAAGTACTGCTGATACAATATATTGCTTTGGTGGAACAAATGACCCTCCTGGACAACCTAACATAAGTGGTCCAGAAGAAGCTGTTGTTGATATAGATGTTTCATTTACAATTTCTACAAATGATCCCGACGGTAACGAACTTATTTATTTTATCGACTGGGGCGATGGAGAGCAAGAAGAATATGGGCCGTTTGACTCGGGTGAAAGTTTTGATGCAATTCATTCATGGAATGAAGTCAATAATTATGAAATAAGTGTTGTGGCAAATGATGGATTTGTTAATGGTACCAGTTCAATTCATAATATTGAAATAATAAACAATATACCAACCAGACCTGACATAGTAGGACCGACAGAAGGAGAAATAAATCAAAAACTCAATTTTACAATTGTATCAGAAGATGCAGATTCTCACGATTTAAGTTATGTTGTAGATTGGGGAGATGATTCAACAAAGACTTATGGGCCCTTTGAATCTGGTGAAAGCTTCTATGCTTTACATAAATATCAAGATTTTGGAATATTTACAATTTTAGTGACAGTAACAGATGAGTATGGTGCTGAAAATTCAAGCACTCATGATATCGAAATTGTAAATTTACCAGAGTTGGATATTAAATCAATAGAAGGTGGAACAGGCATTACTGCAGTTATAGAAAACACTGGAGAAGGAGACGCAACAGACGTTGAATGGACTATCACAATAGAAGGTGGCTTTTTCATACTTACAAAAGAAGCAAGCGATGTAATTGAATCCATTGAAGCTGGTGATGAAGCAGAAATTACCATGTCCGTGTTTGGAATTGGGCTTGGAATACTTACAGACATTCCAGTAATAACTGTTAGTGCAGAGTGTGCTGAAGGGCCTATAACAAATGATTCAAACAATGCAAAAATACTGTTAAACCAAGTTATAATATAATAGGGAAAAATTCCCTTATTATTTTTTTAAACTATTTTGAACAAATCCGATAATTGTAAATTAAAAATAAAAAAATATCTATACTACTTAAGAGTTATTGGATAGGAGATTTAGGAGAGGTGAGGATGATTGCAAAGAGGACCATTTCGTTAATTATTACTTTTCAATTAATATCGATAATCCTATTAAGCAATATTTGTGCAGATTCTTCTAGTTGGCCAATGGTTGGCCATGATTCCTCAAATACGGGCTTCACAGAATCTGATTCTCCTGCAATTTATGATGTTTTTTTGAATAGGCAAATTCTTGATGATTATGCAACTGAAGCATCTGAAATATGTTATAAAAATGACAAATTATATTTTACAAGTAATGGACAAAAGATATTTTGTTTAAATGCAAATAATGGCAACCTGATTTGGCAAAATGGTAGTGTCAATGGTTTAATGACGCCTGCAATTTATGAGAATATCGTATATATTGGCTATTATGCTTCACCATATCTAAAACTTTTCAATGCTAATACAGGGTTTCTAGAGACATCTTATTCTTTTGGTAGAGTTGTGGGTTCTGCTGATATAAAAATTTTTGAAGATAAGTTATTTTTTTATAGTGTCCAGGGTAATAATAAAAAAATCTATTGTATAGATCTTAATGGAGAACAACTTTGGAATTTTTCGGTTAATTCTCAAATTTTTGATCCTCCAGCTGTTTATGATAATAAATTATTTTTTGGAATAAAATATGATGATATCATCTATTGCCTGAATGTCAATACTGGTGAAGTGATTTGGGAATATAATACAGACAGCCATGTTATTACCTCTCCTATTGTAAAATATGGTCATGTTTATATTGGAACCCAAGATAAAATGCTCTGTTTTAAAGCTGATGGTGATGATTTTAGAAATGCTGATTTGGTTTGGGAATTTGAGGCAAATGGAGTTTCAGCTCCAGCCGCCGCATATGGAAATATTTATTTTGGTACAACAGAGCATGAGATATACTGTTTAAATGCAACAAATTTTCTCTATAACGATCCAGTTTTAATTTGGAATTATTCTACCCCCGTTCATGTAAAAACAGGCCCACCAATAATTGCTGATTCAAAAATTTTCATAAATGGGCCTTATGAACTATATTGTCTAGATGCAATTGGAAACGGCGATAAGACAACAAATTTGTATTGGGAATTTGAATATCCTAACGGTTGGACTAACTACAGAAGACCTACAATTGCTGATGATAAACTATGGATGATTACTAGAGATTCAGATGATGGTTTATTTTTATATGGTTTAACCGAATTGATAAATGAAGCCCCTGATTTGCCAACTAACATCCAAGGAGTTTCTGAAGGAGAAGTTGAAACATTTTACACGTTTACTGTTGATGATGTAATAGATCCAGATGGAGATGATATATTATATGGTTGGGACTTTGATAATGATAATCAGGCCGATTCTTGGACCGAAAATCCTCAAAAATCTTATTCTTGGGAAACAATAGGAACTTATTATATTAAAGTTAAAGCAAAAGATGAACATGACTTTGAAAGTGATTGGTCAGATCCACATTTAATAACAATTACATCTCCTTTGCCTAAACTTGAAATTATATCTGATACAACTGTTATTGAAAACACAGAGTTTCAAGTAACAATTAAATCTGATCAAAACCTCATAGAAAATGTTGAAGTTATTTTTAGTGACCAAATAAAATTCACAGATGATAAAGGGATTGTAGTTTTTACTTCACCTTCAATAGATTCAAACACTCAATATATTGTTACTGCTAATTTTGAGGGATACCTTTCAGATACTAAATATTTAACCATTCTTAATTATGTTGAACAACAAAAAAAAGGATTTGTTTATGGCACTGTATTTGAAGATATCAAAGGTTTAGAAAATGTAGAAATTACAATAAAAAATGAAGAAAAGAGTTGGGTTTTTAGATCTGATGAGAACGGAAGATATACAGCAACAATGCCAATCGGTAATTATGATATTATTGTAAGTTATTTTGGGTATAAAACGCAAATTGAAGAAAATGTTTTAGTAGAAGAAAATAAAGCCATAAATTATGATTTTCAACTAACTAAGTCTGCAGATTCTGGCAACCAAACAGCGGATCTTGTTGATTACATTATTGAGGCAAATAAAGAAAATGTAGCAGCAAAAATTGATGCAAGTTCAAAAAAATCTCATATTACTTTTTACACTGATACTAATATAAATATTATTGAATCAAATCCATTATCGAAAGGAAAAATTAAGCTTACTTATTCCGGCGATCATGAAACAAGTAAATTATTTGTATTAATCATCTCTGGAGGCAATCCTGATAATGTTATACTAGAATTTGATGGAGAAAAAGTTGAAAAAACAAGTGATATCACTAGGTTTTTTAGTAAAAACAATACTAATGTTAGCTGGGTAATTTTTCCTACAGAGAAAAGCGGCAGATATGTAGTTTTTGTTAATTCTATATTTTCTGAACATACAATCACAGTTTATTCAATAATTGAATCTTTTGGTGGAATTACTGCTATACTGTTTTATTTTGCAATTGGCATAAGTGCAATTTTATTGTTTATTGTTCCTACTGTTACAAACTTTGTTAGATTTAGAAAATATTATGAAAAATAGATAAGATGTTAAAATGAATGAGTCAAATGAAAAAGAAGCTCTGAGAAAAATTCAAGCTTTACTGATTAAATATCCCGGGATACACATCAGTAAACTTGCAGAACTTCTAGGCGTTAATATTCCGACAGTTCAAGAATATTTAGAACAACTTGATAGAAACGATTTATTAACATCTGAATTTAAAAAGGGTTATAGACAATATTTTTCAAAGAAAAATAAGTTAAGAACAAGAAATAAAAGAACAGAAGAAACTCGCAGACAAATTTATAATATTGTTTCAGAAAATCCAGGTCTTTATCTAAGCAAAATTGCTGAAATGCTTGATATGAGTGTACAACTTACAGATTATCATTTACTTTATATGGAGAGAAACAAAGAAATTTATGCAGTTAAAGATCCTGGCGAATACCATAGAAGATATTATACTGCAGATTGTAAAATCCGAAATGAAGATAAAAGGATTGTTAAAATATTAAGCAACGAAATGCTTATGAAAATTATATTAATACTTTTGAAAAATGAAAATATGCGTCACAAGGATATTTGTGAAGAGATCGGCGTTTCATCCTCAAGATTATCTTATCATTTAAATAAATTGGTTAAAAGCGGTATTGTAGATGTTTCTTCTCATGGATCTGATAAAGGCTATTTTATTAAAAATAAAGAAGAACTAATTACAATCTTGAAAAAATACCAAATCCAATTTGGTATATACTTATCAATTGATCGTTTTAACAGCATGTGGAAAGATTTAAACATTTTTTACTTAAGAAAAAAAAGATAATTTAGATCAAATCTTTTCAAAAAACTCACAACTTTTCAAATAATCTATATATAATTCTAAAATAAATATGATGTATAAGAAAATAAGGGTGAAGAAAATTCGTTTTCTTATCTTATTTTCTCCCATATATTCCTTGATCTGAAATTTAGTTTTTTATAGATTACACATAAAGAATAACTTTTTTAGTTCAAAACTTCTGTAAATTTTCAAATCTTTTGAAATAATTTATTTAAATTATAATTGAAGGTACATTAAATAAAAATAAATAATTTGGGGGAAATAAAAATGAAGAAATCAATTGTACAAATAGTTATAATAATGCTGTTTTCGACAAGTATTTTATCAGTTGTAAGCTTAAAAGAAAATGATGTCATAAATGAAAAACCACCAATAGAAAATATCGATTGGTGGCCAATGTTTCATCATGATTTATTAAATACTGGATATACATCTTCATCTTCTCCAACGTCAAATCAAAAAATTTGGGATTATTCAATGAATGGTTTTGATCCTACCTCTCCCTCTATATTTGAAAATAAAGTTTATATTGGAACGGGATATGAAGGAAACGGATGGATTTATTGTCTTGACATAAATAATGGAGAAGAGCTGTGGGTAAAACAAGTAAATGGTGAGATTTTAACAAGCCCATGCATTGTTGAAGATTCTGTATTTATTACAACATATAATGGATATGTATATTCATTAAATACAAATAATGGTACAATCAATTGGGAAATTTTGATTAGTGATAATCCAATTTTTTCAAGTATCATATGTAAAAATCAAAAACTTTATTTCGGATCAATAAACAGTAAAATATATTGTTTAAATGCTACTAATGGTTTGGAAATCTGGTCATATCCAACTGCTTTATTAATTAAGAATTCACCTGCTTTACTTGAAGATCGTTTGTATATTGGATCATTAGATTCAAAAATATATTGTTTTGATGCAGATCCTTCAGATGAAATTGATGAAGGAATAATAGACCCAAGTGGTAGTTCATATGATCTTATTTGGACCCATGATACTGGAGGAGGTATACTTGAATCTTCACCAGCGATTAGTAATGGAAATCTCTATATTGGAAATCTGGATAATCATCTAATTTGCATTAATTCTTCCTCAGGTACATATATTTGGTCATATCAGACAAACGGACATATCAGAAATACACCTGCTGTTGCATACAATAATATTTACTTTGGAAGTGATGATGGAAATATATATTGTCTTAATGCTATTAATGGGTCATTAAATTGGCAATATAATATTGATGATGATATTAGAGGATCCATAGCTATCGCTGATGAAAAAATCTTTATCCCTTCCGACCAATTGATATGTTTAGATGCATTTAATGGAAATTTTTTATTAGATTATAATATCTCTGTTGATGCATCCTCTCCTGCAATAGTTAATGGTAAATTATTTATTGGTGGCATCTATGGAAAAATTCATTGTTTTGGAGAATTACCAAATCAACCACCAGAAATACCAGCAACACCTTTAGGACAAACAGAAGGAGAACCTGATGTTGAATATACATTTACAACAAGCACAACAGATCCAGATGAAGACGATGTTTACTATATGTTTGACTGGGGAAACGGAGAATTTTCTGAATGGCTAGGACCCTATGCATCTGGAGACGAGATAGAGGCGTCATATACATGGATAGAAGAAGGAACATACGATATTAAAGTAAAGGCAAAAGATACGTTGGACCAAGAAACAGAGTATTCTGATGCACACACAATAGAAATTGCTGAAGTACCAGACCCAGAGCCAGTACTATCCATTAAATCAATAGAAGGCGGAACGGGAATAACAGCGGTAATTGAAAATACTGGTGATGCAGATGCAACTGATGTAGAATGGACTATAACAATAGAAGGCGGCTTTTTCATACTTACAAAAGAAGCAACAGATGTAATTGAATCCATTGAAGCCGGTGAAGATGCAGAAATTACCATGTCTGTATTTGGAATCGGACTTGGAATAATTACAGACATGCCAGTAATTACAGTAAGTGCAGAGTGTGCTGAAGGCTCATCTGATTCTGATTCAGCAGAAGCAAAGATAATACTATCTAAAGTAACAATACAATAAAAAAACCAAACTCTCTTTTTCCTTTTTTAAAATGATAAAATGAGAGTGAAAAATTTAAAATAAAATTTTTAAATTGGTGATGAAAAAATGAAAAATAAAATAATAAAAAAATTAGCATTTGGAACTATAGTAATATGTATACTAATGTCATTTATGCCTTTGGTATTTCAAACAACTGCAATTGATTATGGGAAATCAGGACATTTTAATATAAAAACAGGGAAAAAACTAGGTATTGTATCATATAATCCAGATAATCATGTAATCGCTAATGCTTCATATTGTACTGGTGCACAGGCTGGTGGTGTACATCAAAGTGATTATTCTTATGACCCTTATACAATCGATATTGAGCAATCGTTGGATCCACAGTATAATTATGTAACTAATATTAATGGAGGCAATGCCTTTGTGGATTTCACCTGTTGCCCTGATCAGCCTTGTTTATATAGTTCGGCAGGTGCTATTACCCAATCAGATTTTACTCTTTCTGCTAGTAGCACATTTATATCAACTTCTACTGGAACCCTACATGAACATAGTTTATATGTATGGCGTAGTAGTGTCCCCCAACCCAGTGTTAGTGCTTCAGGATTTCATAATGAAAATATACCAAGTAGCATATCTGTTAGTCCCTTACAGTTAAATATACCATTCACTATCACTGAAACCGGATATGGATTTATACAAAAAGCCTGTCTTTCAGTTTTAGGAGACTATTGGCATGACGATCATAAATATGGTTATTCTCATATTCTTGCTGAATGGAAAATAATAGATTTAAATAATAATATTATAGTTGCAGATTCTCTAAGTGTTGGAACAGATGGGGATTTTACTGATGATTGGATAGGAGAACGTGAATTTATAATAGAGCCTGGCAATTATCAATTTATTATTCCAAAATACAAAAGTCAATCTTATGCTTCATTGGCTTTATCAGAACCAGGTGAGCTTTTTGCTGGATTTATGAGTGGTGATAATTTTGACATTACCATTTTTTTTCGTCGTCATCAGTTCATTCTTGGAGATATTAATGATGATGGTTTTGTAAATACAGGTGATATTGATTTATTAGTATCTGCTATTGCTGCAGGATCAGCTGACCAATTTTATGAGCTATTTTCATACGGGTCCTATTGGGCAGCTGACATCAACCATGATGGCCTTGTAAACACAGGAGATATCGATCCCTTTGTACACATTCTGTCAAATATTTAAAACAAAACTTTCTCCCCCTATTTTTTATCTAGAAACCAAACAATAATATAGAAACAATTTATTTGGATAATAACTAGTAGGTGGATGTGGAGATTGCATAAAAGAAATGGAAAAATAATTGTATTATTTATTACAGTTTTATTAATTGTTATATTTACTTTTTCAATATTTAATTATTCAATCAAAATACAATCTTATAATACAGATTCGAATTATTTTATTAATCAACCAATTGGTGAAGAAAAAGATTCTCCAATGATTATGTCCATTGAATATGAAATCGGGCTTCCTGGAGATGCTGAAATTATAATCGACATAAATGGAGAATGGTTCTATTCTTGGGGCAGCTACATAATAAAAATTTCTTATGATCAATCACAATTAACTTTATATGGGGCTGATTTTAATGGATCAGTTGTAGAACACGCATCTACAAGTTATCTTTCGCATCATACTAATGGTTATATTATTTTATACGCATCTTCGGAAACAGGTATTATCCCACAAACCGGTTTACTTGCAAAGATTAAAGCAAATATATCTCCAACATCTTCACCTGGAAATATTACTTTGTCATTTTCTAATTTATCAGAAGAAAATCCAACAGCTTACTATCGTCAATCCGATTATATAGATCCTTTTGAAACTCAACTTGGTTCTTCAATATTCGTAATAAATTCAGCACCTGAAATTCCTGAAAAACCTATAGGCGAAATTGAGTGTATTAAAAACCAATTATATACATATTATTCTAATAATGTAACAGATTTACACAATCATAATGTGTATTATTTATTTAATTGGGGAGATCAAACGAATAGTGGCTGGTTGTTATCGCCTATTGCAAATCACATCTGGTCTTATAATGGAAATTTTGAGATAAAAGTCAAAGCAAAAGATGAATTTGGTGCAGAAAGCGCCTGGTCTGAAACATTGACTGTAAGAGTCCTTCCAATTCTGAATATAGTTTCCCAATCAAAGGTTATTGAAAATCAGTCATTTAATATAACCATTTTGTCAGAAGGAGAATTAATTGAAAATGCTTCGGTTGAATTCAACAATCAAATTAAAATAACTGACGAACAAGGAAAAGTAACATTTATTTCACCAGAAGTAAATGAAAATACAAAATTTACAATAACTGCTAGCAATGATAATTACCAATCTGATACACAAACATTAACAGTCCTTAACAAAGACCAAACAGAACCAAAAGGATATATTTATGGGGAAGTTTTTACAAAATCAGGACTTCCAATCGAGGGGGTTAGTGTTTGTATTGCTTTTTCCAATCAAACAAGTAATTGTATTATTACAAATGAAGATGGTCAATATGTGATTGCTATTCCAGCTGGTAATTATAATTTAGAAGTAAGTAAAACAGGATATTTAACAAGTTATGAATACAATATTGAGGTTGAAGATTATCTTGCTGTAGGAGTTACTTTCTATCTTGAAGAAAAATCCATTGAGCCAGAGTCTAATGAAAATCAAATTTTGATTGATAACGCTATTGAAAATGGGCAGGTCTCAGGTAAAATATCTCTAGAAGAAAAACAAAACCAAATTGGATACAAATCAACTGTTTATATCTTCAATGTGAATTTTTCAATAAAATCTTTAAACAGTGAAGAAATCTCTTTGATTATCGGTGCGGAAACAGGAACACCTGGCAATATTGTTATTTTTGAGATTGATGAAAATATTTTTAGTAAAGATGAGCTTGGTATCCTTGTTGATGGAAATAAGATTGATCAAGCTGATGATTTAGAAGATTCGTTAATCGTAGACGAAGATGTTTTTGAGTGGTTTGTTACTGAAAAAAACGATGGTGGTTTTTGGCTTGTTATTAGCATCCCTCATTTTAGCGAATATGAAATTACTATCTATAAGGTTTTAGAATTAATTAGCGATCCAGTTGCAATATTGATTTATTTTATCGTGATAACATGTTTGTCAATTTTATTAATTGGTTATAATTTCAAAGAGACTATTTGTTTTAAAATACGTTATAGAAAAGAAAAATGAAAAAAGAGAAAATTAAATGAATGGTATTAAGGCAGTTGAAACAGAAAAAAAGGTATATTCATACATTGAAAAAAATCCAGGAGTTCATATTAGCAAACTTGTGCAAATATTAGATATTAAATTTTCAAATATTGAAATATGTCTTAATATCCTTGAGCAAAAAAATAAGATTTATTCAATCGATTCAGAGGGCTTTAAACGATATTATATAAATAAAATGTGGAAAAGTACAAGAAAAAAAAGAACTCAGGAACTACAAATGTTAATTTTTAATTTATTAAATAAAAATCCTGGACTTCATCTAAGTAAAATAGCTCAGGATATGGGAATGAGTGTATCACTTGCAAAATATCATTTACGAAAAATGGAAAAGAATGAATTGATTTTATCTATTAAAGATGAAAAGAAATATTATAAAAGATATTATACAAAAGATAGCGAGATTGGAAAACATAATAAAGAAATACTTGAATTGTTAAGAAAACAATTACCTTTAAAAATTGTATTATTTCTTTTGAAAAATTCACAATCTCAACATAAAGATATTTCAAATAAGCTAAATATTGCCCCTTCTAAGTTGACTTATCACCTCACTCAATTAGAAGCAAAAAATATAATTACTGTTCAAACCTATGGAAAAAATAAAGGATATTCAATTACAAGTCGAAAAGAAATAATTGATATTCTACATAAATATATATTAAAATTAGAAATTGGTATTACTCTAGATAAATTTATAAAAACATGGAATAGTAATAAAGAAAATAAGAATGACATATAATTTTTATTTTTTCAAAAGTAAATATGTATAAATTGTTTAAAATTCGTAAAAAAATTCAAATCTCGTAAAATAAAGTTTATATTGAATAAATTTGAATAATTTAATGGAAATAGGATGGTTTTTATTCATCTTATTTTCTCCCATATATTTTTGAAATTTAGTACAATATTTAACTTTATAATTATTGTTGGCATATATATTTAATTTGTAAAGGTTAAAGATTAATAAAATAATTCTTCCTATCGTTACAATTATAACCTATTCTAAAATTCATTATAATGGATGGATGCAAAATCTGTTAGAGTTGCCATTTATACAAGAGTTTCAACTGAAGATCAGGCAAAAGAAGGATTTTCATTAGATGCACAACTTGATAAGCTTAAATCGTACTGCAAAGCCCGAGATTGGGATGTTGGTGGAGAATATATTGATGATGGATATTCTGGAAGATACATCAAAAGACCAGCTTATAAAAAAATGATGTCTGAGATGGAAAAGTGGGATGCTTTGTTAGTTATAAAAATGGATAGAATTCACAGAAATTCTAAAAACTTCATGTTAATGATGGAAGAACTCAAAAAAAATGAAAAAGAGTTTGTTTCAATGACTGAATCTCTTGATACTTCAACAGCTATGGGGCGATTTGTAATGGATATAATTCAGAGAATCGCACAACTCGAATCTGAACAAATTGGTGAGAGAGTTTATGTTGGAATGGAGCAAAAGGCAAAAGTAAATGGAGGAATCCTTGGGTTCAACATACCCTATGGATATGATTATATTGATGGACAATTAAAATTAAATGTTGAAGAAGCAAAAGTTGTAAGAGATATCTATATGTGGTACTTAGATGGAAAAAGCATGGGTGAAATTACAAAAATGCTTAATATGGTGAAGGTTCCAACGAAAAAGGGGGGTTTTTGGGCAAAAAAGACCATTTCTAAAATACTTAAAAATCCATTATATTGCGGTTATCTTCATTGGGAGAAATATAGAAATAAAAATGAACATAATCCAATAGTTACTGAAAATGATTTTAATGAGGTTCAAAAGCTTATTTCAAAAAAAGGGGGAAACCCATCAAAAAAATTAAAAGAAAATTAGTTTTTAAATATGATAGTATACAAAATAAAGTTTGTAAATTTATATACTAAATTATTAAACTCGTCATTTAAATTTTAACTATCGTGATATTTTTTATCATGATTTCTAACAATGCTAAATGACAGATATTGATTATCATGATATTTATGTTAACAAAATCATTTTGTATGTTAGATTAAGTCTAGCATGCATAATTTTAAAAATTAAAATGATTTGATAGAGTGCACACTAAAAAGAAATACGATATAAAAAATATGTTTAAAAGGATATATCTGGCAATGGATCTTGGTGTATATTGGTGCTTAAGAGGAGTGACCTAGCCAAACAGGAGGGATAATAGAACCTCTATAGTTACCTTCGGTAGTCCGAAGGTAACCAAAAATAAGCAAATTTTCTAACATAATGGCAAAAATCAGCATTTAAGCATATTACAAATTATTGGATTAATTTAAAATTTTAAGTTTTTCAACTACCTTAAAAGAAAAATTCTAATTTCAAAATAATATCAAATATGTTTTTTTTTTGAAATTTTTTGTATATACACATAAAATGATAGATAATATCTAACATTAACAATAATTGGAATTAATACAGATAGATAATAACAATCAAGGTATTAGTAAAATGATAAAATATAACATGGCAAATTGTAACATAAAAATTGAAATTAAGTAAAATGATTAAAAAATAAACAATATAAATTAATAATAATTATTTGGTAAAGTAAAATAATTAATTATTAATATTTTTTAAAAAATTTGCATATTTTAAACAAAAACAAATATTTTTGATTATGGTTTTTATACGTAAATAAAAATGGATTCAATTGTTATATCAAATTTAACTAAAAAATATAGGATTGCAAAAAAAGAATATTCATTACTTAAAAAAATTTCATGTTTAATAAATAAAAAATATGATTATTTAACAGCTCTAAATGATGTTTCATTCTCAGTTAAGAAGGGAGAAATTTTTGGGATATTGGGGCCTAATGGTGCAGGAAAAACAACTTTAATCAAAGTTATTTCTGGCTTGCTTTTACCAGATTCAGGTTCATGCAGAGTTGATAAGTATGATATTTTAAAAGAAAGAGAAAAAGTTAGGACTAGTGTAAATATCCTTATGAGTGGCGGATGGATTATATTTGATTATAAATTATCCGTATATGACAATTTGAAATTTTGGGCATCAATAGAAGGAGTACCTAGAAAAAATATTAATGAAACTGTAAAAAAATCATTAGAAATGATCGATTTAATTGATCGCAAGGACGACTATCCTGAAAACCTGTCTGCAGGCCTTAGGCAAAGAATGAATTTAGCTAGATGTATTGTAAGTGAAAGACCTTTATATTTGCTTGATGAACCAACAGCCAATGTAGATCCATATTCTGCGGTATTTATTAGAAATTTTATAAAAAAATTAAAAGACGAAGGCAAAACTATAATTTTTGCAACACATAATCTCTGGGAGGCTGAAGAATTATGTGATAGAATTGCGATACTTAATCGAGGAAAGATTATTGAACTTGATGATACAAAATCCCTTAAAAATAAACTAAGTTCTGATTTGACAATTATCGAATTGGAAAAAATATCAAATGAATTAATTAAAAAAATTAAAGCATTAAATTATGTGAGTTTTGTCGAAAAAAACAATGGATTTTTGAAAATTTATGGCTCGATAAAACAAAATATGCCTGAAATAATAGATGTTTGTAAGAAATATTCAAAAGTTAAATTTGTAGATATAAAAGAACCTTCTCTAAACGATATCTTTATCAAATTAATATCTTCTAGTGAGGAAAACAAATGAAACATAGTTTGACTACTATAGAAAAACTAGGAGTTATAATATCTTTTACTCATAGAATGGTTAAACTTAAACTTAGATTTAAAATCAGCTTTATTTTTACTTTCATATCAATGCTTGTTTCTATCTCAATTTTTTATTTTATCAATATATTTATTGGCGATATTCCAGAATATGATAATTATTTTACCTTTGTTTTAGTTGGACTTGCTGTAAATCAATTCACTCAAATTACATTGAGAACTTATCTTTCGACAATGCATAGCATATATTGGTCTAATTGGCTAGAAATACTTCTAACCTCTCCAACTAGAACCAATGTTTTTTATCTATCTGTTATGATTTGGAACTACATAACTGTTTCAATTAATGTGGTTATGTATTTTACAATTGGAATTTTCATTTTTGGTGCAGCTATTATGATTTCTTATAATATATTACTAGTAGTATTTATCTTAATTTTGTTAATTATTAGCTTATCCGGTATAGGATTAATTTCAGCATCAATGTTTATGCTAGCAAATGCAAAAGGCAATATGGAACCCATTGGTTGGAGTATTGCTACAATTTCAGGTCTTGTAGCCGGAGTTTATTTTCCGCCAGATTATTTACCCCCTGCCATACAAGTAATATCAAATTTTTTACCACAAACATATGCAATTGAATCAATAAGAGAAATTCTTTTATTAGGTAAAGATTTAGCAGAACCTAGTATCCAATTTACTATTTTTATATTGGTTATTTTTTCCATAATTCTTTTACCTATAGGTCTTTATCTTTTTAATTTGGGTATTAAAAAAGGAGAAAAAGATGGCAGTCTTGCAAGATGGATATGATATTTATTTATAAAATCGATAAATATATAAGATAATTGTCGTAATATTATATAAGGATGAATAGAGAGGAACTTTTATATCTTGAAAAGAGAAACAATATTTACCATCTCATAAAAAATTATCCAGGTTTACATTTAAGGGGAATATCAAGAAAGTTAGATACACCAAAAACCACCTTATTATACCACATAAGATATTTATTAAGAGAAAATTTAATTTTCGTAAACAAGGAAGGCAGGTTTTCAAGATATTATATTCGAACAAATGTAGGAAAAGAAGATAAAATAATTTTTAATTTAATGAGACAAGAAATACCAAGAAAGTTATTATTATTTATTTTTTTATATCCTGAAAACAATATAAGTGATATTTGCCAGGAGTTAGATTTAAAACCTAGTACTATTAATTATTATATTAGAAAATTATTTGATCTAAATATAATTGAAAGAAATAAAATAGGAAAAACATATGTTTATAGATTAAAAAATCAAAAACAAGTATTCAATTTTTTGATAACTTACGAAACATCAATTGATGATGAAATATTAATTCCTTTTTTGGAATGGGTAAAATATATTATTCCGCATGGAACCCCATCAGCTTACAATAAAAAAAAGAAGGTTGTGATAGACGTAATCTATAATAATATGTTAGAAATTTTTCCACATCCTTACCACGTATAATTAAATCTTGCATTAATTCTGGTCATTTTTTTAATTTTAAAAGCTTAATTTTCAAACTTTGGTCTATAAATCTTATATACTTTGGCCTATAATTTATGGATATAACATAAAAATATAAAAAGAAAAATAATAATGGAGGTGAAAAAAGAAAATGCCAATAGATACGTTACCTTATGATACACATGATACGAGCGATTCAACATTTAGGCCACCAGATTTCTATGAATGCACATGCTGGCCAATAAACTTTTCAGGCGGAAGTTCACAACGATGAATAATAACTTTTTTTATTTTTTAATTCATTTAAAAGATTGGAGAATTAAATATGAAAGTTTCAAATTACAACATTTTAATTCCAATAAATAATGGATTTTTATTAATTTTTAATAGTATCTCTGGGAATTTTCTTAAGATGGATAAAGATGCGGCAAATCTATATATGAATATGAAGAATAAAAAAGATGACTTCTCAAGATATAAAGGTTACAATGATGATTTAGCCATAATGCAAAAAAGCGGTGTTATATTAGAGGATAACATCAATGAATTTGAATTAATAAATGTACAGCATAATCTTAGAAGATTTTTGACTAGTTCTATGAATCTAACAATTGCACCAACCCTTAATTGTAATTTTAATTGTTTTTATTGTTTTGAAAATAAAAAAAAATCAAGAATGACAAAAAAAACAGAAGAAAAATTAATTGAATTTATTAAATCAAAAATCAAAAATTTATCTTATCTAAAAATTGAATGGTTTGGTGGAGAACCCCTATTAGAAAAAAATATAATTTATAATCTTTCAGAAAAAATTATTTCTTTATGTAAAAAAAATGACTGCAAATTTTCTGCAAGCATGATTACAAACGGCTATTTATTGGATAAAAAAACAGCTTTAAGATTAAAAAAACTTAAAGTTGATAGAATTCAAATAACTCTTGATGGGCCAAAAGAGATACATGATAAAAGAAGAATGTTAGTAAATGGATCAGGAACATTTGATAAGATAGTTGAAAATTTGATTAACTGTGCAGATATTATTAAAATAGATTTAAGAATAAATGTTGATAAAAAAAATAAGGACGAGGTTCATGGATTAATCGACTTATTAAAACAAAAAAATCTTGAAGATAAAATAAATGTCTATTATGGTATGGTAACAGATGATACATCTTCTTGTAAGGATTTTTCAGAAAATACATTTAATACTAGAGAATATTTATCTTTAGAAACAAAACTTTTTAATTATAATATAAAAAAAGGATTCAAGGTTTTTAAAAAACCTAAGCCAGCGATTGGGGGATGTTCGGCTGTTTCTATCAACTCTTTTATAATTGATCCAAAAGGTGATTTATATAAATGTGCAAAAACAATTGGTATCAAAGAAGAAAAAGTAGGAAACATAGCAGACCCAATTAAATTAAATTCAAAACATTTAAAATGGCTATCATGGGACCCAAAATTTTTCGATATATGTAGAAATTGTAAATACTTACCATTATGTATGGGCGGTTGTCCTTTTGAATATATTAAAAGAGGATTGAATAAACCTGATAAGTGTAGCGAGTGGAATAAAAATTTTGATGATATGTTAAAATTATATTATAAATCAAATTTTCAATAATAATTAAATTTAATATGGATTTTAGCAATCATCTTAATTTTAATAACTTTAAAATTTAAATTTAAACAAAAAATTTAATAACAAAAGTTGATTTACCACCCCAGATAATCAAAAATAAGGTTTTCTTATGTACATAGTAATCATTGGTGCGGGAGGCATTGGAAGAAGATTAACAGAAATGGCTCTCAAAGATGATAATCATAATGTTATTGTAATTGATAAAGATCAAGCTAGTTGTGAAGAAATTGCTAGAAAATATGATGCTGTTGCGATAAATGCAGATGCTACTCAAGAAGAAACTCTTGACGAATCTGAAATTAAAAAAGCAGATGTGCTTGTTGCAACAACAAATGATGATGCAATTAATTTAATGGTTATATCTCTTGCAAAAAATAAAGGTGTAAAACATTTAGTTTCTGTTGTTAATCAGGAAGAAAGTAAACCAATGTATATGGAGAAAGGTGTAAAGATGATTAAAAGTCCTGACATAGTTATGGCAGAACATCTTTACAAATCAATAAAACATCCAAATATTGAAGAATATATGAATGTAGGCGAACACGCAGAAATATTCCGGCTACCTATCTCTGAAAATTCAAATCTTAATGGTAAAACCATTAGAAAAATTGGACTGCCAAAAAAAAGTTTGATTGTAGCAATAGAGCGTGATCACAAATTCATAATACCAACAGAGGACGTAGAGCTTTTTTCAGGCGATAAGGTTACAATACTTGCACATAAAGAACAAGTAAATAAGGTTGCTAAATTGTTTTCCGGTTAAATTTCTATTCACTAATTTTATAAAAATCAATTATTCGAAATATCTAAATATTAGTAATTTGTTTTATTATTGATTTATATGAAAAAGGGAGGAATAATTTGTTTTATAGTTCTCTTGGTTGCAGTATTTATGATTACGCCTGCGATGGGGGATTTAATAAAAGCTGATGATAAAATCGATTATGTGACTATTGAACTTTTCGATACAACTGGTAAAATACCAATAAAAAAGGAGATTGAAATAACTAAAGAGGAATGGAATATTCTAAGAGAAGAGCTAAGGGAAAAAAGGGGAAATGATGAATTCTTAGAGGCTCAATTTGATGTTTTAAAAGAACATGGTTTTGTCTCAAATGACTTTAGTTATGATCAATATCTAAAAAATGTTCAAGAAAAATCATACAACGGCCTATTTTCAAGATTGCCACAACCAGATCCTTTAATAAATAATTCAAATTTCAATGGAATGTGTGGAATAAGTTTTGAATTGAATGGAACTACACTTGTTTTTGGTCTCAATAGTTTTGTAAACTTAGTTGGTTTTAACATAATTAGTTTTCACAAAGGATATGCAACAGATGGTATTAGCACATTTGGTCTTGTTCAAAGAACATCTGAACCTGGCGAATATGTGGGAACTATGTTCGGCTTTTTAGGTTCTTGGTTTGGAGAAAAAACTATGACCGGTGTTTATTCAGATGTTACATGTACAGGATTTACTGTTTTAACTGGCTGGCTGCCAGTTAATATTTAACCTTCATTCTTTTTTTCTTTTTGATTTGAATTATTTAAATTTAAAAATTCTAACAAAAATATGAAAATTATAGAATATTTGTAACAACTAAAAGTTGTTATAGTCTTATAATCCAATAAAATACTTATTTTACAGAAGTAAAATGAAATTATCAATTTAAATAATATCCAAATTATTAAACGAAAATTTTAAATATTAAAATAATCATATGAATAACATACTTAAACTATAGACTTAGTTTAGGGGGAATATATTGTGAAGCAACTAAAAAACCAAAGTAAAGTAAAATATATTTTTAAGGCTGATAAGACAGCAAAATTCCTGTCAGTACTATTAGCACTTACAATGATTTTAAGTGCTACTCCAGTATTGGTGGGGGCAACTGAACTTGTTAAAGAATCAGGAGCTTCATCTGTACAAACAATTGTTGAACAATTTGAATTTTCAAAACCTGTAACAGTTCAACAAGAAAATGGACAGGTGCTTCTTGAAGTGGATGACCTATCACAAAGATTAAGTCCTGGAAATCCACAACTACCTGTAGCAGGTGGAAATATTCTACTACCATATAAATCAAAAAACATCAAGGTTAGTTTTGATTATTCCACTCCAAAGACAATGCAGGTGGAAGGTACAGTTGCAGCTGGACCAATACCATACCTTTTGGATCTTCCGCAACCAACTTCACCTATAGCAGAGTTGATATCTCGAATTGGCAAAAAAACAACAGAACAAAACACTGAGCCACAATATAAAGATTTCAACGATGTTTACAGCTCTGGAGAAGGTTATGGTGAATTTATTGGACAACATTATATATGGTCTGGAAGAAACCCACGAGAAAGCACCGATAGCATGGCAACTTATGTTAACTATTATATCCATCCTTGTGTCTTTACTGACGTATCATCTGGAGAACTCAGCTACATAGAAGAAGCATCTATTACAGTTACATATGAACCTCCACAAGAAACCCAGACAAGAGATGATGAATATGATCTGCTTATAATGGCACCATCAAAATATATGAATGCATTAGATCCTCTTGTGGACCACAAAGAAGATGTTGGACTTTCAACAATACTTGTATGTTTAGATGAAATATATGACGAAGATTATTTTGAAATTCCAGAGGAATACACTAGAGATGAACAAGAACAAATCAAATACTTTGTTTACGAAGCAATGAAGAATTGGGGTGTTGATTATGTACTAGCTGTTGGTGGCTGGAGGACAGTATTTGGACTCGATAAGCCTGAGCAGCAATT
This sequence comes from uncultured Thermoplasmatales archaeon, assembly GCA_964618505.1. GTDB lineage: Archaea > Thermoplasmatota > E2 > DHVEG-1 > DHVEG-1 > CAZUBH01. The sequence continues at coordinate 71,499 of CAZUBH010000007.1, read as the reverse complement.
TCCTTTAAGAACATCTCATTGTTATGATACAGAATATCATCATGCAGAACAATACTTCTCATGCTTAGAAAAATATGATGAAGGTTTGGATGAGTACGTGTTTGATACATGGGATACAAATCTAAACGATAGATTTGCAGAATGGGATTTCCAAGGATTTGATACATATGATGTAATTCCTGATGTATATTGGGGAAGACTAGCTGCAAGAACTGTAAATGAAGTTAAAACAGTCGTTGAAAAAATTATAACTTATGAGACCGAAACATTTGGCGAAGAATGGTTCAATAAAATGATCTCAGTTACTGGAGATGGTTTCCAAGATATTGGTTATGATACACCAAACGACATAGCTTGGGACATTTCAGGTCTTGATGATGGCGAATATACAATTTATTCACAAAGCTATCTGCAAAATGATGAAGACTGGAAAGGACTTGTAGATTCAGTAACAATAGAAATTGATAGATCAAGTGAATCATCAGTAACTTTTCTTGAGGACGATCATCTTGAAGACAAGATTATACCTGTCGATGAAGAACAAGAAGATTATTATCCAGGAAAACCTGTTGCTGAGATAGTAGTACCTCAAACAGGAGATGTTCTTGGAAATACCGATGTTGGACCTTATGTACCTCCAGAAGCATATATTGGAGATTACTGGGCAGTTGTTGAATATAATGCAACCAACGAAATCGTAGATATACGAGTAAAATCATACGAGCCCGCACCTCATGCTTTGAATAACAATGGAGACTCCAAATGGAGAGCTGGGTCAAGATGTAAATTTGATGTTTGGGTAGAAGACAGTAGTGATAATGAAGTATTCAGATTCGATGGCAAAACTTCAAGTGCATATTGGGAAGGAGAAATAGAAGCAGAGCAAGCAATAATATATGCAAATGGTGGAGACTACAAAGGTGCAATGATTGAGCCAGAAGACGAACAATTTGTTTCAGACAGGCTTTGGACATCAAATGGTCTATTTTATGGAATGTGGGACGTACTTAACGGATTTAGTGAAGGCTATGGTCTTGCATACGTAAATGGTCACAGCAGTTGTATGGTTTATGCAGATCACTATCCAGGCGCACCTGGTGGTCGTGATGATGGTTCAGTAAACGGCTGGGCAGTAATTAACCTACAAGCAGGATATCAAAGATATCATGCAGATCAAGGAGATCCATTATTACCTCTAAGACATCTACAAAATGAAGAAATGTTACCAGTTCTTCTTTATAGCGGATGTCACAGTGGTCAATTTGATACAAGCTTTGTAAGTGTATTTTATGATCCATACAGTGTATTACTTGGTGAAAGATATGGAACATGGACACCAGAAGCAGTAATGTGGTCTATTGTAAGACTTAATCATGGTGGAGCAATAGCTGCAATAGGAAATGGTGGACTTGGTTCTGGATATATTGGTTCAAACATCCAAGAAGGTTACACTGGCTGGTTATTCCCACAATTCTTCTTCAACTATAATGGTAATGAAGATGATGCAGGACAAACTGGTCCTCATTTGGATGTAATGGGAGAAACATACACTCAAACTTTAATCGACTATGCAACAAGACCCAACGAAGGAAATCCAATGGATGATAAGGGAATCAGAAAGCACTTTGAACAATGGGATTTACTTGGAGATCCAAGTTTAAAGATTGGCGGATATGACATGAAAAATATCGGCAGATCAAATGATAACAAAGATGATTCAATTCAGAGATATGTATCTGCAGAAGAAACAGCAATACAACCAGTAGAAAGCCAATACAAGCCACTCTTTAGAGGAACTGAATTCCAAGTAACAACAAATCCTGCAGTTGATAGCAATCCATCATGTATAGTATCAGATGGTGCTGGAACTGTAGTTGTTGGATACGAATACGAAACACCTGGTGCTGGAGACATTCATCCTGGATTTGCAATGTCTAGCGGTGGAGCACTTTGGAATGAGATGCTTTATGCAAATTCATTTGACTCTGGTGCAATATCCATTTATCGCTGGGAAGAAGACGGTAATGAAAAAGCTGTTGCCTCTGTATCATTTGGCGGAGGTCCCTGGGGATGTTTCAGAATAGGAAATCTAATAGATCCAAACACTTGGGCTGAAGATACACCATGGGGCTTTGTTAATCCATTGTATCCTGGCAGTGAGGGTTTAGCTGTAACCGGCCACGGAAGTGAATGCGGCGGTGTATGGACATACTCTGGCGGAGTATTTGCTGACTGGGTTGGACCTGGTATCGTTCATGATATAGCATCTGGTTCAGCAAGTGCATTTGACAACTTTGCAGGAGATTGTGATCATAGCACATTATGGCACTTCTGGGTGTTTGAGCAAACTTCAATGAATACAGTTTATGTTGTAAGAGCAGAACAAACAGATCCAGTACAAGATAACTTCCAACAATCAACAATTTCTGGAGCATTAAATCCAGATGTTGCAGCTGAAGATGGATATGCATACATTGTATACGAAAGCAGCGGAAGTATCATGGTACAAGTATCTGATGACAATGGTGAAACTTGGGATACATATGAAGTAACTGATGACGGAGCAAATCCACAGGTACTAATAACAGAAGATGGAGACGTTGAATGTTACTATGTAAAAGATGATAACGTCTACAAATCGGTAAGTACAAACCATGGAAGCACCTGGTCAGATGATGGACAGGTTGGAGATGCCGAAGTAGATGGTAGCGCATCATATCCGTTCCAAGTAGTACCTGAAGCACTAGTATACGACAAAGGCGATGGCGACTTATATGCAGAAATGCTTGTTGACACAAAAGGAATTACAATTGGTGAGATTGGCATTGACGACTCAAGAAAGAAAGTTGTTACAGATATAACTAACTCAGGAACATTAGAACTTGATGACATCGAATGGACAATTGAACTAGAAGGAATTAGTCCTGTTGGAGAATGGGCAGGTCTTGGACCAATTCTATCATGGATTGTACAAGGACATATTTTAATGGGACGAACATCAAACGGTGGATCATCACTTGCAACACTTGAATCAGAAGAAATTACAAGCGGAAACATGTTTGGATTTGGTACAATCCAGGTAAAAGTTACTGCAAGCGCAGATGGGGAAATTCTAGCACAAAAAACCGAAGATGGATCACTTCTAGCTGGAACAATAGTTCTAAGCTACCCAGAGGAATAAAATTAATCCTCTCTCTTTTTTTAATTTTTAGTTTTTTAGTATCATATTTAAATAGTTGGATTATATAAAATAATTAATAATTTTCAATCTTTATAGATATAAAATTATCACATTAACGAAATATTTAAATATAAAGATAGTCATATAGAAAGTATAACAATATACTAAACTAAAAAGCTAGTTGTTAGTTTAGGGGGAATATGTTGTGAAAAATGGTAAAAATACAATTTTGAAAGAAGCAGTAGTTTTGTCAATTGCAGCATTGATGATTTTGTCATCAGTCGTTGTAATGGCAGATACAAGCGAACTTGAGTTCGTAGCAAAAACCGGAATGCCAGCTGCAGCACCAGTAGATACAAGAGACGAATTTATGGTCAACCTATATGATGAAAACACTATAGGTGCTAATGCACTAGGAGTTGGAGGCGGAACTCCACCATATACTTGGCAATTTGCAATAAGATTGACACCAGCGGAACTTGGAGTATATAACGACCATGATTTAGTAGGTGCTCAATTCTATCATGCAAACACCAATGTCCATAGCGGCACATTAAAGATATATGCTGAAAATACACCAACTCTTCCTGGATCATTGGTTGCATCACAAGCATATACTACTGATGGGACCCAGGGATTTTTTAGAATAGATCTTTCAACACCTCTTGAAGTAGACCCAGAAGCTGATCTATGGATTTCAGTAGAAATATCTTCAGGTGATGAGGATTACTGCGGTGGAATGGATGCAGGTCCTGCACTTGACACCCAGGGAGACTGGGCCAATTTAGGCAGTTCTTGGGACGAAGTCCAGGTATTTGGATTTGACTATAACTGGTGTATAGATGCAATTCTAGATGGTCCACCACCAGTAGACCCACTCGAAGTAGACATTGAAGTACCTTCAGAAGGCATAGTTGGAGAAGAAGTTCTATTTGAATCAACTGTTGTTGGTGGAGTAGAGCCATACACATATGCATGGGACTTTGGTGACGAAATCGGAACATCTGATGAAGCAAATCCAACATATACCTACGACGAAGCAGGAGAATATGTTGTAGAGCTTACAGTAACCGATAGTGCAAAAGGATCAGTAACTGTAAATGATACCATTTTGATTACCGAACCGCCAGCAGAATTTGAAATCGATTCAGTTGCTGGAGGAATGGGTGTAACCGCTACAGTCACAAATGTTGGAGCAACAATGGCAGAAAATGCAGTTGTAACAATAACTGTAGAAGGCGGCCTACTTGGCATGATTGAAGTAGAAGCAGCAACAGAATATGAAGAAATTGAAGCTGATGATACTGTTACTGCATCTGCTAGTGGTATCTTTGGCCTCGGTGGCGTAGATATTGAAGTCGAAGCAGAAGCAGACAATGCTGACAAAGTCAGTCAAGACTATACAGCATTTGTATTGTTATTCTTCGTACTAAGCGTTGCTGAAGCATAAAACAGTTAAATCAATGGTTGCAATATTGCAACCAAAATTTTCTATTTTTTTTTAAGAGTTTTTCATTTTAAATTTACTAAATAATTTTGTTTATTATTAAAAAAGAAAATGTTAATTTTATACTTCTTGTAGTAGAAAAGCTCCTAAACATTTTAGTCTTTCTTCGTAATCTTCAGGATATAAGAATCTTTCTGCAGCAGTGATACTACTTAGTATTGAGTTTCCATCTTGTGGCGTAAAACAAAAGCCAACTACTTCATTTTCATTTACAACATGAATTGTTGGTAAAATAACAACAGTTTGATCAAGTATTCTGCCATAATGTCCATGTTCTCTTCCGAATGAAAAAACTAAATTTGCGGCTTTTTTATATGTTACTGCTACTCTTGGGTTATCTATAAATCTTTTTATAACATCATCTTTTTTTATCTTATAGTCAAGTTTTACATCATACCATATACAGTGCATGTATTGTGTATTTAGTTTAAGAGCACTTGAAAATACATTTAAGTCAATTCCTAGTGTTTTATAAAGATGATAAACGTCTACTGCATGATGAGTCCCCATCTTTTCATCTTTGTGAGCACCCACTTCTGGGGAAGGTACAAAGCTTTTAACCTGGGAGATATCATTTGACCTTCTTATACAAAGAAATCTGCCTTCTTTCATATGATTTTTATTATTTTTTATTGCTAGAGTGTTAATTATTACTGCAATATTATGTGTGTTACAACTAACAATATGGATAAATTTATCTTTTGGTGTAATAACACTGTCATTAATGCCTACAGCATACATTTTTCCAAAACCAAATTCTGAACCTTGGGCCATAAATCCTTTTACTTTGTTTTTGTATTTATTATAATACTTTTCTTTATTCATAAGCCCAGTACCTTTAGGCGTACAATCAATTACTACTGAGGCTCTTTTTATTGCTTCTTCGGCATCATATACTGGTTCAATCCCTAAATCTTGAAATTCGGGGACTCTATCGGGGCGAACACAAAGATTTGCACCCCTTTTTATTAAACCTTTAACTTTTGGCCGATCTTCAAGTTTCGGGCTGTGTTTATAAAAAGTTACCTCATCAATTCCAAGATCTTCTTTTGCATCACATAAAAGCCCTATTAAAGGCTCCCCAATAGTTCCAGTTCCTACAACATGAACAATATTTCCATCGCCCACAATAACACTCCCCAACAGGTATTTCAGTAATCTGAATGCCCCATTTAATAGTTACTATTATTTTAAATTTTTATAAAAAATTTTCCAAAAGAAATATCGATAATCTTATCTGTAAAAAAGACATAACCAAAATATAATGGAAATTTTTACAATAATTGGTAAAGAATACGATTCAAATATATTTGTTATATTGGGAGATATTCCTACAATTATAGATACAGGAACTGGTTTTCATAGTAAATGGGTTATTGAAACAATATCCAAATTTATTGATCCTAAAAAAATAAAACAAATAATTTTAACACATGAACATTACGATCATGTTGGCGGATCCTTAGATATTTTGAAATCTAGCGATAGTAAAGCAAAAATTTTTTCACACAAAAATCTTGTTGAAAAATTAGAAAATGGAAAGTCCAATTTTGCCTCCAAGCTGGGGGGAACAATGCCAAAATTAAAAATTGATAAGGCTTTAGTTGGAAATGAAAATTTAAAAATTGGTGATGAATTATTTGATGTTATTTATACTCCAGGACATAGCAAAGGTAGCATCTGTTTATACGACTCAAAAAATAAATCTTTGTTCTCTGGAGATACAATATTTGCCTATGGTGATTTTGGCAGATATGATTTAGAGGGTGGAGATTTTAATGAACTTCTTAACTCAATAAAATATTTATCATCAATTGATGTAAAATCGTTATATCCGGGACATGGTCCAGTAATTGAAGAATTTGCAACTGATCACATTCAAAAATCTTTGAGAAATGCACAAACTTTAGCATAGATATTAAAAAAATCTAGCCAAATCATTTTCATCCTCTATAAAATATATATCTTTTCCCTTCATTAAAACATCCCATCAATGTAGATATATGTAGTAATAATATACAGAACACTTATTATCTTATTTTGCTTGTGAATATGCAAGTAATTATGCAGAAGTATATCCACAAAAAATAAATGTAAATTTAATTTTTTTATGATAAGTTATATTAATAAAAGTCCATTTTCTATAATTTGCTAAATGAATGATATACGAAATATTCTAAATGGAATCAAATGGACAAAAAAACTTGAGGATGTTAGAATTATTTATTTGCATCGAGGTGCAAAAGACGAGAAGAAAACCATTGCTGGAACAGATATAGTAAAAATTAAAAAATCTTATCTAGAGACAAAAAGCTCTACCATTCCCTATCATAGAATTTTAAAGATAGTATATTGTAAAGAAACTCTTTTTGATCACAAGGTTCACAGAGGAAGAAAAAATTAATACATTTTTGCTTGCTTATAATTTTTATATTCGTAAAATTTCCATGATATATACAAATCTTTATAAATTTTTAAGGAAAATATTATTACTGTATTTTTCATACCAAATTTGAGTGTAAAGGAAGTGTGAGGATGAATAAATTAAATGAAATAACCACTCAAATTAAAACTTTGATAGATGCTCGCGATATTTTACAAGAAAAATATGAAAAATCTGATTTTCACAAAAAAAAGGAAAAAAATCCACATTCTGCAGTTCCGCCTTCACCAGAAGATGAAGAAATAATAAAACTATTAAATGCTATTCACCAATTAGATAAATATATTAAAGATTTACAAAATAAACAATTAGAAATTTTAAAACAGCATGATTAGTTAATCATAATATATTTCTTTTAATTCCAAACATAGATTTTATTAGAACAATTATTGGTATTATTTCAAGTCTTCCTATCCACATATTAAAAATTAAGATTATTTTTGCTGAACTTTGCATATCTATTGAAGTAATTCCAGTTGAAAGACCGACATTACCTTGAGCAGAGCATACTTCAAAAATAACGTTTCCAAGGGTTTCTTGTGGAAATATGTAAGCTATTCCAAGAATTCCTGCCAAGATTAGTATAAGCCACATAAAAGAAATTATTGCAGCTTCATTTATCAAATCCATTGCATCATCTTTTGAAAGAGGCTTATCACCTAATTTGTGAACAAAAACTCTTCTTGGAGTTGATATTGCACGTTTAATCCTCCAACTTGCTCCTTTGCTTAACAAAATCGCTCTAAAAAGTTTTATACCTCCTGCAGTAGAACCAGCAGCTCCACCAATAATCATTGCAAATGATAGTATCAACTTTGCAGATTCAGTCCAAGCAGGTATATTTGCTGAAGCAAAACCTGTACAAGTTATTGCAGACACATACTGAAAACCAGATTCTTTCAAAGATAATAACCAATTTCCATTATATGTTAGATTTGGATCATTTAAATTTATCAAAGTAAGTAAAATTACCCCTATTATGATAAGAAAGATCATTGCTTGGAGCTGAACATCTTTTAAAAAATCCTTTATTTTACCCTTAAGTAAGTCATAATGTGCTGCAAATGCAATTGCGCCAAGAATCATTAGAGCTACTATTGTGAGCTGTGATGCCACACCATAGCTAATAATACTATCATCTGTTACCGAAAAACCACCAGTAGCAATACCGGTCATTGCATGATTGATCGACTCCCAGATACTCATGCCGTCAGTCGTTATTTGGCCAATTATCACAAGAGCAACAATTCCTATAATTGTATAAAGTAAAAATATCCACCAAATCGTTCTAACTGTAGATATCATTGAAGGATGAGTCTTTTTTTCTCTTCCCTCTGATCTGTATAGAACAAATGAACCAGTACCAGGTCTTGTAAGAATAGAAAGTGTTAAAACAATGACTCCAACACCGCCTACCCATTGGATTATCGATCTCCAGAAATGAAGTGTATATGGGAGCAAATCCTCTCTGTTTACCATTGTAAGTCCTGTTCCTGTCCATCCAGACATTGATTCAAAAAACGCTGATAAAAAATCCATTGCTATATTAGGATCAGTTTTGTCAAAACCCATTATCATAAAGGGTATGCTACCAATTACTGAAACTAAAAACCATCCAAAAGCAGCGGTAACCATCGCAGTTTTAAAATTTGTTAATTCAGCATTTTTAAAAATTAAATATAAAGGAGCCCCTATTAGCAAAAAAACAGCAGAGGTAATAAGAATTGCACCGATTCCTACAGATTCGTCGTAATATATTGGAACTAGAAGAGCAATTAATGTAATTAAACCAATTATAATAAAAATGCTACCTATATCTCTGAGTACAGTTTTTATATCGCTCATCTAAACAGCATCTCTTTTTAATTTACAACATAAAACAACTTATCGTTTATATTTCTACTTATTTTAATTTTAGTTTAAAAAAGACGTAATATCTCTTTTTGTAAAAGCATCTGCTTTTGAAGCAATAGATATTTTTGCAGCTAGCTTTCTTGCAATTTTCCCTCTAGAAGATTTTGATGCTTTTTTTATTAAATGATGCTGAAATATAACTCCATGTTTTGGAGGCTTTCCACCCTCCTTTTTATATCTAAACAAAGCTTTTTCAGCTCCTAATATTTGAACTGTTGAAGAAGGCATTAATGCAAGTTTTTCAAGGCCACCTGCGATGGATATTAGTCTTGCACCAATTAAAGAACCTGCAACATTTCTTATATTAGGTGCAATTTTTTGCATATCTCCTTCTATTTGAGATTCTAGATTTTTAATCTCTTTTTTTACATTTTCAAATAATTGTTCAAAATGTCTTATCTTATTTTTTGAACTAGGTAATTGTTGCCAAATTGCAATTCTTTCACTGAGTAGATTTGATGTTTGAATTAAATCATCAAGAGCGTTTACCATTTGAATTATTTGCAGATCTTCTGAAGATAATCTTATTTTTAATTTTTCTTTTGCATAATCTGTAGATATTTCATTTAAAGTTTCTTCAGAAAATCCAAAATCCTCAGGATTTATTAATAAATCTAAATTTTCTTGATTTTTATTATATTCTCCTATTTTTTCTAATCTTTTTTCAAAGACCTTTACCTTAAAACCTTTTGAAAGTTTTTTTTCTTCATTTAATATCTGGTTTTCTTGCATCTTTTTAAGTTTTTTATGAAGAGAATTTTTATCATTTTCAAATAGCGTGTATTTTTTAACCTTGCCATTTTCTATAAGAAAAGTTCCGAACCACTTAGTTATTTGATACATTTACAATAACTGATAAAAAATACTTTTTAATCAATTTTACTATAAATATTATTAATATACCGAAATAATCTTAAATAGATTTTAAATACCACATTTATATTACGTGTGTTAACAAGTATACTACTTGATGGGGTTATTATTGTATGAAGAATGAAAAAAAGGAAAGGTTTGTTCTCACAAATGTTATTGAGACTGAGCTAGATATATTAAAAAGACATGTAAATGTTCTCAAAGTTCTGCAAGAAAACCAACCTGCAGGAATAATAAAATTATCAGAACTTACAAACCATCCTCAACATATGGTTAGATATTCACTTAGAATTTTAGAACAAGAAGGTTTAATTGAGCCGTCTCCACAGGGAGCTGTTACAACAAAAGATGTTTCAAAAGCGATGCCTGTACTAAAATCTAAACTAGAATCAATGAATAAAACAATAAATGATATAATTAAATCTATTGAATAAGCTTGATAACAAATATTGCCGCGGTAACTCAGTTTGGGAGAGTGCACGGCTGAAGACCGTGATGTCGTGGGTTCGATCCCCACCTGCGGCATTTTTTATTAAAAATTAAAATAAAATTTATTTAAATTTCATAGCAAAATCATCAAGTTTTTCTTCCCAACCTTCTGGAAGAGCCTCACCAGTTTTTGGATCTCCATCAATTCTAAAGTCAATTTCAGCCGCTTTTATCATATTTTTTTTACTAAGTGTTTTTTCCATACTTGAAAGCCAATTTCTTTTCATTCCATGCGTATTAATAATTCCATATTTTTTCCCATCCATTAAGTTAAGCCCCTTCATGAAATTTCTCATGTCTTTTTGAATTCTGAATGCTTCAGCTGGTGCAGAAAATACATAAAAATCCGCCTCAGGTATAGATTTCGGGTCCAAATCATCTGTTTTAAATATTTTAGTTTCTTTTCCTTTATCTTTCAATTTTTTTGATAGTATATCCATAATTTTTTTATTATTTCCGTAGCGTGACCAATAAATACAAACACAATTCATTTTTTTCACCAATCATGGAAATTATTTAATGTATAAAAACTTAGAGCTTAATTTAATATTGATTTAAATATCGAAATTATATTAGCCCTATTATTTCTTATAATTATCTAATAAATTTTATATACACTCTTTTGATACTGTTTATGGGATGCAATAAGCATTGTTGATAGGAGCGTAAGCCCTTTCAAAACTAGATAGAGGGATGGACCTGTACCTAAAAGAAGTTCAAATGGAAAATTTTAAATCTTTTGGTAAAAAACTTACCGTACCTTTTTTCCCTGGATTTACAGCTATTACTGGACCTAATGGCTCAGGAAAAAGCAATATTGCAGATGCAATAATGTTTGTTTTGGGGCCAAAAAGCTCAAAAGTAATGCGTGCGGGAAGACTGACAGATTTAATATTTAATGGCGGAAAGAAAAGAAAAAATCCAGCCAAATATTGTAAAGTTTCACTTGTTTTTAATAACAAATCAAGAAAAATGCCTGTAAATTCAGATGAAGTAATACTTACAAGAATGATTAAAAGAGCGCCCTTAAAAAATGATCCTGAAAATTACTATAGTTATTTTTATATTAATGGAAAAGCAGCTTCTTTATCAGATTTTTCAGAGCTTTTAACCCATGCAAGAATATCAGCAGATGGCTACAACATTGTAAAACAGGGCGATGTAACAAGCCTAGTAAAAATGGGTGCAATGGATAGAAGAAGAATAATTGATGATGTTGCAGGGATATCTACATTTGATAATGATATAAAAAAGGCAGAAAAAGAAAGAGAGGATGTAGAAAAAAATCTTGAAAGAATCAAAATTATCCTTAATGAAATAACAAGCCAAACAAGACAGCTAAAAAAAGATAGAGATGAAGCATATAGATACAAAGAACTTAAAGACAGGTTATACGGAACAAAGGCAAAACTTGCTTTTAAGAAAAAACATGAGGTACAAAGCCAAATTGCAGAAATAAACAAACAAATCCAATCCTATGAAAAAGAACAAAAAGATTTGGAAGAAAAAAGAAAGGATTTGCAGAAAAAATACATTGAACACATGCAAGAGCTTGATGAAATCGAAAAGAAAATCGGCGATGCGGGTGGAAACGAAGCAAATGAAATCAAAGAAAAGATAAATGATATTAGAACAGAAGAAATCAAAATAGAAGAAAAAATTAATTATTCCAATGATGAAATTTTAGATTTAAAAAATGAAAAAGAAGAGTTTGAATCAACAATAAAAGATATTTCAAATGAACTTGAAGAAATCAAAAATCAACATAAAAGCCTTCAAGAAGAAATCGATGAAACTCAAAATATTTTATCTGAAAAAGATAAAAAACTTACAGAACTTAAAAACGAGATTGCAAAATCAGATGATGCGTCCATTGATATTACTAGAGATCTTTTAAAAATGCGTGAGGAGTATAATGAAAAACAAACAAAAATACACGAGCTAAAGCTTAAAAGAGACAGGCTTACAGAAAATATTGACACCCTAGATTTACAGATTGCAGAGGCAGAAGAAACCAAGTCAACATATGAGTTTGAACTAAAGGATATATCATGGCAAACAGAGGAGATAAAAAAGGATAGCAAGCAAAGCGGAAAAAAACTCAAGGATATTGAAATATCATTATTTGATAAAAAGAAAAAAGAAACTGAACTTACATCTCAACTAACAGATCTTGAAAAAGCAGTCTTAAGGCTTCAAAGAGAACAATCAAAGCTTTTAGCAGAGCGTGATGCAGCGCAATCTGTTCAAAGTAAGTACAATCCTGCAGTAAATTCTATACTTTCTGCAAGAGATTCTGGAACGCTTAAGGGAATTAGAGGTACCATTGCAGAGCTTGCAAGCGTTGAGCAAAAATATGAAACATCTCTAGAGATAGCTGCTGGTGCCAGAATGCAATCTATTGTGGTTGATGATGATTCTGCTGCAGCAGAAGCAATTAAGCATCTTTCTAAAAATAAACTTGGAAGAGCCACCTTTTTACCATTAAATAAAATGATTGTTGGTAAACCAAGGGCAAAAGCACTAATGGCAGTAAAAGATGAAAGCTCTCATGGTTTTGCATTTAATCTTGTTAAATACAAAGATGAATACAAGGGTGCTTTTTGGTATGTATTTGGAGACACTGTAATTGTTGATGGTCTAGGCGATGCTAGAAGGCTAATGGGCGGCGTTAGACTTGTTGATATTAAAGGAAACCTTATAGAAGCAAGCGGAGCCATGATTGGTGGGTCCAAACCCAAATCGTTTTTATCTTTTGGAAAAGGAGAGCAAAATAAACTTGACGATATAACTCAAGAGCTTAATGCTGCAATAAGAAATCAAGATGAATTATCTGATGAACTTGCTCTTTTAAGAAAGGAAATTACAGAAATTGAAAATCAGCTTAGAGAATCAAAATCTGAAATTGATAATGAATCTCAAATAAAGGATTTAGAGCTTAGAAATAAGCAATACAAAGCAAAACTTGATGTTATTTTAAAAGAACTTGAAGAAAAGCAAAAAGAAAAACAATCAATAGAAGAGAAAAAAGAAAAGATAGTTACAGAAATAGAAGAAATAAAAAAACGAGTTGAAGAGCTTGAAATACTAAAAGAAGAAAAAGGTAAAAATCTTCTTAAATCAACTAAAAAAGAAGTAGCAAATGAAATAAGAACACTTGAATCAGAAGTGTCTGAGCTTCAGGAAAAAATCTTGAAATTAAAATCAGATCAACAAATCCTTGAAAAGAAAATGGAGCTCATAAAAGATAGAGAACAGGAAATCCAAAATAAAATCAAATCTCACGATGAAGAAATAGAATCCTTTAAGTCATCACTTGAAGATTTAAAGCAATCACGTTCTCATCATCAAGACGAGCTAAAAGCACTTATGCAAGTAGAAAAACAGATGAGCGGAAAGGTTAAAGAATTTTCAGGTAAAAGAGATGAGATTTATAAAAAGACCATTACAATTGAAAATGATATTGATAAAATCAATACCAGAGCAGAATCTTATGTTGATTTGATATCCAGAGCAAAATACAGACTCCCCACTCTTGAAGGTTCGATTAAAGAGCTTGATCAAGAGCTTAACTTATACAACATCGAAATAACAGACAAAAGTCTTCCAAATACAGAATCATTAAAAGAATCCATTAGAGCAATTGAAGAAAACATGAAGGAACTTGAACCTGTAAACATGCGAGCACTTGATGAATATGAGCATCAAATGGAAAGAAAAGGCAAATTTGACGAGGACACCTCACATCTAAAAGATCAGCGTAAAAACTTAATCAAGCTTGTTGACGAAGTAACCTCAAAGAAAAAAGAAAGATTTTTAGAAGTATTTGATGAAATAAATAAAAACTTCAAACAAATCTATGCTGATTTATCAGAGGGTGGAGAAGCAGAACTAATCCTTGAAAACGAAGAAAACATATTTGAACATGGCCTAACCATAAGAGCAAGACCACGAGGAAAAAAAGTCCTTCACTTAAATGCTCTATCAGGTGGTGAAAAAAGTATTGCCTCACTTGGATTTATTTTTGCTATTCAACAATACGATCCAAGCCCGTTTTATGTTCTTGATGAAGTAGATATGTTTCTTGATGGTGTTAATGCTGAAACTGTTTCTCGTATGATTAAACAAAAATCAAATCACTCACAATTTATAAATGTATCACTTAGAAAAATTGTACTAAAAGAGGCAAATCACATCTATGGTGTTACAATGCACGATACAGGAATATCTGAGATGATAGGAGATATCGATCCTGAATCAGTTGGACCAAAAGGTGAAATTCTAAATAAAGGAGGGGCCTATCTTGGAAGTTGATTCTTCTGTTATTAATCACTTATTGTTTCATAAATCACTAATTGATGAAAACAATGACATGACAAGACTTAATCAATACATAGAAATGGCTGAGAGTGCTGGCAGAGGCGAAAAGACAAGTCTTGAAAATCCATTTGATAGATCTGTTTTTCTTGCATTTGATCTTGTTTTAAGTCATGATTTTAATCCTTGGAATATTGATCTTGTCAATTTTTCTTCGCTTTATCTAAAAAGGGCAAAAGAAGAAAAAATCGATTTAATGGTTGCGGGAAGAATAATTTATATGGCTTGGCAAGTACTTAGAATGCAAAGTGACAATTTAGTAATTGATATGGAATCAAAAACCGAAGAAATTCATGATAATGGCTTTGGATGGGATGATATTCCCACAGGCTCATGGTTTGAATCCGATGATGGTTATTCCTATACAAATCTTGTTATGAAATCAACTAAGCCGCCTTTGGATGAGCCTGTTAGAAGGGATTCAAAAAGAAAGATAACTCTAATTGAGCTTTTAGGAGCATTTGATGAGGCAAGAAAAGAAGCAGAAGAATATCAACTTGTAAACAAGCTAAGAAAAGAAGAAAAACAAAGAATTGCAGAAAAGCTAAGAAAATCCATGAAAGGTGCAGCTCATGAAGATCATCTCGAAGAAGATATTGCAAATGTTTGGAATAAAATAAAGAAGTTTCCAAAAAAGTCCATGAGCATAAGAAATATCTATGATTCTGATGATCCTGATGAAAGAATTAAGACGTTTCTTTCTGTTTTGTTTCTTGCATATGATAATAAAATTAAGATTTTTCAGAAGAGATTTCCTTATGGAGAAATTTTTATTAAAACACTAGGATATACCTAGGTGATAAAATGGGTGTTAGAGAAGAACGCTTGGTTGAATCGGTTTTATTTTCTGCAAGTTCGCCGGTAAGCATTAATGAAATTAAACAGTCAACCGGCCTATCTAAATCAAAGGTTGAAGATGCAATTGAAAGTCTTATTAAAATGTATAATGAAGACAGAAAAAAACAGACTTCAATTGAGATAGTTAAAGCCGGAAATAAATATACAATGCAGCTTAAAAATAGCTTTGTAGATAAATCTGTAATGGTTTCAAAACCTGAAATTCAATCTCATCATCTAAAAACACTAGCACTTATTGCCTTTCATCAGCCTATAAAGCAATCAAATCTTAGAAAGATGATTGGCCCCAGAGTTTATGATCATGTTGACGAGCTTTCTGATATGAAGCTAATAAATGCAAAACATCATGGCTCAACTGAAATGCTCACAACAACTAAGCTTTTCCCAGAGTATTTTGGAATTGAATCGCAAAAACCAGATGAAATAAGAGAGTATCTGGCAAAAAAAGTTGGTCTTAAGTAAACTTTTTTTCTATTATTCAAAATTTTAAACCATAAATATAATTTTAAAAAACGACTAATTTTTTGCAATAAATCCCTCGTCTGAAAATACCCAGAAAGCAACATTTTCTATGTAGTGTCCTCTTTCTTCATCTAGATAAGTATCTTCATCTATTGCAAGGCTCAATGTAGAGTTTACTGGATTTTCTCCAATCAACACTGCCCATCCAAAATCATGTTGTTTCATTGCATTAATTGTTGCAATTCCAACTTTGTATTCTCCTGGCTCGCTTGACCCATAAAATTCTTCTTCTATGCCATAATTATCTGGCAAATATATCTCATAAGACCTATCAGGTATGCTTGAATTAACACCTTGCACAATCTTTTCACCTATTGCTGCTTTGTATTTGATATCACCAATTTCACCTGAGCCTTGTTCAATTACAACGTATCCAATTATCTCTTCTTTTCTTTCATAATCTTTTGCTTCTCCACAATTCTTACCTGTAAAAAGTTCGTTTTTATTGGGGGCAACATCACGCGTTTTGTTGCAGCACCAAAATACGCTGTAGCCTTTGTCTTTATAGCTCATCACTTGGCCCAACACAACCGGTCTTTCATAATCATTTGAATAGTTTTGCTGTGTTGTCTCAGTCCAGTTGTATTTGTATGATGTTTTATTTTCTAAGTATTTATTTGCTTCAAGTTTTACCCCGTCAGAAAGTTCGTATGCACCTTTTTCTAAAATAATCATATGAACATCGGCTGATTGTACTTTTCCACTAATCTTTTGGAGTTTAATTTCACAACTTGCTGATTTTACATTTCTTATTCTTACTATTGTTTCGTTTTGATTCTGCATGAGATTTTGTGTTGTAACAATTACTGGATCAAAATATTCATTTAGAAATTGAACTTTTGTAAATTTAGAATCTACATTTTCTATTTTTCTTACTTCACCAATATTTTTGTTTGCATCTTTTAAAACTCCTTGTTTTGAGAATGCTATATAGCTAACTGCCTCTGTTTCATGGTATCTTTCTTTATCTTTTATTGTGTCTTCATCAATTGCAAGATTTATTGTATCAGAAACAGGATTTTTTTCATATAAAACAGGCCAGCCGCCATCTGTGCTGTTTTGTCCGGCAAGCGAGGCTACTGCTATTTCATAATTATCATTTAGTTCGTATTTGTATGGAGGTTGCTCAGATCCATTTGAAACACCCAAAATATTACTATTTGAGCCTAGAACATAATCTAGAGGACCAACTGTACCAGTACAAACACCTGCTCTTTGGTCTATCACCACATAACCGATTTGCTCTTCTTTTCTTGTATTTTTATCTTCACCAGTGTGCTTTGATGTGTACAGATTATTGCCGTCAGGGGTATTTTCTTTTGAGCCGTTATTGCACCAAAAAACACTATAGTTTTCATCATTATAGCTCATAACTTGTCCAAATATAACAGGCTTGATATAATCCTGTAAATAGCTTTGTTTTGTAGTATTTTTAAAATCAAACTTGTTTGTTGTGTTGTATTCAGTATATTTTCTTGCTTCTAATTTTCTTCCGTCATATAATGTATGCGCACCTTCTTCTAAGATAATTAAGTGTACATCACTTGAATTTGATATATTTGATAGTCCCTGAAGTTTTATCTGACAGCTAGTATCAGTTACATTTCTTATTCTTACAACTGTTTCAGTGTCGTTTTTATTGTTTAAATTATAAGTTGAGACTATTACAGGACTTACATAATTTTTCCAAAATGAAACAAAAGTCCAGGAATTTGTAACATTTTTTATAATCCTTGCTTCACCTATGTTTTCAGCTATTACATATGAGCATTTTTTGTATGCAGAGTTTATCTTTTGTATGTAATTATGGGCAATATCCTCATAGAAATCATATTCGCTTGTATTTTCTTTAAAAAGTAAAAATACTACTTCGTATTTGTTTTCTAAAGATTTATTAAAGTTAAAGCTAAAGTTCTGTTCATATTGAATATTCCAAGCAAGCTTGCTTGCATTTTCTTTGTGATCTAATCTTACTTTGGATTTATTTAAAAACCACATGTTGTGAATTATTGTTTCTGCTTTGTTTATAGGATTATTAAATAAAACTGATTTATTTACAAGCCATGTTTCAACTGTATAATTTATTGTTTGGTATTCATGGTTGTGAATACCTATTGTGAGTTCTTTTATATCCTTGGGTTGTAAGTATTCAGAAAAGGAAGTAGTTTTTCCCATAGGTCCTTTTATAAAAAAATCAGTGTAAAAGGATCTAGGGATATCTATCCACAGATGAACAGATCTGTATGCATTTTCAAGTTTTTCTTGTGCGTGTGGTTTGTAATCTATTCCAACTTCATAGTCCTCTGTTTTTTCTTTAAATAATAAAATTACTAGTTTATGTATGCCATATCTATCAATTGAAAAGGTAAGTTTTTCCTCATGTTGAGCTTGCCATGAAGATTCAATATCTACATTTTTATGATTTAGAGTAACTTCTGATTTATTGTAAAACCACATGTGATTAATTGTTGTTATAAAATCTCCTTGTTCATTTATTTCAGATGTTTGATTGATAAGCCATGCTTCTATTGTGTAGTTTATGTTTTTATATTCATGATTTGCAACACCAATTGTAATATTTGCAATTTCGCCTTTGCCAAGTACTGTTGGATAATCTGATGCTTTACCAGTTTCACCTAGAATGTAAAGCTCTGTAAATCTCTCCCCTGTTTTTGGATAGACTATTAAATATGCAAGAAGTATAATTGATGAAATGATTAATGCTACAAGAATTATTGTAAGTGCCTGATCAAATTTTCCTTTTGTCTTTAGAAAAGATAAATTTACTTTTACTATGAATCGTAATTTAGATTTTGTCTTTTTCCATCTTAAATAGGCTATGGTGCCTGTAATTATGTTAAATAAAAAAATAGATAGAAGAATCGATTCAAGTCTTATTCCTGCTGGCGTGTAGTTTAGTATAAGTCCTATTAAAGGAACAACAGCAATGGAAAGCCCGAATGCAAGCGCAATCCTTTCTATTGTATCGATTTCTTTTTTGCCCGGAAATAGAGCAAATATCAGCAAGTATCCAGGTATAAATAAAATAAAAGGAAGGCCAAGAATAATTCTTATAATACTGTTTAAATCTAGTAGAACAATAGGAATTAAAATAAAACTAAAAACAAGGCAAATAAGAATGTCTATTGGATGTTTATTAAATGATTTTTTCATTTTATTTTATTCACCATAGATTTACTATTTTTTAAAATACGTAATGAATATGTAATATATAGGTTATATAGAATCATATAATCTATTTGAAGTGTATTAATCAAATACAATAAAATACCGAAAAAATAAAAGGATAATTTAGATATTTGGGAATTGATATGAGCAAATGTAAGCATATAAGCTGCAATCACAAGGATAAGATATGGATTTCTGAAGAAAATAGTTATGACATCAAAAGACATCCTTGGTGCATTAATTGCGGTGTTGTAAAAAACATATCTACCGATAGACCTAAAAAATTAGGTTTTTGGATGAATATCCTTTCAAGATTGTCAAATTCTCATAAAATTAAGAAATGTCAGATTAGACTTATATCAAAAGAGCTTCAAGAATCTGATTTGTTTAACGACTTGTATTCAATTTCAGGTTCCTCACAAAAAAAATTGTTTTTAGGTGTAATAAAAAAATATACAAATCTAAATTTACTAGTTTGAATTGACATTTATAGGATGATAGGAGACTAGTAATTGCCTAGATGTAAATAGATTAATTCGCAATCTATATAATTTATATTGATTATTCCCTTTTATTTAGATTATATGCATAAGAATTATTTTATGACAGGTTTGTTGGTGTAAAAAATGCAAAACGGATCTAAAACCAAGAAAACAAAAAACAATGGTAGAGTACTTGCTATAATTCCCTGTCTAAATGAAGAAGCAACTATAGGTAGTACTGTTCTTCGAACAAAGCGCTATGTTGATGAAGTTTTGGTAATTGATGACGGCTCAAAAGATGAGACAAAACAAGTTGCAGAAGAAGCGGGCGCCATAGTTATTTCACATAAGACAAATAAAGGAAAAGCAGCCGGTATAAAAACAGGTTTTAATTATATGCTTGAAAATAAATTTGATTATTTAGTCACACTTGATGGTGACGGACAGCATAATCCTTGTGAAATACCTGCTCTTTTAGGTGCCTTGTATGGGGGTAGAGCAGATATATCCCTTGGTGTTAGATGGGGCGATACAACTGAAATGCCACGCTGGCGCAAGGTAGGAAAAAGAGTTCTTGATATTGCGACTAGCACAGGGAGTGGGGGTGTAGTAACAGATAGTCAATGTGGTTTTCGTGCATTTAATTATGAGGCTGTTAAAGGTATTTATACTAGGTTGAAAGGCGATTCTTTTATTGTTGAAAGTGAGCAGTTAATAAGAGCAAATGAACTAGGTCTAAAAATTGTTGATACAAGAGTTTCTTGTAGATACGATCATCTAGATACTTCGACAAAAAATCCTACCTCTCACGGTTTTTCTGTTTTAAGAGCAGTAATTTATTTAGTTGCTGAGAAAAGACCGTTGTTGTTTATTGCATTGCCAGGTTTTATTGTTATGTTGGTTGGATTTTTTTGGGGCATCATTACTTTGCAACATTATAATGTTAAAGGAGTTTTTCTTATATCTTATGCTATTATTACTGCGATACTTATGATTATGGGAACAATTGCTATGTTTATTGGCTTAGTTCTAAATACTCTTCCAAATATAATAGAAAAAACAATTCAGAGACACGAAGAAGAGTTTTTTAACAGATAATTTTTTAAAATATGGCTTATGAAATCACCTACTGCAAGTATTATAATTGTAACTTACAATCATAAAAAATATCTATCTGATTGTTTAGAATCTGTCATTAATCAGGATTATCCACATGAGATAATCGTTGTTGATAATAATTCTAAAGATGGAACTATTGAATATTTGGAAAAATATTTCCCAAAAGTTAAATTAGTAAAATCGAAAAATAATTTGGGTTTTGGAGCTGCAAATAATCTTGGTGTTGGGCACTCCAATGGAGATTATATTGTTTTTCTAAATCCCGATACAGTAGTTGAAAAATCTTGGCTAAGAAAATTAATTGAGCCTATTGAAGATGATAAAAACATAGTAACAACTTCAAAAATTATGAATTATGATGGTAATTATGTAAATACCTGTGGGTTGATAACACATTTTACAGGTATAACTTTTCCAAGAGGTTATGGTGAAAAACCTGAAAAATTTGATAAATATGAGTATCTAAATAGTATTTCTGGTTGTTGCTTTGGTATTAAAAAGCAGGAGTTTAATAAAATTGGAGGTTTTGATGAGAATTTTTTTCTGTATAACGAGGATTCAGAATTTTCATGGAGATTAAAATTAAAAGGCTATAAAATACTTTTTACTCCAGAATCTATTGTTAAACATGATTATAAATTAGAATTGAAACCATCAAAACTATATCACTTAGAGAAAAATAGATATTTAATGATAAGAAAATATTTTTTAAAAAGAGAGATAATAAAAATTTTACCATCATTGATATTTGCTGAGATATTATCTTTTGGGTATTCTTTTACTTTGGGTTTTAAAGGTTTAAAATTTAAAATTAAATCTGTTATTGATGGTTTGAGCTCAAACATAAATCATTTTGAAAATGATTTCAATAATACTTTGTTGATTAATTCTTTAGATTCAACAATTCCATATTATAGAATTTCAAAATATAAGTTTGAAAATACTTTCAAAAATATTGCAAATAAATTATTCAATTATAATTTTAGGAATTTTAAAAAATGAAAATAGCTCAAATATCTGCTACTTTTCCACCTTATGCAGGCGGTACTGGAAATGTTTGTTACAATAATTCAAAAGAACTTGCAAGTCTGGGTCATGAGGTGACTGTCTTTACAGGAATAGGTCCAAATAAAGACGCATGCAAAGATGGTATCAAAATTATAAAATTAAATCCCTTATTTATAATAGGTAATGCCCCATTTACACCCGGATTAGTAAATATTGATAATTTTGATATCGTGCATCTTCATTATCCTTTTATTTTTGGATCTGAATTTATACTTTTGAATAATTTTTTAAAAAATAAAAATATTGTTATTACTCATCATCAAGAATTATTAATGAAAGGACTCATAAATAAAATCACAAAAAAATATTTGACTGTTGTTGGAAAGTTACTCATCAAGAATACAAAAAAAATAATTACTCCTTCTTTTGATCATATTTACAATATTGAAAATAAAAATATTTTAATTGAGCTGAATAAAAGAAAAGATGATGTTGTTGAAATTCCAAATGGTGTAAATGTTGACAAGTTTAATTTAAAAATATGCAAAAAACGATTAATAAAAAAATATAATATTAGCGAATTTAAAACTGTTTTATTTGTCGGTGCTCTTGATAAATCTCATGAATTTAAAGGTGTAGATATTTTATTAAAAGCATTTTCAAAAATAAATCATAAGAAAACAAAATTAATAATAATTGGAAAAGGAAATTTGTTAGAATATTATAAGAATTTATCTAGAAAGTTAAAAATTGAAGATAAAGTAATATTTACCGGATATGTTTCAGAAGAAGAACTTCCAGAATATTATTCTTTATGTGATGTTTTTGTACTACCTTCTATTTCGAGCGGGGAAATATTTGGTTTAGTATTGATCGAAGCAATGGCATGTGGAAAACCAGTAATAGCTTCAAATTTACCAGGGGTTAGAAAAGTAGTAGATAATAATGTAAATGGATTTCTTGTTGAACCATATGATATTGATGGTCTTGTAAGCAAAATTGACATTTTTTTGCACAATTCAAATCTCTGTGAAAAGTTTGGTTTAAAAGGTAGAGAAAAAGTAATTAATAACTATAGTTGGAAAAATATTGGCGAAAAAATTGAAGATACTTATAATAACATTTTAAATGAAGCAAAATGAAAAAAAATTATACAAATGCCATTTTAATAACAATAGATTCTTTAAGAGCAGATTCATTTTTCAATAATAAAGAAAATTTTGATGAAAAAAATCCTTTTTACAATCATATAAAAGAAAACTGCAAAGTCTATAAAAATGCATATTCAAATGGTGCAGGAACTCCCTCTTGTTTCCCTTCAATTTTGACTTCTACCTATCCTTTAATGTATGATGGTTATAAAGGCCTTAGTAAAAAAAGAATAACCCTGGCCGAAATTTTAAAAAATAATGATTTTTTTACAGCAGGTATTTCAAACAATGCTTATTTATCAGAATATTTTGGTTATAACAGAGGATTTGATTTTTTTATCGAGATGAATAATAATCATTCAAAATCTACTTTGAGAACAATTTTTTACAAACTTACAAAAATAATTCATAAAAATCAAATACTATTAGATTTTTCCCAAGGCATAAACTCTTTTTTAAATTTAAATCCTCCTTATATCGAAGCAGACGAAATGAAGACTCATATTAACAAAATTATTAATGAGTGGAAAAAAAATCAACCATTTTTTCTTTGGATGCACTACATGGATCCTCATTTACCTTATTTTTCAAATAAAATTAATTATCCTTTTAAAAAGTTTAATATTAGAAAAAATCACTTGAAATTGTGGCTATACCCCTATTTTAAAAATTTTTTATCAAAAAAAAATTTTAATCAATTAAATCAATTATATAATTTAAAGATCAAATTTTTAGAAAAACAACTTACAGTTATGTTTAATTACTTAGAATCAAAAGGACTTCTTGATAATACAATAGTCATTATAACAGCAGACCATGGAGAAGAATTTTTAGAACATGGAGATTTTATGCACCCTCCAAAATTATATGAGGAATTGACTCACGTGCCCTTATTAGTTTATAGTAAAAATATTAATGGACCAATATTTGATGACAGATTAGTTGAACATCTTGATATTGCACCTACAATTTTACGCACTTTGGGAATAAAACCCCCGTATAAATATATTGGTAATGATATTTTAAATAGTGAATATAAAAAGGATTATATAATTTCTGAAGTAGCTCAACCAAAATTTAAACTCGAAATGGATAAAAATTTAAAAAAAATATCAATTAAAACATTAAAGTATCGCTTTATAAAAAATAACAATAATAATCATTACGAGCTTTATAACTCTATAGAAGATCCCAAGGAAACAAAAAATATTGCCAAAAAAACCCCTGAGGTTACTAACTTATTTATAAAGATAGTAAACGAACATGAAAAAAAATTATCTATATTATCACTAAATAATTTAGAATTTCTTAAAAAGGAATTGAAAAATAATGCAAATAATAAAAAATAAAAAAATTTCTGAACCACATGTCTCAATAATAATATTAAATTGGAATGGCTGGAAAGATACGATTGAATGCTTAGATTCTGTTATTGACAATAATTACAAAAATTATGATTTAATTATATTGGATAATTCATCAAAAGATGAATCCATAAAAAAGATTAATAATCATCTTAAAAACCTAAAATCAAAAAATATATCTTTTTTTGATTTAGATGAAAAAGATATTGAATTATTTGAGTTAAATTCTCTGAATAAAAATAAAAAATCAAAAAAAAATATATTCTTTATTAAAAATGATTTTAACTATGGCTTTGCAGGTGGCAATAATATTGGAATTAAATTTGCATTAAGGAAGTTAAATTCTGATTTTGTTTTGCTGTTAAACAATGACACTATTGTTGATTCTAATTTTTTAATTGAGTTGATAAATGTAACTAATGAAAAAGAAAAAGTTGGATTAGTTGGCCCTAAAGTATATTATTATAATTTTAACAATAAGAAGAATGTTATACAATGGTCTGATTCATATTTTATATCACAAATTGGATTAATTAAGAATTCAAAAAGAGGTAATATTGATAACTTTGAAGATGATTGTTATAAGGAAGTTACTTTTTTGTATGGTGCATGTTTACTCATAAATAAAGATATTATTGAAAAAGTGGGACTTCTAGATAATGATTATTTTTTATATTGGGAAGAAACAGATTTATGTTATAAAGTTAGAAAATTAGGCTATAATTTATATTTTGTTCCAAAATCAAAAATCTGGCATAAACTCGATGAAAAAGTTAGATTATCTCAAACTTCTTCTTATTATTATTCAAGAAATGCTTTAATGTTTGCAAAAAAAAATTTAGAAGGCCTTGAAAAACTCTTATTTTTTCTATTCTTTAATTTTATTAGAATGCCCTTATCTTTGTTTTTATATTACATTATCTATAAAAAAAAGGATGTAGCAAAAATGTTTTTAAAGGGTAGTTATCATGGTATTAAGTATTATTTTAATTGAAACTTTATCTTAAGATCGATTTAAATAATAAAATAAATCTATAATCAAAAAAATGGTTATCAATATGGATCTTTTTAACTCTTTTAAAGAAAAATTCGAAAAGAATAATTATTATCTATATCTATCATTGATAATTTTATATTCATTTTTTTCACAACTATACCTTTATTTTCAATATGATGGATTAAGAGCAGATCACGACCTTGGAATTATTACTAAAACATCCCAAGCTGTACAATCACAAAATACAATTTATAATAGTTTTCAATATAATAATGGATTTGGCTATCAAACAACTACTACATTTTTATCTGATATTTTGGGGTTATCTGTACAGAAAATACTTATATTGCCTTTAGGATTTTTATATGTAATATTTGCATACTTATTTTTCAATGAATTTTTTAAAAATAAAAAAATTGCTTTGATATCTACATTCATACTATCCTTACAACCAGATTTATTATTTTTAATGAGTAGGGGCTCTCATGAAAAATTTTCATTTATTTTATTTTTGTTAGCTTTCTTACTGGTTATTCATATTGCAAAAAACAATTGGGGCAAAAAAAATTTTATTTATTTAGCACTTCTCTATCTAGTTATTTTTTCTTTAAATATATATAATATCTGGTTTTCAGGAATTTTTTTGTTATTAATTTTTGTATATTGTTTTTTTGGAATAATTTTTTCATTAATTTTTAATGAATCTAGTATTTTTTTCAAAAAAACAATTTATTTTTTAACTCCTAGTATTTTAATTTATTTATCAATGTTTATTATTTACCCTAGAATTTTTAATGTCCTAAATATCTCAAGATCAATTTCATATAAATTGTTTAGTTTTTTTCCTTTATTTATTTTATTGGTTTTGTTATTTTTGTTATTTTCAATATTTTTTTGTAATAAAAATAAAATGACTAAAGAAAACAATATTTCTAATTTAATTTCAAAATTTTTTAATAATGAATTTTTAACAAATTTCTCAGTTATAATGTCTATTTCCGTTTATTTAATATTGCTATATTTCATTACTAAGTCATCGAATTTATCATTTTCGCCAATAAATTGGTTTTTTTTAACTTTGATAAATTGGATAATTATACCAGCTTCATTTTTTACAGTATATCTAGAAATCAAAAAATATTTCACCAAAAAAATTAAAATATCAAAAATAAAAATATTTTTCATTTTTATTTACTTATCATTTTTAGTAATTTTTTTTATGTCAATTATAATTTCCAAATATGTAAATAATGAAAATTTAGGTTCAAATCTAGAGTTAAGAATTTTTCCTTATTTTTTTATTTTTGCAGTTCCGTTTGCATCTGAATTAGTGGTGAAAACATATGATAAATTATTAATAAACAAAAAAAGAAAAATATTTTCAACTATTTTAATAATTGCGTTAATTTCAATTTTTATATTTAATTCACATATGAAAGCAGCCAACAACCCACTTTTTTCAAATAATTGCATATTTTACTCACAATATGAAAAAAATACTTTAGATTATATTGAAAATAATGCAGATAATCTAACTATCTGGGCAGGTTATAATGAGCGCATTTTAAATTCCTATTACTATAATTCAGAATTTGAAAACTTCAATAAAGTTAATTTTTCAAATAATAATAATCCAGAATCTTTAATTTACTCACAAATTATTGAATCTTACTCGTTATTAAATAAAGAAAATTTGACTCGATTAAATTACTATGCCCTCGTTTTTAACAACGGTAAATCAAGTTTTTATATAAGTTCTATATTAAATAATTATTTATTTGATGAATAATTTAATACTTTGTATTCTATTCTTATGAAAAATTTATGTATTTTATCTTTTACTATGCCAATATAAAATTTAATTAAATTTAAAATTAAACTAGGCTTATTTAAGAATTCAATCAAATAATTTATTTTAAAATTCATTTTATATATTTTAATAAATTCTAAAGATTTTATTTGCATTTTAAATAAATTTTTTTGGCCATTTAAAATTTTTTTAAATTCTAATTTTTCAGAATTAATAAAATCATTTTCAAGACATAAATTATGATATTTCAAACCTTCATCAGAGTTAATTATCACATAAGATAATCCTAAATTTTTCTTATCAATCTCCCCCCAAGCATCCCCTACAGATATATCTGCTCCTAAACCAAAATGATCATCACATAATTTACATCTGGTTGGGATTGATTTTGATAGAACATTATTCCAAATATTTAAATAACTATCTTTATAAAGTATTTTATCATTTTTTGAAATAATTTTAAATTCACCCGGCCAACCATTCCCCCTATATTCTATTTTTGAGATACGATCTGAGTCAATTTTATTTTTTCTAATTATTTTTAGAGTTCCAATCCTGTAGGGAGTATGATGACAAAAAATGCTAATCGTTATTTTAATATTATTAAATTTTTTTGGATATTCTTTCCTTAATTTATTTGTTAACATTATATCGCAAGGTTTTCCTATAAATGCATAATTTTTTTTACTTTCATTTTTTATTAAATTTAAACCTAAACAGGGTGAGGTAGGATAATATTTTGAACTAATGTTTTTTTCTAATTCACTTATGTTTTTAATTAAAACACTTTCATATTCTAGAGAATTTTTTTTATTTTCGGATATCATTACAACTCCATCAATAGTTTTATTAATTAATAAAAATGAAATTAAAGATGTAATATAGCCTCCAGAGGATGCATTTTTTCTTATTTTGCGATTAGTTGACCAAGATAGAAAAATAACCCCTTTCATCATTTTCTTTAAATATTCTTCTTTTTTTATATTTTTTATATTATTTATATTTGATGGACATACTTTCAAACAATTTCCACATTGCACACACTCTTTTTCTTTTATTTTTGCATAATTTAAAAATAATCCTTTTTTAATGTTAATAATATTTTTTGGACATACTGTTGAACATCCACCGCATCCAATGCATAAATTTTTCTTTACTATATTGCTAATGTTATTATTCATTTTCAACTACATCTTCTATCATTTTTTTTAAGTTCATTTTAATATTTTTCATTTTCGTATTTAGAACTTTTTTATGATAATCTCTTTCGGTATATGAGGATAGTATCTTATTTAAAATATTTTCTTTACTATCTTCTGAAATAGGGTCTATGACTAGATTACCTAAATCAATTGATGAAAATAAACCCTGGAATTTTCTGCTATAAGCGATAGCAATTGTAGGAATTCCTTGCGACATAGAAGCAATGCATGAATGCATCCTAGATCCTATAAAAAAATCCATCTTTGATATTATCCATTTAATTTCTTCAGCTGTAAAATTTTTATCTATTATATTAATATTATCGGCATTTATATTGGAATTATATATCTCTTTTGATGCACTTAAATCATCTTCTAATAAAATTGGTCTTTCTGAGTTATAGGTATGAGGTATTATATAGATTTGTAAATCATATTCGCTTAGCTTCATTAAAATAAAATCTATTAATTTTTTATAGGGAATTTTAAAATTAAATTGGTTTTTTTTATTATATCCTTTATTCCATAATAATCCGTTAATATTTAATCCAATACATTTTTTTGATTTATTGAATATATCTTCATACCCGGGAGGTTTATTAGGTTTTAAATAAAATGCTAAATCAGGGTATACTGGAGATTCTATTTTACATAATTTATGTACATATTTTGAACTTAGATTATCTCTTGAATAAACTTTTTTAGATTTGTAAATAATTTGTTTTGCTAAGCTTTTACTAATATTACTTTTAAAAGGTCCAATTGTTTGAGGCATCAAATAGAGTGAATTATATCTACACTCAACAAATTTAAAAAAAGATTGTATTAACATTCTTTTTCTTCCGTATATGTCTGTAAAACTATCTCCTTCGCTTAAATCTAATATAAAATCTGAAGATTTTATTTCCGATAATAACGTATTTCGATAATTTTTGCTAAATATTTCTTTTAATGATAATGGGATAAACTTAAGTTTTTTATCAATAATCTTTTCCTCACTCTCTCCAGACCCATATAAAGTTATTTCGGATTTAGGATAATTATCTCTAATTAAATTTATTAAACTTATAGTTAAAGCATTTACTCCTCTATTGTATGAATAATGCGTTCCCCAAAATATAACAAATTTCATTTTTTCTCCTTATTGAAATTTTTTAATAAAAATATCTTTATTAGCAAAATCTTCCGCGTATTTTTTTAATTCCTCGGGATTTTTTTCAAACCATCTGGTTTTTTTAATAATTTTCTGTTGTTCTTTTGAAAACCTCTCACCAATTTTTTTAGCTGGATTGCCAACTACTATTGAATATTCTTTTATGTTTTTTGTTACTACACTCCCCGCTCCAATTATTGCTCCTGTTTCTATTTTATTGACACTAGGCAAAATTATTGTACCGTATCCTATCCAAACATCATCACCGATTTCTAAACGCGATCTTACAATTTTTTCATCCTTTATGTACTCAAATTCTTTTCTATAAAAAATTGGATGGGTGGATACAAAATTTTTTGGATGGTTACCATTTAAATATTTTACATTTGGTGCTATAGAGCAGTATCTACCGATTTTTGTGCCTTTGGGAAACTTAGATTGATCAAAACATCCATAAGATCCGATTCCTACTTGTATGCCGTGATATTTTTTGTAAACATTTCTTAGTGATTCTGAAAAAAACATCCCGCCATCAAATCTAATAAAAAGATTTTCTATTTTTTTTCTAAGTGACTTATTAGGAATTGAATACAATTTTTCTAGTAAGTGGAAAATTTTCTTTTTGATTTTTTTTATCAATTTATTTATCCCCTTTATTTTTAATATGGCCAATAATTTTAATAATTTCATCTCGGGTAATACTTTTTGTTATAAATAATGAAATTAAATAAGATAAAATTGATATAAATATTATTATCTGAAAATTTTGATTTATTATCAAAATAATAACTGCACTCATAACCAATGAAGAAATAAAAGGTTTTATAAAGTGACCGTGAAATTTAACAACAATATTTGACTTTTTCATATAATAAAAATAAATTATATATAGAAGAATTTCAGATACAACTGTTGCAAAGGCTGCACCAATATAATCAAATTTTGGAATTAATAAAATATTCAAAAAAATGTTAAATATTGAACATAAAACTATACTTTTTGTACGATTATTTTGGTTATCTGTGGAGGTTAAAAAAGTTCCAGTTATGCTGCTGATAAATCTAAAAGGTATGAACAAAGAAAGTAATCTTATTACTTGAATAGAGTTTTGATATTGATTTCCATACAATAAAAATACTATTTTATCTGGTATAAACAATAATAGTATCACTATGGGAAATGCTAGAATAATGAAGTATTTGCAACAATATCTGGTTAATACCATTAATGAAATTTTTGAAAATTTATAAAAACGTGACATAACTGGATAAATTGGCGATAAAAAAACAGATATTGCTATAGATAAATGCAATAAAGGCCCATAAGCACTTGTGTAAATTCCAACAGAGTAATCGCCTTTTAAAAAAGACAACATGACAGAATCTATTCTAAAAAATAAAAATGCAAAAAATAAATTTATTACAAAAGGAGAAGATAACAATAAAATTTTTTTCCATAAAGAAAAATCGATTTTTGATTTTAATATTGAAATTTTTCTAATAGTGATAAAATAGCTTATTATAATCACTACTAAACCAACGAAAACATAAATATATCCTATAAGATATAAATTTAAAGTTTTATAAAAGAAAAATAAACATATTAGTATAAAAAGTAAGAGCTTTTCCAACATCATTATTATTGCTTCATATTCTAATTTTTCAAATGCTTGGAATACAGACCTAAATGTTCTAGCATATGAAATTAGAATGACATAAATTCCAATAAGATAAACTAGATATTTAGTTTCTTCAGGATAATTCGTTAGATTTATAATTATAAATATTGAAGTAAATGAAATCAAACAAGTAATCAATTTTATGTAAGCAATATTTGTTATGTAGGATTTTAATAATTCTTTATCTCTGGCTATTTCACGTACAATAAAAGGATCGATACCAAAAATTGCCAAAATATTAAATATCCCTGTAAAAGCTATGGCAAAACCATATTTTCCAAAATCTAATTCTCCCAGATATCTGGCTAAAAATACGAGGAGAAAAAATGACCCAATTGAACTTACTAAATTCGATATTGTAAGAAAAGTTGTATTTTTTATTATAGTGCGTATAACACTCATTGTTCACCTTACTTTCAGCAAATTCAAATTAATAAAATGATTTAATAATAAATATGTTTTATTGAATCTATAGTTTTGGCCATTCTGCATCTTTGTCCGATATAATTGGATTTTTAATTGGCCAATTTATATTTATTTCTTGATCATTCCATATTATTCCAGCTTCGCTTTTTGCATCATATTCATTATTTGCTTTATAAAAAACCTCAGCTTTTTCACTTAAAACTAAAAATCCATGTGCAAAACCTCTTGGAATAAATAACATATTTTTATTCTCTTGAGAAAGAATTACACTTACATATTTACCAAAACTAGGAGAATCTTTTCTAATATCTACTGCAACATCAAAAATTTCTCCTCTAATTACTCTCACTAATTTTGCTTGTGCAGATTTTCCTTTTTGAAAGTGCAGACCACGTAAGACACCATAAGAAGATTCTGAATGATTATCCTGAACAAAATCACATGTAATTCCAGCTTTTTCAAAATCAGATTTTTTGTAGCTTTCCATGAAAAAACCACGTTCATCTTCAAAAACTTTAGGTTTAATTAAAATTACATCAGGAATTTCTAATCTTTCAAATTCGAACGGCACATTTTTCACCTTCGAGTATCTTTTTCCACCACCAATCGTTTTTGACATACCATTGAATGGTTTTTCTCATAGTTTTTTCAAAATCATGACTTTTTTCAGCATTCCAACCTAGTTTTTTAATCTTTGTTGAGTTGATACTATACCTACGGTCATGACCAAGTCTATCTTCAACGTGTTTTTTCAAAGAGTCAGATTTGTTTAATTCATCAAGGATAATATTTGTAATTTCTAAGTTTGTATGCTCATTATCTGCTCCAATATTGTAAATCTGGCCAAATTCTCCTTTGTTTCTAACTGTATCAATTCCACAACAATTATCTTCAACATATAACCAATCACGAATCTGCAATCCATCTCCATAAATAGGTAAAGATTTATCATTAAGAGCTTTAACAATAAAAAGTGGTATTAATTTTTCAGGATATTGGTAAGGCCCAAAGTTATTGCTGCTACGAGTTATAAGAATAGGCAAACCATAAGTTATAAAATAAGAATTAACAATTAAATCAGCAGAGGTTTTACTTGCTGAATAAGGTGATGACGGGTTAAGAGGATCTGATTCTTTAAAAGAACCTTTTTCAATACTGCCAT
Source organism: uncultured Thermoplasmatales archaeon (assembly GCA_964618505.1). Classification (GTDB taxonomy): domain Archaea; phylum Thermoplasmatota; class E2; order DHVEG-1; family DHVEG-1; genus CAZUBH01. The sequence goes on along the minus strand of CAZUBH010000007.1, from coordinate 38,594 downwards.
ATACTTCGTCTGTCGATATCTGAATAAACCTTTCAATATCATACTTTCTACATGCTTCAAGAAGTGTAAATGAGCCTAAAACATCTGTTTTAATAAAAACATCTGGTCCTGTAATACTTCTATCAACATGTGATTCTGCTGCAAAATTTACAATTTGATCAATATCATAATTTTTAATTGTTTCATCAACTAACTTTGAATCACATATGTCTCCTTTTACAAAATTATACCGAACCTCATTTTCAATATCTTTCAGATTATCAAGATTTCCAGCATAGGTTAGTTTATCATAATTAATTACATTAACATCATCATAATTTTTTAAAACGTAGTGAACATAATTACTTCCAATAAAACCAGCACCACCAGTAATCATTATGTTCATATACAAACCTCTGAATTATCGCCGATTATAAAACGATGACCTTTGGGTAGACCATTTTTTGTATAAATTTTGACACCACGACCTATTAAAGAATCAACAATTCTTTGGCTTTTACAAATAGTAACATCTTTCATGATAACCGAATCTTCAATTTCAGTTTCAATAATCTCAGTATTATCTCCAATGCTTGTATAAGGACCAATATATGAATCTCTAATTTTACAATTCTCACCTATGATAACTGGACCTTTTATTGTACAATTACCTTCAATAACTGTTTTTTTGTTGATTTGAACTCGTCCACGAATCTCAACATTAGGACCAATCTTACCTAGATTTTTAGATTCAATAGTGTCTATTACAAGTCTATTGGCATGAAGAATATCTTCTGGCTTTCCCGTATCTTTCCACCAATCCTTAACAAAAGCAGATTTAACCTTATGATTATTATCAATTAGCCACTGAATGGCATCTGTTATTTCGTATTGATTTCTATTTGATAGCTCGATATTATCCACAGCTTTTAATACTTCGGATCTAAACATATAAACTCCAATTACAGCATAATCTGTTGGAGGGCTTTTTGGTTTTTCAACAATTTCTACAATATTGTTATCATCATCAAAGCGAGCAATTCCAAATTCTTGAGGGTTTGGAACTCTATTTAATAATATACTGCCTTGACAATCAGTATTTAAAAAATCTTTAACATGTTCTACAACACCTTCTTTTAAGATATTGTCACCAAGATACATTATGAAAGGATCATTTTTAACAAAATCTTTTGCAATCATAATTGTATGTGCAATTCCTCTTGGATAATCTTGGGAAATAAACTTGATATTTGCATCCCATTTTACTTTTTGAATGGTTTTTTTTACCTGCTCTTTATTGGGACCAACAATTATTGCTATATCTTTTATTCCAGATTCAATTAAATCCTCGATACAATAATACAATATAGGTTTATTTGCAACCGGAATTAATTGTTTTTGCTGAGAATAGGTAAGTGGACGAAGCCTTGTACCAAATCCCCCAGATAAAATAATGCCTTTCATTTTTCTACCTCGTCGTATTCTTTTTTAAACATTAATAGTGAATTTTTAACATTCATGGGTTTTTTTATATTAGATATTTTTGAAACATCAAAACTTGTATCCTTTGCTCTAGGTGCAATCCAATTCATATCTTTCATCTCACAAGATTTAATCAAATCTTCATCAAAATCAAAAACCTTTGCAAGAATTTTTGAAAAATCATACCTATTTATCCTATCTGCACCTGCTGTATGAAAAATACCTTTTTTGTTATTTTTAATGAGTGCTAAAATTTGCTCTGATAAATCAAGATTATATGTTGGATTTACGTATTGATCAACAACAATATTGACTTCTTTGTTATCTTTAAGACTATTAATCAGCCATTTTACAAAATTATTTTTGCCAAGACCGTATAAAACTGAGGTTCTACAAATTAAATAATCATTGCAAATGTCAGTTACAACTCCTTCGCCTTTAAGCTTCGTAAGGCCATAATAACCAATAGGATTTGTAGAGTCTTTCTCTTTGTAAAATCCTTTTTTGCCGTCAAAGACATAATCCGTAGAAATGTAAACCATTTTACAATTATTATTTGTACAAGCATTTGCTATATTTTTTGTTCCTTCAACATTTACTTTGAATGCAAGCTTCTTATTTTTTTCGCAGCCATCAACATCTGTGTATGCTGCTGAATGAATAATTATATCTGGTTTTAATTTTTTAATTGATGAATTAACTTCTTCTTTATCTGTCACATCTAATTGGTAAAAATTATCTTTTTTAGTTTTATTATATGTTCCATATGTTTTGTAATCATTTTTTTCTAGTATATCTATTAGTTTTTTTCCGAGAAGACCGGATGCACCTGTAACAAGTATCTTCATATCCTTTACTCCAAAGATACTTTTGTAAAATAATATTGCTTATTAATTATTTTCATTTAAACTATACAAGTCTAAATAGACTATTTAATTTATAAAAGGCATTACATTTGAAAAATAATTTGTTAGAAAGATTGCTACTATTATCATTAAAATAATGAAAACTATTGTATCAATTTCATCAATTAATTTCTGAGCTAAATTATATGACTTAAGCTTTGAAATTGCTCCCAAAATCACAATCTCCAAAAAATAAAAATGAAAATATATAATTTAAACCTTATCATAGTAAATTTTGATTGTTACCGACTTCTGCAAAAAAATCATTTGCTTTTTTTAGCTTTTCAGGTGAACCAATATCAATATGTTCTCCTTTTAATTTTTTATAGTAAACATTTTTTCCTTCTTCAATCATAATTTTTATTGAATCGGTAAGCTGATATTCTCCATTTTTGTCCTTTTGTGTTTTTATTATTGCATTAAAAATTTCTGGTGAAAAAACATATATTCCTGCTGCTGCAAGATTGCTTGGAGCATCTTCTTTTTTAGGCTTTTCAACAAATTCAATAATCCTATCATTTTTAGGTTTTATCACACCATATGAGCTTGGATCATCTGTACATTGAACACCAACTGTACAATCACTATTTTTTTTGTTGTGAAATTCTATTAAATCTTTTAAAAAGGTTTTTGGCCAAAAGAAATTATCACCTAGAATTACTGCAAAATGCTCGTTATCCATTGCTTTTTTTCCTACTTCAACGGCTTTTGCAAGCCCTTCTGCTTCATCCTGAACTAGATAGGTAATATCAACGCCAAGTCTTTTTCCAGAACCAAAATAATCTAAAATAGCGTGTTTTTTCCAACCTACAATAATTGAAATATCTGTAATTTTTGCAATCTTAAATGCCTCTACAACATGCTCAATACAAGCTTTTTGGCCGACGACTAAAAGCTCTTTTGGTATTGCAAGTGTTATAGGCTTTAATCTATCGCCTGTTCCGGCTGCAGGTATCAATCCTTTCACATTCTCACCAACAAATGCCCTCGTATACTTTTGCTTCACGTGCCTTTTTTATGTTTCTTGAATCTATTACAATTTTACCTTTGTAATCTAAATTATTGAACTGCTCCCAATCAGTTAAAATGAGGATTGCATCAGAGTTTAATACCTCTTCGATTTTACAAAAAGAAATTTCTGGAAATATCTTCTTAAAATTGTCCATTGCTTTAGGATCGTAAAGTTTTATCTTTGCTTTTTGTTTTAAAAGCTCTTTTACTACAGGAATTGTCCTTGACTCCCGAACGTCATCTGTATTTGCCTTAAATGCAGCACCTAAAATACCTATTTGTTTACCTTTTAAATCATTGATATGCTTTTTTAGAAGCTTTACTAGTTTTAATGGTTGTTTATCATTAACCTTTACTACACTTTTTAAAATTAAGGCGTTTTCATTAATCTCTTTTGCTTTTTTAATTAATGCTTTTATATCTTTAGGAAAACAAGAACCACCCCATCCAGGACCAGAGTTTAGAAATGCCCTTCCAATCCTCTTATCATAACCCATTCCATCTGCAACTTCATATGTGTCAATACCTATTTTTTTGCAAATATTGCCTATTTCATTTATAAAAGAAATCTTTGTAGCAAGAAATGAATTTGATGCATATTTAATCATTTCAGCAGCTGTTCTACTTGTATATATCTTGGGACACAAAAAACTGCTGTAAAGATCAGACAAGCATTCCTTGCTTTTTTTATGACTATAGCCAATTACAATTCTATCTGGATTTTTAAAATCATATATTGCTGTACCTTCTCTTAAAAACTCAGGGTTAACTGCAACAAAAAAATCCTTTCCTTCAGATAGATTTGACTCTTTTTCAAGAAGAGGTATGATTGTTTTTTCAGTAGTTTGTGGTACTACACTTGATTTTATTACAATTACTTTATTTTTAATGTATTTTGATATTTGTTTTATGACCTTTTTTATGTGGGAAAGATCCTGAGCCCCATTACTTTTTGCAGGTGTTCCCACGCAAATAAAAACCACATCTGAATCTTTTATCTCAGAATAATCTGTTGTAGCTTTTAGATTAACTTCTTTTAGTAAGCATTCTAAATCCTTTTCGTATATAGGTGCATTCTTATTATTTATCAAATCAACTTTTTTTTTGTCAATATCAATTAATGTTACTTTAAATCCAAGCTTGGAAAAACAAACACCTGTGACAAGGCCAACATATCCTGCACCAATACATGTAATTTTCATTTACTCGGTGAACTGTTAGCAATAATATAAAATTTGTTTTTTTAAAGAATTATTAAATCTTAAATAATTACGTTATTATTTAATACAAATAATTGTTATCATAATTGTAGTTGGGTGGGAAAATTGGTTAAACTTGTCGTAACTATTCCGGCGTTCAATGAAGAAAACAGTATTGGGGATGTAATAAAAAATATTCCTAGAGATTGTTGCGATGATGTAAAAATTGTAGTAATTGATGATGGAAGTAATGATAATACATCTTTAGTTGCTCAAAAAGCAGGAGCAGATTTTGTAATAAAGCATTCAAACAACCTTGGGCTTGCAAAAACATACAGAGATTTAATTGATGTAGGACTTGATTTAGATGCAGATATTTTACTAAACATTGATGCTGATGGTCAATACGAGCCAAAAGAAATATCAAAACTGATTCATCCTATTTTAAACAATGAAGCAGATATCGTGCTCGGATCTAGATTTGCAGGTAAAATAGAGCAAATGCCTATAAGTAAAAAGATAGGAAATAAAATTGCAACAAAAGTTACAAGCAGGGTTGCAGGTCAAAACTTTTCAGATTGCCAAACAGGTTTTAGAGCATTAAATAAAGAAGCAGCACTTAGAATGAATACTGTTTCAGATTTTACCTACACTCAAGAATCCCTTGTTGAGGCAGTTTACAATAATTTAAAAATTTGTGAAGTTCCGGTAAATTTTTACAAAAGAGAAGGAGAATCAAGGCTTTTTCCAAATGTTTTCAACTATGCCAAAAGAGCAGGAACAACCCTTATTAAAACATATATCTATCATAAACCTTTGAAATTTTTTCTATATGTTGGTATGATTGTTCTTCTCATAGGCTTTGTACTGGGGATGAGGGTTTTAATACATTATCTTACAACAACAGTGGTAACTCCTTATCTGCCAACTGCGGTTCTTTCTACTCTATGCTGTATTGTAGGCTTTCAGATAATAATATTTGGTTTACTTGGAGATATGCTTAGAAGAAATCAAAATTTGCATGAAGAGATTTTATATAGATTGAAAAAAAACGAATCCAATAATAGACAAAGTATCCATAAAAAAAATAAATTAAAATGATATGAAAATAATTTTTTTGCAATTACAAGAGTGTAATAATGAAAAAGGCATTTATTACAACTAGTTGGGACGATGCTCATCCATTAGATATAAAACTTTCAAAAATTTTAAAAAAATACAACATTCCAGCGACATTTTACATCCCAATTAATAATCCTGAACAAGAAATAATGAATGAGAATCAAATAAAAAGCTTATCAAAACATTTTGATATAGGGGGGCATACTTTAAGTCATCAAAATCTTACAAAACTTAAATTAGATCAGGCCTTTAAAGAAATCTTGCTTGGAAAAGAAAAATTAGAACAAATTATTGAAAGGAAAATAGATGTTTTTTGCTATCCGAGAGGATATTACAATAAAAAAATTATAAATCTTGTAAAAAAGGCAGGTTTTATTGGAGCACGCACTGCAAATACATTAATTACTCAATCAAAAAATGTATATGAATTAGGCACTACTGTTCATGTTACCAATACTGGAAAAAATCACTTGAAACATTCAATTAAAAATATTGATGTAAAATTAATTTCTGAATTATTAAAAAACAACATATTTAATAAGAACTGGATGCAAATTGCAAAATACACTTTTAATTACGTTTTTAAAAATGGAGGTGTTTTTCATTTATGGGGCCATTCATGGGAGATTGAAAAGTGTAATCAGTGGGATTTATTGGAGGAATTTTTTGAAGATATATCTGAATCAAAAAAATTTAGCTATCTGAATAATACCGATTTAGTCAAAACCGTTGGTGGTACTAATTAAAAAAAAGAAATTGATTGTACTTGGCCTTGACGGAGCACATTTTGAATTAATAGATAGATGGATTAAAAAAAAAGAACTGCCAAATATTGAAAATATTTATAAAAATGGTATTGCAGGAGATTTAAGATCATGCTTACCTCCTGTTACATCACCAAATTGGAAATGCTATTCAACTGGTAAAAATCCGGCAAAACTGGGGATTTTTTGGTGGGAAAATATTGATTTAAAAAATAAAAAGGTCTTTTTTCCAAAAGATAGAATAAACAAAGAAAAAGAAATTTGGGATTATTTGGGGAAAAAAGGCTTTAAGGTTTGCATAATTGGAACTCCTCTCACATATCCACCAAAAAAAGTTAATGGAATTATGATTTCAGGCGGACTTGATTGTCTAAAAAAAGGATATACATATCCGTTAAGACTTGAGGAAGAGCTTAAAAAAAAATTTAATTACAAAACCCATCCAAAGAACAAACAAGTAACAGATAAAAAAAATTATATAAATGAAGTATACGAAATCATAAAATCTCGTTTTGATGTAGCCTTATATTTATTAGATAAAGATGATTTTGATTTTATGCAAATTACCACATTTTATATTAACGTTTTACAGCATTTTTTTTGGGATCGTGAAATTGTAAAAGATGCATGGAAGATTATCGACGAATATGTTGGAAAATTTTTAAAAATTAAAGATATAAATATGATTTTGATGAGTGATCATGGTTCAAACAAGATTAATTTTAACTTTAATATAAACACTTGGCTTGAAAAGCAAAACTATCTAATTTTAAGCTCGGAATATAAAATTGCATCTTCTGTATCTAAAATTGGAATCAATAAGAATAATCTATTAAAAATTTTAAACTATCTACAAATTGATACAATATTGAAAAATAAAATTCCACAATCAATAAAAAATAAAATCCCAAAAAATAAGAATGTATTTGAAAAAGAATCAAAAACTAAGATGATAGACTGGCAAAATTCTGCTGCAGTTGCAAGCGGTCAAGGGCCTTTATATATTATTGATAAAAGTAAAAAAGAAGAGATTTTAACTAAAATCTCTAATCTCAAAGATCCAAATGGAAACAAAATTGTTAATAATGTTTATAGAAAAGAGGAAATTTATAATGGCAATTATTTATCAGAAGCGCCTGATTTGATTTTGGATCAATCAAGAAATATTCATATAAGTGGAGGTATTGGACACAAAGAAATATTTGAAAAACCAAAAATATGGAATGCAGAAAACAAAAGTACTGGTATTTTTTTGGCTTTTGGCCCTATTTTCAATAATAATTTAGATTATCAACAATTATCAATCCTAGATTTGGCTCCAACTATATTGCATATATTTGATATTGAAAAACCAAAAAGATAATTATTATATAACCTTTGAATGTATCCTAAATAGATTTTACTAGGTAGTTTATTCACAAATTGTGAAATCCAAGCAAAATCTTCATGAGATGATAAAATATCTAAAAGCATTGTTGTACCAGACCTTGGGCAACCAATAATAAAAACTGGTTTTTTCATATTATTCACCAAGAAAACAACTTAATCTTATAACACTAAATGTAAGTTATTCATATGTATTAAGTAAAATAACAGATAATTTACGTTAAAACATGCTTTAGTTCTTATAATTAATTTTCTGTTTTTCATAATAAATTCAATAATCTCCTATTTTTTAAATAAATATTTTAAGAGTATTTTTAACTATTTTATAATGATTCCATATTTAAAATACTGTTATCTATATAGATTTAAAAAATTTCGCTTTTATTTTAGTTTATAAACGGCATTACATTTGAAAAATAATTTGTTAAAAAGATTATTACTATAATCATTAAAATGATAAATATTATTGTATCAATTTCTTCTAGTAATTTTTGTTTAATATTAAATGATTTAAGCTTTGAAATTGATCTCAATATCACAATCTCCTAAAAATAAAAATGAAAAGATATAATATAAAATTTAACCATTTAAATTATTAATCTCTATATAGTATATTTAAATTAATGTTTAGCAAGAGCACTAAGTGTTTTTTATGAATATTTTTAATAAAATCTATATTCATAATATCTGTTTTATTTTCTCTTGCAGTCCTCTAATAAACACTGTCCAATTTGGTCTTATCATTTTAGGAATAAAATGATTTGTCGAGTTTCCAATATAAAACGCATTTGTTTCAGCATCAGAAAGTTTTCCTAAAAGATCTTTTAAAAAATCATCATAGTTTAATTTGATATGATAATGCTTAAAAAGATTAGTAAGTGAAGCATGTAATTTTTGTTTATCGATTTTAAGATCAAGCCCATAAAATGTATCGTATATATCCTTTCCTTCCATTCTCCTAGACAATGATATTAGTTTTTGTGCAAGAAGTTCTTCAAATATATAAACTGGAAAAAGAGTTGCAGAAACGGGCAGATATTGTGATTGCAACAAGATTTTTTTAGGTTCAAACGATGCCTTTTTTGTGCTTAAATAAAACTCAACTTGTACAAGATCTATTTCATTTAGTTGATTTTCATACTGACAGTCAAATCGTATTGTTCTGTGAAGCATTCTAGGTTTTGAAATGTCAAAATCTGTAATATTTTTCATATTGCTTTTAATATATTGTATTTTTTTGTCAAGCGTTTCATCTGAAAGAAGGTCCAGATCTATATCTTCAGAAAATCGACCTTTTTGTATTGAATATAGGTAACCTCTGTTAAGTGCTGTTCCACCCTTTAGCACAATATTTTTAAAATTGTCGTTAAGTTGATTCAACAGTATAGAGATTTTTTCTTCTTTTGATAGATATTTTATTCCAAGTCCCGTTTTTACTGCTTGTAACTGTAACATGTCAAGATCTATCATTTTTATCCCTCTGAAAATAAAGTTTTTTGTCCAATATTATCAATAAGCTTCCAGTTTTTAATGTAGTGTCCCTTTGATTTACTACCGGGCAATAATTTTGTTGTGTTGCCTATATGTGTTTTAAAAGTTTTTATAATATACTCGGGCGGATTAATTAGATTTTCTTTAATTGTTTGATCCAGAATATATCCTGATCGTTGAAATAATGCATCTGAAGCAAATTTTTCAAAATAATTGAGAAATTCACGCCATTTAATATTTTTACAAATCGACAATGCCTTGATTATTTCTTTATATCCTCCAGCGTATTGTGGTTTATAAAAACAATCAAAAAATGTTTTTTCCATATTTGAAACATATACGCTTTTATAGAAAATTGTACCTGTTGCTTTTTTTCCCATGGAAACTGTTTTAAATATGTAATTACCAATGCGTTTTTCTTCTGAAGTACTTGGCGTTACAATAAAAATGGTAAATGGCTCGTAGTCCGTTAAGTTATGTACTCTTAAAGCAGAAGAAAAACCAATGTATCCTTTATTAACATATGATGCAATAGTTAGTGGATTATGTATTATGGGTTTTTTTGTTGGTGTTTCATTTACAATGTATACTCCTCTTTTGATGGGATATAAATACCCTTTAGATAGTAGATTGTGACAAATTTTATTTATTTTTTTTGATGAATAAGTTGGAAATAGCTCTTTGATAAAACTGTTGTCTATAATTTCAGATTTTTTAACTACAGAAAATAGAATTTGTTCCTCTTTAGTTAAATAGTTATTTTTATCCATTTAATTCCTATATGGGGAATTAACTATAAAATATTTGCTAATTAAGTTGTAATAATTCAACTCTAAAAAAACCTTTTTGTTAATTTTAATGTTTAGCAAGAGCACTAAGTGTTTTATCTCATTTATACTTTTTTACATTATCTAAAGCAACTTTTTCAGATTCTTCTATAAAAGATTTAGCATTTTTTATCATTTCTTCTACTTCATCTTCGCCAAATATAGCTCCTATTACATAATCAGATGTTTCTCTTGATTCGTATAATCTTCTGAGAATAATACCAAATTTTTTGTCAATAATTTTTTTTTCAATAAAATGAAAGCCTATTTCTGAAATAAGTCCTGTATGCGTTTTTGTCTCTTTACCTATTGAGAGAAGTAAAGCACGCCCTGCATGAAATACTGAGTAATAAATTCTGTTTACAGCATCAATATACTTTTCATCTTCAAAAAGTAACTCAGCAGCTTCAATTCTTTTTTTTGCCGCATCAATTTCTTTAAGAACTAAATCTTCTAATAAATTTTCTTCCATTAATTACCTCACCAGCCAAAACCTCTTTAATAAACGGTTCATGAGACCTATTTTTTAAATTTTCAAAGTTCATCCAAAAAATTGAAACAACTTTTTTGTCGTTTAAATAAATTTTATCTGCGATTTCTTCTGCCATATTCTTGGATTTAATATTATCCGAAAAGATGGCTATATCTATATCAGAATCTGGTCTAGATTTATTTTTTGCAACAGATCCATAAACTATTACAAGACCTGGAATGTTTTTAAAATCTTTTAGGAGATTTTTGTAATATTGTAGCATTATATTTTAAGTTATGATTATTCAACTATAAAAAAATTCGTTTTGTTTTAATTTATTATTGTTTTATGAACACTTTTTTAAAAATAGATTATTCAAATAAATCACAATTTTAGGTGTTTTTAATGTTTAGCAAGAACACTAAGTGTTTTTTATAATCTCTTCCATTATTTACCTAACCAGCCAAACTTTCTGGTTTAATATATGAAATCGATTGATTTTCAAAAGTTCAAATACCCAATATTGTTATTGACAATAACATAAAGTATATAAATAACCTGTTATTATAAATAACAACATGGATTTAATTAATCTCAATCCTTGGTGGGAAGATAAAAATGCAATAAACTCAGATAAACATCTAAGAGAACTGCAAAAATCTAAATATATTTATGAATCACCTTACCTTAAAGAAGATTTTAAAAAAAATAGCATATATACTATAAGGGGTCCCCGCCAGATAGGTAAAACGACATTTCTAAAATTATTTATTGGAGAAAAGCTCAAGACTGTTCAAAAAGAAAATATATTTTATTGGTCATGTGATAATCTAACCTCAAAGGAAGACTTAATAACACTTATTAAAGAATATGCTGATTTTTGTAAAATACAAAATACTAAACCAGAATATATTCTTCTTGATGAAATAACAGAGATTTCTGAATGGCAAAAATCAATTAAGTTTGTAATTGACAATAATATAACATTTGATGCTTGCTTTATACTTACTGGATCTAATGCCATAGATTTAAAAAAAGGAACAGAGAGATTGCCAGGTAGACGTGGAAAATATGGAAAAGATTTATTCTTTTTACCTTTGACATTTAGAGAATATGTAAAAGTAATAGATTTTGATTGGTATAAAAAACATAAAAAAGATGGAATTGAAAAATTAAGATACCATAGTAACAAATTAAAGATTTTTTTCGAAAGATATCTCATAACTGGTGGAATCCCTCTCGTAATTAATGAATACGATCAAAATAAAGAAATTCCAAATTACATCTATGATCTTTATTATTCGTGGATTATTGGAGATGTTTTAAAGGAAGGAAAGACAGAACAAACCTTAAAGGAAATACTTAAAAGTATACTTTTATGTTATACGACACCGATAAGTTGGGATTCACTTGCAAAACGATCGTCGGTAAAAAGCCATATCACCATAAGTTCATATATTGAACTTCTTTCAAATCTATTCGTTGCATATGGTTGTTATTTTTACAATATTCATGAACAAAATGTAGATTTTAATAAAAATAAAAAAATATACATTTATGATCCATTTATTCTCAATGTTATTTCAAATAAACTAAATATTGCCGTAGAAAAGGAAAAGGTTATAGAAGGAATAGTAGGTGCAAAAATCAAACAAAAACATGTTTTGGATGATATATATTTTACAAAGATTAAAAAAGAAACCGATTTTATTATTCCTAAAAATAATGGAATTGAAGTAAAATATCAGAATCAACTTTCAAAAGAAGACTATACAAATAAACGCTATTTTAAGAATTTTTTATTACTGTCAAAAGATGTTTTTGATAAGGATACTATTCCAGTCTATGTTTATTTGTTTTTAGAAAAGTAATTTTTAAATTTTTTAATGTTTAGCAAGAGCACTAAGTATTTTTTTATGGCCATTTGCAATTTTATGATTTCGCGAAACTCTTCATCTGCAATCTTTTTTCTTGTTTCTTCTGAAATATTATCTTCTAAATTTTAATCTCTTCAACAGTAGGGTATACATTATCTGCCATCTTTTATAGGAAAAAAAAGCGGCTTTAATCTTTTTGTTTAATAAGATAAATATTTTTTAAAATTAATTTATAAAAGGCATAACATTTGAAAAATAATTTGTTAGAAAGATTGCTACTATTATCATTAAAATAATGAAAACTATTGTATCAATTTCATCAATTAATTTCTGAGCTAAATTATATGACTTAAGCTTTGAAATTGCTCCCAAAATCACAATCTCCAAAAAATAAAAATGAAAATATATAATTTAAACCTTATCATAGTAAATTTTGATTGTTACCGACTTCTGCAAAAAAATCATTTGCTTTTTTTAGCTTTTCAGGTGAACCAATATCAATATGTTCTCCTTTTAATTTTTTATAGTAAACATTTTTTCCTTCTTCAATCATAATTTTTATTGAATCGGTAAGCTGATATTCTCCATTTTTGTCCTTTTGTGTTTTTATTATTGCATTAAAAATTTCTGGTGAAAAAACATATATTCCTGCTGCTGCAAGATTGCTTGGAGCATCTTCTTTTTTAGGCTTTTCAACAAATTCAATAATCCTATCATTTTTAGGTTTTATCACACCATATGAGCTTGGATCATCTGTACATTGAACACCAACTGTACAATCACTATTTTTTTTGTTGTGAAATTCTATTAAATCTTTTAAAAAGGTTTTTGGCCAAAAGAAATTATCACCTAGAATTACTGCAAAATGCTCGTTATCCATTGCTTTTTTTCCTACTTCAACGGCTTTTGCAAGCCCTTCTGCTTCATCCTGAACTAGATAGGTAATATCAACGCCAAGTCTTTTTCCAGAACCAAAATAATCTAAAATAGCGTGTTTTTTCCAACCTACAATAATTGAAATATCTGTAATTTTTGCAATCTTAAATGCCTCTACAACATGCTCAATACAAGCTTTTTGGCCGACGACTAAAAGCTCTTTTGGTATTGCAAGTGTTATAGGCTTTAATCTATCGCCTGTTCCGGCTGCAGGTATCAATCCTTTCACATTCTCACCAACAAATGCCCTCGTATACTTTTGCTTCACGTGCCTTTTTTATGTTTCTTGAATCTATTACAATTTTACCTTTGTAATCTAAATTATTGAACTGCTCCCAATCAGTTAAAATGAGGATTGCATCAGAGTTTAATACCTCTTCGATTTTACAAAAAGAAATTTCTGGAAATATCTTCTTAAAATTGTCCATTGCTTTAGGATCGTAAAGTTTTATCTTTGCTTTTTGTTTTAAAAGCTCTTTTACTACAGGAATTGTCCTTGACTCCCGAACGTCATCTGTATTTGCCTTAAATGCAGCACCTAAAATACCTATTTGTTTACCTTTTAAATCATTGATATGCTTTTTTAGAAGCTTTACTAGTTTTAATGGTTGTTTATCATTAACCTTTACTACACTTTTTAAAATTAAGGCGTTTTCATTAATCTCTTTTGCTTTTTTAATTAATGCTTTTATATCTTTAGGAAAACAAGAACCACCCCATCCAGGACCAGAGTTTAGAAATGCCCTTCCAATCCTCTTATCATAACCCATTCCATCTGCAACTTCATATGTGTCAATACCTATTTTTTTGCAAATATTGCCTATTTCATTTATAAAAGAAATCTTTGTAGCAAGAAATGAATTTGATGCATATTTAATCATTTCAGCAGCTGTTCTACTTGTATATATCTTGGGACACAAAAAACTGCTGTAAAGATCAGACAAGCATTCCTTGCTTTTTTTATGACTATAGCCAATTACAATTCTATCTGGATTTTTAAAATCATATATTGCTGTACCTTCTCTTAAAAACTCAGGGTTAACTGCAACAAAAAAATCCTTTCCTTCAGATAGATTTGACTCTTTTTCAAGAAGAGGTATGATTGTTTTTTCAGTAGTTTGTGGTACTACACTTGATTTTATTACAATTACTTTATTTTTAATGTATTTTGATATTTGTTTTATGACCTTTTTTATGTGGGAAAGATCCTGAGCCCCATTACTTTTTGCAGGTGTTCCCACGCAAATAAAAACCACATCTGAATCTTTTATCTCAGAATAATCTGTTGTAGCTTTTAGATTAACTTCTTTTAGTAAGCATTCTAAATCCTTTTCGTATATAGGTGCATTCTTATTATTTATCAAATCAACTTTTTTTTTGTCAATATCAATTAATGTTACTTTAAATCCAAGCTTGGAAAAACAAACACCTGTGACAAGGCCAACATATCCTGCACCAATACATGTAATTTTCATTTACTCGGTGAACTGTTAGCAATAATATAAAATTTGTTTTTTTAAAGAATTATTAAATCTTAAATAATTACGTTATTATTTAATACAAATAATTGTTATCATAATTGTAGTTGGGTGGGAAAATTGGTTAAACTTGTCGTAACTATTCCGGCGTTCAATGAAGAAAACAGTATTGGGGATGTAATAAAAAATATTCCTAGAGATTGTTGCGATGATGTAAAAATTGTAGTAATTGATGATGGAAGTAATGATAATACATCTTTAGTTGCTCAAAAAGCAGGAGCAGATTTTGTAATAAAGCATTCAAACAACCTTGGGCTTGCAAAAACATACAGAGATTTAATTGATGTAGGACTTGATTTAGATGCAGATATTTTACTAAACATTGATGCTGATGGTCAATACGAGCCAAAAGAAATATCAAAACTGATTCATCCTATTTTAAACAATGAAGCAGATATCGTGCTCGGATCTAGATTTGCAGGTAAAATAGAGCAAATGCCTATAAGTAAAAAGATAGGAAATAAAATTGCAACAAAAGTTACAAGCAGGGTTGCAGGTCAAAACTTTTCAGATTGCCAAACAGGTTTTAGAGCATTAAATAAAGAAGCAGCACTTAGAATGAATACTGTTTCAGATTTTACCTACACTCAAGAATCCCTTGTTGAGGCAGTTTACAATAATTTAAAAATTTGTGAAGTTCCGGTAAATTTTTACAAAAGAGAAGGAGAATCAAGGCTTTTTCCAAATGTTTTCAACTATGCCAAAAGAGCAGGAACAACCCTTATTAAAACATATATCTATCATAAACCTTTGAAATTTTTTCTATATGTTGGTATGATTGTTCTTCTCATAGGCTTTGTACTGGGGATGAGGGTTTTAATACATTATCTTACAACAACAGTGGTAACTCCTTATCTGCCAACTGCGGTTCTTTCTACTCTATGCTGTATTGTAGGCTTTCAGATAATAATATTTGGTTTACTTGGAGATATGCTTAGAAGAAATCAAAATTTGCATGAAGAGATTTTATATAGATTGAAAAAAAACGAATCCAATAATAGACAAAGTATCCATAAAAAAAATAAATTAAAATGATATGAAAATAATTTTTTTGCAATTACAAGAGTGTAATAATGAAAAAGGCATTTATTACAACTAGTTGGGACGATGCTCATCCATTAGATATAAAACTTTCAAAAATTTTAAAAAAATACAACATTCCAGCGACATTTTACATCCCAATTAATAATCCTGAACAAGAAATAATGAATGAGAATCAAATAAAAAGCTTATCAAAACATTTTGATATAGGGGGGCATACTTTAAGTCATCAAAATCTTACAAAACTTAAATTAGATCAGGCCTTTAAAGAAATCTTGCTTGGAAAAGAAAAATTAGAACAAATTATTGAAAGGAAAATAGATGTTTTTTGCTATCCGAGAGGATATTACAATAAAAAAATTATAAATCTTGTAAAAAAGGCAGGTTTTATTGGAGCACGCACTGCAAATACATTAATTACTCAATCAAAAAATGTATATGAATTAGGCACTACTGTTCATGTTACCAATACTGGAAAAAATCACTTGAAACATTCAATTAAAAATATTGATGTAAAATTAATTTCTGAATTATTAAAAAACAACATATTTAATAAGAACTGGATGCAAATTGCAAAATACACTTTTAATTACGTTTTTAAAAATGGAGGTGTTTTTCATTTATGGGGCCATTCATGGGAGATTGAAAAGTGTAATCAGTGGGATTTATTGGAGGAATTTTTTGAAGATATATCTGAATCAAAAAAATTTAGCTATCTGAATAATACCGATTTAGTCAAAACCGTTGGTGGTACTAATTAAAAAAAAGAAATTGATTGTACTTGGCCTTGACGGAGCACATTTTGAATTAATAGATAGATGGATTAAAAAAAAAGAACTGCCAAATATTGAAAATATTTATAAAAATGGTATTGCAGGAGATTTAAGATCATGCTTACCTCCTGTTACATCACCAAATTGGAAATGCTATTCAACTGGTAAAAATCCGGCAAAACTGGGGATTTTTTGGTGGGAAAATATTGATTTAAAAAATAAAAAGGTCTTTTTTCCAAAAGATAGAATAAACAAAGAAAAAGAAATTTGGGATTATTTGGGGAAAAAAGGCTTTAAGGTTTGCATAATTGGAACTCCTCTCACATATCCACCAAAAAAAGTTAATGGAATTATGATTTCAGGCGGACTTGATTGTCTAAAAAAAGGATATACATATCCGTTAAGACTTGAGGAAGAGCTTAAAAAAAAATTTAATTACAAAACCCATCCAAAGAACAAACAAGTAACAGATAAAAAAAATTATATAAATGAAGTATACGAAATCATAAAATCTCGTTTTGATGTAGCCTTATATTTATTAGATAAAGATGATTTTGATTTTATGCAAATTACCACATTTTATATTAACGTTTTACAGCATTTTTTTTGGGATCGTGAAATTGTAAAAGATGCATGGAAGATTATCGACGAATATGTTGGAAAATTTTTAAAAATTAAAGATATAAATATGATTTTGATGAGTGATCATGGTTCAAACAAGATTAATTTTAACTTTAATATAAACACTTGGCTTGAAAAGCAAAACTATCTAATTTTAAGCTCGGAATATAAAATTGCATCTTCTGTATCTAAAATTGGAATCAATAAGAATAATCTATTAAAAATTTTAAACTATCTACAAATTGATACAATATTGAAAAATAAAATTCCACAATCAATAAAAAATAAAATCCCAAAAAATAAGAATGTATTTGAAAAAGAATCAAAAACTAAGATGATAGACTGGCAAAATTCTGCTGCAGTTGCAAGCGGTCAAGGGCCTTTATATATTATTGATAAAAGTAAAAAAGAAGAGATTTTAACTAAAATCTCTAATCTCAAAGATCCAAATGGAAACAAAATTGTTAATAATGTTTATAGAAAAGAGGAAATTTATAATGGCAATTATTTATCAGAAGCGCCTGATTTGATTTTGGATCAATCAAGAAATATTCATATAAGTGGAGGTATTGGACACAAAGAAATATTTGAAAAACCAAAAATATGGAATGCAGAAAACAAAAGTACTGGTATTTTTTTGGCTTTTGGCCCTATTTTCAATAATAATTTAGATTATCAACAATTATCAATCCTAGATTTGGCTCCAACTATATTGCATATATTTGATATTGAAAAACCCAGAGACATGGATGGAAAAGTTTTGAATAATTATATTAAAAAGTGATATTCTTATGCATCAAGCTAAGACAGTGGCAAAGAATATTTCTGTCTTAACCTTAGCAGAAATTCTTCATCGAGGAATTAATTTCTTATTTTTCATATTGATTGCCCGTCATTTTGGTACTGCTGGCTTTGGTATAATTTCAATTGGATTGGCATTAAATGGAATTTTATCTCTGATTTCAATTTTTGGATTTGATCCTGTAATTGTTAGAGAAATTGCAATTGATAAAAAAAAATCAAGTAGATATTTCAATAATATTTTTACATTAAGAATAATTTTGTCAATTTTAACTTTTATAATACTAACTATACTTACAATATTTTTAGGATATGGGAAAACAACAATTTATGTTATTTTAATTTTAGGAATTGATGCAGCCTTCTATAGTCTAAATCAACTATTTTATTCAATATATCAAGCTAATCAGAAAATGGAATATTTTTCTTTTATTAGAATAATTGAATTTTCATTGAAAATAATTCTTGCATATATATTTATCAATCTAGGCTTTGATATTGTACAATTTACTTTTCTGTGGATTATCTCAAGTGTTGTTATTCTCTTTATAAATTTTATAATCCTTCATATAAAATTCTTAAGACCCAAATTACAAATGGAGAAATATTTTTGGAAAAACATATTGAAAGTATCCCTTCCATTTGCTGTTTCTGCATTTATTGTTAGAGCCCATAACGACATAGACAAAATTATGCTTTCTAAAATGGTCGAGAATTCAAAAGAAATCGTTGGAATCTATAGTTCTGCATATGCAATTATTATTGCTCTTATTGGCGTTGTGGCTTCTATTTCAATAGCACTTTATCCATTAATGTCAAAGCTAAGTGTTAAGAATAAACTTTCATTAAATTTTGTTTACACAAAGATGTTTAAATATTTATTATTAATAACACTGCCACTTGCAATTATTATTACAATAACTGGCTCTGATTTGATATTGTTTTTCTTTGGTCAAGAATATTCTGCATCTGTACCTGCATTACAAATTTTAATTTGGAATTTTGTATTTATTTTGCTTTGTTATCCCAGCTCAACATTGTTAAAATCAATTGATAAACAAATTGAAAATACCAAAAGATCTATTTTTGAAATTTCTGGAAATATAATTGCAAATATAATATTAATACCAATTTATGGTTATATTGGTGCAGCAATAGCAACAGTTCTAACTTCACTAATTGCCTTGATTTATTTAAATATCTCTGTTAAAAGAAATGGATATTTTTATGAAAAAGGAATTAAAATTCAAATAATCAAGATATTAATTATGTCTATTATAATTGGTTGTGTAGTATACATTTTGAATTTTTCAACTATTGTAAGAATATTAATTTCTGTTGTAATATTTGTAGTGTTGTTATTTGCATTTAAGATAATTGATGATTGGGATAAAAGATTATTAAAAGACCTAAATATACCAATAATTTCAAAGTTGATGAAGTGGTAGAAAGTAAAATTGACTTTAATAAAAGAATAGAAGAAATCCATAAAAAAGTTGAAAATGTAGATGGTTTTCTTTCCAAAAATGAAGGGGAATTGTTATATAGATTAGCTTTAAAAAGTAAAGGACCAATAGTAGAGATCGGTAGTTATAAAGGAAAATCTACAATTTATTTAGCATATGGTTCAAAGGATAGCAACAATCAAAAAGTGTATGCGATAGATACATTTGAGGGTGGTGTAGATTTAGAAACTAATACATATAAATCTTTTACTAAAAACATAAAAAATGCCGGAATAGGTGATATTGTAACTCCAATAATTGGTTCTTCAGACGATGTTGCAAAAACTTGGAATAAAGAAATTGGCCTTTTATGGATAGATGGGTCTCACGAATATAAATATGTAAAAAATGATTTTATAAATTGGTCCCCACATTTAGCTGATTTTGGTTTTATTGCATTTCACGATACAACAAGAATCGGTAAAATTGGGCCTTACAAGGTTATTATTGAAAACATTATATTCTCAGATGAATATTCTAATCTAAAATTTTCAGATACCATTACATACGCATCGAAAAAAGATAAAAATTCAAACAAACTTAAAACTTATTTGAAATTTCAGATACATTCAAGAAAACACAAAATAATATCATTAATTCCTAAAAAAGTAAAAGTATCAATGAATCCTCTCTATAATAAAATAATCAATAAATAAAATATATTATTTTGGAAAAATTGATATTAAATTTAACAATTATTAATAGGAATATCGGAGGATATTAATTGTTGGATAAAAAAAACGCAATACTTGTTACTGGTTCTGCAGGTTTTATTGGTTTTCATGTAGCAAAAAAACTATTGGAAAAAGATTTTGATGTTATTGGTCTAGATAATGTAAACAATTATTATTCTCAAAAATTAAAAAAGGATAGAAATTCAATTCTAAAGAATAGTGATAAATATATCTTTTATCAGAAGGATTTATGTGATTTAGATTCTTTAAAAAAGATATTTAAAAATCACGATATAAAAAATATATGCCATCTAGCAGCTCAAGCAGGTGTTAGATACTCAATTGAAAATCCGTATTTATATTATAAATCAAATATTGAAGGATTTACAAATATTTTAGAAATGGCCAGAATAAACTCTATTGATAATCTTGTATTTGCATCATCTTCAAGCGTATATGGTAATAATAAAAAGATACCTTTCTCTGTTGATGATCGACTTTTAAATCCAATTTCTTTTTATGCAGCGACAAAACTTGTTAACGAAACAATGGCTTATTCATATCATCATATTTATAAAATTCCGATTACTGGTTTGAGATTTTTTACAGTTTATGGCCCATGGGGTAGACCCGATATGGCCTACTTTAAATTCACTAATAAAATTGTCAAGGGCGAATTAATTGACATATATAATAATGGTGATATGAAGCGTGATTTTACATACATAGATGACATCATCAAGGGCGTTATTGAAAGTTTGAATACAAAATTTGACTATGAAATTTTTAATCTTGGTAATAATAAAGCTGTAAATCTATTAGACTTTGTTAGCATGCTTGAAGAGAAATTGGGAATCAAAGCTAAAAAAAATATGAAGCCAATGCAAATAGGAGATATGTATGAAACATGTGCTGATATTTCAAAATCAGAAAAGATGCTTGGATTTAAACCCAAAACAGACATTGACTCAGGTCTGCAAAAATTTGTTGATTGGTTTAAAAAATATTACAAAATTTGAATATAAAACTGATAATTTATTGGATTGAAATGATGGTTAAATATTCCATTGCAGTTTGTAACAAGAATATGGCAGATACGCTTGAAAGATCTTTAAAAAGCATATTAAATCAAATTGATGATAGATTTGAAATGATTGTAATAGACGATGGATCTGTTGATAATAGTGTTAATATTTTAAAAAATTTAAGTAAAGAATACAAAAATTTACGATATCTTCATATAGAACCAGATAAAAATAGAAACCTTGGTGAAACTAGAAATATATCCTTTGAAAATTCAAGAGGTAAATACATACTTGAATCCTTAGATACCGATGATATATATGAAAAAGGAATAAAGGATTTTGTTGAAATATTTCATCAGATAGAAAAAAACGTGGTTTTTGATTTTTATTTAAAAGGCGATTCAATCAATATGGCAAAGAAGAGTTTTTTGATAGATATACCTTATAGAAGCTTAGGCCGTGCACAGGATAAGGATTTATGGCGGCGATTATTTGCATCAAATTCAATTATTTGGCTTGAACATAAAAGATTTTGGAGGCAATTAGGATATAAGAAAAATTTAGCCCAAAAAATGAAAAATGAATTTAAATCCCAAATCACAACCTTTCAGGTAGGAATTAAATATTGGAGTGTAATCTTTTTTTATTTAAAATATAAAAAATTAAAGAAATTCTTCTGGAATTTAATTACCAATCCATTTTCATATATTTATTCTCTTACAAAAAAGAGATATTCTACACCAGAACAATTTAGAGATTACGGTCAACTTGAAAGAACTATAAATAAAAAAAAGGCTACAATTAAGGATATTGAAAAAAAGTTTAATTTCAAATTCGATAAAAATAAATTAAGTAAATCTGGAATAGATATATTTTATTTTGATAGTAGGGATTGATCAAATTGAAAATTCTATTTATAAACGATTATACCCGAACAATTGGGGGTTGTGAGAATTATATAAAAAATGCGCAAAATCATCTTGAAAGAAAAGGACACGAGACAAAATTATTTGGTTATTCTGGTCCACCAAATAGAATTTTTAGTTTGTTTAAAAGATGCTTTAATATTTTCAGTTACTATTCTGTGCTAAAGCAGATTAAAAATTTTAATCCTGATATTGTTCATGTACATAATATTAGTCGTCAAGTTTCGCCTTCAGTTGTATTAGCAGCAAAGAAATACCACAAACCTGTTGTGATGACCTTGCATGATTTTTATTATTTATGTCCTAGATTATGGATGATATATAAAGACAATAAACCATGCAGAATCAATAGCAGATTTCAATGCTTATTTAGCAAATGTTACTCAAATAAACCAGGTTATTTATACCAACCTTATTATTGGTTTATTTTCTTTCAAATTAAAGTCCAAAAAATGATTTTAAAAAATAATGTAGATATGTTTATTTCCCCCTCAAAATATTTATTAAATCATGTTAAAGATGATTTTAAAATAGATAATATAAATTATCTGCCAAATTTTGTTGATATAAAATTAAATAAAAACTCTAAGCAAGCTAATTATTTGTTATATGTTGGTCGCATAAGTAAAGAAAAAGGATTAGATTTTTTGATTAGAGCAACTCCAAAAATTCTAGAAACAAATCCTGATTACAAATTAAAAATTGTAGGTGATGGCCCAGATATAGATAATTTAAAATTACTGACAAAAAAGCTCGAAGTTAGTAGTAATATTGAATTTTTAGGTTATTTAAAAGGCAATAAATTAGAGGATTTGTTTAATAACTGCTTAGCAACAATTATTCCTAGCTTATGTGTGGAAAATAATCCTTTGTTGGTTTTGGAATCCATGGGTTATGGTAAGCCAATATTAGGAAGTAATCTAGGAGGCATTAAGGAAGTAATTAATGATAGTAAAAATGGATTATTAACAAAACCGGGAGATAGCAAAGACTTAGCAGAAAGCATCGTAAAAATTTTATCAAATCCAATTTTTGCAAAACAAATGGGTGAAAATGCAAGAAAAACGTACGAAAACAAATTCACTTCAGAAAAACATATTGAAAAACTAGAAATGCTTTATACTCAAATTATTAAAAATTATAATTGATAATCAAATAAGGCCGAGGTTTTAATAAAAATGAAAAACAAGATTAAAGTTTTGTATATTTCATTTGAATATCCACCTTTTTCAGATGGAGGATTATCGGTTCATACAAGAGAATTATTTGATCAATTAAAAAAAAATAAACAGTTAGATATTAAATTGATAATTGGCATTCCTTCACAAACTAAATCAAAATCTCAAGATAAAATAATTAAAATTAAGATTCCATTTTATCACAATAGAAGAATTGGATATTTCATTTTTTCATTGAAGATTTATTTCAGATTTATTTTAGGTAAATCAAAAAATTATGATATAATTCATACATCAAGTCTTTTTAGTTATTTTTTTATTCCTAAACCAAAATCTATTTTTATTTCAACATGTCATAACACAATTTATAAACCTTTGCTTGAAAAATATTATACATCTTTAAAAAAAGAGACATTTAGAAAGTTATACTATTTTTTACTGGCTATTTGGGAAAAACGATTGTATACTGATTGTGATAAAATTATTGCTGTTAGCAACTCAACAAAAAGCGATATTATAAATTTTTACAAAATACCAAATAATAAAATTAAAGTTATATTTAATGGTATAAATCAAAAAAGATATAATATTGAGTCAAGAAAAGTAAAATCTTCTGAGAATTCTATTAGAAATTTATTGTATGTTGGTAGATTAGTCCCAAGAAAAAACCTAGAGACATTAATAAAGGCCATATATATCTTAAAAAAAGACATTTCTGATATTAGACTTCTTATTTGTGGTAAAGGTGACACAAAATATGAATTATATTTAGAATCATTAGTTAATAGATATGGTTTAAAAAACAACATTGAATTTCTTGGTTTTGTATCTGATAAAAAATTAACTAAAATATACTCAGAATCAGATTTATTTATATTGCCTAGCTTAGTCGAAGGTTTTGGCATGGTTTTAACAGAAGCTATGGGTTATGGACTACCAATTATAGCTACAAATATTGGTGGAGTAAATGAAGTAGTTAGAAACAATGAAGAAGGAATTCTTGTAGAGCCCAGGAATCCAAAAGATATGGCAAATACTATTTCAAAGTTAATAAAAGATAAAAATTTATATAAGAAATATCAAAAAAATGCTATTAATCGAGTTAATGATTTTTCTTGGGAAAAAAATGCTAATGATACTATTAAACTCTATAAAACTCTACTTTGCAATAAAAGTAAATAAATTATTATCTTGAGATATCATTAATTAAAAAAATAAATTAACAAACTTTAGGAGAATTAGATGAAAGACAAAGATAATGAAAAATCAATTCATTATTTGGGTGAAAAAGGAAAAGAATATTTTGAATTTCAAAATCTGGGAGGTTCATATAGAAGTAATTTACTTTCAAAAAATTTTTCCAAATATATAGATTCCGATGACGTTGTATTGGATTTTGGATGTGGAGCAGGACATATTATTGGTTCTCTAAATTGCAAAGAAAAATATGGCATAGAAATTAACCCTCATGCTAGACGTGAGGCAAAAAAATATAATATAAAAGTTTTTGAAGATTTTAATTTAATTAAAGCTAAAACTATTGATAAGGTCATTTCAAATCATGCTTTAGAGCATGTTGCTTGTCCAATTAAAGTATTAAAACAAATTTATGATTGTCTTAAACCAGGAGGGCTTTTCATACTTTGCATTCCAATAAATGATTGGAGAATGCAAAGATATTACAAAAAAAATGATCCAAATCACCATTTGTATACCTGGACGCCACAATTGATTGGTAATTGTCTTTCTGATACTGGATTTGATATAATATCTATAAAAATAATTAATCGTGCATGGCCAACTTTATTTGGTAGAAAAAGAGATTTGATATTTACTCTTGATAGATTATTTCCAGATTGGTTTATTGATATGATTTGCTATTTTGCTTCGGTTTTTCAAAAAAGAAGGCAGATAATTGCAGTTGGAAAAAAGAAATAAAACTTATTATTTCTTTTTAACAATATATTGATAGCTTATCCAATTATCACCTGCGTAATTATTCTTTTTAAAATCAATTACTTCTCCACCATTTTTATTTAAAAACTTAATTAACTTATCTTTTCTCATAGAATACATTTCAATATTTTGATTATTGTTTTTATTTGTAAATTTTTTAAAAATAAATTTAGGTATAATCATATTTATGGTTTGTTTGATTTTATTTTTTATTTTTGCAGGTTTGCTTGGTAATTGAAATATTACCAATCCAGTTGGAGAAATAATTCTTAGAAATTCGATTAAATATTTTTTAAAAAATTTTGGTTTCATATGTTGGAGAGTAATATTTGTATAAATAACATCAAAGTAGTTATCATTAAAAATATTCAAATTGACTTCTTCATTAAGAACATAAGTACATTTTTTTTTGAATTTATTGAATTTTTTTGCATGAATAATCATGCTTGGAGCAATATCAACACCATAAATTTCATTAAAATACTTACATAAAGCTTGGGTTAATCTTCCTACACCGCAGCCAAAATCTAAGGCTCTATTGAATTTAACAGGCTTATTGGTTGATTTTAAATAATCCATTAATGTGTTAATTTCAATTTCACCTTTTTTAAAAAATTCGTTATGATTCCATTTATTTCCTCTCTTGTCTTCAAAAGTAATGGCTGCCCAAAATGGATCTTTTTTACCTAGCTCATTCCAATTATTTTGTAGATTTTTGATATTCATAACTTATATCCTATTTTATCTCTCAAGTTTAGTTAGTTTTAATCCTTATGACATATAATATTGTAATTATAAGGAAATTGTTTTATCCCACTTCTTTTTATTTTTACATTTGAAAAATCAGCTAATACTTTTTTCATACTATGCTCAGTAAAACGCCAATAGTCATTTGGCTCATCATGAAAGGGATAGAAAACAGGCACACTCAAAAATAAAATGCCACCATCTTTCAAGCAGTTATACATATTTTTAATGCCTTTATTAAAATCAAAAACATGTTCTAATACATTTAAACAAATAATTATGTCATATTTTTTATCTTGATTCATTTTTGTAACATCTATTATGGGATGGCCGTATTTTGAATTTATATCTGTTTTTGTAAAATTATTACTTTCATCAAAGAATTTATCAATACAATAACTTCCCGATCCTATTTCTAAAATATTCTTATTTTCAATGTTTTCTGCAAATTTTTTTAATTCTTTATATTGTGCTCTTTTTACAGGAAATACAATATGAACTAAAAATCGTAATAATCTATTTTTTATGTTCAATTCCTCCTACATTTTTAATAACATTATAAAATTTTTCTGTGATAATATCCCAGGATAGATTGTTTTTAGCAAATTCATATCCGCTTTTTGATATTTTATTTTTTAATTCAAAATCATTTTTAATAAGTAATATTGCCTCCTTAATTTGTTCAGTTGATTTTGATTTTATAAGAATTCCAGTTTTTAAATTTTTTATTGCATCACACGTACCGCCCGAATCTGTTGCAACTACGGGTAAGCATGCAGCCATTCCCTCCATAACTACCACTGGCAAACCTTCTGTATCTCCTTGCTTAGTTTTAATAGATGGAATAATTAAAATATCGGCCAAGCAAAAATAGTTAATCTTATCTTCATTGTTCACAAATCCAGTAAAAATAACATTATTTGAAATATTTAAATTTTTAACTAAATCGACTAGATTTTCTTTTTCTGGTCCATCTCCACATATAATTAACGTTGTATTAATATCCTTTCTAATTAACTCAGGAACTGCTTTTATAAGATATGATATTCCTTTTTTTTCTGCTAATCTTCCAAAAAATAGCAATATGAATTTATCTTCTAAATTGTATATTTTTTTTAATTCTTGTTTATTTTTTTTATTAAATTGATTTAAATTAACTCCCATAGGAATTATACTTGTTTTTTTGTCTAGATATTTAGTTAAATTTGGTGAAATAGATTGCTTTAAGCAATCTTTGATATAAGAGCTTACTACAGTAATGTGATCAGAATTTTTAATTATAAAATTTCCAATAATTTTGTTAAATTTCATGTTATTAAGTGCTATGATTCCTCCTGCATGAAGTGTTGCTATATGCTTTGTGCCTGTTATTTTTTTACATAATGCACCAATTAAACCAGAAGGTATTATCCAATGGGAATGAATAATATCGATTTTTTTCTTTTTTATAAGAATTAAAGATGCAAATAATTCTTTTGTGAATAGTAATGGTATCTGGATTCGATTTAATACTCCTTTATTTGAACTTTGTAAAATTCCGCCATGGTAGGCCAATTTTTGATATTTTTTAGGAAAGAAATAAACAAACCTGTAAACAAAAATATCCTGGATTTTTTCTTTTAATTGGGATTTATGTGCGTGAGGTGCAATTACATAAACTTCATTTCCTTTTTTTGCAATTCCTAATGAAAGATCATAAACAAATCTAGGTAGAATATCATTTTCATATCGTGGAAATGTTGTTGTCAATACAAGAATTTTTAATTTATTCATTCTCCCCTCAGGATTTATTAATTTCATAGATATACAAATTTTTTTCCCAGTAATCGTATCCAGGCCTTGGATAGTAAGGTGAACTTATTTTTATAGTTTCAAAGCTTAATGATTCATTTTTATTTAGTGATATCAAATATGAGAATTTATCATCAATGCTATCATAATCACCTAGTTTTATTTCTGTATTGATCCATCCACCTAAAATCCAATATATTGGAGCATTTGTTGTATAATTTGTTCTGTTAAAAAATGATTGATAATCAAAATAAATTGTATTATCTAAACCAGAAAATCTATTATTAAGCAAATCCGCAGTATCAATAAAATCTGAATTGCTCATTATTTCTCTTCTTTCAAAATCTCTATAAGTTGATACTGTTCCTGTTGTAAAAATAATTGATACAATTATCAGTATAATATATTTTTTGTATTTTTTATTGCTTATCAAAATTGTAGAAATATAAATTGTTATTAAGATAAAAATTACACCAATTATTGTAAGTATTAATGGACTTATTTCAGTATTTAAAATTCTTTTAATATAGTTTGCACCTATACTAATTTCAACAATATTTAAAAAAAACAACAGGGGTAAAAAAGTCAATATTGATGAAATAAAAATTTTTTTATTATAATCAAATTTATTATCTTTTAAGAAATTATATCCATATTTAAAAATACCAATAAATCCCAATATGATAATCAAAGCGACAACTGGTTCATTGTATCTATGACATCTTATAGTCCATATTTGATTCCCATTATGCCATGCTGTAAGTAATATATAGAATTCAGATATAATTAAAACAGATAGCGAAAAAAGAAATAATCTATTTTTTCTTTTTTTATAACTAATGAAAAATAAGACTATACAAATCATAAAACATATGATTCCACTAGCCAATATTACAAATCCATTATGTACAAAAAATTGAATTAATAGATTGGATATTGTATCAATATAATGAAACTCAACTAAATTAGGATTATTTCTAATTAAAGGGTCATCAGAAAGAAAATTCCAAGTTTCCTTAATATTTGAAGATCCCATAAAACGAGCAAGAGTATGTTTTATTTCTGATGAATATCCTAAAATACCTATTGGCGTAAATCCAAAATGAAATCCATTTCTTAAAAACCAAGGTAAAACTGTGAAAAATGCAAAAATATTTAAAAAAATCCAATTTTTAACTCCAAAGAATATTGATTTTAATTTGTTTTCTTTTAAGGTTTGTGCATAATAAAAAATAAAAATGAAGAACAATGATGCTATCAAGGCAATAGTGTTTAAACGAGTTAAAAAACATAAACCGACAAATATGCCTGATAGACCTGTATATTTTAAATCATCCTTTTTTAAAATTGTTTTATAAATTAAATAAAATGTTATTAAAAATAAAGGAAAATAAAGGTTTTCAGCTCTAATGTTAAACATCATGTTTATATTCCAGGGTAACCAAAATATTAAAATAGATAATAACAGAGATTTTTTTTCATTAAAAAATTCTTTTGATAATAAAAATGCAGGAAATAGAATTGTTGAAGATATTAAAACGTTAATAATTCCAATAGATAAAAATACATTATTCATATCTTTAAATAAAAAAGCTGGGGAAATCAAAACTGCATACAAAGGCGGATAATGATGAGAAGGCACTCCAGCTATGTAAAAATCAGATGAATGTAAAAAACATCTAGCCATTTCTAAATAATAAAATTGATCTGTTAGCGGCGCTCTATCAAAACTTAGAGGCAATAATAGCAATTTAATAAATACAAAGAAAAAATACAATGCGACAATCGTTTTCCAAGGGTGAAATTCAATCCAATCAAATAAAGTGTTTTTCTTTTGAATGAAATAATTGAAGTAATATTTTTTTAAAATTTTATTTTTCAATTTCCCTCCTTGAGCTTTATCCCGCCCCATATGACTTATTATGTAAAAGCCGCAATTAAATATATCGAAAATATTGTTTTAACTGTTTTTTAAAAAACGATTTTAAAAAATTATTTAAAACATTATAAATTAAATTTTACTAACCAATATGGAATAAAAACTATGTTTAACAATGCGGGGAAAGAAAAAAATCTTTATTCAACTGATGATTACATAAAAAAAAATCCTTCAATTCATGAGGAAGATTCACCATGGAAGATAAGTAAAGTTATTCCAATGATAGATAGGTTTGCCGATTATATTAAAAATGATGAAATAAACCTTTTAGATGTTGGGGGTGGTGCAGGACTAATTCTTAAAGGTGCTTCTTCTTATATTCAGCAAAGTTATAATATAAAAGTAAATAAAATTGCATTGGACTTGAGCCCTGGAATGCTTAACATACAAAAGAGCAACAATCCAGATATAAAAAAAATTTTAAATGAAGACATTCAAAAAACATCATTGGATCATAAAGAAATTGACCTTACATTAATGATTGACTTATTAGAACATGTTCCCAATCCGATACAAGCACTCAAAGAAACAAAAAGAATTTCTAAATTTGTTATATTCAAAGTACCTTTAGAAGATAATCTTTATATGAAAACACGCAATTTTGTAACGAGAGGAGAACACAGACAATACGGTTTTGAAATAGTTGGTCATATAAACATATACAACTTCAAAAAAATTAAATCTCAAATAGAAGAATATTTGGGAGAAATTTTATATTATTACTTTACTAATGTTTTTGATTATTACAATAACTCTAAACATTACAAAAATAAAACCAGAAAAATAAATAGTTCAATTAACTCTTTTGCTTCGCAATTTTTTAAATTATCTCCAGAATTATGTTCTTATATTTTTAATGATTTTGCTATGATTCTTGTCAAATGCTATTAATTTTTAAATAATCTTTTAGTTTTAAATACTAAAAACCATATTATAAAACTAGAAAACTTTTTATAATTAGATATAATTACATCTAATTACATTTAATTAAATATAATGGTGATTTGATCATGACTGAAGAAAAATCAGATAATAAATATACCACAGTTTCAATACCAACGCCTTTAGCAAATAAAATTAAAAAAAGAATTGAAGGGACTGGATTTACAAACCTTTCTTCTTATGTTACATATGTGCTAAGAGAGGTTATGTCAGGTCTTGAAGAAGATCAGGAAGAGGCTTTCAGTAAAGAAGACGAAGAAAAAGTAAAAGATCGATTGAGAGCACTTGGATATTTAGATTAAAGCTTGGAATAAAATGACTCATTACAACCTTACACATTTAGAAAAATTAGAAGCAGAATCTATCTATATACTGAGGGAAGTTGCAGCCCAGTTTCAAAATCCTTGCCTTCTTTTTTCTGGCGGTAAAGATTCTATTGTTATGGGGCATATCGCAAAAAAATCATTTTATCCTGCAAAGATTCCTTTTCCATTTTTGCACATAGATACGGGCCATAACTTTCCAGAAACCTTAGAATATAGGGATTATTACACAAAAAAACTTGGTGCAACACTTGTTGTAGGTTTTGTTCAAAAAACAATTGATAATGGGCGAGTAAAAGAAGAAACCGGAAAATATGCAAGTAGAAATTATTTGCAAACAACAACACTTCTTGACAGCATACAAGAGAATAAATTTGATTGCTGTATTGGCGGCGGTAGAAGGGATGAGGAAAAAGCAAGAGCAAAAGAAAGATTCTTTTCTCATAGAAATGATTTTGGAGAATGGGATCCTAAAAACCAAAGACCTGAGCTTTGGGATTTATACAATGGAAGATATAACATAGGCGAGCATTTTAGAGTATTTCCTTTGTCAAACTGGACTGAGATGGATGTATGGCAATACATACTAAAAGAAAATATTCCGATTCCAAAGATTTACTTTTCACATAAAAGAAAATGCATCATAAGAGACGGTGTAATTCTTGCTCATTCTGATTTTTTAAATCTTGAAGAAAATGAAAAGAAAAATGTTAAGGAAATGCAAGTTAGATGTAGAACTGTAGGAGATATGACTTGCACAGGGCTTACTAAATCAAATGCAAAAAAAATTGAAGATATAATAAAAGAGGTTGCTCAAATTAGAACATCAGAACGTGGCGGAAGAGCTGATGATAAAAGATCGGAAACAGCTATGGAAGATAGAAAAAAGGAGGGATATTTCTGAACGAGAAGGGATATCTTGATATGGAGCTTTTAAGATTTACTACAGCAGGCAGTGTAGATGATGGTAAAAGCACGCTTATTGGGAGGCTTTTATATGATTCTAAAACTCTTTTTTCAGATCAAATTGAAAACGTTGAGCAAATAAGCCAAAAACGTGGGGAAAATCTAAATTTGGCGCTTTTAATGGATGGGCTTAAAGCAGAAAGAGAACAAGGGATAACAATAGATGTTGCATACAGATATTTTGCAACACCAGTAAGAAAGTTCATAATAGCAGATACTCCGGGACATGTAGGATACACTAGAAATATGGTTACAGGAGCATCTACTGCAAATCTAGCAATAATTCTTGTTGATGCAAGAAATGGTGTTGTAGAACAAACTCACAGGCATATATTTATTGCAAGTCTTCTTCAGATACCTCACTTTGTTATTTGTGTTAACAAAATGGATTTGGTTGATTGGGATGAAGATGTTTACAAAAAAATAAAATCTGATATCAAGGACTTTGTTACAAAACTTGACGTAAAAGATATTTCTTTTATTCCAATTAGCGCACTTCTTGGAGATAATGTAGTAGATGAATCAAAAAACATGCCTTGGTACACTGGACCTACCCTTCTTTATTTGCTTGAAAACATTCATATTGGAAGCGATGAAAATCTTATTGATTGTAGATTTCCGGTTCAATACGTTGTTAGACCTCGAGATGACGAATTTCATGATTACAGAGGATATGCTGGGAAAATTTCAAGTGGTGTTTTTAAAAATGGTGATAAGATAAAAACACTTCCTTCTGGGTTTACCTCAACAATTAAGAAAATAGAAGGTACAGATGGTCCAATTGATGAAGCGTTTCCTCCAATGTCTGTTGTCATGCAACTAGAAGATGATTTGGATATAAGCAGGGGAGATATGATTGTAAGAGAAAACAATGTTCCAGAAATAGGCCAGGATTTGGATGTAATGATTTGCTGGATGAATAAAAAGAAACTTTCTGAAAAAAACAAGTACATATTAAGACATACAACAAATGAAACAAAATGTATTGTAAAAGAAATTGTTTACAAAATCGATATAAACACGCTTCACAGAATCGAGGATGCAAAAGAACTTAAACTTAATGATATTGGAAGAATAAGGTTAAGAACCTCGCAACCACTTTTTTACGACTCATATAGAAAGAATCGAACAACCGGCTCTTTGATTTTAATTGATGAGTACACAAACGAAACTGTTGGAGCTGCCATGATACGGGACTGATTATATGTTTGATAAATTAAAAGGAAAAGGCTTATTGATACATCATTGGGACACTGATGGTATTTGTTCTGCGAAACTTTTACTAGAGAGGCTTTCAAATAAAAATATAATAAATAAAACACCAATCTTAGGTAATTACTTTTTAACAAAAGAAGAACTAGCTGAATACGAAAATTTTGATTTTGTAATTGTTGCTGATATGTCACTTCCAGAAGAAAACATATTACAACTTTCAGAAAAATCAGATGTTATGATATTTGATCATCATCTGGGAAAAGAAATAGGCTCTGTTTTTCATCATAATCCAATAATAAAGGGTGAAAATCCAGATAAATTTCCTTCTGCGTCTTGGATTGTTAACGATTATTTAAAAAATACTGTTAATTTATTTGCGCTTCTTGGAATTGTGGGAGATCATGAAAAAAAAATTAAATCAAATCAACATTTTAATAAAATAATTGAAGGGTTCTGTGAAAAAAATAATCTTGATTTTGATGATTTGTTGAAAATGGTTTATTTGATTGATTCAAATTACAAAGTAGGCATGAAACAATCAGTTGAAAAAGCACCACGTCTTCTCCTTGAGAACGATTCTGCTGAATTTATATTATATAATTCTGAATGGAATAAAAATTATGATTTATTAAATAAAGAAATGCAACGGATTTTAAGCAGTCCAAAAGAAGAAATAAATGGTATAATTTTTAACAAAATTGAAACTAAATATAATATCATATCAACAATTACTAGACATATTGCATGGGATTCAGGAAAAAACACCGTAATAGTTAATACTGGTTTTTTTGATGATAGAGATCAAATTTATGTAAGAAGTAAAAAAAATGCTGAACCTTTGATTATGCGTGGAAAAGAACTTGGATTTAAGTGTGGTGGTAAAAAAGAGGTTTTAGGTGCAATTGTTCCTAAGCATAAATCAGATATTTTTGTAAAAGAAATTATTAATTTTCTAAAACAATAGGAGTTATATATGAGAAATATACAAGGTGTAACTGTCTGGTTTACAGGAATTCCCTGCTGTGGAAAAACAACCATTGCAAAGCAAGTAGCACAGATATTAAGAGATAAAGACTACAAAGTAGAACATCTTGATGGCGATATAGTAAGAAAGGATTTAACTTCAGATTTAGGATTTTCAAAAGAGGATAGAGAAAAAAACCTAAAAAGAGTAACATTTGTTGCAAAGCTTCTTACAAGAAATAATGTAATAGTTCTTGCCACATTTGTATCCCCTTATAAAAATAGAAGAGAAAAATCAAGAGAAGAAATTGGAAATTTTATAGAGGTTTTTGTCAAATGCCCTGTTGAATTGTGCATTAAACGTGATGTTAAGGGAATGTACAAACTTGCAAAAGAAGGTAAAATCAAAAATTTTACAGGCGTAGATGACCCATATGAAGAACCAGATAATCCTGATCTAATATTATACAGTGACAAAGAAACAGTTGACGAAAGTGTTTCAAAGGTTATAGAAAAACTAAAAGAACAAAAATATGTGGATTTTTGATACAAATGAGCTTAGAACAAGACACAAATTACATTATCTCAGGACTTGAAAGATCTGGAACATCAATGCTCATGCAGATGATTAACGCTGCAAAACTACCAATAGGATATGATGATTCTAGAAAACCCGATGAAAATAATCCTAAAGGTTACTATGAACTTGATGGCGGAAAAATAATTAATCGATTGATGGAAAAAAAATTCTGTTTTGAGGAATACAAAGGTAGTTTCATAAAAATTACATGCTATGGTTTAAAATTTTTACCTAAAGGTAAATATAAAATAATTTACTCTGAAAGAAATATTGAAGAAATACTAGATTCAATGGAAAACATGATGAAAAGAAAAGATCCAAAAAGAGAAGAAACAAAAGAGATTTTTTTAAAACTTAATGAAATGATTAAAAATTTAATTGCAAATAGGGATGATATTGAGGTTTTATTTGTTAACTACAATGAGACAATAAAAAATCCAGAATTAATAATTAAAAGAATAGTTGATTTTTTAGATTTGCAAACTTATAATGCAGATCTTATGATTAGCGCAATAGATAAAAAATTATACAGGCAGCGACACCAAAATATATAGATTATTATCTAAACTATATTGAAATATAAGGAGTGAAATTCTAACTTAAATTACTCTTATTTAAGATTGACCCTTGTGTTTTATCTGAAATTATGAAAACTGATTAGAAACTATTTCTAATTGGAAGTAACAATGAGATTATAAAAAGAATATTAATGAAAATAGTTCAGTTTTTACCTTAAAAATATGAGTACTTTCACCCATCCAATAGGAGGGTTTATAAGGAGAAAATGCATTATAAAATTAGCTAAATAAAAATGACCAAAGGGTGCTTGAACACCCTAAGGTCTAGGAGCTGATAATGATGCTATCAACCCCAAACGAGAATATAGAAAATGTATGTGATAAACCTTTTTGTGTATATTTTGGAGCTGGAGAAGAAACTTTTGTTAACCCAACAGTAGATGAACCGGTTAGAACAGAACAAATAATGAAACATATGAATTTATCTTTCCTAAAACCTATATTAGATGATTTATATGAAGAAACGTGGCGGTTTCATTTTGATCCACTTGCTGTCTTGAAAACAATGATTTACTGGAGGCTGAAAGGTCATAGATTTCTAACGGATGTATTCAATGACCTATTGACTGATCCAACGCTTGCCGATACATTAGGATATGGTTTTATTCCAAGCTATCAGCAACTATATCATTTCATAACTTATAGAATAAACAGCAAAGGAACAAAGAAAATCTATGATGCATTATTACAGAAAGTTATCTTTGAATGCGAACAAAGAGATATTCCTCTCGGGAGAGAAATTGTTATTGATAGTTCACCATTTGAAAAGAAAAACAATGACGATGCCACGTATAGCGGGCATTATGGTGTAACTGGTTATAAGTGGCATAATGTGAGATGTGTAAGAACAGATATCCCATTGGAATATCATGTTTCTACTATTACTGATTATGATGGTGATTTCCTTGCACCCCTTGTTTACAGGATGAAAATGATCCATGGTTTACATCCAAAACGAATGTTTGCTGATGGTCATTATTCTGGTGGTAAAAACCTTATGAGAATGAGAGAATATTTTGATATTGAACCTATTTGTCATGTTGATAAGAATGCTGTGATTAAACCTGATGCGGATTTAAAAGAGTTAAAGAGACAGTATCAGAGACTATGGAAATCAGAGTTGTTCAAAATTGATGCTGATATAGAGTATATGAAGTGGTTTCTTATGATGTATGATAAAACAGAAGTTTTGGAGAATTTTTATCATAATCAGATGATTATGGATTATTTGAAAGATCCAGAGGCTTATCAAAGTAAGTATGTGATTCGTGGAGCGATAGAACATTGTCATGGTAGAGAAAAACGTCTTACTGAGATTAAGAATATTCAGGCGAATACTATTGAGAAGTTCACTGCTCATATTGGAATGCATATTGTAAGTATTTTAGCATTGGCACTTGTTAGATTACAAAATAACATAATAGAAAACCTTACTTTTAGAGGAGGAATAATTTAGTTAATTTTTTGAAATTTTATGATATGCCTCCCTAAAAGGAACGCCTGCCTCAACAAGATCATATACTTTTTTAGTGGCAAATAATTCATCAGTCATTGCTTTTTCACATTTTTTAGTATTTACAGATAAGTGTTCAAATATTAACATCATTAGATCTAGACTTTCTTTTATAAGATTAAATCCATTAATTACAGGCTCTTTTGTAAGTTGAACATCTCTATTATACCCTGAGATGAGATTGCCAATAACGCTTTTTATCTGAAATTGATATGATGTTATTTTATGGTAATTCGCTCTTAAAATCTCAAGTGCATCTGGGTTTTTTTTATGTGGCATAATCGAGCTTCCTGTACATATCTCTGAAGAAATCTCAAAAAATCCGGACTCAGACATACTAAACAGTATGATATCTGAAGATATTTTGTTTAAATCCATCATTATCTGACTTAATCCTTCTAAAATTAAAGATTCGAATTTACCACGACTTATCTGTATACAACCCCGCGCCTCATACTCCCGATGTAAACTGGCTAACGTACGCTGTAATTGAACACCAAACCCTAACGTAAGCGTCCAGAATAATAATACAGGGGTTATTATAGGAACAAGAATGCAAAACAAATAAAGGGGGGCACTCAAACCTCTTAATTATGTATCAAGACAATCCGGTGAACAAACAACTGGCGTTTATTTGTTTATTTAATCTCCTTATGTGAGTATTAGATTTATAGGGGACCATTTTTTTGCTATAGGTTTTTATTCAAACGCTTATGCAAATATCCATCTCATAGATTATATTAAACCTAAAACTTTTAAAGTATAGAGAAGATGCGAAATAAAGAAGCATGGAGGAAACGAATTTAAAATATTATCAGCAATTTAGACATAGGTTGGAAGGCAAACTCAATTTCTGCTTTGAATTCGATTATATGTTGGTGTAAATTTATGTTTTTCAAAAAAATCATTAAAGACCTAAATCCAAATAATAAAATGATTGAAGATATTGAAAATTATATCGCTACAATAGATGATGAAAATACACTATTTTTAATTCATTTTGATAGTTTAAAATTATTGCAAGCTCTAAATGACGGATTCAATGTCGGATTGGAGGAAACATTACAAAGTAATTATGAAATAGTAGAAAAGTTAAAAGCAACAAAATATAAAAGTTCAGAAGAAAATACAAGAGAAAAAATTGATAGAGAGGAGAAATCTTTAAAATTTTTAAAAGACCTAAAATCTATGAGGGACAGTTTTAGAACCAAATATTTTTTAACTACACGAAACAACTTACCGGATTGGCGTATTGTTAATGGTAAGATTCAATCCCTTCCTGACCATGTGCTTATAAGAATGTTACCATTATTTGTAGAAATTTCTGAGAAAAAACTAAATAAGATTCATGAGAATAAATTAAAAAATTTATATGAAAAAATTTTAAGGAAAACAGGTAACAATGTTTCAAAAGAGTCAGTTGTTACTGAATATATCAATGAAGAATTTCCAAAAGGACTTAAATTTATAGATATTAATGAAGAGGTAAAAAGTGTGTTTTGTGTCATTATTCTCACCTAGGATAAATTAAGACATTCCACAAAATCG
>CAZUBH010000006.1:37458-127006 GCA_964618505.1 uncultured Thermoplasmatales archaeon | reverse complement strand
TCCCAAAAGGATGCAATTGACTATGTCTTCAAAAAAATAATGACACAAAGCATAATTTGTTATTAACATTTATGGTAAATTATTTAAAAACATTATTAATTATTTTACTTATGGTAATTGTCAGCATATCTTTAAACGACAAAATTCTTGAAGAAATTGATAAAATTCAATGTGAATACGGTTATTCTGGTAGATCTGAGGTCATTAGAGCAGGAGCAAGACTACTTATTGCAGAAAACAAAGAAAAAGAAAAATTATCCGGAATAATTAATTCCATTTTAATAATGGTTCATGATCATGATGCAGAGAGTTTAGTATCAGAAATTAAACATAAGTATGAAGATATTATGAAAACCCAGATACATAGTCATTTACATATAAACAAATGTCTAGAGATATTTATTTTGGAAGGTGATGCTAAAAGAATCAAATCAATTGTCAGAGATTTTCAAGTTAGTGGCAAAATGGATTATCTAAAGTTAATTGTTGCATAATATTTATAAACACGTAATTATCTATTTATATTAGATTAGGGGGAATTTAATCAATCTAAAGATCATAAAAATTTTAATGATTATACTCATATTTACTTCAGTTTTAATTAATAATCAGTTGGTCGTAAAAAGTTATAATATTTCCAATAAAGAAAATGAGATAGACATTTGGACAATTATCATAGCAGTTGGTGAAGAGAAGCGTGATTTTCATGCTATTAACTCCCTTACTGATCTACTAATATCTCAAGGTCAATCAGAAAATTATATCAAATATATAACAGAAGAAAATGCAACAAAAGACGCAATTTTAACCGAGCCTTTTGAATGGATTCAAGAAAGTAATATTGGTGAAGAAGATATTGTGCTTTTTTATTTTTCCATGCACGGAGATAGAATTGAAGATAAATTTCCGTATGATGAATCAGATGAGTATGATGAATATTTAGTCCCTTATGATTTTGATTTCGAAAATGAAATTTACATAATTGATGATGAATTAAAAGAAAGATTTGATAATTTAACTGTAAACAATTTGGTAATGATTTTTGAAACATGCTATAGTGGTGGAATGATAGATGGAGATTTTGATTTAAAAGAATCTGGAAGAATTATTATAACTTCTTGTGAATCTGATGAATCTTCCTGGCCATTGTTTTTAAGAGAAAGATGGTTATTTCCTCACTATCTTTTTAAGGGGTTTTTTGGAAGAGCAGATACAGATAGAGATAATTACATAACTGTCGAAGAGGCTTTTAATTATGCTGAAAGCCCAACAATTGTTAGATCTTTTTTTCTTGCAAAAATATTTTCATTAATTCCTCTAATACCTCATGAATTTGTCGCACAACATCCACAAATTTATGATGGATGGCCAAGTGATCAAAATAATACAGAAGAATTAAATTTTATAAAATTAGTATAAACTAGTATCCAGCCAATATATTTGATATCAAACGTATTTCTGCTTTTCTAAGATGTTGAACAACAGTGGGCTTGCTAAGACCAATTTTTTTAGAAAGTTCTTGACTATTTATTTTTCTAGGGTAGCAATAATAACCATTTCTATTTGCCTCTACTAAAATTTCTTTCTGTTTATCAGTTAAGCAAGATAAGATTGTTTGCTCACTATAATTTGATTTAACAAAACTAATATTTTTAACTTGACCTACCTCTCTAAATAATTCCAATATTTTCTTTAAACAATCTTCTGTTCCTGAAACACTAACTATCATCTTATCCTTTGTAAAAATTGAAGGAGTATCCCATATAACATCTATGTTAAATTTCTTTGCAAGTGAATTTAGGCTTTTAAAATATTTAACTTTTATCAGACATACATATTTGTTGTCCCTTTTCTCAAGTACATTAAATATTTCTACAAACTCTGGTTTTCTTATTTCATCAATAGAAAATCCTTCTTTCATAGTAAGTGCTGCTACAGCCATTTTAATTCGATTTTCAAAATCAATTTTTAAAAGTTCCAGCAGTTCAATTGATTCAACCTTGTCAAGTAAAAAATCAAAATTTTTAATCATTTTATTATCTAGTTTCAACTCCATTATCATTTTTCGCATAGATAAATGAATTATTTAAGTGGTATTTAAAGTATCATACATGTATTGCACAAATAAATTATAATCATAAAATACATATATTACATTTGAGAGGTAATGTGATGGGAGACACAATCTTAGCAAAAAAAGTTGCATGTCCTCAATGTAAAACACATATAGAAGTAAAAGGCTTAGAAGGGCAAACAATTAAGATTCAATGTCCAAAATGTAAAACTGAAGGTGTATTTACTTTTCCAGCAAAAAGAACTTTACAATCACAGTCAACAGGACCTTATATAATCAAAGTTGATAATTTAGAATATTCATATCCTAGATCAAAAAATCAGGCCATAAACGGAGTTTCATTTAAAATAAAGAAGGGTGAAATATTTGGTTTTTTAGGACCTAATGGTGCTGGCAAGAGTACGACACAAAAAATTATTATTGGTCTATTGAGAGGATATTCTGGAAATGTTGAAATACTTGGAAAAAATCTTAGTTATTGGAAAACTGAACTTTATAACAAAATTGGAGTTGGATTTGAGCTTCCCAATCATTATCAAAAGCTTACGGCACTTGAGAATTTAGAACTTTTTTCTACATTTTACAAAGTAAAAACCACTTCGCCTTTAGAACTTTTGGAAATGGTAGAATTAGAAAAAGATGCAAATCATAGGGTTGCTACATTTTCTAAAGGGATGAGGTCAAAACTTAATTTTGCTCGTTCTCTTTTAAACAATCCTGAAGTTTTATTTTTAGATGAGCCGACAACTGGCCTAGATCCAGTCAGTTCAAGATTAATAAAAGATATAATACTCAAAAAGAAAAAAGAAGGAACTACTATTTTTCTTACAACACATAACATGAGAGATGCTGATGAATTATGTGATCGAGTAGGTTTTATTGTTGATGGAAAACTTAGTTTAATAGAAAGCCCAAAGCAGTTAAAATTAAGCCATGGTAAAAAGATTGTAAAGGTTGAATATCTTTCTGATGATCAATTATTAAGCGAGGAATTTGATTTAAAAAATCTTGCAAGCAATAGCGATTTTTTACAACTTCTTAAATCTGGCAGTATAAAAACAATGCATACCGCAGAAGCAACACTTGATGAGATATTTATTAAAGTAACAGGAAGGAAACTAAAATGAGTAATCTTAAAAATATGCTTAGATGGGAGATGCTGCTTCTAGCAAGATATAAGATTATCCATATATCTATTCTAAGTGTATTTTTATATTTTCTAACTACTCAGGCAGTAAGTTCTTTAAAAGATCAGACTCAAGTTCATTCTGTTTTGTTGTTTTTTGATCCCGCCCTTATTGGAATTATGTTTGTTGGTGCCTTAGTTTTATTTGAAAAATCTGAAAATGTTTTGCAAGCGTTGGTTATAACGCCAATGAACACAGATGATTATCTTTTATCAAAAATTATTTCACTTACAACTTTATCTATCATTTCTGCAACATTTTTTATGATTTTAATGATAATTTTTAATGAAACGAGTTTTAATGTGTTTTATCTAATCGCAGGTATAGTTCTTACATCTGTAATGTTAATTTTAATTGGATTTATTCTTGTTTCTCGTGTTAACAGTATAAATGGTTATCTGTTGGGCATGGTTATTGGATTTCTTAGTTTGACATTTCCTCCATTGCTGCAATTATTTGGACTTTTTGAAAGTCCTATTTTTTATCTATGGCCCACTCAAGCCTCTTTTGTTATTTTTGATGGTGTTTTTGAATCAGCATCACTTGAACTATGGGAAATAACCTACGG
Source organism: uncultured Thermoplasmatales archaeon (assembly GCA_964618505.1). GTDB lineage: Archaea > Thermoplasmatota > E2 > DHVEG-1 > DHVEG-1 > CAZUBH01. The sequence goes on along the minus strand of CAZUBH010000006.1, from coordinate 123,177 downwards.
TATTTTGTATCAAATTGGTTGGATTGTGATTCTTTATATTCTGGCAAAAAAAGCATTTTATAAACACATAGTCTTAAAAGGAGGTTAAATGAATGGTTTATATTTTGAAACTGGCTGCCAATGATTTTAAAAATATTATTAGAGATAAATTTCTAATTTATGCAGCATTTATTTTACCTTTAGTAGTAATAATAATGTCTCAAATTATTGTGCAATGGATTGCCCCAACTCTAGAAGAAACAATCCCTCTTGCAGGTAATTATCTAGTAATATTTTTGTTATGTACAACAATGTTGCCCCTTGTTTATGGTTTTATTGCAGCGTTTCTAATTCTTGATGAGCGTGATGAAAATTTATTGACGGTTCTTAGGGTAATGCCGATATCAAGAAACACTTATCTAATTTACAGGATGTTATTTTTGTCAATTATTTCTTTTATTGTTTTACTTTTGTATCCACCTTTTTCGGGATTATTGGGAGAATTTCCAAATTTCTCATATCTAGGATACATTCCGATCGCTCTATTATTCACTCTAATAACACCTTTTTCTGCACTTTTGGTTAGTTCTTTTGCAACAAACAAAGTTCAGGCATTTGCTATTTTTAAAATATCAGGAACAATCTTTATTGTACCTCTTTTTATGTTCTTACTCGAAGATAATCTAAAATATATTTTTTCCCCAGCACCTAATTTTTGGGCTTTTGTAACTTTTCAAGAGTTGATAATCTCTGGGTCAAATGACTATTTACATCTAATAATAGGTTTTATTTATACAATATTTCTAATTGGTATATTGTTTTACATTTTTAATAAAAAAAATTAAGATTTCTTTATTAGAATTATATCAAATTTGGCATTAAAAAACTATTTAAACCACATTTTATTACAATCCATATCTTAGAAGAATAAAAAATAAAAGTTTCACATTTTGATATTATCAAATTTCTGAAATTTTAGATTTGTTCTTTATGATGGATAAAAAATCTCCAAAAGGAGGAAGAAATAATATGAAAGGAAAAATAAAATGGTATAATTCAAGAAAAGGATATGGATTTATCGAAGGCGAAGACGACAAAGATGTCTTTGTACACATGTCTGCAATCCCAGAGGGAACCTATCTCAACGAAGGGGATTCAGTTGAGTTTGAAGTTGAAGATTCAGAAAAAGGACCTCAAGCCAAAAATATAAAGAAAATCTAATTTTTTAGATAATTAATCTTTAAAATTAATTTTAAATAAAATTATCTGGTCTCATTTTTTAAAGATTATTACAGGTTTGAATTAATTGGCAAAAAAATCGAAACAAAAAATTGAGGAAATTCTTAAATGTCCTGAGTGTAAAAGTATAAATCTTTGCAAAGATTATTCTAGGGCAGAAATTGTTTGTAAAGATTGTGGGCTTGTCATAGATGAAAATATAATAGATCACGGGCCAGAATGGAGAGCTTTTGATAGCGAACAACGTGAAAAAAGAGCTAGAACTGGTGCCCCTATGACATATACGATGCATGATAAGGGACTTTCAACTACAATTAGTTGGCAAAATAGAGACGCCTATGGAAAGTCTGTCCCAACAAGAAATAGAGCTCAACTTTTTCGATTAAGAAAGTGGCAAAGACGTATAAGAATAAGTAATGCAACAGAAAGAAATCTTGCTTTAGCATTATCGGGACTTGACAGAATGTCGTCTTCGTTAGGTCTTCCAAGATCTGTAAGAGAAACTGCAGCGATGATTTATCGTAAAGCAGCTTTGAAAAAATTAGTAAGAGGTAGATCAGTAGAAGGAGTGACAGCTGCATCATTATATGCAGCCTGCAGACAATGTCATGTTCCTAGAACACTTGATGAAATAAGTAATACTGCACGTATGTCTAGAAAAGAAATAGGTAGAAATTATAGATATATTTCCAGAGAGTTGGAATTGAAATTGATGCCGACCTCACCCGAAGATTATGTGTCAAGATTTTGTAGTAATCTAAAGCTTAGTGGTAATACAAGAGCAAAAACAATAGAAATATTAAGAGAAGCGGCAAACAAGGAACTTACTAGTGGGAGAGGGCCTACAGGAATTGTCGCGGCATCTTTATACATAGCAACAGTTCTTTGTGGAGAGCGTAGAACACAACGTGAAATAGCAGAGATAGCCGGAGTTACTGAAGTAACTATAAGAAATAGATATAAAGAACTAACAAAAAAACTAGATATAGATATAATATTGTAAAAATATTTAATATTAGAAAAGAAAAAAAGATTTATCTACTTTCAAGTATGTTTCTTAGTTTTGATAAATCTTCTTCGACTTTTTTTACCTCATTTATCTTTTGCTTTTCAAAGTTTTTTACAATTTCAGACAAATTTTTTGAAGTTTTATATATATGAACAGGTCTTCCTTTTCCTTCTGTTTTAAGATTTCTTTTTTGCACCCATCCTCTTTTTTGAAGTTCTTGCATTGCAATACTAACTTCAGGTTGTCTTAAATCTGCAGCCTGTTCAATTTCTGATGATTTACATTCTTTTACTTGACAAATATACAATAATGTTTTTGATAGATTTTTTGGCATGCCTAATTCAGAAAACAAGTCAACAATTTTTTCATCTTCTTTATCCAATACAAGGTTTACTCGGCTTTTCATCCCATCACCTCAAAACTAATATAGATTATTAAGTATAAATAAATTTTTAATTAAAAAAATATGTTTATTTTGTATTAATATATAATAGAAAAAAGAGTTTTATTTAATATTGACACCTAAAGCTTGGTTGTATTTTGTTCTTTGAGAAGCTTGCATCTAATAAACTATAAAATCCTTATTTTGAAATGAATTATTATTAAGTTTTTTATTCTTTGATTTTCTATCATATTAAAAGTCATCAGGGTTTAAATTAATTATATTTTCAAAACTATTTACGACAATATAATTATCAACTTTAAGATTAAACAGTACACAATCTTTTGAATTTATGAAATTATGAAGATAAGGGTGCTTCTTTAAATACAAATCCTTATTAGATTTTATTTCATTTTTTATTTCTTGTGCATAACCAAAAGCAGAAATTACAGTTGCTCTTTTAATGTCTTCAGATTCGTTATTTCTATTGTCAACTAATATTGATATTCTTGAATTTTTTCTTATATTAGAATATTTCTTAGTATTTTTTAATGTAGCAAAAATTATATTTTTATGATCACAAGAACTTGTAAAAGCTATAAGATTTGTATATGGTTCTGATTCGGACTGTGTTGCCAATACAGCAAATTTTTGATTTTCAAGTAATTTTTTAATTATTTTTTTTGTTTCATCTAACATAGTATACACTTTTTTATTTCCAATAATCCTTTGAAGGGCAAACATTTATTGCTTCTGCTTCATGTAAATCAACAGGATATGGTTCAAAATAAGTTTGATTTTTCAGATAGTCTTCATCAAATCTAAGTATCCATGATTTAACCAGAGCAATGGGAATTTCAAGGGATGTCTTTTTATCTCGATAATCATCTAGAGTCTTGAGTAGCATTTCCCTCTCAACTTTGGTAATCTTATTAGATATATAACCTAGGGCATGTTGTAAAATATTAATATTTGAATTACATCGAGGACCTTTTGAAAAAGTATCATATAATAATTTCTCGTATTCGATTATAATTTTTTTGAAGTTATTATTATTTTGATTTGCGACTAAATTTCCCATTTTTTTAAGATTTTTTTGACTATAAGACATTATTAAAAACTTATTTTTAGTATGAAAATTTATCAAATCGTTTAGCTTATTTGTATATTTTATTTTTCTGAATCTAGCAAATGTATAAATTTTTTTTAGAAAATGTTCTTTAATTGCTGTGTTATTAAGCCTTGCTTCATCTTCTATTGCCAAAAAAGGAAAATTATCTTTTATTTTTTGTCCAAAAAAGCCGATATCTCTAAATTTAGGGGCAGAGTTCTCTGATTTTGGATATATCTTAACATCATTTATACCACAAGACGGTGATCTTGATTTTAAAATAAAACCATCTATATATTTTAAATTATCCAAAAAATTATCAGAAAAATCATTCATCTTTTTTGTTACATCTAAACCTGTAGATGGTTGAATTAATTGTCTTTTACCTGCTTTATCAATTATTCTTATTGGATCTCTAGGAATGCCAAGTCCAATTTCAAATTCGGGGCATACTGGTTTAAAGTCAACAAATGGTTTTAATTTTTTTACAAAATCACTCGAAATAATCTGTGCATTATATCTACAATAATCAAATTCAATACATTTACTAATCACAATTTTGGGTTTAATATAATCAGACATTCTTGTAAATTAATATGGGAATTTATTATTAATCTTTTACCTTAAAAAAATTTATAATTTTAATTTAAAATAATTAAAAAAGAAAAAAAGAATGTTAATCTCATTTATCTAGATGGACATCCATTTGTGGAAATGGTATGTTTATTTTTTCTTTATCATATTTTTGTTTTATCGCCTTTTGAAAATCAAAGAAGAAATTCCAGTAATCACTTGTTTTTACCCATGGTCTAATTACAAGTACTACAGCAGAATCTGCAAATTCAGATACTGCAACTTGAGGTTTTGGTTCTGCAAGAACTCTTTTGTCAGCTTTTAAAACATCAAGAGTTGATTTAATGACTTTATCAATATTATCGCCATAGCCAACGCCCATTGACATGTCAACTCTTCTCGTATCATATTTTGTAAAGTTTGTAATGTTGCTTCCCCAAACAGATTTATTTGGAACGATGACTAATTTATTGTCTACTGTTCTTAGCTCAGTAATGCTAATTCCAACATTATCTACTGTTCCACTTTCTCCATTTGCAGTCACATAATCGCCCTTCTTAAATGGTTTTGTTATAGCTATCATAAATCCTGCAGCAATATTGCTCAAAGTATCCCCCAAAGCAAATCCTAAAACAAATCCTAGAACAACTGAAACACTCACAAGAGCAGCGCCAATTTCTACACCAAGAAATGCAAGTGCTACACCGATAACAAAAATATAAAGAATAAGTCTTATTACTCTTGTAGAAAATTCTGCTAAGATTTCTGAAATCTTCGATCGTATCATCCATTTTTTAAGTGTGCCTGAAGCAATTTTTACTATAATTATACCTATTATTAATACTAGAATCGCTAATAATACATTCCAGATACTAACCCCTAAAAAGGGCAACGGTTCCTGTAAACCATATCCTGCAATTTCAAATGCCATATTTTTTTACCTCTTACTAATCCAAAAGTAATTCTCCCCCGAATTAGTTAGATGGCAATGTTTAAAGTATTAAATAAGTCGATCGATTTAATTGAAAAATATGTAATTTATTTCAAAAATTTTAAGTAACGACTTGGTTTGTTAAAAATATATGAGTTTAAAATTCATCATTATAGTCATTGGAACATGGTTCTTATTCATGATTTTTGCAATTATTAACGCTATTTTAAGAAATGGTGTTTATAAACCTATTATTGGAGAATTAAGAGCACATCAACTTAGTACAATAATTTTTATTTTTATTATAATTTTTATTAACTATCTTGTTTTTAAATATTTCAATTTCAATCTTACTTCAACAGAATCATTTTTAATAGGAGCCCTTTGGTTAATTATGACAATTTGTTTTGAGTTTTTAGCAGGTCATTTCATATTTGGAAATACTTGGGAGAAATTAATAGCTGATTATAATATTTTGAAAGGTAGAATATGGGGCCTTGTTTTAGTTACAATATTTATATCCCCGCGGATTGTTAGATTTTTTTATTGATTTTCATTCTTTTTCAATTTTATGCCAGCAATTGATGCAACATATTCAATTGATTTTTCAAATATTTCTTTATCTTTTAGATAATCCTTTGAGTTTTTTCTGTTTATAAGAATCCACTCTCTCATTTTTCTGCCCATTGGCTCAAAAGGTTCTATTCCTTCCTTTTTGAGCAATTCATTTTTTAATGATTCGGGGACTTTGACACAAACTCCATGCATAAAAAGAGATGCAAAAAGTTTTCCTCCAACATAATAAGCAGGATGACCATACATCTTACCTTCTTTAACTATGGGAATGTCGAGCAAAAATGTATCAAGAACTTCTTTATGTTTTAAATTAAATTGTGCTTTGGGCAAATTTATCAACTCGTATATTTTTACGTCTGCATCGGGATTCGGTCGTTGTTTGGGACCATTTTTCAATTGTTACTAATCTATTGATTCTATATTATAATAAAAATTATAATATAAACAACGAATCGATCGGTAACAAATTGGAATTCTAATCAATTGGTTTATTTATTTAGTTCATTTAATCGTTTTGTTAACTCATCAAAAACTATACGTTTCTTTTCTTTAGTTAAATGAAATAAAGATTTAGTAATCATAACCTTTGATATTGTAAATATATAGTTTAGTTTAATTACACTGTCTTTTACTGCACCTTCTTTTTTTGTGAGAGGAATTCCCTTCATTTCAAGATTGCTTGTTATACCTGCAACAACCACGTTATCAAATTCTTCAAATAAAATTAGAGCAGGTCTCCTCTTTATTTCAAAAGTATCTGTAAATTGTATCTGGGCAATAATTATATCACCTGATTTAAGCATCTTCCCATGCCTCATCTTCTTTGTTATCCCATAATTCTTTCATTTTCTTTTGTTGAATTTTATGAAGAAACTCATCATATTGATTTCTCTTTTTCACATTTTTAAAAAGTTCTATCATACGAGAAATAAGTTCATTGTATGTTTGTCTAGGATGTTCTCTAATTTGTTTAAGGGATTTCACAACAGACTTATCTAATTGAATAGTAGTTGGATTATTCATTATATATTACCTATAGTTACTATATAATTTGTTATATATAAACTTTTCTTTAACAGATATAAAATAGTATCGTAGATGAGATTTGAACTCTGTTTTACTAGTAAAAAACAGGTTATTTTCCTGTTGAATGCCCGCATCGGGATTCGAACCCGAGTAGAAGGCTCCGCAAGCCTTCAGGATATCCAGACTACCTCATGCGGGCATTATTTAATAATATCGACCAATGCTATCTTCTCAAGAACCAAATCTTCATAACTTTCCTTTGAAACAGTTTTTATTTCCTCAGATTTGATCCCAAATTTTTTAAGTGTATTATGATCCCCTTCAAGAATCTTATCATTTCTTTTAAGATTTAATTTTTCAAGAATTTTATTTATGTCTTCAATTTTTCCATCAATAATTAATGCAATTTTAGATTCTCCAGGTTTCACACCCATCTTTTTTATCGCTTTTTGTATTTGTCGTTCGCCGGATGCATAAAGTAAAATTTCCATTTCAAGTGAATTTGTTGTATTTCTTTTTTGTTCGAATGCTCTCTTAGACTTTTTATAAGCTGATAATAAATGATTTTTTCCGTAAATTAGCTCAGCATCAAAAACTTGTATCACTAAATCATGGCCCTTAGCTAAATTTGTTATGTCCTCTAAAAATCCATTGACATCTTTTATATTTGCTTCTGCTCCAATTATCATATTTAAAATTCTCCCAGCTCTTTATTGCCATAATTTGGATTTTCACCTATTTGTTTTTTAATATTTTTAGCAATTGCATTTCCAATAGTTTTTATTTTTGCAATTCTTTCAACTGGAACTCCTCTTAAATCATTTACAGTTTCAAAGCCTTCTTTATACATCGCTCTTGCTCTTATTCTACCTATTCCTTTTAGTGAAATTAAATTCAACAGCTCTTTCTTACATCCATTACGAACTCTCAATATTAAATCGTTTACTTCTGAGACGCATGAAAAATTAAACATTCTTGCAAACTCTCTTGTAGCATGCAAAAGCCACTCTGCATTTTCAACAATGTTATGTATATCTCCGGGCCATATGTTGTATTTTGTAACCATTCTATCTAGAGGAGATTCCTCAATCCAATCATTTATTAAAAATGCGGTTTTTAAATCAGATAAAAACCACTCATAGTTTTTATCAGAAGGGTTCGGAAGTTCAAGTAGTATCTGACCTTGAATTTGCTCTGCATTTTCCTCAACCCATGAATCTGAGTTTCTAAGATATAGTGATCGAATATCTGGTGTGGATGAAATTGCATGAAGAAAAGATATGGGATCTGTTTCTTTTTTGCATGAATTTTCTAGTGATTTTTTAATTTGTACTGCAGAAAGTGGGTCTATATATAATGAAGAGGTTTTTGAACCAAATAATGTTGAAATGTATCCTTCATCCATTTCTTCTAAAAACTCATTTTCAACAAGAAATTCTAGAGCTGAGTCAACTTCAAATTCTATTGTATACGAATCAGATTGATAGGCATAAAAAGTACTGTCAATAAATTTGTAAATATCTTTTGTTGTAGTTACAAATTTTGAGGCGATTGCTGAAAGAAGATGCATTCTAAGTGCAGATTGACTACCAAGTTTTGAAAAAATAGGCTCTGTATCTGCTAGAACATAATTGAAAAATATTTGATCGCGTTGATTTGTATCTTTTGCTATAGTTATTGCCTCACCTTTTTTGTCATATCTAGGTCTGCCTGCTCTTCCCGCTTGTTGTTTATACTCCAAAATAGGGATGGGAGTCATTCCAAAATTTACATCATATCTCCACAAATCTCTAATAATCACCCTTCTTGCAGGAATATTAACTCCCGCTGCAAGTGTTGGTGTTGCTACAATACATTTTATTATTCTATCTTTAAAGCCTTGTTCTACAACCTTTCTTTGAAGATTAGATAGGCCCGCATTATGAAATGCAACTCCTTTATCAATACAAGATACAAGATTTTTTACTACAGTTATATCTTCAACATTTTCGTTGTTAATTTGTTTTGAAAGTTTTTTTAATTCTTTTTTTTCTGCATCAGTTAATTTTTCCTCAAGTGCAAGTGAAAGTTTTCCTGCAACAGATACTGTTGATCGGCGATTATTTACAAAAACAAGGGTTTGCCCGCCATCAATAATAGATTCTTCTACAAGACTTTCAAGAGCTTTTTTTTGAATAGATTTTATTTCTTTTGTTGATCCATCATCAAATTTTATTTGCTTTTTGAAGTACACTCCTTCTTTTAAAGTCACAGGTCTCCAGTCAGATGTTACGAGTTTTGCATCTAGCCAATCAGAAAGTTCTATTGAGTTTTTAATTGTAGCAGAAAGTGCAATTATTTGAGTTTGAGGATTTAGGGCTCTAAATCTAGATATGATAACTTCTAGAGTTGGACCTCTTGACATGTCGTTTATCAGATGTATTTCATCGACAATAATTACCTTTACCTTATCTATCCATGAAATGCCATGTCTCAAAAGAGAATCTGCCTTTTCAGACGTACAAACAATAATATCAAATTTTGCAATTCTTTTATCAGATTCATCCAAATCTCCAATTGATATACCAACCTTAAAGCCATATTTTTCAAATTTTTTTAAATCTTCATACTTTTCTCTTGCCAGGGCCCTTAAAGGAACTATATATAGTGCTTTTCCGCCCTCATTTTTTAATTTATTTATAATTGATAAATATGCGATAAGGCTTTTTCCAGCAGCTGTAGGAATAGCAACAACTAGGTTTTTTCCTTTTAAAGCAAACGGTAAAGATTCTTTTTGTGGCGGATAAAGCTCTTTCACATCTAATTCTTTCAGAATGTATTTGAGATCATCAGAAAGGACATTTTTTGTCATTTTGTATTGATAATAAGGAAAGAGGTTATAAAAGAAGAGCATTATTCGGAGTAATACTACTTGGTGATTTCATGGGACGAAGGCAAACAATGATGGAAAAATACAAAATGCAAATGAAAGCCTATAGAAAAAAGAGAATGAAGCAGGATAACACTCCTTTCGTACCTCCCGATGGAAATGTATATGTTATGGATACCCTAAATCCAACCAAAAAAATCAAATGTGAAGTGGTAAAAACAAGAACAAGAAGTCAAAGAGAAGTAATTGAAACACTCGCATGCCCAGAATGTGGAAATGAGATGGAGTGGGATGGCAAATGGGAAGCATTCATTTGCACTAAACATGGAAAAAAAGGAATATATGAGATTGTAGAATCAAAATAATATAAGTATTATTAATTTGTTACAGGTTTGATTTATATGGTTGAAGAAAAGATTGGTATCATTGAACATTTTTTCACAAATATTAATGTCGCAGCCATAAAAATTACAGATGGGCAACTAAAAGTTGGAGATACAATTCATATTGTAGGTTCTACAACTGATTTCAAACAAGAAATTGATAGAATGGAAGTAGACAGAAATCCAATAGAAGTTGCAAAACCCGGAGACGCTATTGGTATTAAAGTTAAAGATAGAGTAAGAGAACACGATATTGTTTATAAGATATGAGAAGGTATGATAAATGAAAGAATTAGCAGAAGTTAGAACCCTGAAGGTTAACAGATATATGATTATAGATGATGAACCTTGTAAAATTATGAGTATTTCCACATCAAAGCCAGGAAAACATGGAGAAGCAAAAGCAAGAATTGAAGCCGTTGGTATTTTTGATAATCAAAAAAGAAGCGTTGTTCATCCAGTAAAACATAAGATTCATGTTCCTATGATTGATAAAAGAAATGCTCAAATACTAGCAATTATGGGTGAAAACGTCCAATTAATGGATTTAGAAACCTATGAAACTTTTGAAATGCCAATACCTGAAGAGTATAAAGGACAACTTGAACCTGGAAAAGAAGTACTTTATCTTGTGGCACTCGGTAAAAAGAAAATAACAAGAGCATAAACTATTTTCTTTTAACATGCTTTATACAAAATTTCCAAACTATTTTGCGGATGCTGAATCAGATTTTAATAGTTCTGATTTTATTATCTTTGGTGTTCCTTATGACCGGACTTCTTCTTTTAGATTAGGATCTGCAAAGGCACCTTATGATATAAGACAAGCAAGTTGGAATTTTGAGTCTTTTGATATTAGAAAAAAAGTAGATTTTAAAAAATTAAAAATTCATGATTATGGAGATCTTAAAGTTGAAAACCTAAATTCGGAACAAATGCTAAAAATGGTTACTGAGATTAGTTCAAAAATACTTGATAATAATAAAATACCTATTGCAATAGGTGGAGAGCATTCAATTACGCCAGGAATTGTTAAAGCATTTCCAAAAGATATTGCAGTTTTGTCACTCGATGCACATTTAGATTTTAGAAATGAATATGAAAACAATATAAACAACCATGCTTGCTCGATAAGAAGGATTTCTGATTACATACCTGTAGAAAATATAGCTATTTTAGGTGTAAGATCTGCAGAAAAAGAAGAATATGATCGAGCAAACAAACTCGGACTATTTTATAGAGATATTTTTGAAATTAGAAGTAAAGGGCTTCAAAACATTATAAAAGAAACAAAAAAATATTTTGGCAAAAAAAAGGTTTATTTTACTCTAGACATAGATGCAATAGATCCAGCTTATGCCCCAGGTACAAGCACTCCTGAGCCTTTTGGGTTTACACCTTTTGATGTTTTAGAAATAATTAATGCATTCTCAAAACAATTTATCGGTTTTGATGTTGTAGAGGTTTGTCCATCTTATGATCATGGGCAAACAGCTATTCTGGCTGGAAGATTATTAAGGTCTATTTTAATTTAAATAAAAAGGAAAAAATTTAATATTGACTTCTTATTTGTATTATCATATTTTGGGGAGGACAAAGTTGAGAGATACAAAAGTAAGTACTAGATTTTTTGCTTTATTTACTTTGTTGATTATCTTAATTACGCATTTTTTAAGCCCAATTTCTTCAGAAAAAATAGAATATAACTTTTCAATATTTAAATTAGAAACGAATTCTTTTAATACGATCACCTCCGATGGAGGAATATATGTAATAGGCACAAATTATTTCGATGTCTTAAATGATAATGGAGAAAATGCGATAGTTAGTGATGACGAAGATATAATTACAATGGGGCAAATTTCTATCGAAAAATCATTTATATCAATTTATCGCTCTTATCTTTTTTTTGATACAAGTTCCATACCAGATGATTTAGAACTACTTTCTGCAAAAATATTACTTTTTGGAGAATCCGATACTTCTTGGGATTTTAATATAGTTATTCAAAATGGCCAACCAGATCATCCTCACAATCCTCTAATTAAATATGATTATTACAAGACTTATTATTCTGGTAATGGCGGAGAAATTCATACATCAAGTTGGTCAACCTCAGAGTATAATGAGATTATTCTAAATGACAACGGGATAAATTGGATAAATAAAGAAGGAATAACAAAATTTTGTTTGAGAAGTAATAGAGATATTGATTCCACTCCACCTATACAAAATTTTGAAACTATATCCTTCTATTCTCGGGAAAAGGGCATAGATTATGCTCCAAAGTTGGTTGTTGAATATGAAACTGAAAACAATCCTCCAGAAATCCCTGACAGGCCATCAGGCCCATCATATGGGGAAGTTGGAGAAAGTCTAACATATTCAACTAGTACTGAAGACCCAGATGATGATCAAGTAAGATACAAGTTTGATTGGGATGATGGAACTCAATCCAGTTGGACAAATTGGGTTAATTCTGGCCAATCGGCTTCAAAATCAAAAACTTGGAATAATGCCGGGACATATTATGTAAAAGCAAAAGCACAGGATGAAAATGGTGAAGAAAGTAGTTGGTCATCTGCAAAAACAGTAACAATTACAAATCCTGGCGGGCCTCCAACAATTACTGAAGTAAGATCTTATTATGCTGATGGAAGTGATATTTCAAAGGGAGATGGATTTCTATTACAAGGCATGGAGCTAAACAATACATATTATGCATTTGTTGCTGGGTCAGATATAGATTGGGTAAGATTTGATCTTGGTTATTTACAAGATTACACTGATTATGATGGAAGCGATGGTTGGAATGCCACTTTTAACAGTAAGCTAATAGCAGATCCAAATGCAGAGCTTGTGGTAACTGCTCATAACAGCTTAGGCGAAGATACAAAAACTTTTTATCCAGATATAATTCCAATGGCAGGATGGCTTGTAAACTTTGTCGATTATGTCATGAATTACAACGAAACCGATTTTGCATCTTTTGAAACAGGAACAAAAGAAAACCCGCCTGAAGAATATGACAACCATTGGACATTGGATGCAAGCTTTGATTTTTCAACTGGCTCACCTGAAAATGAGAGCGAATCCCCAGTCGAATCTACCGTTCCAGAACCCGGTGTTGATGTAGATGATGTTGGTGGAGATTATGGCTATAGTGGAGGTATTGGGAGCTATATTAGAATTTGCTCTGATAAAACAATTGAAGTTAGTGGAGTATTTGAAGCTTCTGTTGAAGCTAAATCAGTAAGTGGTAACATAGGAGCCGAGATACATGGAACAATTTCAATCGAAAATGAAATTATCTGGGAAGAAATGTATTTAACAATAAATGGTGAGGTTACAATACCTGTATTCTATATACCTCTTGAAATATGTGGCATTGGAGTGGAAGCAGGAGTGGATATTACTCCACATATTGAAATTACATTTTATTTAGACCCTACAGACAACCCATCTGAAGGAATAGTTCCAGGTTTGGGTATTAAAATAAAAGAAGATTCTGGAATACAGGGTAATGTTGGTGCAATTGTAAGAGCATATTGTGAAGGAGATTTTGTTATTGGGGAATTTCAAACAGAAGCAGGCGGGTCTGGAACTCTTTATTTCAAAACACCTCCAGATGATTTAGGATATTTTGAAGATTTTGAACTATCTTGCTGGATAGGCGGGAAACTTAGAATAGGATATTGGTGGATAGAAGGTTGGTGGACGTATGATTGGACCTATAGTGAATCAAGACTCTCAGGTAAAGAATATTCAGAAACAGAATGGGCACCTCTTGAAAGGGATTATGTAAATCCTGATCATGGCGCCTATAACACTTTTGTCTGGGATGATTCAAACAACAGTGGCAAAATGGTTAGAAACGTATTTCCATATGCAAATCCAAGTGTTGCAGTGTTTCCTGGTTCAATGGGCGAAAAATCAATGATTGTCTGGGCCCATGATAACAACAGCAAGCCAAGAGTAAATGGGATGGAGCTTCAATACACCATATGGGATAAATCTGGCGAACTAAAAAGACCCAAAACAATCCCTGCAACAAATGATAACAAACTACAGATGGATCCTCAAATTGCTTTTGATGCTAATGGTAATTTGGTTTGTGTTTTTGTTCAAATCGATTCTACGGTAACGGAGGAAACTGATGTTTTTGAAGCATTGGAAAAAACAGAAATTGCTTACTGTATTTATGATAAAAACACCGATTCATGGGGCAACATACAGATTTTAACCGATAACGATCAGATTGATATATCTCCTGTTATCGCGACAAACGAGATTGGAGATGTTGTTCTTGTTTGGAGTTCAGATTCAGATAAAGATCATGCAACAGTAACCGATGAGAGTATTTATGCCTCATTTTGGGAGGGATCAGGTTGGTCAAATATATTAACACTTGCAGATAATCAACCAATTGTCTCAGCCCCAAAGGTTGGAATAAAAGATTCCGATGAATCAATTTGCGTTTTTACAATGGATAACGATAACAACCTATCAACTGCAACCGATCAAAATATTCACTACGTTAAGTTTAACCAAAATCAAATCGGCGGAATTGTACAATATACCTTTGATGAAGATTTTCAACATACGTCCCCATCAGTAATCTATGCAAAAAATGAAGAGCCCTATGTTATTTGGAAGAAAAATGAATTTGAAGAATCTAAGGGGAAACAATTTTTCAAAGGTTCTTTACTTGCTGGAGCCATAAATTCAAAAGAATCTCCAATTACAATTACCGAAGGCAAAGTATCAGATCCAGTAGCATTACAATCTGGTAGTTTAAGAGACGAAGAAGCTTTTAATTTTGCTGTGGGCTGGTGTGGTGGAAATAACTCAGAAAAGCTTTACACCGCAAAGATTGATGCAAATGATGCGGTTGAAATCGAAGAAATGTTTGAAAGTAATTCAAAGATTTCTGAAGTTTGTTGGAAGTTTTCATCTAGAAGTTTTACGGCAACATTTATTGAAAGGGAAGACATAAAACAGGGCGGAAAACATTGTAATCTTTCTATTGTTTATAGTAAAGGGTATAATCCCATAGAGTACCTCAAAATTGTAAGGCCGAGTTGGAATTATTGTTATTTTGGAGACAATGAAAGGTTACTTTATCCTGATATCCCTATATGGAATGTAATTGTTGGTCCTGTAACAGTTGTTGCAGAAGTGCCAACAGCAGTGGAAAAAATAGAAAAAGTAGAGTTGTTTCTAGTTAGGCCTGTCCTTAGAAAAAAGAAGATCGGCGATATGGCCTACATGGGCGGTGGAATTTATTCATTATTATATGAGGGTTTTACTTTTGGCTTTAAAGATTTTGAGGTGACTGTTACTGATACAAATGGAACTATCGATAGAGCACATTCTGGGGAATTTCTCATAATCAGTTTTGGTTCAAAGCTATGGCCCAATGGTTAGAATCTCTTAAATTTAACATGAACTCTGAATCTGCGCTTATAAAGGAGATTAGTGGCCAAGTTAACTTAATATAGAATGACTTTATTCAGCACAGGTATGCAATCTAAAAACAATAAAAAATCAGATAGAAAAATTGCAATCATCGCTACTGTTATCCTGACTATAATAATAATTGGCTCATTATCAGTTTATTTTACTGCAAAGTACTATCCAGATATAATGGATAATCTTTTTGAAAACAATGTATTTAAAGACAAGACAATCGAAGAAGGAGATTGCGTTGATGTTAATTATATTGGAAGATTTGCAGAAAATGGTACTATATTTGAATCATCATATGAAGATGTTGAGCAAAAAACAGGCGGAACGCCTTTAAATATATTTGTTACTACAAATGCATCGAAACAACCTCCAGAAGGTTTCGAGGCATACACCTCCAGTTTTATTGAAGGATTAATAGAAGGTTTACCTGGATTAAAAGAGGGAGAAACTTACACGATAGGGGAAATTCCACCAGAAAAAGCATATGGTGCGAATAAGTTAGGATTGGCAGATACATTTTATACACAAAACATTGCTATTGGGTTGAATATTTTAGTAGAAGTAATCAATATGACAGAAGATAATATCACTTTATATTGGTCAGATGCAGATAATTTGGAAAATTTTACTATGCCGCAGTATATAGTAACCGATTTTGGTAAAATAGCTGAAAACGAAAACGAAGCTGTGGCAGTTCCACCCCCATTTTTTTTATGGGCTGGAGAAACAAAGGTTTTAAATGTTTCCGAAAAACAGATTACTGTTAAATTGATGCCAACAAAAAGCGAGGATCTAGTAGAAACAATAACGCCATTTAATGTATATAATACTACAAGTGAGGGATATGTATTTCCAAACAAAACAAATATTACATGGGATGAACAAACCATTACTTTTACCCATAATGTTGAAGTTGGCCAAAGTTACAATTACCCTGTAGAGTTTTTTGGTTCAACTACAAATGTCACTTTTACGATTGAAAATGTCACTGATGAAAAAATCAATCTTTCAAAACTTCAAGAAGGAGCTGACGTAAATACAACAACGTATGCTGAGATCGATAAAGTTCTAACATTTAATAGAACATACATAATCAACAGAAGTTTCGCTCCAATTCCTTTCATTATAACCTATCAAGGTATGCCACTTGATTTATTTTCATATTTCTTTTCATCAGAAATTGCTGAGGCAGGACTGAGTATGAACGAACTAGCCGGAGAAACACTAATATTTGAAGTTGAAATTGTTAATGTTTATAAACACAATTGATTTTTTATTTCTCTTTCAACAATTTCAATAAATTCTTCTTCTTTTCCTTTTTTAATAGTTGCACCAGCAGCAATATTATGCCCACCGCCAAAACCACCAAGTTCTTTTGCAGCTTTTTTCATTATTGCAGATAAATTTAATCCTCTGTCCACCAAATCCTGAGTTGCTCTTGCAGACGCTTTAACATCCCCTTTTTCATTGTAGGCAAATCCAATTAAAGGTTTATCGTTATCGACATCTTCTGTACTAAGCAGCATATTTGTTACAATTCCAACAATTGTATCTCTAATGCCATTTTTGGCATGGAAAAACTGAACATATGTTCTTTTTTGAATTTGTTCTTCTTTTGCAAATTGAAGTCCTTCAACTAGATTTTGCCTATGTCCACTTAAAAGATTTCTTGCCTTTTTCAGAAATTTATCCCTATCACCCAGGCAAACCTGAAGCCCAACTTCATATTTTCCATATCTTGCAGTTGAATTCAGAAGTGTCGCATATTCTTTTGCATCATGAAGCTCAGTTCCTTTCTCTTCTTTTAAAAGTGTGTATACTTCTCCAATTATTCTTTTTGCATTTTTATGCCCAAATCCTTTAGTAAGTAATGTTTGCATTATGGCAGAAATTATTGTTTTTCTTTCAGAGTTTTCTAAATCAATCCACTTTCTCCAATAATTTTTATCTTTTAATCTGATATCTAAATTTGTAAGAAAGGAAATGCAAGCATCCTCTCTACCAGAAAGACCTGGTATTAAGGGATCTGAAGAATATTGCAATAGTTTTGCTATTGGTCTAGTTTCCCGCCCAAAGTATCTAATATCAAGTCTATAGTCTAAAAAATCTGATTTTTTTCCTTTTACCAATATTTCTCTATTTAAACCTTGGAGTTTACATGATTTTTTGTCTTGTAAATCGCCACATGCGCCAACTATTGCAAGACTTGATAAATCCACATTTTGTTTGTTTACAGCCTCAGAAACCAAATACGTTGTTCCAGCTCCAGATATTTCATAAGAGCCATCCTTTCCAAAAAGATGTGGATTAAGATGAAAGTTTAAGTCTGAATTATTTGGACAAACATGATGGTCTGTTATTATTTTATTTAATTTATCTGTAGTCGTACTTATACTTGAGCCAAGGTCTGTAAACCAAACTAGTTCATAATTCTCGTCAAGGATTTTATCTATTGCAGTTTCGTCTAATTGTTTTACACATTCAATTGAGTGATCTATCCCCTGCCGTTCTAAAGTTTTTTGCGCAATTGCTCCTGCAGAAATTCCATCTGCATCAATATGAGTTACAATATGGACTTGCTTTGATTTTTTTATAATGTCTGCTAGTTTTTTTGCCCTTTCATACAAAAGAGTCATCCCTCAAATTTCAGTAATAAAAAAACAGGTCATAAGGGTTTGCATTGAAATAAAAGGCTATTATGTTCGCCTTTTTATCATTTTGATATTATGTTTACAAAAGATTATATTTGATAAAAAACAAAAATATCATTGGTGAGGTGGGCATAATAAAATTATTCGATATTTATCAAATAAAATTTATATATTTTATAATTTAAATATAAAAAAAATTTAAAACTTAAGAGAGCGTATATATGAAAAAAAAATTGTACATATTATTAATAAATTTACAGATAGTTGTTTTACTTTTTTCCAGCCCGGCTTGGGCAGCTGATTTAATTTACAGTCAGGATTTTGAAGGTGAGGGTTTAGAGCTTACAGATATTTTTTATACTAGTCATACATGGTTTAATGAGGAAACTCAACAAACTGAACCTTTATTTACTCAATCTGTTAGCATCGTAGAAAATTCACCTGGCTATGAGGCTCATAGTGGCAACAAATGTATACGGGGAAATGTCTATATGGCTGATTCTGATTTTCGTGACCCAATCACCAATAAACCAGGACATTGTTCTCCTCATTTGAATATCGGGTATAACGAAAATCCATCTTTTGGTGCTTCAGTTAACTTCAGAGATGCACACACGGATGAATTATATATATCGTTTTGGATCAGATTTGATGAGGATGCTGTTTTTACTCGTGCGGGCGGAAACCCTGGAGCATATAAAATGATGTATCTCAGTGATCGAGGTGGAGCAATAACTCACTATTTTCTTAATAGATATGCCCATAAAATAACTAGTTATTCGGGGACTTACTACACAGAAAACCTAAATAGTTTTTATAATGTTAATTCAGCTATAAACGATGGACAATGGCACCATTTCGAAGTATTGATGAGGTATGAAGATAATCTAGGTGATGAGAATGGAATTTTAGAGATTTATGAAGATGGAGAGCTAGTCTATTCCCAGGATGATATTATTGTTAAAAATGGTGTGCCCTGGACAGACGGTCACGTGCATTTTAAATCAATTGAAGATGCCAGATTTTCAACCTTAGCTTTCATACATTATACTTTCGGATCAGACGGGTCAAACGGTTACATGATTGATGACATCGAAATCTGGGACGGCTTGCCAGCTGGCGGTGATACTACTCCCCCTATTGTTAACATAACCTCACCCAATGATGACGAAATAGTATCAGATACAATTACAATAACTGCTAATGCTAGTGACAATGTCGGTGTGGACAGAGTTGAGTTTTATATTAATAATGTGCTAAAGCATGTTGACACACAGGATCCATATTTATATAATTGGGATACAAGCACCGAAAATAATGGTCAATCCTTGATAAAAGTAATTGCCTATGATACTTCCAATAATATGGATGAAAAAGAAATAGTGGTTCTGATAGATAATCAAGAGATTTCAGGAAGTTTGGAAGCAATAATTCTAAATGATGTAATTCAAAAACCAATGCCCTTTCATCTTAGAGTTAGGTTCACAAATACGGGGGCACAAACACAATTTAGATTGTCTATTGATTATTTAAACATCGATAATTCTATATTGCTAGAAGATGCTCGTTTAAGAATTGTCCAACTCGATGAGGATGAATTTGTTACTTATACGGGAATAATTATCCCAACAATGCATTTTAGAGCAGGGCAATACATACTTAGAATACAAGCTGAAGACCAAACTGGCAATTTAATAGATGAGATTGATATTGAGGTTGAAATACAAAGATTTGAAAAATAAAAAAAGAAAAAATTAATTTATTCTGGTTTGCCCTCAATTTTTAATTTTGGTTTTTGCAAAAGTATTATAGCAAAAACAAGAGCAATTACTGCTCCAATTATCATAAAGTACCATGATAGTCCAGGCCCAAATGAGAAAACATTTCCTGCTTCGCCTTGATTAAACCAAAAACCCATATCTGTTTCAATACCAGAACTGCCCATTGTAGACGCAATTCCTTGTTGAATTTCACCGCTTAATCCAAACATAAAATAAAGTGGAGTTGCAACTGCAAAGATAAATGCAAGCATATTGAAAATGGTAGCAATTTTTCCCACTTTTTTTGATTTTAACAAACTTACACCAATAGTTACAACAGATAAAATAACGAATATAAGTGTTAATGCCCATAGATACATAGTGTTTGAAAATAGACCGGCGATAGATATGGGAGGTCTGTTGTCTCAAATTCATCCCAATTCATACTTTGACTCATATCTTGGCCTGCTGCAGACCCTTTCACATCTATATGAGTTAAAAACATGTCTTGAGATACATCAGTCTGAAATCCCATTATATTCATTTTCATATTCATGCTATACCATGGCAAAACAAAAGCCATTAACACTATAGCTGTAGTAATTATCATTCCTAATAACGCAATTTTTTGTTTTTCCATATATCCCACCTTTTTATAACAAATAAGATAAATGCTATTAAAGATATTGAAAATTTAGAATAATTTTTAAAAAAAGAAAAATAATCAATAGCTTATTCTTTTTCAGCCATTGACTTATACATATTGAATTTTTTTACTACATTTTCCTCAAGTTGTTTGTGAAGTTTTTCGGCTTCATCTGGAAAAGTCTTTTTAAGTGCTGCATAACGTACTTCTCTCATTAGAAAATCATGAATTGATCCATCAGGTTCTTTATAGTCAAGTTGAAATGGATTTTTACCTTCGTCAGCAAGTCTTGGATCATATCTGTAAAGTGGCCAATAACCTGAATCAACAGCAAGTTTTTCTTCATGTTGTGATTTGCCCATTCCTTCTTTTATGCCGTGGTTAATACATGGGGCATAGCTAATTATTATTGAAGGTCCAGGATATGACTCTGCCTCTTTTATGGCTTTTAAAAGTTGGTTTTTATTTGCGCCCATTGAAACAGATGCCACATACACATATCCATAACTCATTGCCATTAAACCAAGGTCTTTTTTCTTTGTCTTTTTACCAGATTCTGCAAACTTTGCTATTGAGCCAATTGGTGTTGCCTTTGAAGATTGTCCGCCAGTATTTGAATAAACCTCTGTATCAAAGACTAAAACGTTAATATCTTCGCCCATGGCAAGTACATGATCAAGGCCTCCGTAGCCAATATCGTATGCCCAACCATCACCACCAACAGACCATATGGATTTTTTAGTTAGCATATCTTTTGCATTCCATATTTGTTTTAGAGTTTCGTCTGAATGATTGTTCTTTATTAGTTCTTTAATCTTATCGCCGTATTCTTTTGATTTTTCTGCATCATCTTTATTTTCAAGCCATGATGAAAGTGCGTCCTTTAATTCTCCTGAAGTTTTTTGAACAGCTTCAGATGCTAAATCTGCAAGTTTTGCTCTTCGTTGTATTGTTGCAAGAGCCATACCAAATCCATATTCTGCGTTATCTTCAAATAGTGAATTTGCCCAGGCAGGTCCATGCCCTTTATCATTTCTAGCAAATGGAACAGAAGGAGCAGAACCGCCCCATATGGATGAACAACCTGTTGCATTTGCAATAATCATTCTATCTCCAAATAATTGTGTTATAAGTTTAAGATAAGGTGTTTCGCCACAGCCAGCACATGCTCCTGAAAATTCTAATAGAGGTTTTTCAAATTGTGAACCTTTTAAAGTATGTTTATCAAAACTACCAAATCTTATTGGAAGATTATCAGAAAATTGTTGCAATGGTTTTTGTTTTTCAAGTTGTGTAGAAATTGGCTTCATAATAAGAGCCTTTTCTTTTGCAGGGCATATGTCGGCACAATTGCCACAACCAACACAATCTTCAGAGTAAACTTGAATTCTGAAGCTTAAATCACCCATATCTTTTCCAACAGCTTTTATTGTTTCAAAACCATCAGGCGCATTATTTTTTTCATCATCCTTTACAAGAACGGGTCTAATTGCTGCATGAGGACAAACAACTGCACATTGGTTACACTGAATACATTTATCGGGTTGCCATTCAGGAACGTTTATTGCAACTCCTCTTTTCTCATATTTAGTTGTTTCAGTTGGGAAAATTCCTGCAGGCGTAAATGCTGATACCGGAAGTTTATCTCCTTGCTGTGCAAGCATTGGTTTCATCACTTTTTTTACAAATTCAGGTTCATTAGTATCTAGCTTTTTATCATCAGGGAAATTATTCCAGGATTCAGGATATTTAATCTCATCAGCACAATCAAGAGAATGATCTACTGCTTTCCAGTTCATTTCAACAACATTTCTTCCCTTTTTACCATATGTTTTTTCAATTGCATCCTTAAGGTATTTTACTGCATCATCAATTGGTATTACATTTGATAGTTTGAAAAATATTGTTTGCATGACCATATTGATTCTGCCACCAAGACCTACCTCTTCAGCGATTTTCACTGCATCAATATTGTAAAATTTTAGATTCTTTTGAGCTATAGTTCTTTTTAAAGAGTTGGGAAGTTTTTCTTCCATTTCATCAAGAGACCATGGCGAATTTAAAACAAAAGTACCGCCCTCTCTTATTCCTTCTAGCAAGTTATATTTATCTACATATGAAGGTTGATGGCATGCTATATAATCTGCTCTATCAATAAGATATGTTGATTTAATTGGAACCTTTCCAAATCTCAAATGAGAAACCGTTACTCCACCAGATTTTTTTGAATCGTAGGCAAAGTAACCCTGTACATACATATCTGTGTTATCGCCAATTATCTTGATGGCATCTTTATTTGCACCAACTGTCCCATCTCCGCCTATTCCCCAGAATTTACATCTAACAAGGCCTTCTGGAGATGCATCAATTGACTCGCCAAGTTCAAGAGATGTAAATGTAACATCATCAGTGATTCCAACTGTGAAATGCTTCTTTGGGTTATCCAATTTTAAGTTGTCAAATACTGCTTTTGCCATGGTTGGGGTAAAATCTTTTGAGCCAAGACCATATCTCCCACCAATAACATGTATGTTTTTATTATAGTCCTTCAAAACAGAAGATACATCTAAAAACAAGGGTTCACCAAAAGCTGTTGATTCCTTTGTTCTATCAAGAACTGCAATTTTTTGGGTTGTCTGAGGAAGTGAATCTAAGAAGTGTTCAGCTGAAAAAGGCCTATATAAGCGAACCTTTAAAAGACCTACCTTTTCGCCTTTGTTGATAAGATACTCAACAGTTTCTTCAGCGGCTTCACATCCAGAGCCCATCATTATAATTATTCTATCTGCATCTGATGCTCCAACATAATCAAATAAATTATAGGCCCTTCCAGTAAGTTGACTTACTTTTTTCATTTCTTCTTCAACAATTTTTGGTACTGCTTGATAAAATTTATTTGATGCTTCATTTACCTGGAAGTATATATCTGGATTTTGAGCTGTTCCTCTCAAATGTGGATGCTCAGGGTTTAACGCCCTTTCTCTATGTCTTTTAATTCCATCCCAATCAACAAGCTTTGCCATATCTTCATAATCAAGCATCTCAATCTTTTGGATTTCATGAGAGGTCCTAAATCCATCAAAGAAATGAACAAATGGTACACTTGCTCTTATTGTAGACAAGTGAGCAACAAGAGCTAAATCCATTACTTCCTGAATCGAATTAGAAGAAAGTAATGCAAAACCAGTAGGTCTTGCAGCCATTACATCTTGATGATCTCCAAATATAGAAAGTGCCTGGCCTGCAATCGCTCTCGCAGAAACGTGAAATACTGTTGGCATAATTTCTCCAGCAATTTTATACATATTAGGAACCATTAAAAGAAGACCTTGAGAAGCAGTAAATGTTGTAGCAAAAGCACCGGCACTCAATGCTCCATGAACTGCACCAGCAGCACCGCCTTCTGCTTGCATTTCAGCTACTTTTAAAACTTGACCAAAAATATTTTTTCTACCATAAGCTGCCCATTTGTCGGCTACCTCGCCCATCGGTGAAGATGGAGTTATAGGATAAATTGCTGCCACATCAGAAAATGCATAAGCGACATGAGCAGCAGCAGTGTTACCGTCAATACTTTTTTTAACTGTCTTATTTTTATTTTTTGATTGCATCAATGTTTGTTGTTCTTCCATTTAACACACCTCTTACCAGTAAAAGGTAAATAATTGATTATACCGGTATTCAGGTATTATACATAAATATTTGGTTATTATAAAATATATAAACTATTGAGAAAGAAAAAAATAATAAAAATATTGTACCATAAATGATTAAGAACCTTTAACTAATTCGATTTTGTGGTGGGGAGATGTGATCCTTACTGCATCCCATCTACCAATCTCCTCTAATCTTCATGTATTTCCCCACCAAATCTTTGTTTTATTGGTAAAATTGAAATACTATTTTTCTATGTCCAAAGTGGAGGAGCGTATATTATGGATTATATTTCATTAGTTGCACCTTTAGGCGGGATATTTGCTTTACTATTTGCAGGATTTTTATTTTTAATTGTTAAAAAGCAAAGTCCCGGTAATGAAAAAATGAAAGAATTAAGTAATGCGATAAGAGAAGGGGCTATGGCATTTTTAAAAAGTGAATACAAAGTCTTAATAGTATTTGTTGCAATAGTTACAATCCTACTTTTTGCAGCATCTTTTGTTCCTGGTAGCAATATGCACTGGGGACTTTCTATTGCTTTCATTATGGGGGCAATTTTTTCAGCAGTAACTGGAAATATTGGCATGCGAGTAGCTACAATGGCCAATTCAAGAACTGCGGAAGGGAGTAAAAACAGTTTAAGTAAAGGTCTTTCAGTCGCATTTTCTAGTGGAGCTGTCATGGGAATGTCTGTTGTAGGTCTTGGAGTTATTGGTGTTTTTGGTTTGTATTATATTTTTAACAATCTTCTTTCTTTTGATCCTTCAACATCTGTGAGTATATTGTTTGGTTTTGGTTTTGGAGCCTCATCAATTGCACTTTTTGCAAGAGTTGGGGGCGGCATATATACAAAATCTGCAGATGTTGGTGCAGATCTTGTTGGAAAAGTTGAAGCTGGGATTCCTGAAGATGATCCAAGAAATCCAGCAGTAATTGCTGATCAGGTAGGAGATAATGTTGGCGATGTGGCTGGGATGGGTGCCGATCTTTTTGAATCATATGTTGATTCTATAATTGCTACAATGGCACTTGCACTTGTTGCAACTGCAGGTAGTGCTTTAATTGATGGTTTTGTTCCAACTAATTATGGCGATAGTGCTTTATATCTGCCATTAATAATTGCTGCAATGGGCATATTTTCATCAATAATAGGAACGATGATTGTTATTTTTGGAAAGGGTAAAAATGTATATAGTGCTCTTAGAAATTCATTATTTATTGCAACAGGACTAACAGCAGTTCTAGCAGGAATAACAACATGGTATGTAATAGGTAGGCTTGAGCCTTTTTTTGCAATGCTAGGAGGCCTTGTTGCAGGAATTGTTATAGGTCTTAGTACCGAATATTATACTTCAGAAAAAAGAAAGCCCGCCCAAGATATTGCAGACTCCGCCAAAACAGGTCCTGCCACAGTTATTATTCAGGGTTTAATGACTGGAATGATGAGCACTATAATACCCATTATCGCTGTTGTAATTGCAATGCTTTTTGCTTACTACCTAGCTGGTTTTTACGGGGTTGCTTTTTCTGCAGTTGGTATGCTCAGCATATTAGGTGTGTCTCTTGCAACTGACTGCTATGGACCCGTTGCAGATAATGCCCAAGGAATCTCAGAAATGGCTGGCATGGGAAGCGAGGTAAGAGAAAGAACCGAACAGTTAGATGCAGTTGGAAACACAACAGCTGCTATGGGAAAAGGATTTGCTATTGGTTCTGCTGCAATTACATCGCTTGCACTTATCTTTACCTATATAATTACAGCCGAAGGTTTAATGGGAAAAAGTTTAGAATTAGATTTGTCAGATCCTCTGCTAGTATCTGGAATTTTTATTGGCGCAATGCTTCCATTTATATTCACTGCCCTAACAATGGGGGCTGTAGGACGCGCAGCATATTCAATGGTAGAAGAAGTTAGATATCAATTTAAGGAATTTGGGTTACTTAAGAGTGATAAAAACAAGCCAGATTATGCAAGATGTGTAAAAATAAGTACCAACCAGGCATTAAAAGAAATGATACTTCCTAGTGTTCTTGCAGTTATTACACCAGTTATAATTGGCTTAATTTTAGGACCAACTGGACTTGGAGGTCTTCTTGTTGGCTCTATTGCAACTGGTTTTCTTTTAGCAATATTTCTTGCAAATGCTGGTGGCGCCTGGGATAATGCAAAAAAATATATTGAATCAGGCAATCTTGGAGGAAAAGGTTCTGAAGCACATAAAGCAACTGTTATTGGCGATACAGTGGGGGATCCATGCAAAGATACATCTGGACCCTCACTAAATATATTAATAAAATTGATGTCAATTGTTTCTTTGGTATTTTTACCATTAATAATTGAATTTGGAGGAAAAATATTATGAAAAAAGAATTTGAAGATGGAGACATAAAAATAACTATTGACTACGATAAATGTGTAGGGGCGGGAGAATGTGTTACGGCATGCCCTGTAGAAATATTTGAAGTAGTTGATGGAAAAGCAATAGCAAAAAATGTTGGAGAATGCATTGAATGCTGTGCTTGTGTTAGCGCATGTCCTGAAGATGCAATAGAACATAGCTCTTGCTAAAATCATTCTTTATTACATAAATCAAAAATATTTTCAAATAAATCATTATTTGAGCGTATAATTTTACATATTCTACACGTTTCCTCGACACATACTTCTTTACCATGCTTTAAAATTCTTTCTGCAGAAACATCAATTTCTTTAATTATCTCGTCATCAATAATTTCAATATTTGCTCTTTTTCTAGACAAATATTGACAAACAGCAGGAGGTGAAACTCCAAGTTTTTTTGCAACATCTCTCTGATTTAGTCCAAAATTGTCAATCAAACTTTGTGCAATTTCTTTTCTTATCACTGGAAGGCCCATCCAGAGCATGCATTCGCAAGGAGTCTTTTTCATGTATAGAAAATAGTTTTACTATATTTAATATTAACGATTGTTAATAATAATTTTTAATAGAAAATTACTTTATATGTTGAATTTATGTGGTAATTCGGTGTTGATTTGGTAGATATAAGCACAAAAATTGCATCCATAGATATGAAAAATCCGACGATGGTTGCTTCTGGCATAATGGACGAAGATGCTGGCAGTATGAAAAGAATGATAAGATGTGGTGCAGGCGCGATTGTTACCAAATCAATTGGTTTAAAACCGAGAAAGGGTTATAAAAATCCCACTACAATAGAAATCGACCATGGTATCATCAATGCAATGGGATTACCAAATCCTGGCATAAAAAATATAAAAAGAGAAATTGAACAGCTAAAAAAATCACAAGTACCTATTATTGGAAGTATTTATGCATCAAATTCTAAAGAATTTATAGAACTTGCCAAAAATATGCAAGAGTATGGTGTTTCTGCCCTAGAACTCAATCTTAGCTGCCCACATGCAAAAAATTTAGGTCTTGAAGTTGGTTCTGATCCAAGATTAGTAGAAATCATTGTCTCCTCTGTGAAGGTGAATATTGATATTCCTGTTTTTGTAAAAATTTCTCCAAATGTTACAAACATAGTTGAAATTGCAAAAGCCGCTGAAAAAGGTAAAGCAGATGCAATAGTTGCAATAAACACTGTTAAGGCAATGAAAATAAACCTAGATGTCAAGAAGCCCATACTTTCCAACAATATTGGAGGATACTCAGGTAAAGCAATAAAACCAATAGGAGTAAGGTGTGTTTATGAAATTGCAAAAAATGTTAAAATTCCGGCAATAGGTGTTGGTGGAATAAATAACGGTGAAGATGCAATTGAGTATTTTATGGCGGGGGCAACTGCAATTCAAGTTGGGTCTGCTGTATATTATAGAGGAATAAATGTATTTGATGAAATTTGTAAAGAAATAAGTAATTGGATGGAAAATCATAAAGTTAAAAAATTAGAAGAAATTATTGGAGCAGCAGTCAGATGAACATTCCAAAAATAGTCAAAATTGATAAAATTCAAAAAGAAACAAAAGACATTAAAACAATTTATTTTAATTATTCTGGTGAAGTAAAACCCGGTCAATTTTTTATGGTTTGGATACCGGGTGTCGATGAAATTCCAATGAGTGTTTCAGTTATCGATAAAAAAATCAAAGGATTCACTTTTCGAAAAGTTGGTGAGGCAACTGAAAAACTATACAAACTAAAAGAAGGAGATTTGATTGGAATAAGAGGGCCTTATGGAAATTATTTTAAACCCAGAGGAAAAAAGATTTTATTTGTTGGTGGTGGAACCGGTATTGCAATGCTTTCTCCAGCTATAGAGTTAGCAATCCAAAAAAAGATTAAATGTTCTGTGATTATTGGTGTTAAAAATAAAGAAGAATTATTTTTTTATAATAGATTAAAAGAATCTGGTGCAAAATTACATGTTTCAACAGATGATGGTTCCAAAGGTTTTAAGGGGTTTGCTTGCGATCTTGCAAAAGATGTTTTATCAAAAGAAAAATTTGATTTAATTTTAACTTGCGGCCCTGAGATAATGATGAAAACATTGTTTGAATGTTCTAAAGATATAGATTTTCAAGCTTCGCTAGAAAGATATATGAAATGCGCCATTGGAATTTGTGGTCAGTGTTGTATTGGAGAAGGCATTAGGGTTTGTCATGATGGACCAATATTTGATAGAAAAACTCTTGATAAGATTGAAGATTTTGGATTATTTAAAAGAGATTCTTCAGGCAAGAAAATAAAAATATAAGAGGAGAATATGTTTACAAGAAGAGTAACCTTATTTATAATTTTGTTACTCGTAATTGCAATGATATTGGCATCGATTTCTGCTTTACCATTTTTTGTTTCAAAATCAAATAAATGGGCAATTGCAAGCATTCAAATCGACAAATTAAAAGAATTAGGATTAGACGGTTCTGATGTAACGATTGGAATAGTTGACTCCGGTGCAGATATATCACACCAAGAATTTGATAAAAAATCATTTATAGCTTGGAAAGATTTTATTTCAAACAAAAAAAATTATTATGACGATGACGACCAAGGAACACACATAGCTGGAATTTTGGTATCGAAAGGTTCTTTTGAAGCTCTCTTTACTGGTTTGAATCTTGAGGGAATAGCAATAGATTCCAAATTGATAATTGCTAAAACTGTACCAAAAAATCAATATCTATCTGGCTTAACTAATGACTCTTTAATAGCCAAGGGAATTCTCTTTTGTATAGAAAATAATGCAGACATTATACTTTTATCACTCAGTAATTGTATAAAGGAGATTGATTTTAGTAGTTTTACAGATACAAAAAGTATGATTAATCTTGCGATAAGTAAAGGAATATTTGTTATTGCACCATCAGGAAATGATGGTCAAGAAGACGATGGCGATGTTTGCCTTCCTTCCTCAATAGATTCAGTTATTTCAGTAGGTTCAATTTCTTCTGTTAAATCAATCTCAATATTTAGCTCTAGAGGGCATCAATATATAGAAAGAATAAATCCAAATAAAAAACCTGAACTAGTAGCACCTGGAGAAGAGATCTTATCTACAAGAAGAAATGGAGGGTATGGAAAAATTAGTGGAACTTCTCAAGCCGCAGCATATGTTGCAGGAGCTATCGCACTAATGTTAGAGGCCTATCCACAATATAAACATGACGGGATAAAAAATGAAAACGAGACAACCATAAATCTTTTTAAAGATGTTTTTGCAAAAACATCAAAAAAGATTGGAAGTTTGCAAGGACAAAATCAATACAGTCATGATGATTATTATGGCTATGGTTTAATTCAAGCATATGATGCTTATAAAGAACTAGCAAAATATTAGGTGGGATTATAATGACAGCATATTCTGAAGAAATCAACATAAAAACCAAAGGCGAAGTGGATATTATAGATATCACAAATCATGTTGAAAAAATAGTTGAGAAATCCAGAATTAAAGATGGTATTGCTTGTATTTTTGTACCTGGTTCAACAGGAACACTTACAACAATTGAATACGAGCCAGGTTTGAAGATAGATTTTCCTAAATTACTTGAAAAAATTGCACCAAAAAATGAATATTACAATCATCATGAAACATGGCATGACGATAATGGCCACTCTCATGTTAGAGCTAGTCTAATGGGACCAAGCATTACGATTCCTATTATCAAAGGTAATTTAATTCATGGAACATGGCAGCAAATTGTATTTGTTGAGTTTGACACTAGAAATAGAAAAAGAAAAATAATTGTGCAAATAGTAGGCTAAATTAACTTTCTTCTTCACCAATTGTATAAAAAATTCCAGGGTTATTTTGATTAATATGTGTGATTGATATCCATATTTGATCTTTTGGATTATCTGATAATCTTATCTCATCAAGCTTGCCATTAAAATAGTAAGGAAGTTGATCTGAAGTTCCTAAATAATTTATGTTGTTACTTCTTCCAATTTTTAAATCTGTTAAAATTTCATCTATGGAACCGGCGTTTTTTATGCTATTATCCAACTCTCCATTGATATAGATGTATGAATTTTCTCCATCAAAGATAATTGTAAAGTGAATCCATTCTCCAATATCTTCCTCTGTAAAAGATCTTTTACTTTTAATTTCATTTTGCAAGCCACTTGATGAAAATATCAATTTTTCTTCTAAAATATATACTGCCCAAACTGGGCTTTGCTGGCCAAACTGTCCAGTATAAACACCAAAATCAAGTATATCTGTCCAACCATCATTGTTAATATCCCACAAAGGATAAGGTGATTCATATATCTGACCTTTGTTATCAGAGTTTAAAAAGTGACTTTGAATCAATGAAAAATCTTTTGCATTAACGATTCCATCATAATTTAAATCAGCAGGCAATCGCTCACCCTTTTCAATTATTGGAGTTGGAATATAACTTTTTATAGAATCTAACATAAACCAACCTTCAACAGTTAAAGAATTATCAATATTTCTAATTGAGTCTGAGTTTGTAATACTGATATAATTGTCATTTGAGTCAAGTTTTACAGCATTTCCAATTTTTCCTTGTATAGATTTAACACCACTTCCTTGAGTAGTCCCTACATTGCTATATGTGGTTGAGTCGACTATTTCTCCATTAGATTCTTTAAAATGATGAACTAAAATGTAATCATTGCTCCAAACATTAACTGGACTCTGTTGATCCTTACAATTACTATTACCATAATAGATATATATCTTAGTTTCGGTTTCTGAATTTATTTGTGGTATTTTTACCCAAGCGATAAGCTTACCCGTGTTGCTGTCAAAATATTCAATCTCGTGGTCTAGTTTAGTTTTATGATCTCCTGAAATAAAACATATGTCATTGCCATTTTTTTGTGATTTTGTAAATGATGTATCCTCAATAGAAACATATATTGGAAAATTACTCAAATCTTCATCGAAATTTTCATTACTAAAACTAAGAGGTGCTCTATAATCCCATGATTCGTCCCACCAATCACCACCTCCACTCATTTCTACAGGGTCCCCAGAGCCCTCAGAAGGATTTGATTCTCCACCGCCAGCTTTTTCATCACCGCCTGGATTTTGCGATCCTTCTTGTGTATCCGGTGGTCCATCCTCATCACCATTCAATTGCTGTTTTAAAGAATCTACTAAATTCTGTGTATAACTCATTTTTCCAGCAGTTTGAGTATTCACATATGCTAAAATCGTTATGGCAACAGCAAGAATAAGAGTAATCATTAAAATAACACCAACAACTGGAGAAATCGCAATATCATTTTTACACATTTTCTGATTTGCCTTCACCAAACTCACTCTATGTTATACTCTGTTATTTATTGTTTATATACATTACCTGTAAAAATAACAAAATGATAAAAGAAAATGAGGTTTATCTTTACCAATAATTATAATGAACTCTTTCTTTGACCTCTCTATTTAATTTTTTACCCTTTTCATCGCTAAAACCTAGCGAAATAATAGAAAAGGGGATTATCTTCTCTGGAATATTCAACATTTTTTTAATATTTTTTATTCTATCTTCTCTTGGGTAAACTCCCAACCAACAAGATCCTAAACCTTTAGTATTTGCTGCTAGAAGTATATTTTGTGTTGCTGCAGAACAATCTAAAACCCAGTAACCTTTATATTTTTCCTTTTCAAGATCGCCACAAACTAGTATTGCTTTATTAGCATTTTTTAGCATTTTTGCATTTGGATGAAAATCAGGTATTTTTTCAAGAATTTTTTTATTATCTATTACTATAAAATGCCATGGCTGTTGATTACCTGCAGAAGGAGCGCTTACAGCCGCCTTAATCAATTCTAATATTAAATCTCTTGAGATTTCTATATTTTGGTAATTTCTAATGCTTCTTCTTGTTAATATAAAATCAATGCTATCCATGACTAATGAAAATCAAATATGTTCAAGATTTTAAAAATATTTTGTTTTTTAATTTTAAATTATTTCATAGAAAGATCTTTAATTTCTAGTGGATCTTGTGACCCTGAAGATGAAATATCAATTTCAAAATTGAATGATTCGGATATTTCTTCATTTTCTGCTAGATCATAAGCTCTTACACGATAAATAATGCTAGGGTTTCCTTTTCCTCTTAGTTCTTGAAATTCATCACCAACTAATTGTAAATATTCCTCTGGAATTGTTCCAAGGAATTCATTACCATCATAGTTCATAATCGCACTAGTCCAAAAACTTAAACCTCCAATATTTGATTTATAATCAAGAAAGGCTGAAATTTCTTCACTTGTTGACAAGTCGTCAAGTATTTCAGCAGAAATAGTAACATCTTCTACTGTTTGAGCGTCTTCAATTTCTTGAACTGTTATAGATGGAGATGTTGTATCAATATCTGGATCTAATTGTTCGGGGTCTTCAGGATCTGGATCTCCAAGATCCATAGGTATTGCTCCGCTGTTATCGGGAGAATAAAAATCATATAAGCCTATTAATTTATTGGTTTTTTTATATTTAATCGCTATAGTATATGAACCTTTTATTTGCGATTCAAAATCAGATCCTTCAATTATTTCATCAATATCAATCACTTCGCCAGAACTTACTTGTCCTTGCTTATCAACCTCAACTAGAAAACCATCTATAGATATCTCAATATCTTCCCATTTTAGATCAGTATCTGCAGAAATTACAGATAATTCATCTTTTGATGTTAAATCTGTTTTTTCGAATAGTAAATATTTTGGTAGCAACAAATCTGAACTATCTAAGGATGCTTCACTTGTTATGTAAAAATATGCAGTTGCCGAAACTGAAACAGTTATGGAAACCATTAATATTACTCCTATAACTGTAGAAACAGCTGTATTTTTTTTTCTAATTATGCATCCCTTGAACAACTTTACCTTTTCTCCTCTATAAGGATATAATCGCTAAGTCGATTATAAACTATTCTATGATATACTCTGTAATTAATTATATTTATATTTTTTTAGACTAAATTACAATTTGTCATAATTCAAAAATTACCAAATTTTTTAGAAATGATATTTCAACTTTTTTAAAAATGTTATTAATATCAATATTTTTCTATTAGATAAGTAATCATATTTGATAGGCTTCTTTTTTCTTGTTTTGATATTTTTCTAAGTTTTTCCAATATTTTGATAAGGTGATCATACTCACTTTGAGAACCTGGAAATTTCATACCAATACCAAATACCTCAAGAGTACCATTATCATAAAATTGGTTTTTTAATTCATTAAGGTTTTTCCTAATACTATCCTTTCCAAAATCTGCGATACTCCAAATAGCTGGTCCTCTTGTTAATCTATAAGCTACATTAGTCCATGTTGATGGAACTGTTCCGTTTATAATGAATCTTTGACCTTTTTTTATTTCTTGTTTACATAACTCACATTCAGTCATTTATTTTCCTTATCCTTTTTGAAATCAAACTTAATGAACAAATTCCGAGGGGAGATATCTTTCAGTCCAGTATATGGCCCCCCATTTGTTTACTTTATATTTTAATGTTAGATCATCCATATTATAGGCATAAAGGCCCGAGATAAAATATGGACCCGTAAATCCTTTTTGATATATTTTAGAGCCATTAAAATAGAGATCAATACTATGTATACCAACATTAAAAAAAGATTGATTCCTTGTTAAATCTATCTTTGTCCTATCTGAATCAGGTAAATATAAACCTGCTGATATAGAGTAGTTTCCTTTAAGAGTAATATTAAAACTAGCAGTTACTTTCAAATTATTATACAAACCATCCTCGTCATCATCTATTCCTTGATCATTTACAAAGTCAATAAATATTATACTTGGTAGTTTAAAATCAGTATATTTATACTCTGATGTTGTATATATTTGCTCATAGAACATCGAGTTTCTTCATAACTATCGTTTTTTAATTGAAAACCAGGTGTATATTCATCCAGATTGGTAAGCACAATATTTTGTACCTCATATGGTCCATCAGATAATTCTCCATGAATGAATTCTCCATCAAATTTTAAAGTAAGAGTATGTGTTCCTTCTTGTAGATAGGTATCAATATCATTTGATTGTATCTGCTCTGAATCGGTATAAAGAATTCCGTGAAGACGGTAGTTTGCAGCTTTTAAAATATCAACCTCAACGTCAACAAATAAGTAATCATTTTTACCATCAAGATCAATATCTGATACATAATCATTGAAATTTCCTGTAAAAGGAGTACTTTCTACGTCTTCAACACAACCGCAAATCCAAAAGATTTTTTTTATTTTAATACTAAAGAAAATAAAAAGGATGATATTGTTTTTTGTTTAAAATGTTATGATGAAGAATTTAAAAAAAACGGTGGAGAAATATACTTTTAGATAGAAAACTTGTGTATTTAAGCATTTTAATACAAAAATCAACGGGAGAAATAGAGTTATAAAGAGATTTAGTATTTATCTATGAGGAGAAATTGAATGTGCTTATAAAAACATTGAATGGTATACAAAATATCCACCTCCTTTTGAATTTTTGTTAGCTGAATTTTATAATATGCTTCATAATTAGTAGGTTTTATCAGAGGATAAATCCATTCAAGAATTGGTATTAGGAAAGATTTGGGATTTAACTGTTTTAGTTGTTAACTTTTACCTTATTATTATAATTCGTCCCATTATTAGTGCAGTTTTTGTCATTTTAATAGTATCTACATTTGTTGCATTAACTGTTACTGTTATTATTGGTTTATCAGACAAAATCCCTAATCCTATTCCTCGAACATTTAGGGTTATTTCTTTCAATTCACCTATTCCAAGTGTTTCGATTGTTTTAGTTGCCCTTGTTTGATTCAAGAATAAACCCCCAGATATGTTAATGTTTATACTAACATTTGTAGAATTTGCACTTCCCGTATTTTTAATAACTGTTGTAAAACCAATTCCCCCATTGATTGATTCAATAGAAAGTGCGGGTATATCAAAATTACTTCCATATGTTTCAAAACACGTATCTAATAATGTTTCGTTATCCCATTCTTCAGTAGTATCATTCCACGCATATGCAACTCCATTAGAATAAGCATTTGAACTATTACCGCCCCAGTAATAAAATTTAGGAATTAACGTTTCATCAGGTTCAGTAGAAACAATTATATAATAAGTCTGACCAATTATTACGGGTATATCATCAATATCAAATTCTATCCACTGGTAATTAGGATGGAATGGGAACGTATCAGATTCTAGACTTTTTAATGCAAGAATATTTCCTGTTAAGTTATCTTTTATTGTAAGAGTACATTGTTGGGTTGGAGATAATATCGGGTCCTTACACATTAGTAGTCTTACTCGCGTGAGTATTTCTTTTTGTGGTATAAATGATTGAGCAAAAAAGAGCTCAAGTTCAGGCATTCCAGGTGGTTGAAAAAAAGATATGGAAAAATTATAGCCGTCATAATCAGTTTGATGTTGGTCTAATAGATCATTGGATAAAATTAAATCTCCTTGTATATTTTGTGAAATTAAAACTACTATTATTGATAGTTCAATGATTATTAGTTTCTTATTCATTTCATTCAATTTGTGTGTTTATTGACTATATAAAATTTTTGTTACAATTTTATAATTATTTAACTATTTTTAAATTATGAGAAATAATCGTGCTAATGCTTGACCGTTAATTATATATAAAACTATCGTATTTTGATTAATATTGTGATAGGAGTATAAAATATAGTGAAGTCAGCGATAAATTATTTAAAAATATTTTTAAACTAATTTAATTATAATACTTACAAGGGAGTTTAAATGAAAAAAGAAAATTGTCCTTTTTGTGGCCATAGATGGATAAGAAAATCAAACGAATCACCCATTGTTTGTCCGAATTGCAATGCCGAATATTTTGAAAATGAATTCCCTAGACCAGAAATTAATTAAAAAATTAATCTCTAATTCCTTTTTCACTTACTGAAAATACCGCTTCTCCTTCAGGGAGGTGAGGTGAATCAATAAGCCTTGCTATTCTTTTTCCGCCTTTGCTTTTTCTTAGATAAATCCTAAATGTTGCGGTATGTCCAACTATATGGCCGCCAATAGGCCTTGTTGGATCTCCAAAAAATGCATCGGGTTTTGCAGAAACTTGATTTGTTGCGATTACTATTCCGTTATTCAAATCTCCCCATCTGAGAAGATCATGCATATGCTTATTCAATTTTTGTTGTCTATCTGCAAGAGCCCCTCTACCAACATATTCTGCTCTGAAATGAGAAGTTAAAGAGTCTACTACCAATACGCGTGCTGAAAATTCTTTTGAAAGTTCACTTGCTTTTTCAACAAGTAGCATTTGATGATTAGAATTATATGCTCGAGCAACGTGAATCTTACTTAATACTTCATCATGGTCTAACTCATAAGACTCTGCCATTTGTTTAATTCTGTCTGGTCTGAAAGTATTTTCTGTATCTATATAAAAAACACTTGCTTCTAAACCTCCTTTTTCTTTAGGAAGTTGAACATTGATACACATCTGTTGTGCAATTTGTGTTTTACCGGAGCCAAATTCCCCAAAAAGTTCAGTTATAGATTGACTTTCAAATCCTTTACCGCCTAAAAGTTCATCAAAATTTTTAGATCCTGTTGATACATAACCAATTTTAGATCTTCGCTCTAAAAGTTGGGCCCCTGTTTCAAATCCGCCAATATCGGCACTTTTTCTAGCAGCCTGAATAATTTTTGCGGCTGTTGTTTCGCCTATGTCTGCTACCTCAGATAATTCCTTTGGGGATGAAACAGCTATACTCATTAAATCAGCAAATCCTGCTTCATTTAATTTTTCTGCAATAGCTGGACCAACGCCAGGTAAATCATTAATTTTTATATTATCACTCATTAAAACTCCTATTAGCCAAATCAAGAACACATTTATAAAACTGAGTATGATAATTGAAAGTATAATTTAATTAAAAGAAAGAAATATTATTTATTTTTAAAATTTGGTTTTTTCTTTTCTAAAAAAGCATTCATTCCTTCTTTTTGATCAATTGTAGAAAAGCTTGTTGAAAAATATGTAATTTCTAGAGCACAAGCAGAATGTAAATCAATATCTGAACCTTTATTAACAAGAGCTTTTATAAAATCGATTTGAATTGCTGATTTAGCAGCTATTTTCTGAGCAATTTTTTCTGTTTCTTCTTTGAGTTTGTCATGTTGCACGACAATATTTATTAAGCCAATTTTTTTAGCCTCTTCAGCGTTGATGTTATCTCCAGTTAACAACAATTGTTTTGCTCTATTCTTGCCAATCAGTCTTGGAAGTCTCTGAGTTCCTCCAAATCCAGGATGAATGCCTAAGTTTATTTCTGGTTGACCAAAAATAGCTTTATCTGAAGCTATTGAAATATCGCAAGCCATCATTACTTCACAACCGCCTCCTAAAGCATACCCATTCACAGATGCGATAAATGCAAGTCTTGATTTTTCTATTTTCATTAGCAAACTATGGCCCAGCTCTGAAAATTCTTTTGCCTCAAGTGAGTTCATATCTTTCATTTGTTTTATATCTGCACCTGCAATAAATGCCTTTCCTTGGCCAGTTATTATAACCGCTTTTATCTTAGAATTTGATTCAAAATCACTCACTGCGTTTGACATCTCAAGTAAAGTGTCCCTATTTAGGGCATTTAAGGAGTTGGGTCTATCAATTTTAATAAAGCCAACATTTTCTTTTCTATCAACTTTAATATTTTTATAAGCCATTTTTTCACCTTTCACTTGTCATAAGAATAAAACCCTCTTCCAGTTTTTTTCCCCAAATATCCTGCCTGAACCATTTTTTTAAGCAATGGGCATGGCCTGTATTTCGAATCGTTGAATCCTTCATACAAAACCTTCAATATGTTTAAAGAAACATCTAGACCTATTAAATCTGCGAGTTCCAATGGCCCCATTGGATGATTCATTCCAAGTTTCATTACGCTATCTATTGATTCTGCAGTTCCGGTTCCATCTTGAAGACAAAATATTGCTTCATTTATCATTGAAAATAAAACTCTATTGGAAACAAATCCTGGCCCATCATTTACCTCGACTGGAATTTTACCCATATTTTCAGCAAGTTTTTTTATCAAGTCAGTAACTTCATCTGATGTTCTTAATCCCCTAATTACTTCGACTAGTTTCATAATTGGTACAGGATTCATAAAATGCATTCCGATAAATTTATCAGGCCTTTTTGTTGAAGATGCAAGATCAGTTATGGGAATTGTCGATGTGTTTGAAGCAAAGATTGCTTGTTTTTTACATATAATATCTAACTTTGAAAAAATTTCTTTTTTTATTTTAATATCTTCAAAAATTGCCTCAACAATAAGGTCAACATCCTTCAAATCCTCAAGTTTTGTTGTACCTGTAATTTTCTTAAGTATTTTCTTTTTATCATCTTCACTTAATTTGCCTTTTTCAACACTTTTTGATAAAAACTTGTCAATTTTTGAGATTCCTTTTTTTACATATTCTTCATTAATATCCCTCAAAATCACATCATAGCCTGCTTTTGCTGAAACAAGTGCAATTCCATGGCCCATTGTTCCTGCCCCAATAACGCCTATTTTTTTAACAGTCAATTTTAACACCTCTTTTTATTTCTCAACAATCATTGATACGGCATGCCCACCGCCAAGACATATTGTTGCAAGACCTCTAGATTTATTATATTCATTCATTGCATTGAGTAAGGTAACCAGTATTCTAGTTCCGCTACTCCCTATTGGATGTCCTAATGCAACAGCTCCACCATGAACATTAAATATTTTCTTTGAAATTCCTAATTCCTTCATCAAGGCAATAGATGCTGATGAAAATGCTTCATTATGTTCAACAATATCAATGTCCTCTATTGATAAATCCATTTTTTTAAAAAGATTTTTAACTCCTGGAACAGGTGCTTCCATGACCCATTCAGGTTTTACACCATATGTGTTATAACCTTTAATTGTCGCTAAAATTTCAAGATCATTTTTTTCAGCATATTTTTTATTTGTTACCATTACTGCTGAGGCTCCATCGGTTATTTGAGATGCATTTCCTGCTGTAACGATTCCATCTTTTTTAAATACAGGTTTTAGCTTTGCAAGAGATTCTTTTGTCATACCTTCTCGAATTCCTTCATCTTTATCAAAAATGATTGGATCTGCCTTTTTTTGAGGTATTTGAATAGGAATAATTTCATTTTTAAATTTGCCATTTTTTGTTGCCTTTTCGGCCTTTTGATGGCTCCATGCAGCAAACTCATCACAATCTTTTCTATTAACATTATATCTTTCTGCTACAATTTCTCCAGTCATGCCCATATGAAAATCATTATATGCATCCCATAGGCCATCATGGACCATTGAATCAATTAA
This sequence comes from uncultured Thermoplasmatales archaeon, assembly GCA_964618505.1. GTDB lineage: Archaea > Thermoplasmatota > E2 > DHVEG-1 > DHVEG-1 > CAZUBH01. Next base: position 83,110 of record CAZUBH010000006.1, on the reverse strand, counting down.
TTTTCCATCAAAGAGCCTGTATCCAAATCTTGCTTTATCAAGCAAATAAGGACAATTAGACATGCTTTCCATTCCACCGGCTACAACACACTCTGCATCACCACATTTAATTGCTTGAGATGCTAAAATAACCGATTTTAGTGATGAACCACATACTTTATCTACATGAAAAGCTCCTTTTTCATAAGGAACACCTGCTGCAATTGCTGCTTGTCTTGCCACATTTTGACCCAGACCTGCTTGAACGACATTACCCATTATCACCTCATCTATATCTTTTGGTTTTAATCCTGCCTTTTCAATAGATTCTTTGATTACAATGCTGCCCAGTTTTGGTGCAGAAAAATCTTTTAAAGAACCAGCAAACTTTCCTTGCGCAGTACGAACTGCTGATACAATAACTGTCTCATTCATAATTTTGCCTCCTCCACGAATTAAGTAGTGTTGTGAGCAATAGGATTATAATTTAAATTATTTTCCAAATATTAATTATGAAATCGAATTTAAAAATTATTTTTTATAAATGGGAAATTCATTTGTTTTATGTTTTTGGGACAATTTTTTATAAATTTCTGCATTTTCTTTTGTAGTATTTAGAAAAGACTTATCTTTTTTTACTATTTTTCCAGGAATTCCTAATACTAAACTATTTTTTGGGATTTTTTTCCCTTCAGTTACAAGAGCATTAGCACCAACAATTGATCCTTCTCCGATTTTAGCTCCATTTAGTACTGTAGCATGAATCCCAATCAAACAATTATCTTCTATTGTTGCGCCATGTATCATTGCACAGTGGCCAACAGAAACATTTTTTCCAATTTTTGTTGAATATTTATTATTAACATGTACGACACAATTATCCTGAATATTTGAGCCATCTCCAATTTCTATAGAGTTTTGATCTGCTCGCAACACTGCTCCAGGATAAATTCCACATTCCATTCCAATTGTAACATCGCCGATTATGACCGCTGTTTTGTCTATAAAACTTGATTGATGGATCTTGGCCATTCTACAAACCTCATGCCCTCAATTAAAAAGACCATATTATACTTTTTGTAGAAAATAAAAATGTATTTAACCGTATTGTAGATAGACTAACTTGTTGGTGGAGATATGAAAGATTTCACTAATAGATTAGGCGATGCAGCAGGAAAAGTTTGGAAATCATTAAATGATAATGGGAGTCTTAATGAAAGAAAAATATTAAATAAAACTAAATTGAAAACAGATGATTTCCATTTAGCAGTTGGTTGGCTTGCAAGAGAAAATAAAATCAGTAAAAATGAAAATGGTTTTTATCTTGGTGAAACAAATTTAACATCAAAAATTGGTACTGATGCAGGCAATGTATGGAAAATTCTAGATATGTGGGGTGAAGTTGATATCCAATCGATATCAAGACTTACAGACATTAATAAATCTGAGGTGCTTTTGGCCATAGGTTGGCTTGCAAGAGAAGGGAAAATTGCCAAAAAAATAAAAAAACAAGGTAAAGTTAATTTTTATTTGAAATAAGTTAGAAAAATCTAAAATACCAACTTATTCCCATGCCAAATGCAATGAGAAATGTAGTTTCATCATTCTCGATTAGTCTTAATCCAATCGCAGGAAATATTAATGAAGTACTTTGATAGAATTTTCTAAAAATAAATTGTTTTTTTGTCATTATGGTATCAAATAAAGGGACTATCTTAAGAAATATTTCAATAGATGAATTGTCTTCAGATTCGTTATCAGACGTATTTGAAATATAAGTTGGAAGCATAGTTGAAACAACGACTTCATCGGGTTCAAAACTCAACATAAAGAAATGACCCCTGCTAGACAACAATCTGAATTCCTGATCAGACAAAGGCTCTAATTCAGATACACTTGTCTCTGCGGTTATCCCAATATCATGCATTTCTTCGATTCCTAAATCAATAAATCTTGATAACATCTCCTTTTTCATATTGCTTATTGGCATTTTTTCAAGATTTTCTTCAATTTCTAAAATTAATTCATCAATTTTCAAAGATTTTTCTTTTGTATCATGGCCGCCCTCTCCTAAAACAACAAAGGTACTGGAAAATAAGAAAATGGTAATTATTATCAGAGACAATATTTTATTTTTCATATTAATCACTCTGTTATAATTAATATATTTACATCTTATTATATAATACTTTTTATTGGAAATCAATTCAATATTATGAGAAGCATATTAATTATTTTGATTTCCAAGAAAAAATACCTTTTATTTTTTCAACTATGGATGAAATTTTAGATTCAGATTCTTTAGGGCTATCTGTCGTAGAATTTCCCTTTTTAAATGGTAATTTGGAGACAATTCCAATTAATTTTCCTTTAAAACCACCTACGTCTTCTTTTTCCTGTACTTTTTCATCTTTTGGACTTTTTTTGAAAAGAGATTTTAGCCTAAATTTACTTTTTTCTTTTGGAGGTTTTGGTTTTTTAATATTCAATCCAACTAAATCGCCTTTTTTATTTAATTTTAATGTAAATGTGCTTTTTAGTGGCTTAATATCTTCTTCTTGTTCATTTTTCCTTTTGAATTTATTAAATAGATTAAAATTACTTTTTTCTTTTGGAGGTTTTGGTTTTCTTTTTGAAAATATATTTACATCTAATTTTTTTGTTGATTCTGCTGTTTCATCAACTTCTTCAAATCGTGGCAATTCTGTCTGAGGTTCTATTTCAGATATTTCTTCAAATACTTCTTTTTCAATTTCCAAATCATTTGTTTTGGGTAAAACATTCTCAATAGGTTTTTCATCTTTTAAAGCCTCTTCTAAAGATTCAATTTCTTGAATTAGCTCAGAAATTTTGTCATCTGAATTTGATTCGATTTTTCTTATCTCTTCTATATTATTTGTTTCAGCTATTCTCTCGCCCCTCACAGTGATATCTAATTTTCATATTAGATAACAGATTATTATAAAAAAATGTATCTCTTTAAATTCATTTCAACCGCAAGTTTTTCAAACCTTTAGAAGATTCACACATAACTTAGGGAGTGATTTATGCCAAAAACAATTATTCAAAAAATATTTGAAAAACATTCTGATTCTGAAGCAAATGTAGGGGACATATTAGATATAAATATTGATATTCGGGTGGCAAGAGATTTTGGCGGTGCAAATGTTGTTAAAAATATTGAAGAAAACAATTTGAAATTGGATGATACAAAAAAAACATTTTTTACATTTGATTGTAATCCTGGAGGATGTGATCAAAAATATGCTGCAAATCAACAGATATGTAGAATTTTTTCTAGAAAAAATGGAATAAGGGTTTTTGATATTAATAAAGGTATAGGAACTCATTTAGCATTTGAAGAAGGCTTAGTTTTACCGGGCGATACTTTTGTTTCAACAGATTCTCATGCTAATATTTTAGGTGCAATAGGTGCTTTTGGCCAAGGAATGGGCGATGTAGATATAGCCCATGCATTTGCACATGGAAAAATCTGGTTTAAAGTTCCGCCCACCGTTAAAATCATTTTGAAAGGAAAACCTAAAAGCACATGTTCTGCAAAAGACATTGTTTTAAAAATGGTAAAGGACCTTGGGGCAAATGGTCTTTTAGGCTATGCTGCAGAAATATATGGTGAGTTTATCAATAAATTATCAATGGATGGAAGAGTTACAATAGCATCAATGGCAACTGAAATGGGTGGAATAATATTATTGTTCCCCCCGAATAAAGAAATATCTGATTATTATATAAAAAATTTTAATAGGAATATAGAACCAATTTTTGCAGATGAAAATGCAAATTATGAGAAAATTATTGAAATTGATATTGACAATCTTGAGACGCAAATTTCAAGACCTGGACATCCTGAAGATGTGGTTGATTTAAAAAGTATTGAAAAAACAAAAGTTGATTCGGGATTTATTGGTTCATGCACAAATGGGCGATATGAAGACATGAGAAGAGTTGCAAAAGTTTTAGAGGGTAAGAAAATTGCTCCTGGCCGAGTTTTAAAAATAGTACCTTCAACAGATGCCATATGGAAAAAATGTTTAGAAGAAGGCTTGGTTAAAATTTTCAAGGATGCCGGGGCACTTATAGGCTCGGCAGGATGCGCGGGTTGTGCTGCTGGGCAAATCGGTCAAACAGGCCAAGGAGAAATTGCAATTTCTTCAGGGAATAGAAATTTTGTTGGAAAACAGGGCAAAGGTGAAATATATTTATCATCACCTGAAACTGTTGCTGCCTCATTAGTAGCAGGATATATTACTTCAATTGACAATATTCCAAAAAAAGCTATTGAGGTTCCTATCCAAAAAATTGAAATAAAAAATAATGTTAAAAGCAATAATCAAAAAATTAAACCTAATCTTGAATTTCAAGGGCAAGCTTGGGTGATAAATAAAGACAACATTGATACAGACATGATATACCATAATAGATATCTATCAATAACAGACATAAAAGAGATGGGGCAGTATACATTTGACAACTTGAAAGGATATGAGGATTTTGCAAAAAAAGCAAAAAAGGGAGATATTATTATAACTGGAAAAAATTTTGGAGCAGGGAGTTCGAGACAACAGGCTGTTGACTGTTTCAAATCACTAGGAATTAGTGCAATAATTGCTGAATCTTTTGGCTCTATTTATGAAAGAAATGCAATAAATAATGCTTTACCGATATTTACATCTGAAAATATTACAAAAAAAATCAATGACAAAGATGAAATAAAGATAGATTTACTAAAAGGTGAAATTATTAACAAAACACAAAACAAAAAATTAAAATTAAGACCTTTTTCAAAGGTTCAATTAGACATTTACAAAAGAGGCGGATTGTTAAAGAGGTGAAAGTTTGGATAAAACATTTGTTGAAAAAATACTTGCAAAATATTCAAATGAAAAGGAAGTTGTTCCGAGTCAAATCGTAACTGTCAAACCTGATCATCTTCTTACTCACGACAACACTGCACCAATAATACAAAAAATACAACCAGAATTAAAAGAGTTTGGAATACATAACAACAAACTATCTATTATTGTACTTGATCATGTCATTCCTGCTGCAACAGAAAAAACTGCAAACAATCATAAAATAATAAGAGAATTTGTGGATAAATATAATATTGTAAACTTTTTTGATGTGGGCGAAGGTGTTTGTCACCAAATAGTGGTAGAAAAGGGTCTTGCATTACCAGGTATGTTACTTTTAGGCTCTGATTCACACACATGTTCATATGGTGCAATTGGCGCTTTTTCTTCAGGTATCGACAGAACGGAAGCCGCATCTTTGATTCTAACAGGAGAGACTTGGTTAAAAGTACCAAATACTATAAAAATGAATTTAGAAGGTAAATCGGAAAATGGTGTTGGCGCAAAGGATGTAATTCTTCACATAATAGGTGACATATCTGCATCTGGTGCAAACTATTGTTCGGTAGAATTCCATGGAGATATCGACCAATTTTCTATAGATGAGAGATTTACCATTTCAAATATGGGTGTTGAAATGGGAGCAAAAAATGCATATTTCCCCTATGATAAAACAACTGAGAAATATATTGATTCGTTAGACATCTCAAAATCAAGTTTTACTCCAATTTTTCCAGATAAAAAAGCCAATTATTTAAAAGAATTATATTATAATTTAAAAGATATCGAACCTGTTGTTGCTTGTCCCCATAGCGTAGACAATATCAAAAAAGTAAATGAGGTTCAAGGTCTAGAAATTCAACAGTGTCTGATTGGAACCTGTACAAATGGACGTTTATCTGATTTTAAAATAGCTGCCAACATATTAAAAAATAAAAAAGTTCACAAAAACGTTAGACTTTTACTAATTCCCGCGTCCAGACAAATATTCAGTGAGGCTATTGATAAAGGCTATATTGAAACTCTTATGAAAGCTGGCGGAGTTGTTTTACCTCCAGGTTGTGGACCATGCCTAGGTGCTCATCAAGGTGTTCTTGCGCCTGGAGAGATTTGTTTGAGTACTGCAAATAGGAACTTTAAAGGAAGAATGGGTTGCAAAGACGCAGAAATTTATCTTGGTAGCCCACAAACAGTGGCTTCATCAGCAATTTATGGTAAAATAACAGATCCAAGGGAGGTTTTGTAATATGAAGATTTGGAAATATGAAAGTAATGTAAATACCGATCAATTATTTCCAGGAAAATATACTTACTCATGCAACACTCCAGAAGAAATTGTACCTCATTTATTAGAAGATTTAGACCCGAAATTTGCAAAACAAGTAAAAAAAGGGGACATCATCTTTGCAGAAAAAAATTTTGGATGTGGAAGTTCAAGGGAGCAGCCAGTACTAGGATTGAAAGCAGTTGGAATAACCGCTGTTGTTGCAGAGAGTTTTGCTAGAATTTTTTATAGATCTGCTATTAACCAAGGATTACTTTTGATAGAATGTCAGGAAGCAGTAAAAGAGTATTCTGATGGTAAAAAGGTGGATTTGGATATAGAAAATGCAAAAATTACTGTTGGAAAAAAAACTTTTTCCTTTCCAAAGCTTCCAAAAGAAATTATAGCAATTAGAGACGCTGGTGGTCTTTTAGAGTATACTCAAAATAAGTTAAAGAAAAAATCTTAATCAAGTTTTAATTCCATTAAAACATGTTTAATACCCGCCTCTTCAAATATTTCTCCTTTTTTTCTAAATCCAAATTTTTCATAAAAATCAGATATATAAAGCTGGGAATGCATGAAAATTTCCTTGAAACCTTTTGATTTACAATAATCTATCATAAAATTGGTAATTCTTTTACCAAAACCGTTCCCCCTATAGTTCTTTAGTACTGCTATTCTTTCGAGTTTAGCCTTTTGATTTATTGCTCTTAATCTTGCACAACCTATAGATTTTTTATTTATTTTAGCAATAAAATGAGTTGCTTCTTCTTCAAATTCATCATATTCTATATTTCTTTCTACTTTTTGTTCTAACACAAATACTTCATTTCTTATTTCAAAAACTTTTTTAAGCTCTTTTTGGGTTTTAATAGGCCTAACTTCAAAATCATCCATTGATTAAGTGTAATTCTTAAAGATATAAAAATGATTGTAAGTAGAAAAAATTAATCATATATGTCTAGTGTTTCAAAAAATTCTGGTTTAAAATAATAACCATACTCAGTTTTTTCAATTAAGCCTTTTTTAATACATATTTCAAAAAGATCCTCTTTTATTGTTTGTTCATCTTTTTTTCTAATAACCTTTGCCTGAGGTTTATTAATCTTATTTTTCATCTCCACATCTCCTTGTGTTTTTATAACATGATAAATGTTAACAATTATTATATATAAACATAATGTGTAAAAATGTCAAAATGATAAAATAAAAAATTAAGGTTGATCTGTAACAAATAATTCTTTTACAGGTGTTCCATCGCTCCAATTTCCCATAAATCTTTGTTGAGTAGTGTTTCCTAGACAATACTCAAAATTTTTTCCATAAAAGGCATAATCTGTAAGGGCATCAAAAAGTTTCCAAGTACAATAATAATCCATAGCATCTACAGTTTTAGAAAAAGTTTTTGGCGTACAAATTGGAGCTAGATGATCTGATAGGATATCAGGTTCTCCATAATTATCCGTTTTTTGGATTATAAAATCTTTTTGTGAGAGTGGAATTTGCGTAGAATTGTAAAAAATAATTTTTCCTGATGTATTCCCAACTACTGTATCATCTTCACCTACCACAACAAGCATGAGAGTTTCATTTGATATTTTAGTAAAATCTGCGGTTTTACTATATGCAATAGCTGGTTGAACGGGCATTATAGCCTTGGGTATTGGAAGTCCAACTTCTTCAGCCATAGCAGCCATATTAGCTGTGATGCCTCCTCCTAATGAATGACCTACAATGGCAAAATTTTCTAACTCAGGAGTAACACGACTGTCTTTTTCAAGTTCATCTAATGCATTTAAAACTGCTTCAATTGCATTTGAATTAAAGTCATAAAACCCAAAGAAAAAACCTCTTTGATATCTAGGAAATATAACTATATTTCCTCTTTTTACTATATGCTCAATCCATTCAATATATATAATTGGATGAATTGCTGTCCAACCATGATTAAAAACTATAACTGGCGCCGATGGTGGTTCTGGTTGACTTGGCTCAAAAATCCAATATTGTTTAGCACCAAAACCATATCTAGTTTTTTGGACTGCCAAATGTGTATAATCAGCACCTCCAGGGCCGTCCTCAGGTTGATTTGGAGGTGATGGAGATTCCAATTTTGAGGAAACAAAATTAGTATTTTGAAAGATAAACAATAACAAAATAATTAGAAAAACACATTTTTTTTTCATTTTACCATAATTTGAAACTTCGATTATTATAAAAAGATTGTCTACAATTATCTATGTTATTTTAATGGATGGGGAAGCCTTGAGGAGGTGGTGAGGAGAGATGGAAAAAGGGATGCATTTCCCCATCCTAAAATCAATTATTTTTATAACTATATAAAATTTGTTGTATAGTTGTTATCAAAGAATTGCAATTTTTAATCAATAAAAATTAAAAAAGGTTTAATATAAAATAGTATTCTAGTATGATGAATTCAAATTATTATATTAACAGATAAGATTAAAGTTAGATTAATAAAATTTTACAGGGAAGTAATAAGTTTTGCAATTTCACCAATTTTTTCCTTTTCGTCTGGAAGACTAATTGAAGATTTCCATCTTTTTGATCCATCTTGTAAATAAAAACCTCTAGAAATGGATATAAACTCTCTTTCTCCGCTGTCGCTGACAGCTTTTTTTCTAGCAACTTCGATGAAGTTGTTTGTTCCAAATTTTATCTCTTCTGAGTTTATTGTCTCAAATTCAACCATAGTTTTAACTCCTTTATAAGATAGGAAAATAACAAAAAGGATTTAAACTTTTTTACAAAAATAAGGAAAAAATTTAAAAAATATTTAAAATTTGACTAAATTAGTCCTTTAACAAGCTTGTTATATAGTAAATTTCGTGGATATTTACGACAATTATCGGTTTTTTTAATTTTAGAATTAATATTTTTATTGTTTCTTTCTTGCAATTGGAAGTTAAGATTTTTCATTCTTCGTTCATAAACAAAAATTTTGGCAATACTTTGAATTTCATCTAATGCCTTTTCATCTGTTATTGAACCTACAATTTTAATATCCAATTTGATCACCTCCACTTTGCTAGTCTATAACTAGCATGTATATATTTATCATTCGTGGTTTATATCACTTTTGAAATTTTCAACGACAATAAACGAAAAATCAATTATTAAAAGAAAATCTAAAATTATCTAATTTATTAATTGTAACAGAAATTTTAATAATATTTGAATTTAATGAATAAATAACAATAGTGATAGATAAAATTATATATAATTAGAACATATATCACATGAAATTGGTTAATAAAAAGAAAGCGGGGATAAATTATGGCAAAGGTTAGTTCTAAACAAATAGATATTGACGAAAAAAAAGTTATAGAACAAATTCAAAAAAATGCAAAAGAAAGTATAGACAAAATTGCAGAAAAATGTGGATTTTCAAGACAAAAGGTTTGGAGAATAATTAAAAGACTCGAGAAGAACAAAACAGTGTGGGGATATCATGCAGTCATTGATAATGAGAAAATCGGATTAAAAAGTTATATACTACTTCTTAAAAGATCAAACGTAGCAGTTGACAAATCTCTGGATAAATTAATATTAGATACATCTGAAGAAATTGGTAAAAAAATTGGTATTAACGTTCTTGGGAGTTATTATTTACATGGGACTTTTGATTGGATATTCTGTTTTACTGCTGAAGATATCAAGCATGCAAAAAAATTTGGGGAAATAATCAATAGAGATTATTCAAAATATGTATCTGAAATTCAAATAATGGAAAAGATATTTACAGCAAAAAAATGTGGTTCAATTAATCCAAATATCAATAAACTAAAGGATTTTTTTTAACAAGGATTTAATTGTACCCGAGGTAGCAATGGTTGTTATCTCAACCTTTTCATCTTTAATTTTTTTTATTGAATTTAGAATACCAATCATATTTTCTTTTTGCAAATAATTTATTCTGATAATCCCTAAATCTTGTTCTAATTCTATCAATCTAAGGCCATATTTTCTAGGTTCTTCATTAAATTTTTTTATCCACTTGTTTTCAATTTCAAATATAAAATCAGATTTTTTTAGACAACTTTCTGATTTAATTTCAAAGCCAATATATCTTCTACGTCTATTTGATTTTATAATTAGATGCACCTCGTTTAAAAAAATTAAACATTATTCGGATTCAATTCGTGGTGCAAGAAGATAAGTAACATGTCCATTTTTCTCTGCTATATCAAAATCTACTCTTATTGGATTATCATTTCCTAGATGAATTGTAATAGGATCTGTTGATTTAACTGGTTTAATCATATTATTGAAATAATCTATAGAAAAAAGACTTTTGAATTTTCCAGGAGATTTTAGTTCAACCAAAAGTTCCTTTGGGAGTTTTAAATTAACAGTATCTGTATCTCCCTCTGCAAAAAGCTCAAAAGAATCTTTATCAATGTTTAGCGCTAGATGGTCAGAGACTGCTTCAGATGCGCGAACTCCTTTTGTAAGTTCATTTGCAACTACAATTGCTTTTGCAGGTAGTTCAAGATTTGGAACCTTTGAATCAGGCATGCCTGCTGTATCAATTAAACTCATCCTTCTGACTAGATTTCCAATCTTAATTGTTAGTCTATTAGATTTTTCATCGTATTCTAAGTTAACCATATCCCCGGAATTAGCAAGTCTCATAATGCCTGCAAGTTTATCTAGATCTATACCTAGTTCCATTTCATCTGCTTTATAGTCATCAAAAGCTTTACTGTTTATTTGAAGGTCAACCATTGCAACATGTGCTGGATCAACAGCTCGTAATGTAATACCTTTTGAAGAAATATTAAATTTAGCTTCATTTACTAAAGGAGATGTTACATCAATTATTCCTTTAAGTATGTCTGATTTAACTTTCGCATTGAACATTGATTTGCCTCCCCGGATAAAAATCCTCAAGATAAAGAATGCGCATTATGTTTATAATTGTGACGGTATTTTAAACGATTAATATTAATAAATTAAAAAAGTATTATAATAAAATTTTGTTAAAATAATAGAAAATAAAAAATGGTATTTTTACTGATTAAATGGGTTTATAGAAAGATCAATTCCTCTAATGCCGGCAACTCTACCTGCAAAGAATGTATATGCTTTGCTTCCAAGTGTGTTTTCTTTATGGTAATAAAGGCCTGCGAAATTTCTCATTAACCCAATCTGTCTTCCGGTTAAGGATATTACTTTAAATGGATATGGGTCAATAATTAAAGTTCTGCTGTTTACCACAACATCCGATCTTCCAGAGTAATACCAAGTTGTGATAGGCCTATAGAGTTGTAATTTATTATCCTTAAATGGATTGAATTTATTAGTAAAGCCCCAACTGATTACAAACGCATTTTGTCTGAGAGGTCTTAATTGGTTTATATTACCATTAAATGTTAAGCCATTTATTAGAAATTCTAACAAGAGAATTAAAAATGGATGTCTCCCCCATTCTTTAATAAAATCTTCAAGTATGTTTATTGCTTCTTGTGTACTGGTAGCTCCTTCAAGTGCGTTTGCCAAAGAAGGTAAAAACTCTTCTAATATTTTTTCTTCTTTTTCTGTGAAGTTTGATAGCCTTTCAGCAATATTTAGTTTTGCTGTCGCTGGACTAACAGTAATTCCAATAAAAAGAAGTATGATTCCTATTGCTAGTATTTGTTTAGTTTTAGACATATTTAATTCCCTCATAATTTTAATTCTCAAATATCTCTTGAATCTATATTATTTTAATCATTTATATAATTTTCTACTTTAATTTTAGTCAAAAAACGATATTGATAAAATTTTAGTTAAAAATTCGTAAAAAAATAAAAATAATTTGCGTATATTATAAAAATAGAAGTTAGCAAAATTGTGGCAATCCTAATACTCTTGCACCTTGAGCCCTACCAAGTATTATTGTATAATAATTACCAGTCAATTTGCTTTGTATGTCTAAATATAGGCCTCTAAAATTCCTCATAAAACCTAATTGTGGTCCAATTTTTTTATTAAAATCTAGAGGATGTGTTGGTTCATAAGTTCGACTAATAATAGTTGTTTTTCCACGAATTATTTTTGCGTTTCGTGTCGAGTATCTCCAAAAAGCAAATGGTTTGGAAAACTTAAATTCATTTTCTTTATCTCTGATTTTTAAACAATTATAAGTCCCAAAACTAATGATAAATTTAGTTGGATTAGATCTTTTAAATTTTTCCAATAGCTCTCCGGTAAAAACGCCCCCTAAATCTACATTTCTACCCCCTATGTACCAGTCACCTCTATCAAGCACAAAACTAAGAATCTTCTTAAGGATGGTACTTATTATTGGAAATCTATCCGTCATTTTATTTTGACAAAATTCCTCTATTATATCAACAATATCTTCAAAATTCTGTGCTTCATTTTCTATTTTTTCAGAAAGTTCTGATAAAACACTGAAAACAGCAACTTCTTCCAAATCAGTGGTAGAATATTTAAACATACTTTGTTTTGCAGAAGCAGGATTTATAGAAGCTAATGTCAGGAAGAGAATTGCAACACCTATGGCCAGGCATGCTTTAATTTTTTGCATTTTATAACCTCAATAATTATATTTATTTGTAAATGAATTGTTTTAGCATATTTATATAACTTTCTATAAAATAATAAGAGAATTAATATGCTCTCCAGCGATGCTCACATTTTGTACAAGTATATATTCTAGTCTCTGGTTCGTCGCTAGCTCTTGTTTGTCTTAAAACCCAATAAGCCTCATTATTACCACATTCAGGGCATTCAACTCTAGTTTTTGGAAGTATGTCATTCTTTTTTTCCAGTATTATAGTTTCTTTTTTTGTTTGCTTTTCAACTACAACAGCCTTACCCTTCTTTTTATTTTCGTAGCCACATTTTTTACAGATAAAAATATCATCTTTAGGAAACATCAAAGATTTACATTTTGGACAAAACATCATTTTTCATTACTCTCCATATAATCTATAATAATATTCTTATGATCAAATGCTAAGTTTGGTAACTTATGTATATTAAAAAACTTTGCATTTGAAGCATCATCGCCTGGATTTAAGTCTCCGCATAAAATTTTTAATTTATAAACTATTGTAATAGTGTGACCTCTGGGATCTCTATCGGGTTTTGAATATACGCCAAATAGTTTTTCTATGTTTGTCTTAAGACCTGTTTCTTCAAATATTTCCCTTTTTGCAGTTTCTTCTGTTGTTTCATTGTACTCAACAAATCCTCCTGGTAGCGCCCATTTATCCTTGAATGGTTGATTTTTGCGTTTAATAAGCAAAATATTTTCATTTTTTGTTATTATTGCATCAACAGTTATTTTTGGATTCTTATATCTCATAAAAATGTGATATCGCCATAATATTAAATATTTGGCTTTTAATTATTCTTCAAATTCATTCCAAAAATCATTTAAATCTTTTACAAGTTTTTGTGTCCAACTATCAAACTTTCTATCATTATCGCTGTTTATCCCATCCAAATTAAACATAATATCTCCTCTACTATATTTTATAAAAGATTCATCATTTACAGATATGAAATATACATAGCCAAATTTTACAATATGAATCTTGTAATAATCATAATGTGAGATATAATTAAATGACTTTTTTGCAGATACATATACGTGAGCATATGCAGATGCTCTCTTACATACAATACATGTTTTAAATGTAATAAAATTATTAATACGATGGGACGGGATGCTAATTGCAAAGTAAAAATGATAAGAGAGAAGACTATCTTAGCATATTTGTAATATCAGTAATTTTATTGCTATTCCTGCTCATAAACGTTACAGGAACACTTTGATTTTGAGGGTGCCCGCCCTCTTCAAATTATTTTTTAAAATATTTTATTTCAAAGTTATCAATTTCATTAACACCTTTTAACGACCTTAACATACCAAAAATTGTATTTTTAATGAAATTTTCTGGAAATACTGTTAAAGGAATATTATCTTCGTTCACACTAATTCTAACATTTTTTACTTGATTTTTTTTAATCATTTTTTCTATTGTTAATATTATTTTGTTGAGATTATCTTCGTAGTCAAAAATGGTCCCAGGCCTTTTTTCAATATCTCCTAATCTTATTTTAGGTATGTCTTTCTCATTTGAGCCTTCAATTAAGATCAAATCAATATTTTCAATTTTTCTAATGAAATTAATCATTTTATCTGTATTTTCTGAATTTTTGAGTATTATATCTGTTTCATTTTTAGAAGATAAAATTACTATTTTTGCTCCGGCTTTACAATGTTCCCAAGTATCTTTTCCTGGCTCGTCTAGTACAATTTCTTTATTAGTTTTTTTTATTGTCGCAACTTTGTAGCTTTGTTTTGAAAAATGTTTTATTATTTGTTTTGCTAATTTTGTTTTTCCAGAGTTTGATTCTCCATAAATACCAATTACAACAGGATACAACATAAGAATAGCATAATATTTAAGTTCGTAAATGTTTTGCTATTATGAAATAGAAAATATTACAAAAGATCCTATCAAAACACCTTTTTTTTCAATTTGCTTAAAAAAGCCTAAATCATCATAAAATCCTTCTAGAGTGATTTTTAATTTGATGAATTGAGGGGCATAGTTCTTATCTGAGCTTGTAAATTCCCATCTATCTCTAATTTCATTAGAATAAACCCAATTTGTAACGACATTATAAGGACCTTTGACGTATTCTCCATTTTTCCTATTTTTCATTTCTATATTGACTGTTAAATTGGCTGTTTCTTCAGGGTATGCTTCATTGTTAATTAATATCCTTAATTGGTCAGGATATGAAAAAATCGAACCTTTAATATCTATTTTTATAGAAGATTCTTTTAAGTTTTTGTTTGTTTTTGCCATTTCTGATATAGTCCCCGCAATAAGTTTTGTAACTCTTGACAGATAATTAATGTTCATTTTATCCATGGTGTCTTCAGAAGTGTGATAAAATGGATTCAAATCGTACTCTAAAAAATAACTGGTTTGATAGCCTAATTCATAAAAAGAATGATGGTCTGATATTCTTTCGTTTGGATATCTAATTATATTTAGTTTAATAAAATCATGATAATAAGAAGCTATATCTTTTGTAATATCAACAATCCAATTTGCACTTTTATCCGCATAGTTTTTTATTGTTTTATTTGAGACATCGTCGTTTGCGTATCCAATTCCATCTAAACATATAACTCCTACTATGTTTTCATTATTTTGGTAAATTTGTTCTGCATACTTACGGCTACCAAGAAGTCCCTGTTCTTCACCGGAAAAAAATACAAATTTTATAGTTGAATTGAATTTATATTTCCCAAAAATTTCAGCCAAATGAAGTACAGATGCAACACCAGAGCCATCATCATCAGCCCCTGGAGAAATTGTAACACTATCATAATGGGCACAAAGAATTATTGTCCCTTTATTTTTACCAGTCAATGTTGCTTCTATATTCTCGCCTTGTTTAAATTTATATTTCCAATCCAATAATTTAACAGATAGATTATAAGAATTAAGTTCTTGTACCAAATACCGCCTTAATTGATTTAGATTGTTAGACCCTGTAGGATGAGGACCAAAATTTTGAATTTTTTGGATGTGCGACCTTAAAATAGACTCGTTTATCTTATTAATAATTTCAAAAGTTTGTTTATTAATAAAATCGTTATTTTTAATATTTACATTTATCTCTTTAGAGATTGAGGATTGAGAAAATGAAATGAATATAATTATTAAAACAAAAATTACAAGAAATTGATTTTTAGAGTTAATCATTGTTGTAATTATATAATATCTATTATTTAAATATCTTTGTTGGAAATCGCCAAAATCAAAACTCAAATAACTGTACAAATATTACAAATTTTCAAATGAACAAACCATACTTTGCTTTATTTACATCAATTGTAGCAGTTTCGTTTGCTGCAATTTTTATAAAATATTGTGAAGCACATCCTTTATCAATATCTTTATATAGATTATTTTTTACAACATTGATAATTTTTCCTTTTGTTTTATTTAATTCCAAAATAAGACAAGAATTAAAAACCATATCAAAAAAGAATCTAATTATAATGACAATCATAGGATTAATTCTTGCAGCTCATTTTGCATTTTGGATAACATCTCTTACAATGACATCGGTTGCAAGTTCTGTAATACTTGTTACTGCTCACCCTATAATTGTTGCCCCAATTTCATATTTTTTCTTAAAAGAGAAATTATCGAAATTAAATGCTTTTGGAATTGCAATTTCTATTGTTGGCGTTATCACTCTTGTTTATGGAAATTATGGTTTTTCAAATATCAGATTAGATACAATAGAAGGAAATATTCTTGCAATACTGGGAGGAATTGGCGCAGGTCTTTACATATTAGGTGGTAGAAAAATAAGAAAAGATATTTCGATTTTCTCTTATGTAATAATCGTTTATAGTGTTGGAACTGTAGCGTTATTTTTCTTATGTTTAATTTTTAATGCTCCAGTTTACAATCTAAGTTTAAGGGATTATTTTATAATATTTGCAATGGCAGTTATAGCAGGTCTTTTTGGACATACTCTTTATAATTGGTCTCTAGAACATATAAGAGCATCCGTTGCTTCTGTATTTCTACTTGGTGAACCCATCGGTTCTTCAATACTTGCATATATTGCACCAGGCATAAGCCAACAACCTTCTATATATACTATGATAGGAGGAAGCATAATATTACTTGGGATTTATCTAACAATAAAAAATAATGAAAAAATTAATTCTTTAGAAAATCTTTAAAATGGTTTGTTATTTCACAAAAAAATATGGCAGAAAACAACATGAAAATATTATCAGTAATTTTAGCTGCTGCAATAATAATTTCCATAGGCGTTTTAGTTTATGTAAATTTACCCAAAGAAACTGAAGAAGAAATAAATGACAATGAAGCTGATGGGAATGAGGGAACCAAAGAAGAGAAAACAGTTTTGACATTAATATATAATGATGAAATTACGAATTATACTTTATCAGAGTTGCAAGATTTTGAAGCTTATTCTGGTTCTGGTCGTTATATCAAACAAAAACTACTTCCAGATACTGTATTAATAGAAGGCCCTTTCAATTATACGGGAGTTGAAGTTAGTTTGCTACTAAACCAATTTTCAGATTTACCTGGAGAATATATAATAAATGTAACTGCAAGTGACGGATGGTCAAGTAATTACACTTCAGACAATGTAGCAGGAATTGTTGATATTTATAATGAATCAGGTATAGTTGTTGACAACAGTGGAGCAACAATGATTCTTGCATATGAAGAAAACGATGAACTTATATCAGATCCTGAAATTGGTCCGTTAAGAATAGCATTTGTAAATGATGGCGTAATAACATCTTCAAGTATATGGACTAAAATGGTAGAAATAATTGAAGTAATCTAGATTTAAAAAACAATACAAACATTTTTCTTTTTATAACTTATTCAATTTTTTTTGATGAAGAATATTGAAGAACTTATAAAGAGTAGTAAGAAATATAAAAATGCTCAAGTTCAAAATAATTTTGATAGTAAAAAAAACACTGTAAGCTATATGATTTTAAACAAAAAACCAAGATTGGTTAAGTGGTTTGCCCCAGGTTTTAAAAACAATATGGAAAAAGAATATTCAATTTTAAAAAAAGGTTATAAGAAACTAAATATTCCAACACCTGTAGAAATTGATAAATCAAACAACACAATAATAATGAATTATATTGTCGGAAAAAATCTTTGTGATATAATAAATGATGAAAAATATGATTTTGAAAAGAAAATTGAAGCAATAAAAAATTTAGCAAACTGGTTTTTTGAATTTCACAATTTCTTCAAGACCAATGAATATTTCTTGATAAGAGGAGATTCAATTTTAAGAAATTTTGTATTAACTGATAAGGTTTGGGGAGTTGATTTTGAAGAAACAAGAAAAGGAGAACCAATTATTGATATCGCATCAATGTGCTCATCGATACTTAGTACAACTCCAATGTTTACAGAAGAAAAATTTAAACTTTGTAAAAAATTTATAGAAGAATATGAGAAATCAAGCGATATGAATTTGGTAAATATCGGCGAGGAGATTTCTTATGCCTTGTTAGAAACTAGTCAGAGAAGAATTGAGGACGAAGATATTATAAGAAAATATGCACTTAAAATAAGAGAAAAAGGCTTAATTAAATGAGTCATAATTTTTAAATATGAGGCTTAGTTATCCGTCAGACGATGCTAATGAGTAAGAAAGAAATAATTACTATTTTAGCAATCTCAGTTTTATTAGTTGGATCTGCATCGGCTCTTTATGTTGATGCAAATACAAAAAAATCTGATTACATTAAAATTGATGGAACTGATTATACAATTGACCAATTATCTTTAATTGCAGGACAAAAAACTATCGAATCAAATTCCCAAATGTTTACAGGCATTTCTTTAGAAGACATAATAAAAAATACAATGGCAGACTGTCATTCATGCAACAAATATACATTTATTGGTGCTGATGGATACCAAAAAACTGTAGAGTGGAAAAATATCAAAAATGGAGTTTTAACGGACGATAAAATGTCTGTATTTTCTGATCTTCCTAAAGCATTTAGAGTAAAAGACATAGTTGAGATTGAGGTGAGCTAATGCAAAAAATGAAATTATTTGCAGGAATAATATTATTTGGTTCCCTATGGGGATTTTCCGAATGTATAGTGGGTTCGTTATTGAGAGATGCGAATCTTCCAGCCGGAGCAATTATGACTGGTTTTTTCGCAATAGGTCTAATGGCATTTTCAAGAATATTTTACAAACAACCAGGTATGCAGCTTGGAATGGGTCTTGTAGCAGGCGCCCTAAGATTATTCAATCCAATAGCGGGGTGTCATCTTTGCTCCGCAATTGCCATAATGGCAGAAGGTGCATTATTTGAAATTATTTGGTACAAGATGTCTTTTAATTTCAAGGAATTAAAAACACCAACTACTCAGATTAGTATAGGTATTTTAAGTTCATATTTAATTTATGTAGGAGGTTATATTGTGACTCAAATATTAACTCCAGTATTTTCTTCTGCAGGTTTTACTTTGCAAAACTTAGTAGCATTTATACCTCAAATTTTTGCTGCTGGACTTCTTGCAAGTCTTATGGGTGGATTTACCTTACCTATCGTTTTCTCAATTAAAAACCTTGAATTGAAAGTTAAAGACAAATTGTATTACCCTGCATCGTTATCCATATCTTTATTGTGCTGGGTTGCCGTTATCTTAAACTTTGTTTTAGTTGAAATAATTTAGAGGGACATTAATGATAGAATCAAAAACTGTAAAAATTTTAAAATTTCATCCTGAAAAATGCAAAGGTTGTCTTGAATGCGAAAAAGCATGCTCTCAGGTTCATTTTAAAACAAAAGAAGGTGGAGACAAATCTGCAATTAGAATTATAAAAAAAGGATCTAAATATGAAATGCATGTGTGTGATCAAAGAGGGCTTTGTATAGATATGTGTCCCGTGGGTGCACTCACTAGAAGAAAAAATGGTGTTGTTTGGCTTGATAAAGAAACATGTATAGGATGCCAAGCTTGTGTTGGATTTTGCCCGATTGGAGCTATGAGAAAATCTGACGAAAGAATGGAACCTTTTAAATGTATTTCTTGTGGTTCGTGTGTAAGAGCGTGTCCTGAAAAAGCATTAGAACTTGTTGAAGTAAAAATTGACAATATAAAAGAAGTAGTCTATCATAAGTTGGGGGTTTAAAATGGTTAAAGGTCAAATACCTGTAGAAAAATATGAAACTGGAAATACCAAAAACTCATGGGACATAAAAAAACTAAAAACAGCTCATAAAACTTTAAAGAAATATGATTACAAGAAAAACAAATTATTAAGAGGCTATGCTAACAGAACGCTTTATATCAATCTCAGCACAGGCCAAATAAAAGAAAAAAAGGTAACAGAAGAAATGAAAAAATTATTTACTGGTGGCCGAGGTTTTGGATTAAAGTTACTTTGGGATTCTATTAAACCGACCACAAGATGGAACAGTGATGAAAATGAATTAATAATTACAACAGGTCCTTTATGTGGAAATACCCAATACGATGGTTCCGGAAAATCATTATGTCTTACAATATCGCCTTCAACAGATATTATATGTGATAGCAATGTCGGGGGGTTTTTTGGCCCATTTTTAAAATTTGCAGGTTTTGATGCAATAGAGATCCAAGGCAAAGCCAAAAAAGATGTAGTAATTTTAATTGATGGGGAAAAAGGTGTTATCAAAATAGAAACTGCCCCCGAAGAGGAAACAAATTCGCATCTGTTAAACGAACAATTAACTCATATGTATGCCTCTGAAGATTCAGACAAGTCAAAGCAAAAAGTTTCGGTTGTTTCAGCTGGAAAAGGTGCAGACAATAGTTGGTGGGGTTGTCTTAATTTTTCATTTTATGATATAAGAAGAAAAGTTCCAAGAATGAAACAAGCTGGAAGAGGAGGGCTTGGAACAGTCTTAAGAGACAAAAAAATAAAAGCTATTGTTGCAAAAGTTGAAAAATTAGATGGAATGTCAAATAATCCTGCAAATCCAATTGAACTTGCAAAGGTTAGTGAAAACCTTAGAAAGGAAATCAGGGATCTTGATAGATATCAATGCAATATGAGAGCAGTTGGTACAGTACATCTTGTAGAAATAATGGATGAATATGATCTACTTCCAACAGAAAACTACAGATTTGGTTCTTTTCCTAAAGCATCAAAAATTTATTCACCAAAATTTTATGAACATTTTACAAAAGTAATACCAGATGGATGTTGGCATGGATGTACAATGGCTTGTGCAAAAACTGTAGATGGATTTAAAGTAAAAACAGGGCCTTACAAAGGTCAAAAAGTAACTGTTGACGGGCCAGAATATGAAACTGTTGGTTGCGGTTCAAATATGAGTCTTTGGGATCCTGAATGGATATTAGAGTTTAATTTTTATTGTGACACATATGGAATTGATACAATATCAACTGGTACGGCAATTGCCTTTTACATGGAAATGTATGAATATGGCATATTGAATAAAGAAAGATGCAGCGGAATTGAGCTTTGTTTTGGAAACGCAGATGGAGTAATGGAGTTTTTGCATAGAATGGCTGCTGGCGATGACTCTGAATTTATTAAAATTGCATCAAAAGGCGTGAGAAGGGTTAAAGATTGGATTAAAAAAAATGGATGGGGGAATTCTCAACTTGTAGAAGATTGTGGAATGGAAAGTAAAGGCCTTGAATATTCAGAATATGTAACAAAAGAATCTCTTGCTATGCAAGGGGGATATGGGTTAACATTAAAAGGCCCACAACACGATGAAGCATGGCTGATTTTTATGGATATGGTTAACAATCAGATTCCAACATTTGGCGATAAGGCAGAAGCACTTCACTATTTTCCTATGTGGAGGACCTGGTTTGGCTTAAATGGGCTTTGTAAACTACCCTGGAATGATGTTGAACCTGCAAATAATGCTGAGACTGATGAGCCTGCAAAAGTGCCAGAACATGTCGAGAATTATGTAAAATATCAAAACGCAGTTACGGGTTGGAGCGTTGATAAAAAGGAATTAATACTTCAAAGTGAGAGATGCTATAATTGGCAAAGAGCTATGAATGTTTGGCTTGGTCGTGGAAGAAGAAAAGATGATTGGATTCCATATCGTTCAATGGGACCAGTAACAGAGATGGAATATGTTTCAAGAAAGGAAAGATATGATAAGCAACTTGTAGAAAAGCTAGGTTACAGTAAAAAAGAAGTAGAAAAAATGACTGTTAATCAGAAGATTAAAATATTGTATGAATTCAGACAAGACCAATATCAAAAACTTGCAGACGCTGTATACTATAGACGTGGATGGACACAAAATGGAGTGCCAACACCTCAAAAAATGAAAAAGCTTGGATTTACTGATAAAAAAATGCTTACCATGCTACAAAAAAAGATAGAAGAGGATGATAAAAAAGGATTAAACAAATGGGGTGGATCTTATGACAAAGATGATCCCCCTAGTGAGAATCTAGAATATTGGGAAGAATGGTAGAAAGATATCATTTTCAATTTTTATTTTAATAAAAATATTTAAATATAAGTTAGAATCATATAGTTATACAGAGAACGGGGGAAATATATTTTTAATCACATCTCCTCACCACCTCACTATATCCCCCATTCTCTCCTAGTAAATAAAAAATTATTAACTCGTTTATTATATATAATTCCTACATTTATATTTTACCAAAAATTCAAAAAATTAAATTAAAGCAGAACTTTCTGAAAGTATTTTAGCTATCATTATAATTGTTGATACTACAATTAAGAAAGTGATAAACATTTTTGTTCCTTCACTCATTGTTTTTGCCTCAATAATTATTATACTAATTCTTATTTATTAAATGTGAGAAAACGTTTGGGAAAAACCAAATAAAAAAAATTAAAAGAAAAAATAAAAGAAAATGAGCTATTTATCTAGCTCCAGTGCTTTCTATTGCAAAATTTTCTTTTTCTAATGGAAGAATTGAAAATTCAGCTGAATCAGTTACTCCAGATGCTGTTGCTTCTTGCATATATCCAACTGTTGCATATAGTGTTATATCGTATGTACTATATTTTGCAAATAGATCTCCCTCAGGCACATCGATAATTAGTGTCTCTTCAGGTTGAATAACAAAGCTATCGCCATATTTTAATGGACCAACTTTTAGATAGCATTCTGCCTCGTCTTGAAGTGTGTTTTCTACTGTTATTGAAAAGACTCTATCTTGTTGTTTAACAACAGAAGCTTTCATATCAAGTGAGGGGACAATAAATACCGCAGCAGCTCCTACAACAGCAATGCAAACTACTGCAAGAATTGCAATAGTTGTTTGCCTAGTCATCTTTGGAAGTTTCAGCGAAAATTTAAAAGGGGATTTTTCTTCCTTTTTTGTTTCAGCTTTTTTAGGTTTTGTTGTTTTTTTCTTTTCCATTGTATCCCATCCTCTTTCACAAAAGGTAACTAAAATGTAATATTAACAATCTTTATATAATTTTTATGTAGATGGTTATGCAATTTAACCGTAGAAAAATATTTAATTGAATATTCAACTGATTATGCAGATATTTATACTTACCAAGAAACTATTATTTCACTTATATTATCATTTTCAATATCTTCATAGATATACTCGCCACTTGGCACAACACATTCTGTCCAATATTGCTTTCCTATTTCTAAATCTTCAACAAAATCATCAGATTGTGGTTCGATATAAACCATACCTCTATCAAGAGTATTAAAACCAATTATTGCATGTCCTGCATTTGTATCATAAAAATTCAATAAAACAAATGCACATCTAATGCCAATATTTTGGGCATTATTATTTACAATACTTGCAAAGTGCTGACAATTAAATGTTTCTTCATCATAGGAAATTTTATCTGTTTGATCTTCACTTATGAAAGTTAAAACTTCAATATAAGTAGGATCATGAAGATTATAATCATTACCGTTTCTTAATGATTCTAACTCTGTTAAATTTTCTTGAAAAGATGTGTTCAATTTTTTAAACGAATTTTGTAATAGTAGTAGATTTTGCGTTAACTCTTCAATTTCACTATTAAGATTTTCATTTTCATTTTGAAAAAAATCTTTTGCACTTTCAATATTTGATAACTCAGATTCATAAGAATTTTTCAAAATACTTATTTCTTCATTTTTTTGTGAATTAACCAAAAAATATGTTGAAGATGCTGAAGAAATAATTCCAACTATAATTCCAATAACAAGATATTTGTTTGCATCCACTTAGCTCCCTCATGATTGGAAACAATAGTTGATATATAAACCATCTCTTTAATAGAAAATTAAATTCAAATAATTAAAAATATTTTTAAGGTATCCATTGGCTGCCAGTATGTACTGAATTGAAAAATACAAATCCAAAAAATATAATTCCCTCTGTTGCTAATGTCTCATCACCTACAGATAAAGTAGCATAAATGCGACAAAATCTGTATTGATTGCCTATTGTCAATATTAGTTGGCTATTCTCTGAAACAGTATCATTTATCATGTCAAATTTAGTTCCCATAAATCCAAATTTTTCAAAAGTTACAGTGAATGAACAATTAATTGATTCGTTCATATGATTTAGTATTTGTGCAGATGCACAATTATATCCTCCAGATATGCGAAGTTGAACATCATTTTCCTCCGCTTTAGATATATCAACTGTGTTTAGTGATAACAGCAATATCGTAATTAAAGCTGCACCAGCCGACCTATACAATATGGAATTCTTCATTTTTTATCCCCTTATTTAGCATTTTATATGATTAATAGTTTTTTTGTTATATATAAGTTTTATAGACCAAAGTTTGAAAAATTTAAAAAGAAAAGTATAAGTAAAAATTATATTTTCATAATAATGTGCCCAGAAAAAGTATTACTTTCGCAATTATATTCGTTTTTTTGTTTTTTAACTTTAATAAATCAATAGTTATATCTGCTGGAGATGCAGATCTGCCAATTCTTCATATTATTTGTCCATCAAAAGTAAATGAAAGCTATGAGTTTTCGGTAACCATAAAATCAGATAATCAAAATTTGAAGAATGTTTCAGTATTCTTTAATGAAGAAGAAAAAATAACAAATGACTTAGGAATGACAAGATTTACAGCCCCTAGAATAAATTATGCAAATAAATCTACCTTTACCATTTATGCATCAAAAGACGGGTACAACTCAACAACAAAAGAAATAAATGTGACAGATATTCCTCAGATTTTTTTAGGCGTTGAAAGTTCAGGCATTTTTGAAAATACTACTTTCAATGTTGACATAATAGATGAGGAAGGTAAATCTATTGAAAATGTTTCCATCTTTTTTAATCGAAAAAGTTACATCTCAGATCAAAACGGCACAATTGAACTAAAAGCTCCTGATGTAAATAAGAGTAAAGTTTTTTATATTAATGCAAGCAGACATGGTTATATAAATAATAGCATTTTAATTATTGTTTCCCCACAAGCATCCGATCAAAATATCCTGGGTCTTTATATTGGCATTATTTCATTTTTATTTATCGCAATAGCACCAATAATAATTCTAATAATTAGATATTTTAGAAAGAAAAAAATTAACAGACTAAACTAAACATCAATTTTTATATAGATATACATTTATCCCAAAAACATGAAACCAATACTTCAGCTTGCTTTAGATTTACTTAATGAGGACCGTGCAATAAAAATTGCAAAAGAATCTGTAAAAGGTGGAACAGATTGGATTGAAGCCGGAACTCCCCTCATCAAAAGTGAAGGAATGAATGTATTGAGGAGTTTGAAAACTATTTTTGCAAAAAATATAATTGTTGCTGATATGAAAACTATGGATACAGGTGCTTTTGAAACAGAAATGGCATCAAAGGCAGGAGCAGATATTATCTGCATACTAGGAGTTTCAGATGATTCTACAATAATTGATTCAGTAAAATCTGCTAGAAAGTATGGAACAAAAATTATGGCAGATTTAATTGGGGAAAAAGATAAAATAAAAAGAGCAAAAGAGCTTGAAAAATTAGGTGTTGATTATCTCTGCATTCATGTTGGAATCGATGAGCAAATGATTGGTAAAAAACCAATAGAAATACTAAAAAAAATATACAGATCTACAAATATCCCAATTGCAGTTGCTGGAGGTTTGAATAGTGAAACAGCAGCCCAAGCAATAAATGCTGGTGCGAGTATCATAATTGTTGGTGGGGCAATAACAAAAGCAAAAGATGTAAAAAAGGCTACACAAACCATAAAAAAATCTATCGAAAATAAAAAATCGGTTAAAACCAATCTTTTTAAAAAGTATGAAAAATCTGAACTTAAAAAAGCATTTTCTATTGTTTCTACGCCAAATATATCAGATGCAATGCACAGAAAAGGTGCAATAAAAGATATTCGACCAGCTAAGCTAGGTTTTCATATGGTAGGTAGAGCATTAACTGTTAAAACCATTGATGGAGATTGGGCAAAACCCGTAGAGGCAATTGATAAAGCAGAATCTGGGAAAGTTATAGTTATTGATGTTAATGGGGGTAAAACAGCTGTTTGGGGAGAACTTGCTACATGGAGTGCAAAACTAAAAGGTCTTGCTGGAGTTGTAATAGATGGGGCGATTAGAGATTTAGATGATATTGTAAAAATGGATTTTCCCATATTCTGTAGACATGTTGTATCAAATGCAGGAGAGCCAAAAGGATTTGGGGAGATAGGCGCTGAAATAAATTGTGGCGGACAAATTATTCAAAATGGAGATTGGATAGTTGGAGATGATTCAGGTGTTGTTGTAATACCACAAGCAATTGCCCAAGAAATTGCAAACAGAGCACTTGATGTAAAAGAACATGAAAATAGAATTCGAAAGGAAATACAAGATGGAAGTTCATTAGGGAAAGTAATAAAACTAAGAAAATGGGAGAAAAAAGTTGGATGAAAAAAGTTATTTACTTTACAGATTTAAAAAATTTAAAAGAAGCAATTGATAATTTTGATATTTCTGATTTTGTCAATAAAGAAGTTCCAATAAAATTACATATGGGGGAAATTAAAAATAAATATTATCCTAAACCAGATTTTGTAAAGATTGTAATTAATGATTTAAAAAACAGAGGTATAAAGCCTTATTTGTTTGACACAACTGTAGCCTATCCTGGCTTAAGAAGTTCAAAAACTGGTTATAAAAAATTAGCGAGAATACATGGTTTTACAAACAAAAAAGTTGGATGTGATGTAGTAATTGATGATACTGGAATTCTAGTCGAAATTGAAAAAAGAGATTACGAGGTTGCAGAACATCTTTACAATTCAACTCATATTTTTGCAATATCTCACGTAAAAGGACATAATGCAACTGGCATGGGCGGTGCGATTAAAAATTTTGGAATGGGTGGTGTAACAAAAGAAACAAAAATAAGGATGCATCGTGGAAGTAAACCCATTTATAAAAAGGACAAATGTACATATTGTGGCATATGTGCAGAAGTTTGTCCTTTTAATTCAATCAAAATAAAAAATGAAACCTGGACTAAAAATTCTAGATCATGTTTTGGATGTGGAGTTTGTGTAAATGCTTGTGAAAATGATGCCTTAGAATTTGAAGATGCTGATTTTCAATTTGTCCTTGCCTGTGCTGCAAAGGCAGTTGTTCAAAATAAAAATGTAATTTATTTGAATGATGTAAATAGAATAACAAAATCCTGTGATTGCGATCCTTTTTCAGGGCCAATAATTGCACCCGATATCGGATATCTTGTATCTGATGATCCAGTTGCAATAGATAAAGCATCTCTTGATTTAATTCATGAAGTAAAACCAGATATTTTTGAAAAAGAAAACCACATAAGTCCTTTCAAACAGATAGATTACGGCGAGGATATTAGACTAGGAACAACTAAATATCAATTGATTGATTTATAAATCGAAAGACATTTATTAGGCTTTTATTTGTGGGGTGTGTATTTAGTAGGTGTTATTATGGCAAAAGATACAGAATCAAAGGTTATGAATAGGTGGATTATTGTAGTTGGAGGAATAATGATCCAGCTTGCTTTAGGTGCTATTTATGCTTGGTCTGCATTTACCACTGCATTGCAAGGGACAGATGTTGCAATTAGTGAATTTGCTTTTACAAAAACACAAACTCAAGCAATATTTAGTGCTGGACTTGCAACTTTTGCAGTTTTTACAATTATAGGCGGAAGACTGCAAGAACGGATTAGCTCTAGATATGTGGCAATGATTGGAGGAGTACTTTTAGGGACTGGCTATGTTCTAGCTAGTTTTGTAGGAGCAAATTTTGCATTAAAGCTTATATTTCTAGGAATAGTTGCTGGTGCAGGAATTGGTCTAGCATATGTTGTTCCCATAGCTATCGGTGTTAAATGGTTTCCAGATAAAAAAGGACTTGTTAGTGGTCTTGCTGTAGCAGGATTTGGATTTGGTGCTTTTATTTGGATTCTTATAGCAAATCCACCAAGTATTTTAGGATTTAGTGGATTGATATCCCAACAAGCAGGCCAATGTGCATATACTTGTGCAAATGTCGATGGAGCATTTCGAATCTATGGACTTGTATTTTTAGCCTTAGTTTTTCTTGGTTCATTAGTAATGGTAAGACCGCCAGAAGGATGGAGGCCAAAAGGTTGGACGCCTCCTGCTCAAAAACCTGGAACTAAAGGAGCGCTAGGGATTAATTTAAAACCCAAAGAAATGTTAAAGTCAAAGAATTTCTACATATTATGGACTATGTTTTTAATCGGTGCTTTGGCAGGTCTAATGGTTATTGGAAATGTGCAAAACTTTGCAAAATCAACTGATGATGGTTTTCAAAATTATGGATTTACAGCTCAACAAGCCATTGATTTTGCTGTAATTGGAGCTGCTGTATGTTTGCCAATTCTAAATGGAATCGGACGTATAGCATGGGGACAGGTTTCTGATAAAATTGGAAGAAGAAAAGCATTGCTATCTATGTTCATATTTCAAGCAGTTATGATGATGATATTCTTTTATTCCACTTCTAACCCATTGTTTTTCTTTATAGCGGCAGCCCTAATTGGATTTAATTTTGGTGGAAATTTTGCTTTATTCCCATCAGCAACTGCCGATACGTTTGGTTCTGAACATTTGGGCCTAAACTATGGGTTTGTATTCACATCATATGGTATCGGTGGAATAGTAGGACCAATTCTTGCAGGAGCTGTTAGAGATGCAAATCTAAGCTTTTTATATGCTTTCATTCCTGCAGCAATATTGTGTATACTGGCAGCAGTGCTTGCTATGATATATAAAGATCCATCAACTAGTAAAAATTAGTGGTGTTAAAACACCATATTTATCTTTTTTTATTTCCAAAAAATTACTACAAAACCTGCAAATATCATGAAAAGAACAACTAGGATAGCTATAATTTTATAAATCCATTCTCTGAATAATTTTTTACTCTTTTTTTTCATTTAATCTTCCCCAATTTCTACATAAAAATCATTAAATGATAGGATATGACTCTTTTCTTTTCCTTTAACTATTGTTTCTTTTTTGAACTGGATATAACCACCTTCAACTAAACCTTCAGAAACCTCAGTTTTTATTTTTGGAATATCAGATGCAAATATATCCTTCCCATTATCAATTTTTTCTTTTATCAATTCTTGATTTTTATTTATCCAATCTATGATTTTTTTGCTTTCTTGTTTGAAAGTTGGACCCATTTTTGAATAAACTGGAGATATAGAAACGACCTTTTCTTCAACATCTGGTTTTCCTATTATAAAATCATGTCCATCAGGGTATTTGAGAGTTGACTTTATTATAAAATCATTATTTTTCAAATGAGAAACATTTTCTTTTTTTGAATACGTAGCTAATGCATTTATATTTGCATTCAAAGGAATCCCTTGTTTACTTTTCCATGACCTGACTTGAGAGATATACTTTTTAACAAATTCTCCAGATTTTTCCATTTTTTCATCTATTATTATTTTGCTAGGCCAAGTAGATAAATGAATGCTTTTATATTCTTCTAATTCTCTATATTGATTCTTATAAATTTCTTCAGTTATGTGCGGAAAGAAAACGGCAAATAGTTTGAGTGTGCCAAGCCCTATTGTATACAATGTAAATTTTATACTATCGATATTTTTCTTTGCATAAATCGAATCCTTGATCATCTCGAGATAATGATCAGCAAATTCATGCCATAGGAAATATTCGACTTCCTTCATCGCCTGAGAATAATCAAAAACATCCATAAGATTTGTACATTTATTTACAAGTTTACTGAATTTAGTTAGTATCCATTTGTCAATATTTTGAAGCTCTGTTTCTTTTGGTTTTTCATCTTTGATTATATTTGTAATAAAGCTTTGTACATTCCACAGTTTTCTTAGAAGTTTTGTTCCTCTGACAACATCTTTTTTCCTGAATGGGTTGTCTTCGCCAAGGGCACAACTTGCTGCATAACATCTAAAAGCGTCAGTGCCAAACTCATCTATAACTTCTAAAGGATCGATAACATTTCCAAGACTAGCATGCATGGGCGTTCCATCTTCAGATAAGATAAATCCCCCCATCATTATATCTTCAAACGGTTTTTCATCTGTCAGTAAAGTACATCTAAGAATTGTATAAAATGCCCAAGTTCTAATTATATCATGAGCCTGGGGCCTTACAGACATTGGATAAAGTTCCTTGAACTTTTTATTATCTCTGTACCAGAATGTATTATAAAGCGGCGAAATTGAAGAATCCATCCAGGTATCAAATACGTCTTCATTTCCTTTCAAAGCGCCTCCACATTTAGGACATTTTTCAACTGGAGGCTTATCAATTGTTGGATCAACATAGCAATCTTGTATTCTTGCAAGTACGACCTCATTACAGTTCTCACATTCCCAAAGTGGAATAGGCGTAGCAAAGTATCTCTGCCTACTGATAACCCAGTCCCATTCCAAAGAATTGACCCAGTCTTCAAGTCGTATCTTCATAAATTCTGGGAACCAATTCATCTCGTCACTTTTTTGTAAAACTAATTTTTTAAAATCAACAGTTTTCAAAAACCATTGTTCCGCATTAATAAATTCTACAGGTGTTTTGCATCTCCAGCAAACTCCAACATTTTGATCTAGAGGCTCTTTTTTTATTAAAAGATTTAATTTTTCCAAATCTTCAATTACTGTTTTTCTTGCATCTTCAATTTTCATTCCTTTATATTTTCCACATATTTCAGTCATCTTTCCTTCTTCGTCAATACTCATATCAATTGGAAGCTTGTATTTGAAAACCCAGTTCAAATCTTCTTTATCTCCAACTGTACAAATCATAACAATTCCAGAGCCGAACTCAGGATCTACAACATCATCCTCGACAATTTTTACTTCTTTTTCAAATATTGGAACTTTTACAGTTTGATCAACAATCCATGGTGCTCTTTCGTCATTTGGATGCACAGCCACAATTTGACAAGAAGGAAGCATTTCAGGTCTTGTTGTAGCAATCTCAATATAAATTCCTTTGTCATCTTTTTTTATTCCATGATATTTCAAAAGTTGTTCAGATTGGCCTTTTGTAAAATAAAATTTTATAGTATTTAGTTTAGTTTGTCTATCACTATATGTTACTTCAGCATCTGCCATTGCAGTCATACATCTAGGACACCAATTTACAGGAAATTTGCCTTTGTAAATACGTCCTTTATTGTACAATTCAATAAAAGAGATCTGTGTAATTCTTCTATAGTATTCTGCATTTGTTTGATAATAGATAGAAGAATCCATGCTTTCGCCGAGTCTTATAAACTGGTCAATCATCGTGGCTATATTTTTTTCAGCAAATTCAGAACACAATTTTATGAATTCGTGTCTATCGATGTCTTTTCTTGTAATATTCATCTTTCTTTCTACACGTTCTTCAATTGGAATTCCATTAACATCAAAGCATAAAGGAAAAAAGACGTTGTACCCTCTCATTCTTTTGTATCTAGCTGCAAAATCTATATGTGTATAATGAACAGCATGACCTGCATGAAGTGGTCCTGAAGCATATCTTGGAGGAACATCGATACTGTATGGTTTTTTTTTACTTTCAAAATCAAAGTTATATGTTTTATCATTTTGCCATTTTTTCTGCCATTTTTTTTCAATTGCTTTCTGATCGTAAGTCGTCATTTTTTTCCCCAAAGAATTGATTTTTGGATGCAAAATAAATTTTCACTTATAAAGATTGCTTTACTTTATTTTTACAATAATTTTATAATAACCCTTTAGATTACCTATCTTGGGTGCAATACTCCCTGATGGAGGGATATTTTGGCAGAATCAATAGCACATGTTCTTGCAAAAAAACAAAAGGAAATTTCTGTTGCGGAATTTTTTGAGAGAAACAAACACATTCTTGGTTTTGGAAATCCTACAAGAGCACTTGTAACAAGTATAAAAGAAGGTGTCGATAATGCTCTTGATGCCTGTGAAGAGTCAGGTATTCTACCTGAAATATACGTTGAAGTAAAAAATCATGAAGAAAACGAATGTAAGATTATAATAGAAGATAACGGCCCAGGTATAGTAAAAAAACAAATACCACACATATTTGGAAGACTTCTTTATGGATCAAGATTTCATGCAATAAGGCAAAGCAGAGGGCAACAAGGAATTGGAATCTCTGCTGTTGTATTATATGGACAATTAACAACAGGAAAGCATGCTAAAATTATTTCTAAAATTGAAGAAGATAGACCAGCAATTGTAAATGAACTTGCAATAAATACAAATAAAAATAGAGCCGAAATAATAAAGAGAGATACAGAGCACTGGGAGAAATTATCGGGAACAAAAATAGAAGTAAGTTTAATAGGAGATTACAAGAGAGGGAAAAAATATATTTTTGAATATTTACAAAGCATATCTATAGTAAATCCTCACGCACAAATTACATATAAAGGACCTGATGGAAATCTTAGCAAATTTGAACGTACAACAGATTTGCTTCCTAAAAAATCATCAGAAATAAAACCTCATCCTTATGGTGTTGAGCTTGGAACGCTTATTAAAATGGCAAAAAATACAAAAGCAAGAAAACTTGCATCATTTTTAAAATCAGAATTTTCAAGTATGGGAAGTAGAACAACAAATGCAGTTTGCGAAAAAGCAGAACTTGATAGAAATTTAGACCCTAAAAAAATGTCAAGAGAAGATTTCTACAAACTACATAAGGCCTTTAAAAAAGTAAGAATTATGTCTCCATCAACTGATTGTTTATCGCCAATTGGAGAAACTCTTATTAAACGAAGTTTAAAGCATGAAACTCAAGAAATTTCTCCAGAGTTTATTTACACTGCTTCAAGACCAGCATCAGTTTATTCTGGCAATCCTTTTCAGATAGAAGTTGGAATAGTATATGGCGGAAATCTTCCAAAAGAAGGCTCAGTTAAAATTATGAGATTTGCAAATAGAGTTCCTCTTTTGTACCAACAAGGAGATTGTATCACAACAAGCGCAATTTCCTCAATTGATTGGAGAAGATACGGTCTCGAACAACCAAGTGGAAAAGGTATACCCAACGGGCCTGCAATTTTTTTGACACATATTTCTTCAACTCAAATACCATTTACAAATGAAAGCAAGGAAGCAATTGCAGATATTCCTGAAATTGAATCAGAAATAAAACTTGCATTTAGAGAATGTGCAAGAAAAGTACAAAGCCATATCTCAAAGAAAGTAAAAAGAAAAAAGACAAGAGAAAAATTTGATTTAATTACAAAGATACTTCCGGAAATTGCCAAAAAATCAGCAAGTATGCTCAATAAACCTGAACCTCCATTAGAAAAAGTCATAACAAAAATAATGGACGTTGTTTGGATTGAAGATTTAATTGAATATGAGAAAACCGATAAGGTTCCTGTTCAGTCAAAGCTTTTTACTGATGATGAACAGAAAAAAGATGGTTCATGGCTTACTAAAAGTACAATCCTTGTTGTAAATTACAAAGGAAAAACTCAAAAATTTAATTTATACGCCTTAATTCCTGAAGATGCAACAGTTGGAAATGTCAATCCAAAACCTGATAAGATTACCAGCAACTACATAAAATGGAATTTAGAATCAATTGACCCTGCAAAAAAAATAGATATATCTTTTGAACTTGCAGGTCTTGACAAAGGGGATTTTGATGAAAATGATCTTTATGTTGAAAGTATTAATCCATCTTTTGTAATTGGTGCTGATAAGTGGGAGGGAGAATAATGAAAAAGGATTACAGTGAAGTAATTTCAAAAATAGACTCAATTGCAGAGAAAGTCTATGATGATTTCATAAAAGCAGAAATACCGCATTTAAAGATTCCAACAAGAACAAAATCCAACATTAAATTTGATGAGAAATATAGCGTCTGGAAATACGGCGGAAATACAACAGAAAGAACTGCAAAAACACTTGACGGAGCATACATGATGCTTCGAACAATGTACATGGTTGATTTCATAAAGGATATGATTAAATCAAAAAAATCTTCCACATTAAGAGAAATGTATTACATATCAGAAGGTTGGGATCTGGCCAAATTTCACTCTCAACCAGAATCGGATTCTCTTGCCGAAGATTTAGAAGTAATCACAATGTGCATGAGAGAAGATTTTAAGCTAAGACCCGAAGAAGATGGAGCAAGAGTAATAGGAAATGTAACATTAGAAGAGGTTACCAGAAATAATACTAAAAAGAAGATTCATTGCCAAGATGATGTTGGAGATTCTGGATATTCTATACCGTACAATGTCGATCCTGAAAAAATCAAATTCAAATCATGTGATGCTGATTTTATTGTAGCAATAGAAACAGGTGGTATGTTTGATAGGCTTGTAGAAAATAAGTTTGATACTTCAAATAGAGCGGTACTTGTTCACTTGAAAGGACAACCTGCAAGATCTACACGAAGATTTATAAAACGTCTTAATGAAGAAATGAAACTGCCTGTAGTTGTTTTTACTGATTGTGACCCATGGAGTTATCGTATATTTGCAAGTGTCTCTTATGGTGCAATAAAAACAGCCCATATATCTGAATATCTTGCCACACCTTCTGCACAATACTTGGGTGTAACACCTTCAGATATTGAAAATTATGACCTTCCTACAGATGAGTTAACTAAAGAAGATACAAATGCGCTAAAAAGCGAGCTTTCAGATCCAAGATTTCAAGATAGATTTTGGAAAAATGAAATCAAACTTCAATTACAGTTAAAAAAGAAATCAGAACAACAGGCTCTTGCAAAATATGGACTTGATTATGTTACAGATACTTATCTGCCAGAAAAATTAAATGAAATTGGTATGTTAAAAAAATAAAATTAGTCTTTATTTTTCAACAAATCTTCAGGTGGAATCATTTGATATCTTAGATTTAAAACATTATCGTTGTCAATCATAACAAAAGTTTTACTAAATATTCCTCCTTGTGAATTTGCTGGTAGCGTATAAACGTGTAATTTTTTCCCTTTTAGATATTTTGGTTTGGGTTTTTTGGTTTCTTCTATTTTCTTTTTCTGATTGTAAAATGCCAATATAATAATTATCTCTAAAAAGATAAAGACGGCAAGTAATGCAATAGCACTCAATATCCAATCATCCATAGTAATTAATGCCCATTTATTTCCAAATCCTAAAAAATAAACGCTAATTATTACAAAAGCAATCCAAGCAGAATATATTAATCCAACTAATAAGAGAAGTATTGATGCAGTCCTATACCTTTTTGAAACTTTACTTACATCAAGAGGGTTTTTAGATTCTTTCATATCCTTTCCTTCATATTGTATTAAGATTATTTATTTTTAAAACTTTCTATTTTAATAATCTTTTAATTATTTATATTGATTTGGATAAATAATCAATTAATTTTTCTAGTGCTTTTCCTCTATGAGAACAATTATTTTTCTCATCAATTTTCATTTCAGCAAAAGTTAATGTTTGCCCATTACAAACAAAAATTGGATCGTATCCAAATCCATTTTCCCCTTTTTCTTGCGAGGAGATTGTCCCTTCTGTTTCACCAACAAATATAGTTGGATTATTTCCAGGCCTATAATATGCATAAACTGAACGAAAAACTGCATCTCTATTTTCAATTCCTTCTAAAAGTTTTAAAATTCCTTTACACCCAATAGTATGAAACACATATTTTGAATAAACTCCTGGAAAGCCTTTAAGTGCATCTATAAAAAGTCCTGCATCTTCTAAGATAAAAGGCTCTGTGGTTTTATTTTTTAAATGTTTAACTCCGAACTGTGCAACCTCTTCAATAGAATCTGTCTGAATTTCCGGATATCCCAAATCTTTTTGAACAACTTTGTAATCGATTTTTTTAAATTTTTCTTTTACTTCTACAAATTTTCCTTTATTAGAAGTTACAAAGTTTATTGTTTTCATCTATATCTGCCTCTTTTGACAATATCTTTAATTTTTTTAACTATTTCTTTAAAATTTCCTTGAAATTCTTGTTTATATCCTTCAAGTACATAATCAAAACAATCACCATATTTTGAATGCGTCGACTCAAAGGCTTCCATTAAAACATGTAAATCGACACCTTTTGATTCGGCTTCTGAATCCTTACACCCCAGTCCAAAATCAAAAAAATAAATTCTATTATCATGTAAAATCATGTTAGAGGTTGTAATATCGCCGTGAATGATATCATAATTATGCAGTTTTGCGATATTTTTGCCAATTTTATTACAAATCTGCCTTCTTTCTTGCTTGTTCAAATCATTCAAAATATCCTTTATTCTTTTGCCTTTTAGATATTGCATAAAAATAATTCCATTTTCAACATCAACATCATAGATTAACGGTACAGATATGCCACTTGTCCTAGCCTCAGAAATAAGTTTTGCCTCTTCTTTTGTTCTTGAAAAAATCAAATGGGAATCGATTTCTTCTATACGGTAGGATTTTTTTATTCTTTTTTTGGAAATAACTTCTTTTTTTAAGTAATTATCAACACATATTTTTGCTTCAGCCCCCTGATAAATAATTCTTTTATTCACGCCAGCTCACATCCACCATATCTGTTCGAAATCTTTGATTTATTGTTGTATCTTCTATCTGCATCCTTATTCCACTATTATACATTAAAAATCCAAGCCAAGCAATCATCGCACCATTATCAATACAAACATCTTTTGTTGGAACAAAAAAAGAAGAGTTTCTTTCATTTGCCATAGTTTCAACCATATTTCTTAATCTTGTATTGCTTGCAACACCGCCGCCAAGTAAAACTTCGCTTTTTTCAGTATGAGCCATTGCTCTTTCTGTTACTTCAGTTAAAGCTGCAAAAGCAGTTTCCTGAATAGAAAAACATAAATTTTCAAGAGATTCGCCTTTTTTATAATATTGCTCTGCTGCTGTTAGAAGTCCTGAAAAAGCTATATCCATCCCTTTTATTGAATATGGAAGTTCAATATATTTTTCTCCTTTTTTTGCAAGTTGTTCAATTTTTGGCCCAGAGGGAAAACCTAGCCCAATCGATCTTCCAAATTTATCAAGACAATTACCAATACCTACATCTAAAGTTTCTCCAAAAACTCTATATTTTCCTTCTGCAAACCCAATTACTTGCGTATTTGCACCAGAAACATAAAGCAAGACTGGGTCTTCGCATTTTTTTATTGTTCCTCTACCAATTTCAATATGGGCAACACAATGATTTACTCCAATTATTGGTTTATTTATTGACAATGCTAAGGCCCTTGCTGCAGTTGCAGCTGTTCTAAGACATGGGCCAAGACCTGGGCCTTGTGAAAATGAAATTATATCTATATCTGAAAATTCAATACCTGCCTTATTTATTGACTCGCTTATTAAATCTGCAATATGGCTTGAATGATGATTTGCTGCTTCTCTTGGATGAATGCCTCCTTTTTTTGGTTTATAAGTTTTAATAATATTTGAAAGAATTTTGCAGGACTTATTTTTATTTTTTATTATTCCCACACCAACGGTATGTGCTGTTCCTTCAATTCCAAGAGAAATCATCAAAAAGGTAATAACATTGCTATAAAATAAATTTGGTTTATTCTTCAACTAAAACTTCTTCTTCATAAACATACAATATTTCAAATTTGATAAGAATGAAAATTGTAATTATTATTCCAACTATGATTGCAACTAATATAAAAATCCAGTTAAGGGAAATATCAAATGGAAGAGAAATAAATGGTTTGCTACTTGCTTGAGTTTTTACGTAATTTTCTAAAGAACCTGTTTCAGGATAATAAATATATTCATAATACTCATCTGAATCCGAATCTATTAAATAATTACCTGCCTTGTTTGTATTAATTAGTGAAGAATCCCCTGTATTTTCATTATAAAATATTACGGCTGAATCTGTTGCAAATATAATATAGAAGTATTTATTTGAAAAGAAAACTACATCGTCTGGATTGTCAATATTTGAATTAAATCTATTTTCATCTAAATCTGATAATTTATCTCCATCAGTATCTTTTTGTATTTCAATTTCCATGAAATCTGACCAGGATGATTCTAAAAGATATCTGTCTCTTGTTTGAGCTTTTACTTGATAAATACCCGAACTATCCCATGAATTTATTTTGGAAGCAGTAATTCCTGAAGGAACTAGTGAAGTCCAATCTGAATAGGTGCCATCGCCCCAATCAAATCGATATTGGATATAATCGTCCTTTAAATCTGTTGAAGATGTTGAAAAAACATATTCTACATTTTCACATCCTTTACTATTTCCATTTGGAATAACGGGTGTTTCAGGATAGTCATTTGTATTTATCGTGGAAATCAAAATATCGGTTGTTTCTGACCAAACGCCATCTGTAAAATAATCATTTTTATAGTTTACTCGCACCTGATAATTTCCCGCAGATAACCAGCTATGGGAAAGTTTAATTGAACTTGCTGTATCTTCAAGACTTATCCAATCAGAATAAGTCCCATCTCCCCAATCAAACATCCACTCAGAATCGGGGTTTGTTGTGTAAATAATAAATTCGTACTCAATTCCAATAAAACCTGCTGCAGGACCTTCTGGACTTGCTGGTGTAAAAGAGCTTCCACTTACAACAAACATGCTTTCAAGATCAAAAATAGATATTAGAAATGTAAGGGAGGTAATAGCACAAATTATAAATGAAATTAAAATAATTTTAGCATATCTGCTCCTTTTTAATTTAATTGGCACTATTCCTACTATCTGCATCCCATCCAGATTTTGAACAAATAAAAAAACAAATATTTAATATATAAGCTTTTCCAGATTGATTTATTTGGAAATTCCAATCTTAATTTTCAAATTATCGATTTTCCAATCTTTTATAAGATTTCCTGATGGATTATCAACAAATTCGACTGTTTTTGATCTTGTTTCTTCAGTTATGTAATCATTCCAATTTAAAAGTGCAGTTTTTTTGTCTTTTGGAATATTTATCTCAGTTGAAATTTTATCATTTACATCCAATTTCAATTCTTTTCTCATGGATTGAATTCTTCTTACAATCTCTCTTGCAAAACCTTCTGCTTCAAGTTCCGGCGTTAAAGTTTTATCCAAAAATAATGTCATGCCTTCTGTTTCTGCTTTAGCAATATTTTCTCTTTCGATTTCAATAATTTCAAAATCATCCATTGTAAGTTCTATTTGTTCATTATTAATGTTTATTATTAATTTTTTTGATTTTTTCAAACTTTCAAATAATTCATGTTTGTCTTTTGACTCAATTTCCTGAACAATTAATTTTGCTTTTTCTTTATATTTAGGCCCTATACTAGAATGATTAGGTTTAACTTCCTTTTCCATAAATTTATCTGAATTTATTTCAAATGATATTTCTTTAACATTGATTTCTTCGTTTAAAAGTTCGATAATATCTTTAATATTTTTTTCTGTTTCTTTTGAACAAACTATGGATGCTTTTTTAAGAGGATATCTAACCTTTATTCCAATTTTTGATCTTAATGCTCTTCCAATTTCAACTAATTCTCTTATTTGATCCATTCCTTGTTCAAGATTTTTGTTGATTAGTTTGTTATTGGATTTTAGAAAGTCGCACAAATGCACGCTTTCAACCATTTTTTCTGTTCTAAGATTTTGATATAGTTCCTCAGTTATAAACGGTACGAATGGGGCCATGATTTTTGTTAGCCCTAAAAAGATTTCATACATTGAAGAATAACCCGACATCTTATCTTTTGTTTTTTCTTCAATCCACAATCTTTTTCTTGATCTTCGAAGGTACCAATTGGAAAAATCATCAATAATAAAGCCTTCGATTTCTCTTGCTGCTTTATGGATTTCAAATTTTGAGATGAATCTATGAATGTTTTCTATAAGTTGATTAAATCTACTAATTATCCATTTATCAAGTAAGCATCTATCGTTTGTCGGTATCATGTCATTTTCTGGGTTAAAGTTGTCTAGAGAAGCATATGTTGCAAAGAAATTATATGAATTCCAAAATGTTAGTATGAATTTTCCTAAGGTTTCTTTTACCGCTTCTTCATAAAATCTAGTGGACATCCAAGGAGCATTAGCTGAAACGAGGTACCATCTAAGTGCATCTGCGCCTTCGTTGTCAAGAATTATATTTGGATCAAGATAATTTTTCTTGCTTTTACTCATCTTTTGATTTTCCTTATCTAGAACCAAGCCCAGGGTCAAAACTGTTTTATAAGGATTTTTGTCAAATAGAAATGTTGATGTTGCAAGAAGTGAGTAAAACCATCCTCTTGTTTGATCAAGAGCCTCACATATAAAATCAACTGGGAAGTTTTCTTTGAATTCTTTTTGATTTTCAAATGGATAATGCCATTGAGCAAAATATGCAGAACCTGAATCATACCAACAATCTATTACCTCTTCTTCTCGGGTCATTTTTGAATTGCACTTTGGACATTTTATTATAAGCTCATCAACAAACGGTTTGTGAAGGTCGTATTCTTCAAATTTTGTTTCACTGAGATTTTTTAATTCTTCAACACTACCTATACAAATCGTATGTTTGCATTTAGGATCATTACAAGTCCAAATTGGTAAAGGTGTTCCCCAATACCTTTTTCTAGAAAGCGCCCAATCTTTTACATCTCTGATAAAGTCCCCAAATCTACCCTGTTGAAGATGTTTAGGGTACCAATTTATCTGATTGTTATTTTTAACAAGAGATTCTTGAACCTTTGACATTGCGATAAACCAAGATTCCATTGCATAATATAAGAGAGGTGAATCACACCTCCAGCAAAATGGATAGTCATGAGTATATTTTTTTGTTCCGGCAATCTGTCCTCTTTCCTCTAAATATTCAATTATGCTTGGATCTGCATCTTTTACAAATTGTCCCGCCCACAAAGGAACTTCTTTTGGAAAAGTACCATTTAGTTTAACAAGTTGAACTACAGGCAAATCATATTTTCTTCCAACATTATAGTCATCTTCTCCAAATGCAGGAGCAATGTGAACTATACCTGTTCCATCATCCATTGTTACAAAATCTGCAAGAACAATATACCATGCTTTCTTATCGGTTTTTGCAAAATTAAAAAGTGGTTCATACCCCATACCCTCTAATTCTTTCCCTGCAAAACCATCAATAAGTTCATATTCTTGTCCTTTTAAAATCGATGCTGCTCTTTGTTCTGCAAGAATTAAAACTTCGCCATTATATCTAATTTTTATATACGTCTCATCTGGATGAACCGCAAGTGCTACATTTGAGATTAAAGTCCAAGGTGTTGTTGTCCACGCAAGAAAATAAGAATCTTCATCTTTAACTTTAAATTTTACAAATATCGAAGGATCATCTACACTTTTATAACCTTGAGCAATTTCATGTGCTGAAAGAGCAGTTCCACATCTTGGACAATATGGTACTACTTTGTGGCCCCTATAGAGTAATTTTTTCTCCCAAGCTTGTTTTAAGGACCACCAAACACTTTCAATATAATCGTTTTTTAGGGTTACATATGGATTATTCATATCAACCCAAAATCCAATGCGTTTGGTCATTTCGACCCATGCACTTTCATATTTGAAAACACTTTTTTTACATTCATCATTAAATTTTTTTAATCCATATTTTTCTACTGATTGCTTATCGTCAAGACCCAGCATTTTTTCTACTTCAATTTCAACAGGAAGTCCATGTGTGTCCCATCCAGCTTTTCTAAGAATATAATGCCCATTCATTGTTTGATATCTTAGAACTAAGTCTTTCATTACTCTTGTTAATACATGACCTGGATGAGGAAGTCCATTTGCCGTAGGTGGCCCTTCTAAAAAAATATAAGGTTTAGAATTTTTTCTTTGATCAATTGATTTTTTGAATATGTCATTATCTTTCCAAAATTTTTGGATTTTTTCTTCTACTTGTTTTGGGTTGTATTTCTGCAGCGGAGATTCAATCATTGTTTTTCCTCTAATACATCAAACAAATCGTCTGGTAATATAAAAAAGTCATTAAAATTGTTTACTGTTATTCTTAGAACGAGTTTTTTAAAAATACTGATTTGTTCGAATATTTTATAATTGTTCGAAAATTTTCTGATAATTTATTTAAACTGATACACAACAAAGAATTTATTAATAAAATAAATAATTAGGTGACGTGGATGCGGATGACAAAACAGTTGGAAAAATTGTTTTATATATTAGTTTGTATTTTTTTAGTAACTAGCACAATTGTTATTGCTGATGAGGAAAATTATCCTCCAACAAATCTAAAAACAAAAATAATTAATGGAAAGCCTCGCATTAACCCAATAGGCCCAAATGATATCGCAGAAATAGGTTTAATGTGTGAAGACTTAGAAAACGACCAGGTTTATTTTAAAATAAATTGGTCAGATGGAAATATA
The DNA here is from genome assembly GCA_964618505.1 of uncultured Thermoplasmatales archaeon. Classification (GTDB taxonomy): domain Archaea; phylum Thermoplasmatota; class E2; order DHVEG-1; family DHVEG-1; genus CAZUBH01. Next base: position 40,564 of record CAZUBH010000006.1, on the reverse strand, counting down.
ACGGAGTGGTTGGGCCCTTTCAATAATAACGAATGGCAGTATTTTACACATCAATATTTACAACCAGGAAACTACTATTTTGGATTTATTGCAAAAGATTCTAAAGAAGCAATTAACAATAGTTGGAAAATAAATCCTAAAGGCATTGAAATTATTTCCCCTACAGCTAAACCAGAATTATCTGGCCCTTCAGAATCAATCATTGGTGAAAGTGTAAAACTAAATATTTATGTACCTGATGAAACTAAAAATAGATCGATCATCTTTGAATGGAATATAAATGGAGATTCATCAATAAACTCGACAAAGAAGCGTTCAGGTAAAAATATTACCTTCAATAAGATTTTTGATGAATCTGGCAATTATATTATAAAAGTAAGAACTTTAGTTAGAGGTTCTCTATTTGGAGAGTATACAGCACCTAGCGAATGGTCAAATAATCTATACTTGACTGTCAGTCCGTTGGAAGAAGAAAAAGAATCTTTGAATATTATTACAAACCCATACGTATATGAAAAAAATGTATTTCAGATCGAAATTAAAGCAAATGGCAATCCGGTGAAAAATGCTATTATTGAGTTTAATAATTTATTTTTTTATAGTAACAATGAGGGCTTTTTAGAAATCACTGCACCAGAAGTTGATGAAGATACAGTTTTTGATATAGTGGCCAGCCATGCAGAATATCTGTCCAACATAGCGTCGATAACAATAGTAAACCATGAGGAAGATACAAAAGAATATGGTTATGTATATGGATATGTCTATGTTAAGTCAAATTCATATTTAGAAGGTGCAGACATTTGCTTAAAAAAAGAATCAGAACATACAAGTATTTGCGAACAATCTGACCAAAATGGCAGATATTATGCCTCATTAGAAATTGGAGAGTATGCCGCCGAAGTAAATAAAAAAGGATACGTTACTGATGTAAAATCTATAACAATTTTAAAAAATCAGGCGATTCAATTAGATTTTGAACTTAAAAAGATTGAAGAAAATAATTTTGGAGAAAATGATCACAACGCTGCTTTAATCCAAACGACAATAGATACTGCAATAGAATCAGGGCATGTTGCAGCTAAAATTGATCTTGAATCTAAAAATTCAGATGGTTTTATTGAATACTATTCTGATATTTATGAAATTAATCAATTGGATAAATCAAACAAGGATGAAATTATTACATTTAAAATTTCTACAGAAAATGATGAACCTGCACCCGGGACATTTGTTCTGACATTTATTGGCAAAGATATGACTCAAAAATCAAACGAATTGATAGTAAAATTTGATGGTGAAAAATTATCAAAAATGTCGATACAAGAATTTCTCAGTCCAAATCAAAAAACAGAAGAAGGATATGTCCATTTCATCGACAATAATGGAAATTATATTGCAACTTGGATTTCAGAATTTAGCGAACACGAAATAAGTATATCATCTATTTATGAAAAAATTGATAACAACCTAACAATTTTAATCTATGTTTCATTTATTACATTGATAGGGCTTTTTATGATAGGGCCTGCAATATTTTTTGCCTTAAAAAATGCTTATTTTAAAAAATCTAAATGAGGAGTTTTTATGGAAGTTGAAACGATTTTTATTAACGCTTGTATAACAATGTTTTCTATAGGAATAGTCACTTTATCTTTAATAAATTACAAAAAAACAAAGAATACAAAGATTCTTTTTGTATCATTTGCATTTTTCCTTTTTTTCATCAAAGGAATGTTGCTTAGCATCGTCTTATTTTATCATGAGCTTGAGAGCATAACCAATAACAAATACTTTGGTTTATTTGACGCTTTGCTCGTATTTTTATTATTCATTTCAACTTTGAAGAGATAGGACATGGGTTATCAAACAGAAACAGACAAAATAAAAATTCAAGAAATAATAGAAAAAAATCCTGGAATTTATCTTAGTAAAATAACTGAAATTATAAAATTAAATATCTCTGAAGTTGAAAATATAATTAGAGAATTAGAAAAAGAAAATATTATTCATTGCTCATTTGAATCTGGCTATAAAAGATACTTTAAAAGCAAAAAAACAGAGCACATACATGAAAATAAAGTTTATGAGATAAGAGAAATAATATACCAATTGATTAAGGAAAAACCTGGTTTATATCTAAGTAAAATTGCTGAGCATCTAGAAATGAGTGTGCCGCTTGCAGAATATCATCTTTCATCTCTTGAAAAGTCAGGCAAGATAGTTACAATAAAAGAAAAAGGATTTAGAAGATATTATACAAAAACAGAAGAGCTTGGTGCTTTTGATAGAAAAACAATTGCTTTATTAAGACAAAAACTTCCTTTACAAATTGTCATATTATTGTTAAAAAATTCACAAATGAGGCATAAAGATTTGATGAATCATTTTGATTTGGCACCTTCAACCCTCTCGTATCATTTATCAAAACTATTAAAGCAGGGCATAATTGATGTTAAAACATATGGTAAAGAAAAAGGATACCAAATAGTAAACAAACGAGTTTTAATAAGTTATCTTACAAAATATAAAATTTATACAATGGCAGAAAATCTTGGCGATACTTGGTTTGATATCAAATATTAGATTTTTTTCGAATTTTTTCAAAAAGTTCACTTATTTTCAAATAAACAATTTAAACTTTGTCAAACAAATAACATTTTAGAAAAAACAACAGGCCATTTTACCTTCATATCCCCTTTTTTCTATTTAGTACTTTAATTTATGTAAATCGATTATATATAACTATTATAACTTAATTAATATTAATAGTTCGAATATTTTATAATTATTCGATAATTTTAAAACAATTATTTTATATTATAAAAGTTTCTTTATTAAATACCGAAAAACGGGGGAAATTAATGAAAACAAAAAAAATTGGAATAACATTAGTTGGTATGCTATTGATCGCTACAATATCTGTAGCAGTAACAGCAAATAATGAAATATATAAGATAGATGATGAAATCAGCAAGCCCAGACAAGATATTTGGCCAATGTTTCAAAATACACCAGGCCATACTGGTTTTGCTGAAGGAAACTCCCCAGATAACGCCAATGTAATATTTGAATCAACAACCATTCCGAACAAAGCAGGCGGAAT
>CAZUBH010000006.1:0-37358 GCA_964618505.1 uncultured Thermoplasmatales archaeon | reverse complement strand
GCAGGCGGAATACAGTGCATAAATGCATATAATGGTAAGAATAAATGGGTTAACCCTAGTGTTGGAACCATAAATAAAGCACCTGTATTTGCAGGGGGTAAAATTATAGCAGTCAATTCAGAGAGCATATATGGCTTTGATCCAATCAATGGCAATCTAAATTGGCAAAGAAATCTAGGATCTGGAGTTATATCCATTGTTGCCAGTAATAATAAAGTTGTTGCTGTTCTTGGGGATTTAGTAACTTGTTTAAATGCTACAAATGGAAATGTAATTTGGGATACTACATTAAGTTCTGTAACATTAGGGACATATGCCGATCCTGCAATTGAAGATGATAAGATATGTATAAGCGTTGAACAGAGAGTTATATGTCTAAATCTTGAAAGTGGTGATGTGGAATGGGATGAAACGATTATAGCAAGCCCTAGTGAGTTTTTTTATTCAAATCCTGTTTCAGCACATAATGGAAATATCTATGTCGTTTCTATAACAGGGACATTGTATTGTATCGATGCAAATGATGGAAGTGAAAAATGGAACTATGAAGTTGGTTTTTCTCCAAGCGATAGCATAATTTCACCAGCAATTGCTTATGAAAATATTTATATCGGAGCTGGAAATCAATTTATTTGTCTTGATAGTTCAACAGGAGATTTGGTTTGGTCATATTCGTCCACAGGTACAATAAAAACCTCGCCAGCAGTTGCAGATAATAAAGTTTATTTTACAGACAATAGTGCATTGTATTGCCTTGATGCGCAAGGAAATGGTGATGGAAGTACAGATACAATATTTATATTCAACAAAGCAGAGGGGACTACGCCTTTTATTGGATATGGAATTTTATATGCTGGTTTTAGTTCGCATCCTTCAAGATGTATAGGTTTTTCATCAAACAGTCCTCCAGAAAAACCATCAATAGAGGCTCCATTTTTAAACAAAAAGAATGAACCAATACCATTTACAGTAAGCTCAAGTGATTCTAATGGCGATGACATAAACTATTTTTTTAAATGGTCAATAGAAGATAGTTGGCATGGACCATTTGGACCATATGGTTCTGGAGAAGAAGCAATAGTCGAACATACTTATCCAGCAGATGTTACAGAAAACACTACATATTTTGTTAGTGTGCAAGCAAGGGACATCTATGCTTTTTCAAGTGAAGAAGCGAACATTACGGTAGCAGTTAATAATACAAAACCAAAAACTCCAGAGATAATATCTGCACCGGAAATAGGTAGAATAGATACCTCCTATGAATTCGAATTTGAAATTGATGATGAAGAAGATGATGTAATGGAGATCGCATGGATAATTACCTCTGATTCAAAAGAATTAATTTCATATGATTGGGAAGGAGAATACATGCCTGGAACATATACAGACAATATAATATTTGAAGAAGCTGGTAATTATGAAGTGTCTCTAATTTGTAGAGAAAAATACGGCGATTTAAATGATAATGCTGGTTTTGAAAGCGACGTATCTAATCCAGTCACAATTGAGATCTTGCAAAGTGAGGTAGAATGTAGTGAGTTATCAACGACAAGTAAAATATTGCAAGGAGCTACATTTAGTATGGATATCACTGCAGGAGACAGATATGATGAAGAAAATATTGAATGGCAAATAATAGTTGAAGGCGGCATACTGGGATTAATTGATCATAAAACCAAAGGAAATATAGAAAAGTTAGAGCTGGGAGAAACTATAACAGTTTCAACAAACCAGTCTATAATTGGTCTTGGGCCAATAACAATTAAAACAAAGGTTGATGCAGATGGACTATCCTCGCCAATATTTAGAGAATACGAAGGCAAAATGTTTTTCTTCTGGGCAACATCAATAACAGAAATATAATATTATTTCTCTTTTTTATTTTTTAAGTTGATATTCGAATATTTTCAAATTATTTTAATTCTTTAAAATAATATTTATAAGTGACAAATATCAATTATAAACTAAGATAATATTGGAGGTAAAAAATATGAAATTAAAAACAAAATTGGCATTTGTGTTTGCCATAGGAATAATAATAGACATACTAGTAAGATTAACTCACGAATACCCACATATAATTTATGGAACTCCATTATAAAAAAAGAAAGCGTGATCAAATGAATAAAAGAAGAACTAAATTTTTAATACTCTCTATTTTTGTTTTGATAATAATATTGCTACCATCCATTAATGCAGCGTTTTATATATATCGCGGCAGATCTTACAGAGCCGCAGGGGTAATAGAAAGAGCATATGAGACTGAAGATGGAGAATACGTGATAGAGTTTGCGGATGGAAGAGAGTATTATTTTGAAACTGTTAACATTCAAGCATGGAGTGATGCAGAATCTGCTGAAGAAAACGAACAGGTATATACAATTTGTTGGGAGTTTAAGGAAAGTGGATCTCATTTAAAAAATTGTACTAAAGGAGATCACACGGGCAACCCTCAATAATCCTTTACATTTTTTGATTTCATAAACTCTCTTAAAAGACAAGTTGCATAGCTTCCTTTTGACAAATCAAATTTTAACAATAATAACTTTTTATTCTTGTTTAAATCATCTTTTAAAAGCTTGCATTCTAAATTTTTAACATAGGTGAAAATCGGTCTTCTGACACCTGTAGACGAAAGAAAAGGCATATCAGTCATTATAAAATCTTTATAGTTTATTTTTTCCTCATCAATAACTTTATGTTCAATTTCACCAGGCTCTCCTTTTGAAAAAATAGGTTCGTATCCAATCAATATACCGCTTACAAATGCTTTTTTCTTTGAAATTTGTTTATTTACTTTTTGTATATTTGAATCTTTTACAAAAATATATTCTTCTTCGATACTGTCTTTTCTTACTGGAAGAATGATATCTCCAACTACTGCTTCATTTAAAGGCAATTTTCTTTTAAGACGTTCACTAATTATTCTATTAAAAATATAGGACTGATATGCATTAATAAACATAAGAAGAAGCGGTTTAGGCAATTCCTTTAATGCAGAAACATAATCATCAGAGTCTACAACAAGTTTGTTTAGAATGGATTTTTCAAAGCTTAAATGTTTAGGAAATGATTTTAAGGCATTTGCATAGTCATTTGTTTGTTCCAACTCTTTTCTGAGCTTATATGATTCTTCGCCTTCACCTTTCATTGGGTTTGCAATATAGGTCATTACAGCTTTTTTTAAGTTTTCATTTACAATATGTTTTCCAACGATATGTGTAATTGGTCTTGTGGTTCCAAACCTCTGTACGCCAAAAAAGTTAGGAAATCCTCCGGATTCATTAATAAAATCTGCAATTTTTTTAACTTTAAAATCGTCAACATCTCCGTTAATATCTCTTATTAAAATTTCAAAACTATTACCTATAAGATTTCCCAATTTAACAGAATTATTTGAATAATAGATATTATCTAATTGAACATCTTTTATATTCAAATTTGATATTTTTTCTAAAGAGACATTATAAAAAGACATTACTTGAGTTGTTAACGCTCTTTTATCTTTTGTTCCTGCAAAATTTATTCTTTTTCTAGAAATATTGAGTCTTTTTGAAAGTTCTCTAATGAGATTATGTGTTTCCCAATTTTCACTAGTAACATCTGCAATTGTAAATTTTCCAGATTCAACTTCATTAGGGTAAATACTTTTTTCTTTTACAATAAAATCTTTTGGAATTTGGCGTAATTTGCCGCCAACTCCTTCAAAATTTGTAAAATATGACTCTATTCCTATATTTTTTTCAAATATTGGAACCTTCATTTTATTTTTCAAAGTTCTTGCCAAATTTTTTGATTTCGTCTTCTAAATATTTAACAGCTTTTTTCAACGCTTCTTCTGGCTTACCCTTTTTTGTTCTGATAAATAAACGCCTTTTGTTTGACAAGGGATGATCAACCATGCATGCAGCATACTCTACATCTTCATTCTCACTTAAAATGTGAGAAATTGGATTTAATATCGTTTCATCCTCATCAACTACTTCAAGCTCGAGTTCAGTCTTAGTTTTTTTCAATGTATTTATCTTCATAAAAAACCACCACAATATTATAATCTGTTAATGTCTATATTTCCATAGTCGCCAGATATGGTTCTTTGAATCTTATTGGAACAATTTCTACATTCAAGTGTATTTCCTTTCTTATCTAGAGACGCTCTACATTTTGGACAAAGTGATTTTATAGATCCTAGATTGCTATCTTTAGTTGCTAGTTGTAGACTTGGTCTTACTTGTATCACTTTTGCCATTATAAAATCACCAATGCCAAATTCAGTAGAAGCATCTTTGACATAACCATTTGAAATTTCTTTTACATGAAGAGTTGCATTTGTATCTCCAGAAACGTTTCTATTTTTACCAACTACATGAATAACATCAGCAATAATCATGGTCGATTTTACTTGAGTAACTTCTGCAATAATCGTGTCTCCCCTTCTTATCAAAACAGGGGTACTTGTTACAGGTTTTACCTCTGCTCTTCTGTGTTTGTCATTTATTTTATAGATCCCTGTTCTTGCTGCCCTAATTATCCCATCTTCCTCAAAAGTGCCATCACCAGGCATCAATTCTTCTGAGGTTGATAATTGGTCACCAGGCATAACTAATTTATCCTTCATTGTTATCCACTTATCCTTGGAAATCTAAATTAGGCAAGTTTATTCATTTATTAAATCTTGTGGTTGTTAAATATTTATATACAAATATTTTCTTTGTATTTTTAAGTTTGGCTTATGAACGGCAAAGATTTCTTTAAAAAAAGATACTCAGATATGCGTGGAGATTTAAAATTTATAAAATTAAGGCGTTGTATAAGAACAAATACAAAGAAAATTTCATCGAATAATTTAAAAAAGAGACTTGAAAAAAGAGGAGTTAAATTACAGAAAATTTCCTTTTTAAAAAATGGGTTTTATGTAAATAACAGCAAATTTAATTTAGTAAGCACTCCAGAATATTTACTAGGACTATTTTACATACAAGATGCGGCTACACAAACTTCGGCTGAAATATTAAACCCGAAAAATCTTACTCTTGACGGTTTTGCAGCACCAGGTGGCAAAACAACACATCTTTCAACTTATGTAGATGTTATTGCTATTGAAAATAATAAAAAGAGGTTTAAAAAGTTAAAATATAATTTAGAAAGGCTTGGAATTGAGAATTGTATAGCGTATAATATGGATTTTTTAGATGTAACAAAAAATTTTGATTATATTTTGCTAGATGTTCCATGTTCTGGCAATTACATGCTGGAAAAAGATTGGATTTTTAATAACAATCTAAAAAGAATAACCGAAAGATCAAAAATCCAAAAAAAGTTTTTATCACACGCACTTTCAATATTAAATAAAAATGGAGAACTTGTCTATTGCACATGTTCTTTAGAACCGGAAGAAGATGAGTTTGTTATCCAATATGCGCTTGATAATTTTAATGTAAAATTAGAAAAAATCGAAACGATTGGAGATAATGGACTTACAGAAATCTTTGGAAGAAGATTAGATTCTAATATGAAATATTGCAAAAGATTTTGGCCATATAAAACAGAAACCATAGGGTTTTTTATTGCAAGGTTGAGAAAATGCTAGATAATTTTGTAAAAAAATTTACAGATTCGAAAATAAATTATGTAAAAATCAAAAATAATTATTTTTTAGAAAATAAATCACTTGAAAAATATAGATTAGATAGAGACGAAGACATATTTGGACTTTTTTTAGGTGAAGAAAAATCTGGAGAATTTATACCATCATTTGGACTGCTTGAAATTCTTACAAAACATACAAATGAAAAAATAATTGTAAATGATATGGGAGAAATTGATTTTTTATACAAAAAAAATATGAGAACAAGACATGTTTTAGAAATAAAAGGTAAAAAGATGCCTAAAACTTTAAAATTGGTTCAAAACAAATTTGATGAAAATTTAGGATATGGACAACTTGCAGGAAATAAAAACAATAAGCAAGTTTTAAAACACATTTTAGACAGAGGTCTTTTTTTAAAAAGAGAACTATAAAATAACTGTAAAAAATATTATAAATAAGATACCTATTTCGATTCTCCTACAATTAGTAGCTTTAGGTGTAAATATGTCAAGAAAACCAGCCAGCATGTATAGATACATTCGAGGACAAGCAACAACTAGAAAAGAGTATCTAGGTGGTATACCAAATATTAGAATTTCACAATTTGATATGGGCAATAGAAAAGGAAATTTTCCTATCGAGTTATCACTTAATGCTGATGAAAAATGTCAGATAAGACACAACTCTCTTGAAGCAGCACGTATTACTGCAAATAGAGTGTTAGATAAACAAGTCGGTGTATCAAATTACAGACTAATCTTAAGAGTTTATCCCCATGTCGTACTCAGAGAAAACAAACAAGCAACAGGTGCTGGTGCAGACAGAGTTTCACAAGGAATGAGAGCAGCTTATGGTAAAAATGTAAGTACTGCAGCAAGATTAAAAACAAATCAAATAATAATGACAGTTTCAACAACAAAACCATTTTTAAAACCTGCAAAGGATGCTTTAAGAAAAGCAGGAATGAAGCTTTCAACGCCTTGTACAATAAATTTTGTTAAAGGCGCTGATTTAGCTCAATAATCATATATATTTTATTATCCAAGGAAATATTATTAGAAGTAAAATAACTAGAGAAATTACTAAAGTAATATTTTTTGCCGTTTTTTCTCTTTGTTCCTCAGTTGAATTCTTTTTTATTTTTCTTGACAATATGTTTAAGGCATCGTTAAAAAGATATCCTCCATCAAGTGGAACCATTGGGAGGACATTGAATATTGCAACCGCTAGATTAAGCCAAAATATCCAGTATAAAGCATTTATGATTACCCAAAAAGCCTCGGCTGGAAGGATGCTTAAAGGGCCGGTTAAAACAAAAGAGTCTGTAAAAGGCGCAACAATAGGGTTGTAGCCTTGGAAATAACCCCATAAGGGTATTATGTAAAATAATAAAATCCCATCAGGAAATGCTAAAAATGGATTTTTTAACACTTGTAAGAAAACTTCATGATCATTAGATGGGCCAACGCCTAGGTATCCCTTATCTATAAAAGATTGATTTTTATAATAATCATATTTATTATCAAGAGTTACTGATTTTGTAAAGCTTTTATCGGCTTTTACATATGATATTGTTACAGTTTGATTTGCACTTGTGTTTTCCATCACATAATAAAAATCTATAATATTTTCAACTTTTGTATTGTTAATATCTGTAATTATCATCCCAGGTTTTATTCCTATTTCGTCAGCTGGTGAATCATTAGTTATTGATAAGACGCCGATTCCATCAGCTGCTGGTTGAACTGCCGACATAAATACAAATGAAAATAATATTATTGATATTAACACTACAACAAGATTAGAGGTTGGTCCTGCCGCATAAACTCTCATTCTTGGAAGAGAAGGTGCTTTTTTGAGTTTTTCTTCATCTGGTTCACAAAATGCCCCGATTGGAACTATAAGATACAATAGACCCAACGATTTTACTTTTAACTTACTAGCTATAGTGACTATTCCATGAGAAAATTCATGAACTACCATTGCAACAATCAGTGCTAAAATAACATAACCAATAATTTCAAGTGGCAAAATTGGGTTAATTCCAGGAAGGACCAAAGCCACCTCAGGACCTGGCAAGGTTTCTTTTTGTTCTTGTGTAAATCCTGATACAAACCAGGCTTGAAATATCAAAACAGAAACCATCATGATCATTATGACAAAACATATAACCACACCTGTAGAACCAAATGCTTTCCAAAATCTCTTTTTGGTAGCAATTTTTTCTAAAAATTTTATACCCTTTTTTGTCCTCCACATAAGTGCAGGACCCCAAAGAGTAATATTATATTTCTCTAGAATCTTTTTTTTATGTAGTATAAAAACAATTATTGCATATAATGCTATAATTGAAATAAAAATTATCAAACCTTCAATTATGGACATAACTTTTGAGGGAATGTCAAACTATTTATTAAAGGTAATGGGTTTTGTTTATAAAAAATCCTTTAATTGTTTTACGTTTGGATTTTGAATACCGCATTCCTTAACCGGAAAGATAATTTCCAAAAGTTTTATTTCACGTATATTTGGAGTATATGTTTTGTTTAGTACTTCGCAAAACTTTTTTGCACCAACAATACTTTCTGCCGATATATTTATTTGCCAGTCATATTCTCCATGAAGGTAATAACTTGAATTTATATCTACACCTATTTTTTTTGCTTTATCTTCTATTTCTCTTTCTACAATTGTATTAGCAATATTTCCCATAGGAACATTTGCTTTTTTTATCAGGACAAGATAGTCCTTCATCTCAAGTTTTTCGTTATCAACAACAGCACTATAACCCCAAACCATCTTTGTTTTTTCAAGTCTTTTAATTATTCTCCAAACCTTTTGTCTTGAAAATCCACATTTTTTTGCAATGTTGTCAATACTTTCTTTTGAATTTTTCTTAATAGCTTCTATTACTTTAAACTCATCCTCACGAATTTGTTCCCGACTACTTTTGCTCATAAAATCCCCAAATTAAAATGTATAACATTTGTTTCTTTAAAATACTTTGTGGAATCAAAATATAATATATGAGACAATTTTATTAATCAGAACTTTCCAATAGTCTTGTTGTTTGTTCTTCTATATTGTGTTCATGTTGCTCATAGATGTACATTTCCTTAACATAATGGTAAGTTATTGCCCCTATAAATGCAATTAAAATTCCAACAGAAGCATATCCTATAAAATGAGGAGTAAAAAAGGGCTCTATTGAAAAATCTGTAATTATCGAAACGTATAATGATTCAAAAATTGCTGAGGCTACAAAACCAAATGAAAATAATGAGAAAGGAACGACCCAATAAGACCAAGATACTTTTTTTCCTCTAACATACATATCAACTACTCTTCCAAAAGTAGCCACAAGCCCAGCCGCAACAATGCCCCATGTTATTGTATTTAGAAATGAAAGTACTGGAACGGCCCATAGTAGTTCCTCATTAAAATCAGTTGTATTAAATGCATAAAATATGCTAACAGCAAGAATCACTATGGAAATTACATAGGTATAAAACGAAAGTTTACCAGTCAAAAGACCTTGTTGAAGCTCCTCAAAAATGAAAGCTATTGTTTTTTCCCAATTGAAAACTCTTACTAGTAAATACAATCCTAAAGTCAAAAGTATTGCTCCAAAACCACTGGCTGCCATATCTATTAATGCAAAAAAGGCCCAAACAATTAAAATTAGAGCAATTGGTAAGAAGAACTGTTTTTTAATTTTATCATCATCAAGAAGTTTAATAAATCTATAATAAGCATCTTCGAGTTGTTTACTTTGTTTTATGCTCACTCTTAAAATCGAACTTATCGATATTCTTGATTGTATTATTGGCAAAATATACTCATCTTCAGCACCATCACTTATAAGAATTACTTCATCAGCACCTGTTTTATCTAAAACCATTTCAAGCTGTTCTGATATTTTTTGATCAGATTTTATACCCACATTAATATGTCCACAAAGTGTTGCAATCTCTACATTTTTACCTTCTTTTTTTAATTCTTTATATTTTGAAATTGCTAGAAAAATTGCATTCAAATCAGAATCTTCGGGATCAATGATGCCGAATTTGTTTGCAGCATCAATATTTTCCTCGATACCAATAATCGGACTTTTTACTTTTGCTTTTCTTCCAAAATCATCGTCACGATCAACATTCAATATCAAGGTTTTTTTCATTAACTTTCAGATTAGAAAACAGTTGTGATATATAAATATTATTAGTACAAAATTTTGAATGATTCACCAAAATCAAATATAGTAAAAAGTTATTTCACCAAATGCATGCCAGTGGTAACATTTGATTATGAAGATTTCAAAAATCTATTAGGTTATGATATATCAAAGGAAGAAATAATTGAAAAAATGCCAATGATTGGTGCCGATTTTGATAAAGTTGAAGGAAATCAAATAAGTATTGAATTTTTTCCCAACAGACCCGATTTAACATCTGTTGAAGGCATTGCAAGAGCTGCAAGAAATTTTTTTGGTTTTGAAAAAGGTTTGAAAAAATATAAACTTCAAAAATCTGACATTATAACAACCGTGGATTCTTCTGTAAAAAAAGTTAGGCCATATATATCCACTGGTTTAGTAAAGAATATAAAAATGACAGATGAGCTTATTGCATCTTTAATGGACTTGCAGGAAAAATTGCATTTTGGTCTTGGCAGAGGTAGAAAAAAAGTAGCTATTGGAGTCCACAATTTTGAACCAGTAATACCTCCATTCACTTACAAAGCAATAGCACCAGATGCAATACAATTTATTCCACTAGCAAAAGACGAGTACATGACACTTGGCGAAATCCTAAAGTATCACGAAAAGGGCGTAGATTACGCACATATTCTGAAAGATTTTGATAAATACCCAATAATCCTTGATTCAAATAATAATGTTTTGTCATTTCCCCCAATAATAAATGGAAATTTAACCCAAGTTACGCCCCATACAAAAGACATTTTTGTAGATGTCACAGGTACTGATAAAAAAGCTGTAAATTATGCATTAAATATTGTAATCACCGCGCTTGCTGAAAGAGGTGGGGATGTTTTTACCACCCTTGTCAAAGATAAAAATGAAATTATCTCGCCGGATTTTAAACCACAAAAAAGTGAGCTTTCTATAGATTATGTAAACAACATATTGGGCACAACATTAACTGAAAAACAAATAATAGATTGTCTATCAAAAATGGGATATGATTGCACCCAACTTGGTTGTAAAAAAATAAAAGTAGATATTCCCGCTTGGAGATCTGATATTTTACATGATATAGATCTAGTTGAAGATGTCGCTATTGGTTATGGATATGATAAGTTTACTATGAATATGTCAAAATCTCTTACATTTGGGGGGGTTTTAAAAAATAAAGAATTGTATGATTCTTTACGAGAAATTATGATTGGTCTTGGATTTAATGAAGTCACAACGTTTACTATTTCAAATAAAGTTGATGAATATAAAAAATTAGGATTAAAAGAAAAAGAATGTATTGAAATAGAAAATCCCATAGGTGAAGAATATTCTACTTTAAGAGCCAATCTTCTTTCTTCATTATTAAAGATTATAAGGGATAATAAGCATCATTCACTTCCTCAGAATATATTTGAACTTGGTATAGTAGTAGATAAAAATGCCAAAAATCAATTTAATCTTGCAGGAGTTAAAATAGATGCAAAAGCAAACTTTACCGAGTCTAAATCAATTGTTGAAGCTATAATGAGAAATATTGGATTAAAATTTGAAATAAAAGAAAACAAACATCCTGCTTTCATCGAAGGTAGATGCGCATTGATTTTAGTAAATAAAAAAGAAGTTGGATATTTTGGTGAGCTTCATCCAAAAACTATCTTGAATTTTGAGCTCGAACATCCAACTATTGCATTTGAAATAAAAGCTGACTTACTTTAGGTTAAAAAATGTCTATATCTTGTTTAAAATGTAAAAAACCTGCAGTTACATTTATTAGATACAACGGAACACATCTTTGTGAAAAACACTTTATAGAATATTTTGAAAAAAGAGTAAAAAAGGAAATTAAAAAACAAGGAAAAACAAAAGACAATAGCAAAATTGGAGTTGCAGTTTCAGGCGGAAAAGACAGTATTGTGACTTTACATTTAATAAATAATCTGTTTTCTAAAAGGCCCAATCCAGAGGTTCATGCAATTACTGTTGATGAAGGTATAAAAGGTTATAGAGATGAAAGTATAAAAGCAGTAAAGAAAAACTGTAATCTGCTAAATATCCCTTTACATATTGTTTCTTTTAAAGAAACTATTGGAAAAACAATGGATGAAATAGCATTAAAAAAAGATGAGCTAGGAGAATGTACTTACTGTGGTGTTTTTAGAAGGTTTTGTCTTAATATTAAAACCAAGGAATTGAAAATAAACAAGCTAGTAACTGGTCATAATTTAGACGATATGTCTCAATCTATTCTTATGAACTTTGCAAATGGAGATTTGCAAAAACTTGCCAGACTTGGACCTCATAAAAAGATTCAACCAGGTCTTACTCCCAGAATGATACCTCTAAGAACAATTCCTGAAAAAGAAATAATGCTATATGCTATACTAAGAGAAATCGAATTTCATAATGCAGAATGTTTTTATTCATACAGAGCCTCAAGAGGGTTTTTTAGAGAAATAATTGAAAAACTTGAATTAAATAATCCTGGTACAAGACACAGTATTTTAAACAGTTATGATGGAATTAATGATTTGCTTCTAAATAAATTTCCTCCAGCCAGTTTGAATAGTTGTTCTGAATGTGGCGAACCTACTTCTCAAGATCTATGCAAAACTTGCATTTTGAAAAAAAGAATTTAGTTTTTACTTAACATTGACTCTTAAAAAACACTTGTTATTAAGATTTGCCTCAATTATGTCTCCTTTTTTAATTTCGCCAACACCTTCAGGAGTTCCTGTCAATATTAAATCTCCTCTTTTTAATGTCATAATCTGTGAGACAAAATTTATAATTTGCTTAATTGAAAAAATCATATATTTTGTATTTGATTTTTGTTTTATTTCTCCATTTAACTTCAAAATTAAATCAAGATTATTAGGATTTAAAATTTTATCTTTTAGTATAACATAACTTATTGGAGCAAATGTGTCAAAACCCTTTGCAATGCCCCAAGGAAGGGCTTTCTTTTTTGCTTCTGTTTGAATATCTCTTGCGGTTATATCAATGGCAGCACAATATCCTAAAACATAGTCCATTGCATTTTTTTCAGATATATTTTTCCCATCCTTACCAATTACCACACCCAATTCAAGTTCATGATGCAAACAATCTGACATTTTGGGTTTAATTACAGATTCATTATTAAAAATGACAGAACTATTAGGTTTTAAAAACAAAACAGGTTTTTCAGTGATTTTTGCATTCATTTCTCTTGCATGTTTTTTATAAGTTCTTGCAAGACATATTATTTTTCCTATATCAACATCTAAATTTGAATCCTGAAAGATGTATTTTGTCATCTATTAATTAATGAGATATTCACCTTTAAATTTTTTTGATAAGAACTGTAAAGATAGAGGATAAGAGTTGTACAATAATCCATTTAAAACAATAATTGCAAAAGATAATTGTGGTGACAGGATGAACAAACTATTTGTGAAGGCACTTAAAAACAAATTTGAGATGTCAGATAAGGATGCAAAAGAACTAGCAAAAAAGGTAGAAAATATTTTTCATGGTGAAGAAGAAGTAGAAGATATGAGTATAGATAAATATGAAAGAACTATTTTTTATTGGCTCCATGGTAAAAAACTTTTAAGATTAAGAAGAGAGGAGATAAGAGAAAACGGAAAAATCATGAGGAAATTTTATTGGTCATTTAATGAAAATGAAATAAAAAACGGTGCATTTAATAAACCTCTATTTGAAGAATCTCCATATTCTATATACGAAAAAATACCTCAAAAAGCATGGATGATTAGGTTTTCCAATACCTAAAATCATTTTATTTTAACAAGAGAAAAGCTTATTAATACAAAAAAAGCTTCATTTATGGTTATTATGGAAGACGACATAATAGAAGATGAGCAAATATGTCGAATGTTTCTAGCTTCTAAAAGCAAAGAGGCATCTGATGAGCAGCTTGCTGTTTTCATGCACAGATTTAATCTGGATTGGGATACTGTTGAGATAATGCCCGCTTTTGAAGAACACTGCAAACTTTTTTCATGCAGAGAAGTTAAAAAATAATGGGGCTGTAATATCTTAGTAATTATTTCTAACTTTCTACGAAATTTATTTAAAAGATAGCAAGATTTCTGCGATTGGTGGGACTTGTTGTGGACATAAAAAGATTATATTCAGATAGAGCTGGAAAAATGCGAAAATCGGAAATTCGCGAACTTCTTAAAGTGGCTCAGGATCCTGAAGTAATATCTTTTGCAGGAGGCTTGCCTCATCCAGATTCTTTTCCATTAAATGATTTGAAAACTTTGATTCCAT
This sequence comes from uncultured Thermoplasmatales archaeon, assembly GCA_964618505.1. GTDB lineage: Archaea > Thermoplasmatota > E2 > DHVEG-1 > DHVEG-1 > CAZUBH01. The sequence goes on along the minus strand of CAZUBH010000006.1, from coordinate 23,292 downwards.
CAATTTTAGATGAACATGGTAAACAGGCTTTGCAATACGGTACAACACAAGGTGTCTATGAACTTAGAGAACAACTTGCAGAAAGGGCAAAAAAAGACGGTATGGACATAAATGCTGATAACATTATTATTACAAACGGTTCTCAACAAGCACTTGATATGGTTGGAAAGGTATTCCTAAATCCTGGAGATATTCCTTTAGTAGGATTGCCTAGTTATCTTGGGGGGATAAATGCATTTAGAAGTTATGAGGCCAATTTAATAGGCATACCTCATGATAATGATGGTTTAAGAACCGATGCATTAGAAGATAAGATTAAAGAATTGATTAATGACAATATATGCCCTAAATTTATTTATGTTATTCCAACTTTCCAAAATCCCGCAGGTACCGTAATGCCTGAACCAAGAAGAAAAAAGATAATTGATATTGCAAATGAGTATGACCTAGTTGTTATAGAGGACGACCCTTATGGAAAATTGCGTTTTGACATACCTGCAGTTAAGCCCATAAAAGCCTTTGATGATGAAGGTAGAGTAATTTACATGTCCACATTTTCTAAGATACTTTCTCCAGGATTTAGACTTGCCTGGACAATTGCATCTGATGAACTTACAAGAAAAATGATAATTTGCAAGCAGGCCCTTGATTTATGCACTAATACATTTACTCAGTATATAGCAAGTGAGTTTATTAAAAGCGGTTCACTTGATCTTCACATAATGAAAATTTGCGAGATGTACAAACCCAAAAGAGACATAATGATGAAATCTATGGAGAATTACTTTCCAGACGGATATCAATGCAACAATCCTAAAGGAGGAATGTTTGCATGGGTTACACTACCTGAAGGCATAGATACAGAAATTATGTTTTTGGATGCTTTAAAGGAAAAAGTTGCCTATGTGCATGGAAAAGCATTTTGTGTAGATGGTAGTGGTGGCCGATCAATGAGACTTAATTTTTCATATTCGGGCAATGACAAAATTGAAGAGGGAATGAAAAGACTGGGTTCTGTTATAGATAAAAAATTGAAAGTTTTATGTCAATAGCAAAAAAAACATTATTAATTACAATCATATTGATTCTAACCGCTCTTTCAGGTTGTACGTATTTTAAGAAAACAGAATTTAAGCTAATTTCCACTGAAGTTGTCGATCATCAAGGATTTCCCACAATTATCATTAATTTTAATTCTTCAGATAAAATTACTTTAAAGCTTGATAATCCTGAAAATAGGAACATATTTTCAGATTTTTTTTATAGAGGTGGCAATTCAATTGCTATAGAACTTTCTGACTTTGAACAAACTCCATTAAAAGGGAACTATACCCTAAAAGCCTATGATGAGAATGATGATATAGTTTACAAAAAGAAATTAGAATACGAAGGAGCAAAACTTAAAATTGATAAAATTTCAACAAAATGGTGGGAGGAAGATACCAGTCTTTCCTTAGTTCAATTGGATTTAACTGTGAATAATTATGGCGATTTACCAGGATATGTAAATGAAATAAGAGTTAGTTCAGATAGTAAAGTAAATAGGGGATTGGTAATTCCTAAAGTGGTTCTCCCAGGATTTAGCGAGATAATCAAATCCTTTGTTTATGTTAAAAATTTTGAAATATCAGAGACAAAAATCGAAGTTCAATTAAAGGATTTAAATAGCAATTTAATAGATTCTTTTAGTAAAAATGTAATTCCATCAAAAAACATAACAGACTTAAGTTATTATTGGAAATATAATGGTTTTAATAACATAGAAATTCCAGATATAGATTTTTTATATGATTACTATAAATCTATAGATAGGATAATTACAGAGGATTATACAGCTTATATTTTTGATAAATATGATAACGAGTATATTGAACTACTTGCTACAAAATTAGGACCAAGTATAGAGTCATATGTAACAACTGAAAAGATTAATTATATAGCAAATTTTGTACAAAAACTTGAATATGCTGAGGATATAGAAAATGGTTCTGAATGCGAATATCCAAAATATCCAATAGAAATGCTAAAAGATAAAAAGGGAGATTGTGAAGACAAAGCAATGCTTGCTGCATCATTATTAAATGTATTTGGTTATAATGTAAGTCTTCTCAGACTTCCAAATCATATGGCAGTAGGAGTTCATCTTGAAAAAGAAGAAATTAATTATTATGATTATTTTATAGATGAGTATTATTATCTTGAAACAACAAGAGACAGATGGGTTTTAGGAAGAATTCCTGACGAATACAAAGAAATTGAAGAGGTTGAAATACATCCATTATCGCCAAGACCTATAATTCTTCACAATTGGGACAATGCAACAAGATTTACTGGCTCAGATGGCTCAGATTTTATTAAGATGAAAATTATAATTGAAAATCATGGTATAACAGATGCAAATAATTTAAAAGTTGCTGGGGCATTTTTTGATAATTTAAATAATAGTTATAATGAAAAGACAACCTATGTTTCAGTTGTTGAAGCCCACAAGAAAAAATTTATAACTATACAATTAGACGTTCCTCAAGGATTCATTTCAACATTAAAAACTAGAATTTATTTAGATAATGAATTGGTTCATGAGAAATTATCAACTGATACTTTTCCTTAATCACAAAATTTTTATTTGATGTCTTTTTACAACCCACGTTAAAGCTGGGCGTAGGTGAACGGTTACGGCATTAATTTGCTGAGGAAAGTCCTTACTCGCTCTGGATTAGGAAATCATGAAAGTGATAAGGGCGAGAGTCCTTGCAGAGGCGCAGAAACGACACAGCCTTTAGAAAGTGCTATGATTCATTTGATGATGAGGTCTCTAAAGGATTTGGTGAAACGGCCAATCTGCTCCTAGAGCAAGCCCAAATGTCAGGATCAGTTATCCAGACTGCTTGAAGGTAGGGCGCATTAGACAAATACCGTTAAAACAGAATGAGGCTTACGGCCTACACCCAGCTTAAATCTCATATGCTTCTTTTGCCGGAAAAAAATCAATGCTTACTGGCATAGATAATCTTGGAATTCTTTCTATAGGCATTCCATAAATCAACTTTGGAAAGAAAAATAATATAGGTATTTTAAATCCAATCCAATCATCGTAATAGTTTTTATACCATTTACTAAAAAGAGATTGATGCTCATATCCGCTCACATTATTATTTAAAAAATTGTTTTTAGTAATTAAATTCGCATTTGACCACCATTCGATCTCAACTCCACAAAAGGTTCTGCATATATTATTGTATTTTATTTGATTATAATTTGAATTATAGTCTATTACGACTCCCCGATGATAGTTGTCTGATATATTGTTAAATTGAAACAAATTGTAATTTGACTCTAAAGTCCAAATTGCCAGATTGTTTTTAAAAAAATTACAATTTTCGGTTAAACATTTATTACAAAATGCAAAAACCAGCCCCCAATCAGTGTTAGAAACGGTTATGTTTTTTATTTCAATGTTGGTACAATTTACAAGAATTAATTGACCGATTTCCAAATCGTCGATTAACTCATTCTGCTCATTAAAAAGGTAGTATAATGGTTTTCCATTTACAGTATTATTTTCTATGTTGTGTAAAAAATATTCAATCTCCATTATGGGCCTTCCATCATTTTCATAAGAAGTAAATCCTATACCATCTTCTTCAAAAATATTATCCATAATGGTAAGATTTGTTACTCTAACGCCCAATATTCCAAGGCAATTTTTACTAAAAATATTATTGCAAATTGTATTGTTTGAACCAGTTGTTCTTATGCCTGCTCTAAAAAAATTTTCAAAAACATCATTATCAAAACCCCCGCCAATTATTGTAAAATTTTTAATAATTGCATTTTCTGAAGATAAATTAATAGTACATCCCTTTTGATTTCCATCAATAATAGTGCTGTTTTTATCTTCGCCAATAAGAATAATTCTTTTATCCAACTCAATATTTTCACTATAAATCCCACTAAAAACATAAATTGTATCAAAATCATTAGCATCATTAATAGCATCTTGAATAGTCGTATAATTTTCTAATCCATTGCCACCAACAAATAATGTTTTCCCATTATATTTTAAAAATAAATTGTCTAGATTATTATCCAAAGCCACTGATATTGTAAAAGAAGATATTAAAAAAATTCCTATTATAAATGTTGAAATAATTTTCTTCATATTCTCCCCAATTAGGTTTTTTGTAAATGTTTATTTATTAACATCTTGACATTATAAAAAAGTTTTTAGATTTTATTACAAATAAAAAAAGAATTTTTTTTTAAAATTACATAAATTCAAGCTTTTTTAAATACAAAAAATTTAAGATTAGCATTTTGATTACCGTCCGATTTTATATTTGAAAGAGGGCATATTTATGGAAAAAACTGATGTTTTGGTGATTGGTGGTAGTGCTTCTGGCATCGTAACTGCAATAACTGGAAAATCAAATTATCCAGATAAAGAATTTTTAGTTATAAGAAAAGAAAAACAAGTGGTAGTACCATGCGGAATACCTTACATATTTGGATCTCTGGAAAGTTGCAATAAAAATCTAATACCAGATGCTGTTTTAGAAAAATCAGATATAAAATTAAAAATAGACGAAGTAACAGATATTGATACTAAGAAAAAATTATGTGAAACCGCAGATGGTACAAAAATTTCTTATGAAAAATTAGTATTTGCAACAGGTTCAAAAACCAAAGTACCAAAATGGCTAAAAGGTGCTGAAAAAGAAAATGTTTTTACTGTGCCAAAAGACAAAGAATATCTAGATTTAGTTGTTGAAAAACTCAAAGATTGTAAAAAAATTGTTACCATAGGTGGCGGATTTATAGGTGTAGAAATATCTGATGAGTTAAATAAACGCGGAAAAAATGTATCTATTGTTGAAATACTGCCCCACGTATTGTCCCTTGCTTTTGATAAAGAAATCGCCTGTAAAGCCGAAGAAGCTCTTAAAAAACGTGGAGTAAATATTATTTCTGGTGTAGGAGTTAAAGAAATAATCGGCGATAAGAAAACTTCAGGGGTTAAGCTTCAAAATGGAAAAACTATCAAAGCTGATGCAGTAATATTATCAATGGGTTATGAACCAAATACTGAACTTGCTAAAAAGGCAGGGCTTAAGGTTAATGATAAAGGTTTCATTAAAGTTGACGAATACATGAGAACTGAAAGTCCAGATATTTTTGCTGTTGGTGATTGCTCTGAAAAAAGAGATTTTGTAACAAGAAAAACTTGTGGAGTTATGCTTGCATCTACTGCATGCGCAGAAGCCAGAATTGCAGGGATGAGTCTTTATAAACTTTCAGCTGTTAAAACATTTGGTGGAACTATTGCAATTTTTTCAACAATGATAGGAAATACTGGTTTTGGTGTAGCTGGTTTAACAGAACAAATTGCAAATAGAGAAGGATTTGATATTGTAGTAGGAGATTTTGAAGGAGTAGACAAACATCCTGGTTCTTTACCAAACACAAACAAACAATTAGTTAAACTTATTGCAGCACGTGATTCTGGTATTATACTTGGTGGCGAGGTTATAGGCGGAGAAAGTACGGGAGAATTAACTAATATTATTGGGCTTGCAATTCAAAACAAAATGACAATAAACTGTCTTTTAACTTCTCAAATTGGTACACATCCACTTGTTACAGCACCTCCAACAGCCTATCCAATAATAAAAGCTGCTGAAGTCATATCTAAGAAAATATAATTAAAAAAACTAAAGTTTTTCTTCTATAATTTCTTGTAAATCAATTACCATTTCTGTAAGAACTTCCTCAAAATTTGGATGTCTGTATTCTTTTATATTTCCATTTATTAAATGGGCTCTTGCTGCAAAGTCTCTGCCATCTTTTATTACTTCAATTCTGCAAACAGTATCCATTGTTTTACATTTTATCTTGGCGATATAAAAACTTTGCCATAATTAAATTGAAAAATATGAAGATAATTTTATATATAATTAAACACCCTCTGCTATGAAAGGTTTTTCCTCATAGGACGTTGAAAGTTCTTCTTTAATTACTTCTGCCAGGCGCTTTATGCCTTCTCTTATTTTATCATCACTTGAATATGAGAAGTTTAATCTCATTGAATTAAAGTTTTCACCTTCTGGATAAAATGCATCTCCTACAACATACGCAACCTTTTTTGCAATTGCCTTTTGAAACATATATCTTGTATCAACATGTTCGGGAAGTGTAATCCATATAAACATCCCTCCCTTAGGAACATTCCATTTTACCTCTTTTGGAAAGTATTTTTTTATTGAATCAAGCATTATGTCTCTTTTAGATCTATACAATTGTCTAATTTTTTCTAACTGTTTATCCATATATCCGCCATGTATATATTCATAAGCAACATATTGGGAAAATACATTTGTACATAGATCAGTTGCTTGTTTTGCAAGAATAAGTTTTTCTAAAATACCTCTTGATGCTGTTACCCATCCCAATCTAAAGCCAGGTGCAAGAATCTTGGAAAAAGTACTTAGATAAATAACCCGGCCTTTTTTATCAAATGATTTTATTGTTGGAATATCGTTTTTTTCAAAATAAATATCTCCGTATGGATCATCTTCAACAATTATTAAATCATATTCAGACGCTATTTCAAGAAGTTTTTTTCTATGGCTTAAAGACATTGTTTCCCCAGAAGGATTTTGGAAAGTAGGTACGGTGTAGATAAATTTAGGATAAATTCCTGTTCTTCTTAATCTCTCTATATTTCTTCTCATCGAATCTATATCAATTCCCTCGCTATTCATTGGGATTGATTCGCAATTTGCCTCATATGCAGAAAAAGCTTGAATGGCTCCTAGATATGCAGGAACTGTTGTAAGATAAGTATCACCTGGATCTAGCATACAAAGAGCAATAAGTGATAAAGCTTGCTGAGCGCCACTTGTAATTAAAACGTCATGAGACTCACAGCTAATACCTTTTTTAGTTTTCATTCTCTCTGCAATAGCGCCTCTTAGTTGAGTAAGTCCTTCAGTAGTACCGTATTGAAGAGCTTTGTATATATCTTTTTTAAATGTTTTTTCTACACACTCATGTATGATATCAACAGGAAATGCTTCAGGATTTGGAAGGCCACCTGCAAAAGAAATCATATTTGGAACGTTAGTAATTTTTAAAAGTTCTCTAATCTCAGAAGATCTTAGCTTTTTTGCCCTTGTTGAAATCAATCTTTCTACATTTACAACCATAACCGTCCCCAAAGTGGTATATTAAAAGGCATTATAAAACTTGATGCTCTAATTATGATTTTGAAATAAGATATTTTGAAAATGTTTTTTTAGAAATTTTCTTAATTATTTGTATCAAAATAAGCATCACAATAATTGCAAATATAATCCTGCCAAAAAATATTCCTAATATAGAAGCACCTATTGCAAGCATTAGAAAAGTATCTTCAATTAAGCTATGGGAAAGACTCATAAAAGATAGTGATAAAAAAACGTCTTTTTTTGTTAAATTTCCTGATTTTGCTTCTTTAATTATTAGTCCGCCACCGTATGCAAGCCCTAGTGTAGTACCTATAATTGCAAGAGGTGCTGCATTTTTACTCATTCCAATAAACTCTAGTCCCGGCTCTATAAAGTTATTTAATTTTTTAATTGCGCCAATCTTTTTTAGAATTTTCATTAAAAGTAAAAGAGTAAAAATTATCAGAAAAATAATGACATAATTTTTAATTTCCCCCAATATCCATGACTGAATTGACGGATCTACTGAAGCTGGGCTCCACAGTAGAACGCTCTTACTTTGTAGTAAGTTGAATCTTATAAAAATTAGATTCATTAAAAAACCCAAAGTAAAAGCACCTAGCACTCTCAACAAAAAAATAAACCATATTTTTGTGCCTGACTTTTGTGCTATTCTTAATTCAATAGGGAGGTTGTGTGCTACAAGAAGCATGGTAGCAAGAATTGTAACCTGCGCAATACTCAATGGATTTTCTAAAACTATGTTAAAATAAGCAACCATTCCCCCATAAAGATTAGTAAGCATTGCTGTTGCCCAAACAAGACCATAATCTCCTGGAAGTCCAACCAGCTCCATTATCGGTGAAAGATATTTTCCAATAACTTCGATTAAACCAAATTCAGCAAGAATTTTTACAATAATACTTACAGGTATCATTATCTTTAAAAGAGTAAATGTTGTAGAAGATGCCTCCTTTAAAAGAGCTTTTGCTTCTTTTTTGATTTGCATTTTTTATTTCAATTTAATGAATCATTATTTAGATTAAATAGTTAATAATGGCAGAAAAAGCAAAAAGTATAAATACTATGTTAGATATATATAACAATATATTAGAATTAGATAATAATAAGTTAGATAAACATAATATAAAGGAGCGAAAAATATGAAAGAAAAATTAAGTGTTGTATTAGGCATAGGAGTACTAGTTTGTGTAGTTTTTACATTTGGTTTTTATTTTTTTGCAAAAGGTGCAATAGAGCTATTTGATGTAATTTCATTATCAATTATAAGTATTATACTAATTACATCCACATATATCATTTGGGACAGATTTAAAAATTTAAAAAAAGGTCTTCCAGTACAAGACGAACGGATGAAACAACTAGGATATAAAGCAGGATATTATGGGTTTATTGCTGCAATATGGAGCGCCATTGGAAGTAATATGACATCAATCATTTTATTTGACGAAGAGCTCAGAGGTGGACTGGTTGTTGCATCGGTTGTCTTAGTTTCAGGTATTGTCTTTATGCTATCATATTTATATCTAGCATGGAAAGGAAATTAGATGAAGACTAGAATCAAAGAATTTAGAGCAAGATACGATTTAACTCAAGAAGATTTAGCAAGAAAGGTAGGTGTTAGACGAGAGACAATATTATTTCTTGAAAAAGGTAAGTACAATCCATCTTTAAAATTGGCTTATGATATAGCAAAAGCTTTACAAACAACAATTGAAGAGTTGTTCATATTTGATGAAGATTAATATCGTTTTTTTCATTTTTTTAAATAGAATTTTTGAAATTCAATTAAAAAATACCTAAAAATCTTTAATATTTTAATTGAGGGAAACATACAAAAAGAAGAACGAGTTTAGCTTTTTTTAGAGGTTTAATTTATATGATTGGAGAATTGCCAAAAGATGTATTAAATGCTGTAATAGAAACAATACCTGTAGAATTTTCAGTTCTTGATAAAAACGATAAAGTTTTAGCATGGAACAAGCACGAAACTAGAATTTTTAAAAGACCTGAAGCAGCATTAGAAAAAGATGTTAGAAACTGTCATCCAAAAAAAAGCCTTGACAAAGTTGAAACAATTATTTCTGAAATGAAACAAGGTAAAAGAGATAAAGCACAGTTTTGGATAGATCTTCCAATTGGTCCAAATAAAGAATTGCAAAAGGTGTTAATTGAATATTATGCACTTAGAGACAAAAAAGGAAGTTATCTTGGATGCTTAGAAGCATCACAAAACATATCGTCAATGCAAGAAATTAAAGGACAAAAAAGATTATTAGATTAAAAAAAGTGAAAATTATTTTTTATTTTCACTTGATTTTTTTGTTGCTGGAATAGGCATAATTCCTGCCATTGATTCAGCAATTACATTTGTTATCTCTGTATTTGGATCTATCACATATTTGGTTCCATCTTTTAGTGAGTTTTCAACTGTTTCAAGTTTTTTATAGACTTGTGCCTCGTCTTTGAAGTATTCTCTTATTGCAGTATTTATCCTTTGTATCTTTTCTGCTTCTGCTTTTGCGACTTGAATTATCGCCTGTGCTTGTCCTTCAGCTTGTAAAATCAATCCTTGTTTTGTTCCTTCTGATTTTTTAATTTCTGCTCTTCTTTCCCCATCTGCTCTTGTTTCAGTTGCTGTTGCAAAATCAACTGCCGCTTTTTTGTCTCTTTCAGCAATTACTACATTGTTCATCGCCTGTTGTACATCATCTGGCGGTTCGATCCTTTGAAGTTCTACCCTTATAACATCTATTCCCCAAGCATCGGTTTGCTTATCAAGTTCTAGTTCTAATTGTCGGTTTAAATCATCTCTTTTACTGTTTGCATCGGTAAGAGTCATTTTACCAATGATATCTCTTAAAGTTGTTCTTGCAAGAGATGTTATCTGGGCTCTATAATCTTGAGCTTTATAGATAGCTTTAGTTGGGTCGACGACTCTAAAATATACAACAGCATCGACTATTGCATTCAAATCATCTCTAGTAATAATTCTTTGTGGTTCAACATCTACCATATTTTCTGTAATGTCTACTTTAATCATTCTGTCTATAATTGGTATTATCCAATGAAAACCTTGATCAGCTGTTTTTTTGTATCTTCCCAATCTTTCAACAAGTCCTTTTTGTGTAGGTCTTACAATTTTTATTCCAACAAAAAATATCAGTAGCAAAAAGAATATTAGTGGTGCTATCCAACCTATTAACAAACTATAGTCCATCTTTCTCACCTTTTTAATTAGACGAATGTTAATTTTAATTATAAAATTATTTATTTTTTATTCTGTATTTTATCATTTTTTTGTAAAAATTTAACAATTCTGTATCATCATTGTCCCAATTCATTGGTTTTCTTGCTTGCAAATCTCCATGAGATGTGCAATCCCATATTGATTTTTCTTGTGTTATTGCCTGTTCAGTACCATAATAAATAATTGGAGGTTGATCTATTGAAAATTGAATTTTTACTGCTTTTTTGAGTTTTTCCTTATCATTTCCGCATAAAAACAAAAATCTATCCATATCGTGATTGTCAAGAAAAGTAGGTAAAAAATAATCTTTAGGGAACTTAGAGTAATGTTTTTTTAAATATCTATTAAGTGTATTTTCTGAGGTGTTCGGATATTTTATGTATCGTCTTATTATTTCTTGAAACCTAAAATCAAGTACTCCATCCAGTTCACCTAAATACTCTTTTAAAAGTCTATCTGATGCTGAACCAAAAAGCCATTTTATGAATTTGTTTTTTACATTTATTGTTTTAAGTTCATCTCGTTTTATTCCCATCATCCACGCTTCGCCGATTAAAACTGCACTTGGATAATCTTTTTTAATTTCTTTTCTGAAGTCTTTCCAAAAGTTATGTGGGGGCCCTAAGACATGATCTAGTCTGAATCCATCAAAACCTTGATTTAACCAATATTTTGCTGCACCTATGATGTGTTCTTTTACGCCAGAGTTGTTCAGATTTAGTTTTGGAATTTCTTTTATGCTTAGAAAACAAAGATAATCATCAGGCCAATTTGTAAAATAAAACCAGTCAAAATAAGGACTGTTTTTTATTTGCTGTGCTTCTTTAAAAAATGGATGGTCTTTTGAACAATGATTTGGTACAAAATCTGCAATTATTTTCATATCACGTTTATGAACTTCTTTTATTAATTCTTTCAAATCAGATAAAGTTCCAAAATGATGATCAACATCATAAAAATCTGTTATATGATATCCGTGGTAGGCTGACGTTTTATAAAAAGGCGATATCCATAATGTGTTTATACCTAAATTTTGAAGATAGGAAAGTTTTTGAACAATTCCTTTTAGATTTCCTCCCAAAAATATCGGTTTATCCCAATTGTCAGTCGATTCAAAACCTGCAAATCTATCTATGAAAATATGATATATTATTGCTTTTTTAAACCAGGAAACATCATTCATAATTAGTGTAAAGTAATATTTAATTAGTTTATTAAATTTCGAATGTTTTAAATTACGCTCAGTTATTTTTTAATTAGAATATTATGTTTAACACAACACTAAATCACATAGCATTGGAGTATAAAAATAAAGAAGAAGCAGATATCTTTTTTATTGAAATTCTTGGTATGAAACAAATAAGAACCTTCAGTCTTTCAGAAGATTTATCAGGTAAGATTTTTAGGATCAAAAATAAAGTTGATGTTTATGTTTACGGTAACGATGAAAGAATATTTGAAGTTTTCATTACGGGAAAAACAAAAGAGTCAAGCTTTGAGCATATTTGTTTAGATGTGAAAAGTAAAACAGATTTGATTAAAAAATGTAAGCAATTTAATCTAGAAATAATCAGGTTTGAAAAAGATAAAAAAGAATATTTATTCATCAAAGACTTTTCAGATAATTTGTATGAAATAAAAGAAAAATAAAGATTTATTTTTGAACAATTACGTTATTTATTATAACCATTGCATCTATTGATTTTGTATCGTTTGTGCCCATTGAACATTGCGCAGAAACTGTAATTTCTGGCATATCTGAAATTAGACCTAAACCAATACCAACTATTGGTATTTGTTGATTTATAACTTCTCCAGGACCAATAGAATCGAATTCATAATACATTGTTGGAAGTAAAATAAATAGTCCGCCTTCAACGCTTACATTTAGTACAACATCAATTGCATCAGCAGTTCCAAAATTCTTTATGTTTGCAGTAACTCCATTTCCTCCTGTTAAAGATTCAACCATTATATCTGATCCTAGAATTGTAACTATCAAAGGTTCTGACCAAGCACTTTCAGCAGAGAAGTTATCTCTAGCTTTTACTTTTACCTCATATTGGCCCCTTTGTGACCAAGCATGAGACGCTTCTGGTAAAGAAATCCATCCGCTATTTGTTTCATCGCCCCAATCAAATTTGTATTCAATTGGATTTCCTTCAGGATCTGATACTTCATCAGTAGAAAACATGTATTCGACTCCAATATCTCCCTCATTAGAACCTTCGGGTTGATTTGGTACTTCGGGTGGTTGGTTGTCCGAAGGGCTTTCAGTCCAAACATTAATTGAAGGATCGCCAAGAATATTATAGCATTCAAAATAGTATCTTGTAAATCCTCCGCCGCCATAGTGTTGGTATAGATAGTAAAGAGCCATATCAGTCATTGCACTAATTGTGCCAAGATCATCTTCCCACCAAGAATAAAACATCTTTTTTTCAAGAATGTCATCTTCATCCCACAGTGTGTTTGCAGATGATCCCCAAAACGCAATTCCTCCCTTATTTTCAACTCGTAACCATGTCTCGCCAAAACATTCACCAATGTTAAACTTTCCAGTTACGCAAGCATGACTGCAAACAAAAGGATACATTCCTTCATTTGTGAGGGCATTAACATGTCCTTGATCAAAATAAGGGCCGTCCCACCAATAATCTTCTCCACCATGGCCCGAGAAAACTGCAAGGCTTTTACCATCATTTAATGAATTTGTTACATCCTGGGTCGTCGCACTGTATGTTACACAATATAATTTATCGACATCATAATCATTTGGTTCCAAATAATTGCTTATTACATAATTATGAGTTCCCTCAGAAATTTGATAATTATCTACAGATGCCATTAAAGCGGCTTTTTTTATCCAATGATTTGAAGAAAAATAGCCTTGTTCATAATATATTGTCTTATCAACCATAGATGTAACATGTGCTTCTGTTGCTGCTGGAAATCTGCCAATAAATATATCTGGGAAATAATCGCCTTGGGTGACTGTAACATAATAAAGATCAGCAGCTGTATTGCTATCCTGCCCTGTAAATGTTGGTATTTGATTTGTATCTCCAACAAGTAAAACATATGTAGGAGGATTTGGCCAATTGTTGTAAGCATATTCTATATAATCTCTAATATTTTCTTTGGTGGGTCCTCCAGATATTTGTGATGTTTTTGTAACAGTTACATCAAATCCCTTGCCTTCTTTGAAATCTTTTAATGGTAGTATTTCTTCATAAAAATCATCATAGGCTATAATTAAATATGAATCATCATCCCTTAAAGGACTATCTAAATCATCAAACAAATAATGATTTTCAAAAAGTGAATCATACATATCTTCATATGTTTTTGAATAATATCGATTTATTGTTTCAGTTGTTTTTTTAATATCTACTTTTTGTTGATTTATCTTTATTTCACACGACTCCATTATTTTTATTTCAGATGTTTTTGGATTATATTGGACAGGACTAATTTGAACAAGTGCAAAAAGGTGTCCTCTAATATTTCCAATCTCAGTTACTTTTGCATAACTACTTGGTTCAAATGAATTTTTTAAGTAATAGTTTTCATTTATTTCAAATTCCTGAGTACTATCTAGATTCTTTTCTAAAGATCTTTGAACTGGAATTATTTTATTTGGTAAATTTAGATTTCCAAGTGATGTATAATCCCAAGAAATAGATTCTACAACAATTTCTGGTGTTGAACCGTAGAAAATTTCAACTAAATAATTGACAACAGGAAGTTTTGCATTCCCAATTTCTTGGCCATAAGAAATGTCTTTTGCAGTAATTGATGTAAATAAACCATCTTCAGTGTTTACTTCATCAAAATTTAATTCTGGAATCTTTACATTAATTGAATAAGATCTAGACTCCGTTTCCCTGCTTTCAAATTCAAAAGCATAAGCTCCAATTGAAAAAAACAGCATTACAACTATAAAAACTCCTAAATAACCCCTAATTTTTTTGATTTAGTTATCCCCCTAAATTCTATTGTTATTCTATGTATTTAATAGTATTTATACATATTGGTGAATTGTATTTTACTACTTATCTAACACTTCTCGCAATGGTATGTATGCTAATAATAATGCAATAAATGCTAAAAATAATAAGCCTGGCCACCATGGTGCAACATCAAACAGTGCAAGATTAATACCTAAAACTATTAAGATGGCAACAACAACTCCCATTAGAGCTTCACCAGCAACAAGTCCTGCAGTAAATAATAACCCTGTACGAATTACCTTTTCATTTGGCTTAATGTCTTTTTGTTTTATTGCAAGCTCCCAATCACTTATTTCTTCATCTTCAGCACATCCAAATTTTCGTTTCAAGTATTTATCAGTAAAGTATCTTACAGACCCACCTGCAAAAATTGGAATTGCTAGTGGAAAGGGAAGATATATTCCTATTGCAACAGGCAAAACTGGTAAATCAATTAGTATCAAAACAAAAGCAAGAACCGCTCCAACAATAACATAAGGCCAAAGCATTTCTCCGCCAAGAACCCCCTGGACAATTCCTTTCATTAAAAATGCTTGTGGTGCTGGAAGATTCTGACTTCCAATCTCAAATGCCTCATGAAGAAGGCCAATTATTGCTCCAACCACAGATGAAATTGCGATTACCCCAAAAACCATTGATATTTGTAGTTTTTTAGGTGTAGCACCAATCATTTGACCTGATGCCATTGTCTGAAGTAAATCTCCTGAAATAGAACCCCCAATAGCAATTGTTGCAGAGATAAATATTACAATTGCCATCCCTTCAGCACCTGATGCCCCAAAACCTAGCATTATAACACTTACAATCAGAAGTATCATCACTGTTACTCCCGATATTGGCATATTGGATGAACCCACAAGCCCTGTCAAATATCCTGCAAGCGCACTTGCAATAAATGCAAGAAATATGGTTAAAATTGCCATTATAATTGAAACGCCAAAAAGACCAGATAACCATTGGTACAAAAGAAAAACAGGTATTATCATAAGAATAATTGAAATAAAAATAAATTTGTAACTCAAATCTTGATCAGTTCTTTTTTTGTTTTTAACTTCGCCTGCCTTAATACCTATTACTGCTTCTTTAACGCTATCAACTAAATTATTTCTTATAGAGTAAACCGCCCAAAGACCGCCGACAAGCATAGCTCCGACACCAATGTAGCGAACTTGTTCACCCCAGACTGTGTAAAAGCCTCCGATTAAAGGACCAAGACCTGCATATTCTTCAATAGGAGTTGGTATTCCCCCTGCAAGAATAACTAAAGGAGCAATAATTACCCAGCCAAGAAGTCCTCCGACAAGTACATATGAAGATATCCTTGGACCAATAATCCATCCAACACCAAGAAGTGCAGGAGATGCTGTAGCGCCTCCATAAAACAAACCCTCGCTTTGTCGTCCAAATAAAGTATATTTTCCAATACTTACTATTCCATCTATCGTTCCTCTAAATATGTTAAGAGAGATTTGTCCAAATTTAAAAAGTGCTGCAATGATTCCTCCCACAGCAAGCCATATACCGCTAACTCCATGAGATTCTGTTGTTTCTTCTCCACCAACAGTTGTAGTTAAAACTGCTGCAACTGCTATTCCCTCAGGAAATGGCAAATCTGTTTTTACAACAAGGGCTCTTCTAAGAGGAACCATCCATAAAACACCTAAAAGACCACCTATCAAAGCAATAAGCGATGTTTCTAAGATATTAATCTCAGTCCAAACCTCAAGTAAAACAAGAGCAGGTATAGTAAATATAACGCCAGCGGCAATACATTCTCCTGCAGATGCACCCATTGTTGCAATATTTACTTCTAGAATGGTCGGTTTAAAAGGTTTCATCAATGCAAGAGCCATAACAGCCCCAGGTATAATTGCAGAAACTGTCATTCCCGCGTAAAGTCCAAGATACGCATTTGCTGCACCTAAAATAATTGCCAAAAAAATTCCAACTAGAACTGCCTTTAAAGTAAGTTCTGGAATGATTTTATCAGATGATATAAATGGCTTGAAATTTTCTCGACTCATTTTATATCTACTTAATTATATTAATTAGTTTATGAGTATTAAAAGTTAATCGTAAAAAATAACTTTACAATATAAAATAGTTTGTTTATTAATATATAATCCAACATTGAGAAAATATAAAATACAAGAATTAAGCTTACCCATGAAGGAGACTTATATGAAAGCCGTAGTTTTAGCAGCGGGAGAAGGTAAAAGATTAAGACCCTTTACAGAGACAATGCCAAAAGTAATGCTACCGGTTGCAAATAAGCCTATAATTGAATATGTATTTGATGCAATAAAAAATACATTAATCGACGAAGTAATTGTTGTTGTAGGATACAAAAAAGAAGTAATAATGGAATATTTTAAGGATTACAAAGATGTTAAGATAACATATGTTGTTCAGGATAAACAACTAGGTACGGGGCATGCTCTCTTACAATCTAAAAAACACATAAAAAATGATTTTATTGTTATTCCTGGCGATAATATAATCGATAAAAATAGTATTGAAAAACTTCTATATGAAGAATCAAAATATGCTTTATTAGTTAAAGAACATTCTTGTCCTTCAAAATATGGGGTAATTTATAGAGAAAACAATTCGCTTAAAAGAATCGTTGAAAAACCAAAAAGTTTAGTCGGAAAATTTATCTCTACAGGTATTTATAAATTTCCAAATTCAATATTTACATATTTAAAGGACAGTATCAATAATGGAAATTTTGGAATACCCTCCACTATTCAAACTCTATTGGACCAAAATAAGATTATTAAAACAGTAGAAGCAGATCAGTGGATGGACATTGTTTATCCCTGGGATCTTATTAATATAAACGAAATAATAATGAGCGGCATATCTGATTCTATCGGAGGAATTATTGAAAAAGGAGTTGTTATAAAAGGCTCTGTTTCTATTGGCAAAGATACAATAGTTTATCCAGGATGTTGCATAATGGGGCCGGTCATAATTGGGAAAAATTGCGAGATAGGACCAAATGTTTGTATTTTTCCTTCAACAGCAATCGCAGACAATGTTGTAATAAATTCATTTTGTGAAATTAGAAATTCTTTGATTTTTGATGATTCAAATATCTCATCCCACTCAATTATATCTCAATCAATAATTGGGCGAGGAAACATTATAGGTAACAATCTATCAAGTAGTCCAGGAGATGCAATTGTAGAAGTTGATAATGAACTTGTTAAAATGGAAAATATGGGTTCGATGATTGGAGAACACTGTAAGATTGGAAATAACGTAATATTGGAACCGGGAATAATAATAGGCAAGAATTGTAAAATTGCTTCAATGAAAAATATTAACAAAAACATCCCAACCGAGGGTTTAGTGATCTAATTTGTGTGGAATAATTGGATATACTGGTTTTAGGAATGCACAAAGCGTGCTTATTGATTGTTTAAAAAAGTTAGAATATAGGGGTTATGATTCTGCAGGAATAGGAATCATAGATAATAAACTTCAAATTGCAAAAGAAATAGGAGAGATATACAAACTAGAAAAAAGTATGTCCAAAATACTTGGAAAAACAGGAATTGGACATACTCGTTGGGCAACACATGGCAAAGTAACAAAAATGAATGCACATCCTCATGTAAGTCCAAATAAGAAATTTGCTGTGGTGCATAATGGAATAATTGAAAACTTCAAGGAAATTAAAGAAAAATTAGAAGAAAAAGGGTATAAATTTTATTCTGAAACAGATTCTGAAGTTATTGCTCATCTGATTGAAAGTGAATATAAAAATAATCTTGAAAAAGCTGTTAGTTCTGCTGTAAAAAAAATTAGAGGCTCTTATGCAATTGTAGCAATTTGTGAACAAGAACCAGAGAAAATAGTCGGGATTAGAAAAGAAAGCCCTCTAGTAGTTGGCTCTGGAGATAGTGAAAATTTTATCGCTTCAGACATTCCAGCTTTATTAAAATATACCAAGCAAGTAATTTTTCTTGATGACGAGGAATTGTGCATCTTAACCAAAGATAAAATTAAGATTTATGATAAAAATAGCATAGAAATAAAAAAAGATGAAAATACTATTAAATGGGATGTCAATGATTCCGAAAAATCAGGATTTTCTCATTTCATGCTAAAAGAAATTTATGACCAACCTCAAAGTTTACATAATGTATTAAGAGGAAGAGTTTTTGAAACTGAAGGAAGAGTAGAATTTTCAAAAGATGTTGAAGATGTTTTGAATAAAAAATTTGATGACATACATATCGTTGCCTGCGGAACATCTTATTATGCTGCTTATGTAGGTAAATATATATTAGAAGAACTTACAAAAATACCTGTTAGAGTGGAATATTCTTCAGAATTTAGATTTTTTGGAGTTAAATCTGAAAGATCACTTATAATTGCAATAACTCAATCTGGTGAAACAGCAGATACTATTGCTGCATTAAAAGAGGCGAAGGCCGCGGGTTGCAGAACACTAGTAATTACAAATGTTATGGGCAGTAGCGCAACAAGAATTGCAAATGGACATATATTACAACAATCAGGACCTGAAATCGGTGTTGCGGCAACAAAAACCTTTACATCCCAGATAATGGTCCTTTTCATGATTGCTTTACAAGGTTCAATTATAAACAAAACTCTTGGGCCTGATGAAATATATGGCTGTATCAAGAGATTAAAGGAAATTCCAGAAAATGTTAGATTAATACTTGAAATGAGCGATGATATTTTAAAAATAGCCAAATTGATCAAAAACTCCAAATCAATATTTTTTATTGGAAGAGGAATAAACTATCCTTTATCACTTGAAGGTGCTTTGAAATTAAAAGAAATATCCTATATTCACTCAGAAGGTTTTGCAGCAGGTGAACTAAAACATGGACCATTTGCTCTTTTAACAAAAAATACTCCTGTAGTTGCAATTATAACTAAAGATAAAACACATGATAAAATGATTGCAAATATAGGGGAGATTAAAGCTAGAGAGTCACCAGTAATAGCTATAGCAGATAAAAATGATCTTGATATACAAAAGCATGCAGATTATGTAATAAGATTTCCTTCAAATAAGGAACTTCTTTCTAGCATACCTATCTCAGTTATCCTCCAACTTTTATCATTTCATGTTGCAAATCTGTTAGGAAAATCAATTGATAAACCGAGAAATCTTGCAAAATCGGTTACAGTAGAGTGATAATATGAAATGTATAATACTTGCAGCAGGCGAAGGTAAAAGGATGCACCCTCTTACCCTAACAAGACCCAAAGTGATGTTACCTATTGCAAATAAGCCAATACTCGAATGGAATCTTTTAAACGCAATTGATGCAGGGATTTCTGAATTTATTTTTGTTATAGGATACAGAAGTGAAATGGTGAGAAATTATTTTTCCAAAGGTGAAAAATGGAATGTGAAAATTGAATATGTAAATCAAGGCAAAGCTCTTGGAACCGCACACGCAGTTAGCATGGTTGAATCATTTGTTGACGATTGCATTGTCATGTGTGGAGATACAATTTTTGGCAGTAAAGATATAAAAAAATTACTGAAAAAAGATTTGGCAATAGGCCTTTTAGAATTTGAAAGACCTGAACAATATGGTATAGTTAAAATAAAAGATAATAAAATACAAAAAATATACGAAAAAATGAATAAACCGTTTACAAACCTAATAAATTCAGGTATATATCGTTTTGATCATGCAATATTTGATATGATAGAAAAGACAAAAAAATCTCCAAGAGGAGAGTTTGAGATTACAGATTCAATAAATATGCTTGCACAAAATGAAGAAGTCGAAGCAATATTTTTAGAAAAATGGAGAGATGTTGTATATCCGTGGGATCTTCTAGATGCTAATAAAGAATTTATTGAGAAAAACAACAATAAAAATTTAGGAAAAGTTGAAAAGAATGTGAATTTAAAAGGTCATGTTATAATTGGAAAAAATACAAAGATTTATTCTGGTAGCTACATAGAAGGTCCAGTAATTATAGGAAATAGTAGTAAGATAGGACCTAATTGCTATATAAGACCGTATACTGCAATTGGAGATAGATGTCATATTGGAAATGCTTGTGAAATAAAAAATTCAATAATAATGAATGATAGTAACGCACCTCACCTCAACTATATAGGCGATTCTATTATTGGAGAAAATTGTAATCTTGGAGCAGGAACAAAGGTAGCAAATCTAAGGTTTGATAAAAAAAACATATATGCCACTTTAAATGGCAAAAAGATAGATACTAATAGAAGAAAATTAGGAATGATAATGGGAGATTTTTGCCAAACAGGTATAAATACATCAATAAACGTTGGATCAATGATTGGAAATAATGTAATGATTGGACCACAAAGCATTGTTAGCAAAGAATTAGCTTCTAATGTAAAAATAAAATAAACATTTAATTTATTTTAGTTTTTATTCCATTTATAAGGAATAGTTCTATACTTATCAGAAACCTCTTTTATTTCTAATAAAGTCCCCTTTTTTGAGATTCTAACTACTTCGACCATTAAACAAACCTCTATTAGAGCAATTTTATATATGCTACATATTATATAAATCTTATGTATTAATATAAAAATATTTAATTATTTACTATATATTCATTTTTAGTTTTACATATAAGCTAAAGCCATTACTTTTTTTAAGATTATAAGTACAAATACAACTAGAAAAAATAAAATAAACATTTTTAGTTTGTTTTTTAATTTGCTTGGCATTGCCTCAGAAAAAACCTCCTTTATTACAAGTAAGCCTATAAATAGCAATATAATAAAAATTTCAATATTTAACTCTTGCAAAAAAGTTATGAAAAGCGTGACAATAGTCCAGGATATCATTCCAAAAACAATTAAAAATTCGATTTCGTTTTTAAAAAAATTTTTTCCCACAGCTGTAATAACAATGAAGATACCAACAAGGACAGAGGCAACGGCCATCATTTGAATAAGCGGAGAGGAATCAATAAATAAAAAAATTCCTAAAGTGATAAATAAAACACCAAGAACTATTCTTTCTAATACATAAGAATTATGAAAAATTAAATTTTTAGAAAAATCCATCAAATTATTTTAGCCCCCGGTATTTGTTTTTTATTTTTCTTTTCATATTTTACAAATTAAACATATTTATTAAATTTAAAGCTAATAAATTTAACTGTTTGGCATTTGTATTATTTCTTAACTATAATTAATGATTCAAAATTAAATTACGTTTAAAAATATATTTAGTTCCTTTTGATAGTCATCTATTATTAAATCATACCGAGCCAAATAATCTTTACCAACAAGATATTCTTCATTTTTATCTATGAATAAATAAAAAGCAATTTTAAGAGTACCTTTCTTACTTATTTTAAAACTATAGTTTTGTAACCATTTATCAATTATGGCTGAGCCATTAAAGGAGGCTTTGAATGTATCAATAAACCACATATTGTGAATGGTTTTTAATGTCTTATTAAATAAATTGCTAAATTCTGTTGACTCATTAATAAGCCAAGCATCTATTGTATAATTTATACTCTGGTTACCAGCATATATAATACCTAAAAATCCAGATATATTTTCACCCAACAAAAGATTTCTTTGATAATTTTCTTCCCCACCTGTTGAATCTAAAAGATAAAATTTATGTGGGTATAGTGTAATCCAAAGATGAACTTCTCTGTATGCATTATTTAATTTTTCATTTGCAATATTTTTATAATCTTTATTGATTTCATAATTTTCTGTAGATTCTGTGAACAATAAAAACGTTAATTTGTATGTTCCAAACTTTTCAATATCAAAAGAAAAGTTATGTTCCCATTGTGAAGTATATACATCATCAATTTTTAGAGGATAATGATTAAGACTAATTTCTATCTTATCTAAAAACCACATATTTTCATAATTTGTTTCGTTTGAAAGTGTTGTTTCATTATAAATAATTTCCTGATCTAAAAGCCATATCTCTACAGTGTAGTTGATTCTTTCATATTCATGATTTACAATACCAACAGAACCAGTTATTTTTTCATCTAAACCGATACTAGTTGGATATTCATTTGAATTTTCTAAAGGAACAAGATAAAACTGTGTAAATTTCTCACCTTGTTTGGGCATAGTTAAAACATAAGCCATAGAAACTATCGAAATGACAATAGATGCAATAAGAAAAATGGTAAGTATTTTATCAAGTTTACTTTCATTTTTAAAAAAAGATATATCAAATGAAATAATAAAACGATCTTTTTCATCTAACAAATACCAACGATATAAAGACGTAAATGCAAAGAATAGTATAAAAGAAAAAATTGAAAAAAGAGATGATTCTAGTCTCAATCCCCAGCGAGTATAGTTTAAAATAAATCCCATGAAAGGGACAATTGCAATGGAAAAACCAATTGAAAGGGTGATTCTTTGAATTGCATCAATTTTTTTTTTGCTCGGAAAAAGTGTAAATATTAGCAAATATCCGGGTATAATTAATATAAAAGGAAGACCAATTATTAACCTTAAAACAGTATCAATATCTAAAAATCCTATTGGAAGAATTATCAAGCTTATGGCAAGGAATGTAATTACATCTATTGGATATTTTTTAAATGTAAATTTCATTTTATTTACCCAGATTATTGATAAGCTCGTTATCTTTTTTTCTATTTAAAAAAAACTAGTTTTCAATATATTAAACTTTGTAAATTGCAGATTCTAACAATATTATAGATAGTTTTAAATATTATATCCAATATTAAATTATAAAATTAGATTATAGTAAAGAACCAAACCTTTATGACTTATAAATGCCATACCCCTTACTAT
>CAZUBH010000005.1:0-133162 GCA_964618505.1 uncultured Thermoplasmatales archaeon | reverse complement strand
CA
The DNA here is from genome assembly GCA_964618505.1 of uncultured Thermoplasmatales archaeon. Taxonomy (GTDB): domain Archaea; phylum Thermoplasmatota; class E2; order DHVEG-1; family DHVEG-1; genus CAZUBH01. The sequence continues at coordinate 133,160 of CAZUBH010000005.1, read as the reverse complement.
ATCCCAAAAGGATGCAATTGACTATGTCTTCAAAAAAATAATGACACAAAGCAAAAAACTTGGAAAAGTTAAATTAAGTGATAATTGTTACATCTTATTGATTTCATGGATTTGTTTGGTGTAACAATACCATTGTGGGCAATCTTAATCGGTGCAGTTCTCGTTATTTTTGTTGTCTGGAAGCTAATTAAATTTGCTATAAAAATTTTAATTGTTTTAGTTGTATTTTTTGCTCTACTTATTGGTCTTGATTTACTTGGCGTTTTTAATTTCATACAAGAAAACATACTTACTATTTTTATGTAAATTAGTTTAATTTTTTAAAATCATCAACTAATTTTTTTAAATCAAAAGGTTTAGAATTAAATGTATAGATATAGGGTTCAATATCTTTCATTTTAGATGAGTTTGTTGATTCACACGCAGTAATGATAGATATTGTTACATTTTTTGAAAGACCTTTTTTTACTATTTCTTTGATTGTATCCCATCCATCCATAAAAGGCATCATAAGATCCATTAAAACAATTCCATTAAACCCACATTCCAATTCTTTAATACAATCAAAACCAGTATCTACCGTAAGTACTTCAAATCCTTTTTTTTCAAAAAATGTTCTGAGGAAAACTAATATGTCAGAATCATCGTCAACAATTAGAATTTTTTTCTTCATTGTCTCCTCACAACCACAAGATAAGATATACTTTGTCAATTTTAGTATTTAAATATATGTAACAATTATTCCATAATGAAAAAATGTCAATATTAATTATTTTTTAATATTGTATTACACAATTTACCCAATTCTTCAGGAGATAATTCGCCAACTCTTTTATCAAGATATGGATAACTTTCAAAATTTTGATAATAACTTTTTAAAATTGTACCTATTTTTTTCCTTCGGTGAGAAAACAAATTTCTAGTCATATCAAAAAAGAACTTTTCATCTAAAACCTCGAATGGGGATTTTTTTCTAGGTAAAATTTCAACAATCGAAGAATCGACTTTTGGAGTTGGCATAAAACATGATTTAGGTATATTCTCTATTATTCTACATATTGATTTATAATATGTTGCTACTGATATTCTAGAATAGTCCTTCGTGTTTGGTTTGGCAACCATTCTTTTTGCAAAATCTTTTTGATAAATAAGAACTGCTTTTGAAAAGTTGTAATCAAGTATTTTAAAGGTTATTGGGGAAGATATTTGAAAAGGAAGATTAGATACGATTTTATTGAATTTTGGTAATTTATTTAAATCTAATTTTAAGATATCTTTATGTATTAGAATAACATTTTTTGGTAAATTTTTTTTTAAATTGTTGACTAGGTTTTTATCTATTTCAACTGCAATAACCCGTCTTACCTTTTCAGCAATAAGATTTGTTAAAATTCCCTTTCCTGGGCCTACTTCTAAAACAACATTGGTATTTTTTAAATCTGCATATCTTATTTCTTTTTTTGCAACATTTTTATCAATTAAAAAATTTTGCCCATATTTTGTTTTACCCATGATATCAATGGTGCTTTACAATAGGCGGTCTTGTAAATATTCTATATTTTTGAGTGGGGTCTGTTAATTCTAACTCAATTCTTTTTGCTATGAGTTTATCGGGCGATCTTAAAAAATCGATTCTTTGTTGCATACCTTCAAAACTTTCAAAAAGTTTCTTTTTTCGCTCATCTAATATTTCATGCATCATCTTTTTTCCAAGACCGGGCAATAATTCAAGAACATGAAATCTAGTTGAAATTGCAGATGCTTCATTAAAAAATTTAATGAATCTTTTTTCATTATTATGAACTGCATCTAGTATCACATAAGGAAGTTCGCCATGCGCTGTCGAAGTTAAATCTTCAAAATTCACTCTTCCTTTTATTTTTTCAATTTTTGTTCTTTTTGATGCATCTTTTCCAACATATATCTTATCTCCAACGTTGAAAGTTGCATCTCTTTTTGGTATCAATTCTAAAAGAGTAAATTGCTCAGAACCAATTCCATAAACTAAAGGCGTTCTTTTATATGGAGGTACATCTCCTCTACCCTTTGGTAAGTAATCTAATACGTATACATAATCCTCCATTTGTTTACCTCCCCTTTATTTTACGTAATATTTACCAACTATTTGAACTATTTTCTTTATTTCTCCATCATTTGGAGTATATCTTTCTTTTGCAAATATTGCCTTTACATCATCTTCTGTTAATGGAAGAATATCTGCAATTTTATATGCATGTTTTTCTTCCATATTTTCTATGCTTGATAATTCTTTTACCAAATCTTTTGATTGTTTTACAGATAATTTTGAAAATCTTTGAACATGCTCAAGTGCTATTTTTTGTTCATAAATTAATTCTTCTCTTTCCTTTTCGATTTTTTTAAGCATGTTTTTTACTTCTGGCAATGTTAGTAATTTAAAATCTTCTTGTATCATTAACTAACTCTCCCCAAATGCTCTGGTCTAATTACTAAGGTTTTACTTTTTTTTCCTTCAGTAATTCCTATAACATACGATTCGCCTTGTTTTCCTTGTACTTTACCAGTTCTACCCTGAAATTTAGGATGTGGCATTCCCTTATGAATTGATGGATCTATCTTTATATTTACATTCTCACCTATCTCAAATTCTTGTAAGGCTTTTGTAATTGGAGACAGACCTCTATCTCTAGGTTTTTTTCTTAATATGTGTCTACTTTTTGTTCTAATTCCTCTTGATCGCTTTACCATTAATCATTCCCCCTTGATTTCTACTACATCAAGTTCTTTTACCGAACAGGGAGTTTTTAACATTTCACTTATGTTTGGTTTGGTTTTTCCGTTATCGCCAGATACAAGCTCCTTGATATACGTCCCCGATTGGGTTTCTATTACAAGACTAGCTATAGTACCCTCTAACGATTCAATTTTGCAGCTATATATTTTTCTTTCTCTAATCTTATTTGCTCGACGATGAGCCACCCTTGTGGGTGTAAACTGCTTTATGGTTTGACCGGGTAATATCAGTGCTACTTCATTAAGTTTTTCTTTATTTAGGGGTTTTTTGCCTTCTATTATCACCCTATAAGTTTTTTTGAATTCGGCACTTTTTAATCTTGATATCTCAGATTTTCCTACAGTTTTTAAATTATCTATTGAAATCTTATTTTTTGAATTTTTTGCAACATTTAGCTTTAATTTTTCCAAATCAATTGTTCTTTTTTTTGGATTTTTTACCTCTATCACAAAAGGTCTACCATTTCCAAGCATTAAAACATCTACATCTTCTCTTCCGCTTCCATGTAGATTTCCATCAGAACCCTTTGTCAATTTTAAAATTTCATTTAGAATTAGCTCTTCAACACTATTTTGATAAAGTTTACCAGTATAATCGCATTTTCTACACCCAAGTCCTCTACATATTTTACAATTCCATCTTGTTTGAGATATGCCGCGTTCGTATTTTTTGTACCTGCCATATATAAATAATGAAGATATTTGCATATTTACAACATCATAAACTGTATCTACTACCGCCATGATTTGTGGCTTTTCAAAATCAACTGTTTTTTGTAATTTTTTCTCAAGTTTTTTTCCTATTTCTCGATTAATCTGCATTTTAATAGGTTCGAAATCTTGTATATCAGTCAATTGTGATAGTTCTTCTTCTCTTTGTAAAATATCTTCATCGATTTTTGAGCCAATTAAAAATGAGTCATACTCATAATCTTTTAGTGATTCTGAGAGAATATTGCAAAAATTATTTATTTCATTTAAAAGTCCTTGACAGAGCCAGCATTCTTTTGTATCTGCCAGGTCGTTTTTTAAGGCGTCTTTTACAGTTTCTCTATTTGTCTTAATGTATCTATCCAAGCATTTTTCGCATATTTTGTATTTATGAATTATTCTATTTGCAGTGTCAAGTTCTTGTTGCATCTTTGCATCCGAATATTAGAACCAATTTAAATTTTATTATCAATAAAATGATTACATTTATACAATAAAATATTTATAATAATAAACCTAATATAAATATAATGATCTGTGACAAATGCGGGAGAAGATTTGGTAAAATAGGTCACAATTATTGGGATGTGCGAATCGGCATATGTCCTTTTTGCGAAGGTAAAAAGAGTTATTCGTCTTATTTTTTTCACAAATAAAACAAGAAAACTAATTATTCTTAATCAGTATTCAACAAAATTTTTAATATAATTACATATACTCCTCAAAAAAGGGGCTTTTAAATGGTTGAAATATCTGCATTCAAAGGTTTAATATATAATAAACAAAAAATTGAAAAATTAGATGATGTAATGTCTCCGCCATATGATATTATATCTGAAAAAATGCAAAATGAACTTTATGAAAAAAATGATAATAATTTTGTTAGATTAATCCTTGGTAAGCAATTTGACTCAGATGATGATAACGACAACAGATACACCCGGGCAAAAAAACTCTATGAAGAATGGCAAAAATCAGGTATTTTAGCAAAATCTGAAAAAGAAGCGATATTTCCTTACAAGGTTGAATATAAAGTTAATGGTAATGCAAAGATAATGAGCGGTTTTTTTACTCTTTTAAAAATAGATCCAGATTACAAACTAGTAAAAGCTCATGAAAGAACTTTATCAAAACCAAAAGCAGATAGATTGAATTTAATGAGAGCTTGCAAATCAAATCTAGAACCGATTCAACTGTTATACATTGATGAAAAAGATGAAATCAAAAAACTGATTGACTCAAAAATAAAATATCCAGAGATAGATGTTAAAGGCTATGATGGATTTAATCACAAACTTTGGAAAATAGAAAATGAGAATGTTATTTCTAAAATCAAAGATGAACTAAGAGATGAAATTTTATTTATTGCTGATGGACATCATAGGTATCAAACCGCAATAAATTTTGCAAATGAAATGAAAGAAAAAACAAAAGATACAGACGAAAATGCCCCATTCAATTACAGAATGGTAATACTTGCAAACATGTTTGATGAAGGTCTTTTAATATATCCTACTCATCGGCTAATAAAAATGGAAAATATCAACATTAAAGATATAATTGATAAAAGTAAAGAATTTTTTGAAATAGAAGAAAAAACAATTGATGATTCGGATTTTGAAAAAGCAGGTAAAAAAATAATTAAAGATATTAAAACAAAGGATGATCACAAATTTGCACTATATATTGAAGGAAAATACTATATTTTTACTCTTAAAGATGAGTCTTCAATGAACAGATTTGCCTCAGATAGAACCAAAACTTGGAGAACGCTGGATGTTTCAATTCTTCATAAAATTTTACTTGAGCATGTAATAGGAATCAACCAAGATAATCTCGAAGATCATGTAAAATATACAAGAGTAGATAGTGAAGCAATTGAGCTTGTTAAACAAGGAAGTTTTAATGCATCAGTTTTAATGAATCCAACCAGAATTGAAGAGCTAAAAGCTATTGCAGATGCTGGCGAGCATATGCCGCAAAAATCCACCTATTTCTTACCAAAAATGCTATCTGGTCTTGTGATGTACAAAATGCAGTAAAATAACCAAAAGAAAAGTTTTCAATTTGCTAATTTTACAAATTAATTTTAAATAGTTGTATAAAGAAAGTAAAATTGTGGTGAGGAAGGAAAAATATCTCGGTTACTTTTCTTCATATTTTTCCCCCTACCTTCCTCCCTCCCTAGCTATAAGTAAATTTTAATTAATTGTAATTACATTGCCAGTTAATCAAATGAGCTTAATTGATGATGTATTTGTATATTTAAAACCATATGAAGAAATTATTCAATTATTTGTAGTAATTATAATTTCTTTTGTCATTTTCAGTTTGTTATTAAGATTAGTTAAAAAAAGATTATTAAAAAAGGTTAAAACAAAGAAACAAAAATCAAATGTAACTGTTTTTATCGATATGCTGAAATACATTTTTGCATTTTTTTTACTTATTATCGTAATTGCTTTTTATTCTGGCAAGTTAGGAGATCTTGGTTTTGTCGCGGGTCTTCTGACTGTTGCTTTGGGATGGGCTTTGCAAAAGCCAATTTCTGGAGTAGTTGCTTGGTTAATACTTGCAACAAGAAGGCCTTTTCATATTGGTGATAGAGTCATTATATCAAATATAAAAGGAGATATCACAAATATTACATTGACACATATTTATCTAGATGAAGTCGGAGGCACAATTGACGGAGAAGAGAATTCTGGTAGAACAGTTATGATTCCAACATCTATAATATTTGAACAAGAAGTGATAAATTACAGCGAAAAAGACGATTATATACTTGATGAAATAATTTTTACAGTTACTTATGAAAGCAATTTAAAAAAATCTGAAGAAATAGCCAAGGATTCAGTTAGATTTATAATGAAAGAGCTTTGGGAAGGGTTCCCTAAGAGAATATCTCAAGATGCTCATACACGCCTTATGTTTAAAGATTCAGGTGTTAATGTTGTTGTTAGATATAATACAATTGCCAACAGAAGAAATGGTATTGCAACAGACATAAGAAGAGAAATTTGGAATAAAGTTACAAAAACAGCTGATGTTGAGTTTGCTTATCCACATACAGAAGTTTTGTTTAGGGAGAAAAATAAATCTAAAAATTAATTTTCTTTTTTTGATAAGAATTGTAAATACAATTGATAATGCTTGTACAACATCTTTTAAATAAGCAAAAAAACAAATCTTTTAATTGAATTGGTGAGAATGATGAAAAAAATTACTGGTTTGTTTAAAATTTTCAACAGAAAAGTTCCTCAAGAAAAGAAGGAAGCATCTTCACTTAAAAAGAATTGGGAAGATACGCCAATATTTCCTAATAAATCTCAAAGTCGATTAAATGATTTGATTTTTTCAAAAGAAAATTAAAAAATTTATATTAGAATGTTGAAAACCCCTAATGCAAAATCTGTACTCAATATTCCTCTATTTTCAGCAAGGGCAGTTATTTTTTCATTTGAAGAAAATCTTAAGATTTGAAATGGATTAAATTGTACTATCATTAAATTTTCTGCTTCAAATTTATCTACATTATAGCCAGATTGTAGATTGCTAATTTTTCCAATCATTATTGATTTTTTAAATGGTTCTTCAAAAAGCCCTTTTACTTCCTCATCTAATAGTGCTTTATCATATATTCTAACTTCGTCCAACGAGCCTTTATGATGATGATCATAACCTGGTGGGCTAGGATTACAATAATCTCCAATTATTAATCTAAGATCAGACGCATCAGCTAAATTCAGATTGGGTAAATCTTGAGTTTCCTGTAAAATTCCATTTAAGAATAGTTTCATAACATCTTGTTCATAATCCATAACTCCTACTAAATGCATCCATTCATCTTTTGGCAATTCGTCACCATTCATAATCGTTCTACATTGGATTCCTTGTTGATTATTGTCAAAAACGCCAACATATATTTTACCCTCGTGAAGCTCACTTCTTATTTTACCTATTTGTATATGTGGGTAAGAATCAACATCCCCAAGACTTACAAAAATTCTATAAACATTATCGTTTTCTAAAATCTTAAACCAAGCGCTAACTGATACAGATTGGTCAACAAATTCAAAATCTGTTGTATCTTCTATTTGAACATAGTCGTCTAAACCATCAAAACTAAGTCCATTTTCAATTATACCTTTAACCACTGTTGCATCATAAATCGTACCATCGTTGTCATTTCCTGATTTATCTGCTGCTGTGCCATCATTAAAACTCCAATATCCAACTAAATTTTCAGTTAGAGTATCATCCAAATTATAGTTTTTAGTTTTTATAGCTGACACAGCACCGATAAGTAACAATGAAAGGACTATTAAAATAACAAATGTTCTACCTTTAGCATATTTCATGATATAATTCCTCCCTATTTTTATTATAAATAAAGAAGTGGTATATAAAATATATCCAAAAATAATACTTAACTGAAGATTGTATTTTCCTTTAAAATCCAGTCTAAGAAGATTAAGATGAAATTGGTTTCATATAGTTTTGGTAATAAATGTCAAATAAAGTTTTTAAAGCAAAAAAAACAAGTTAAAAGGCAATACATTTGGGAATATTATGACAAATCAAAGTAAGAAAACATATACTTTATGTTTTATATCTTTCCTATTATTGTTAAACATTGCACCCATAGGTCAATCCATAAATTTAAAAAATCTATTTATAACAGGGGAAAATATTGCTCCGATTAATAAAATTATTAGAGATTCTGAATTCTCAGATTCATATTCAGTCCAAAAAACTATTGATGGAGGTTACATTGCTGCAGGGGAATTTATAGATTACGATGAAGAAGTTATATATGCATCGCTTGTAAAATTTGACAACAGTGGTTGTCAAGACTGGTTTAAATTATTTGAAGGATCAGGATTTGCAGGATGTTCTTCAGTTAAGCAAACAAGTGACAATGGATATATACTAACTGGTTTTTCTCAAGAATCTGGCGGACCATCAAAAGTTTTACTTTTAAAAACTGATGAAAATGGAAATAAAGAGTGGGAAAAGAACCATCTAATAGCAGATTCTAGCATCGGATATTCCATACAACAAACAAGTGATGGCGGATATATAATTTCAGGAGCGTCAGTACTTGATGCTATTATGTATTCATTCATATTAAAAACAAATAGTCTTGGTGAATTTGAACAATGTAAAACTTTTTTTAACAATGAATTTAGCGCTGGTCGTTCAGTTGAACAAATTGGATATAATTATTATGTTGTTGGATTTACTACGCTTTTTGGACCTCCTCCAGATTATGAATGTATAGAAAAGGGCTACATTATAAAATTTGATAGCGATCTAAACATGATTTGGGGTAAAAATTTTTCTGGAATTGATAACTGCAAGCTTTCCTCATTTCAACCTACTTCAGATAATGGATTCATAATGGTAGGAGGCACTTATGCGTTAACAGAAGAATCAGAGGAAGCTTATGGGATGTTAATTAAAGCAGATTCTGAAGGCAATGAAGAATGGCAAAAAACATTTGAAGTTAACAAAAATGCGATTTTTTTATCAGTACAACAGACGGATGATGAGGGTTTTGTAATATCTGGTCAATGCGGTAATTTTAATGAGTATCAAGCAGATGCTTTAATATTGAAAACGGATTTGGATGGAAACGAAGAATGGAATTCTACATTCGAATTTGACAATTATCTGAGTGTATCATGTTCTTTAGACAAAACAGATAATGGATTCATTATGTCTGGATTTTACTATACTTTTGGAATGTTAGAATCAAGAGGAGTCTTGATTAAAGCAGATTCTGAAGGCAATGAAGAGTGGATTACAATTTTTAATTTCGATGAGAATAATCCCCCAAACTCGCCGATTCTAGGGGGAATTAGTGAAGGATATACCAGAAAAGAATATGAATTTTCTATTGAATCAAATGATTCTGAAGGTGATGAAATATATTATTTAATAAATTGGGATGATGAATCTAGTAATGAGTGGATAGGACCTTTTGAATCGGGCGAAAAAGTATGTGTAAATCAAACCTGGAATAAAGAAGGAGAATATGAAATAAAAGCAAAAGCGAGAGATATAACTGGAGAGGAAAGTGATTGGAGTGAGGTAAAGACAATATCGATTAAAGATTTTGATGAGAATAATGTTAAGATTATAATAAAAACAATAAGCTCAGGGCAGATATTTGCCACTATTAGAAATAAAGGTGAAGAAAGTTTATCTGACATATATTGGAACCTATCTGCAACAGGAAGGTTATTTGGTTTAAATAAAAGAATTAATGTATCCTCAGAGGGAAATGTTGAAATAATAGAGCCTGGAGAAAAAACACAGATATATACATCAAAAGACTCAATAAAGAGAAAAATTGGAATTATAGTTATAAAGGCTAATGCAGAAATAAATGGTAAGTTAATTTCAAAAGAGCAGTTAGGATTTGTTTTTGGAAAAATAGTAATAACTCGCCTTTTTTAAAAGGACTAAATATCAATTTAATAGGGCCCGAGGCGGGATTTGAACCCGCCACAGAGGATCCACAGTCCCATATGTTGCCAGGCTACACTACCCGGGCCATTTTTAATTGCAGGCAATACTTGAAGAAATATTTAAAGTATATGGATTAATCGCGATAAACTAAATAATAAAAACTTAATGTCCTTTGAAAAGCAGGGGTAGCCAAGCCTGGCCAACGGCGCAAGGTTCAGGGCCTTGTCCTGCAGAGGTTCAGGAGTTCAAATCTCCCCCCCTGCACTAAATTAAAATTATTTCTATATTATCTCAAGAAAATAAATTATCGCAGCAATCACTGCTACTAAAATAAAAATTGCAATTATAATAAAATCTGATCTAATTAATCCTTTTTTATCCCCTTTTAATGATATGGCTCCTTTGAAAAGCAAATAACAGCCATGGACAAAAGACCAAATAGCAATACCAAATATTCCAAAAAAGATTGCTATAATAATCAAAATAGCAAACATAAAAATATCTACTGAATAATTTTTATTTTTTAAATTCATTAGATTGTTAACAAAATATTAAATATTAAATTTTTTCCAAAATTTAAAAGAATTTTTAAAAAAAATAATATAATTTAATCCAATCATTAGGTTTAAATATATAATAAAACTATTATAATATTGAAATGAAACAAATTCTTCAGATAATAGCATCATTAATTGTTGCAATCATAGTAATTGCATCTGCTTTTTATATCTACGAAAATTATGATGATTTAGTTGATAATGAAAAAGAAGATACAACTCCCCCAAAAATAACAACTGTCACTGGAAATACAACAGGCAAAACAGGCAAAATCGTAACAATTTCGGTTGATTTTGAAGATAATGTTAATGTTACAAAAGCAACAATTTATTACAAACAAGAAAATGATGATAGTTGGAATTCTAAATCCATTTTAAACAAAAATGTAGATATACAAATTCCTTCAAATTCTGCAGATGATTGGTACTATTATGTAACAGTTGATGATGCAAAGGGGAATGGTCCTGTTGGTGATCCTTCAATTGATGGTAGAATATATTACACTATCTCAGTATCCTTTGATACACAGGAACTTGAACATAGTGTGTTCATAGAAGAAGGAACTGGTTCTTGGTGTGACAACTGTCCAGCTGTTTCTGAAATCCTACATGATTTATACGAATCACAAAATTACAATTTTTATTATGTTAGTTTAGTTGAAGATAAAAATAGCCTAGCAAAATCTCGACTTGAAACAGATTATAATATTTTTGGATACCCGACAACGTTTATTGATGGCGGATATGAAGTAATTGTCGGTGACAAAGAAAAAACAATCTTTGAAGATGCGATCTCAAGAGCAGAACAAAGAAGTGTACCAGAAATATATATGAATCTATCTGTTGAAGTAAATGATAACGGAGATGAAATAAGCTCAACAGTACAAATGATTAATTTTGAAGATACTACTTACGAAGGAAAATTAAAGATATATTTAACTGAAAAAATATCCTGGCAAAATTATGATGGAGATTCATATCATTTTGGATTTTTAGATTATATTACAGAAGAAGTAATTTCAATTTCTTCTGAAGAAGAAATTACAATCCAAGAAGCATATGATGTGACTTCATATGATGTTGATAATTTATTTGTAATAGCAGTACTTTTTAACTCTGAATCTGAACAACAATATGCATATGAAAGTGATCAAAATTTATTTGATGCATATTATGCTGATGCTTGTGATGGAGCAAATGTTGTTGAAGGGGCAAATCTGCCTCCAGAAGTTGGTATAAGCTTTCCTAAGATAGGACAGAAATATATTAGAGGAAGAAATGCTACAGTTCTAAATATATTATCTTCTTTTATAAACTCAATCAGAAACACAAGCTCTCAAAATACAATTTTAATTGGCAAAACAATAATATCCGCAACTGCAAGTGATGATTCCAGTATAACAAGTGTTGAAATATACATTGATGATGAAATTGTTGCAAACTTCACTGAATCTCCTTATGAATATACCTGGAATAAGTTTAGCATTGGAAAACACACAATTATGGTAAAGGCATATGATGATCAGGGGAAAACATCAAGTGTGAGTTTGGAAGTAAAAACAGCAATCTATGGATTTCCAATTTTAAGCATGGTTTTTAACAGATAGGACTCTAGCATTCATTTTAGCAATTAAATTTCTTCCAAGAACTAGTAAAAAAGGATAAAATCCAAGTTTTAAAGCACTTATTGCTCTTCTTATTGTATAATTTGTAGAATAGAACTGAGTATATATATTTATCAAGCCTTGTGATAATTCATCCCCAGTCATGTTTTTTGGCTTAAATACTGGGGTTTTAAGATTATATTTTGACCAATCCCTTGAAAGTATTCTTCCTTCTTGTTCAAACCTTTTATATGTGGGAGTTCCAGGAAAAGGTGTTAAAACACAAAAATCTGCAACATCGATTTTTAATTGTTTAATTGTTTTTAACGTATTATAAAATGTATCTTTTGTATCAGTATCAAAACCAAACATAAAACATCCAATAACTGCCATTTTATTTTTATGTATATTTTCTACTGCTTTTTTATATTCAACTACCTTATTTGTTTTTTTATTTACCGATTCAAGTGTTTTTTGTGAGAGGGATTCAAAACCTATCAGCCAAGAAATACAGCCTGCTTTTTTTGATAGTTTTACAAAATCAGCATTATTTGCTAAAACATCTACATTTCCATTGCAAAAAAATTTCTTTTTTAGATCAATCATTTTTGTAAAAAGTTCTGTTGTGTAATCAACATCTATGGTGAGAGATGAATCATAAAACATTATTGATTTTTGAGGGATTTTTTTAATCTCATTTATCACTTCATCAACAGGTCTTTTGTAAAAATTTGTATAACAAGAAACATTTACTTCAGGGCAAAAATCACATTTGTAAGGGCATCCTCTAGTAGCTTCAACTGCGCCAGTTAAAACAAATCCTGGCAATCTTACATTTGTAGGGGGTATTTTTTCAGATTTATCATATTTTCTATCTTTATAAAATGGTTTAGTATTACCTTTTTCAAAATCATTTAACAAATCAAGCCAGCCTAGCTCTCCTCTACCCAAAATAACAGAATCAGCATGATTTTTTGCTTCATTTGGAATTGAAGATGCTTGTATGCCTGACAATACGACAGTTGTTTTTCTTTTTCTAAACTCATCAGCAATTTGATAAGCTCTTGGAGTGGTTGAGGCTGTAAAGTTTATATTAACAATATCATAAGATTTTTCAAAATCAATATTTTCATATCTTTCATTTATGACTTTTACATTATGTTTATTAGGGGTTATTGCTGCAATTTGCCTTGCATAAAGCATCGGAAGAATAGAAAATGCTGTTAGAATTGTTTTATCAAATAGCCCATACTTGGCTTTTCCCATCCAAACATTTTCTACAACAAGAATATCCATTAATTTCAATTGAAAATATGAGTCACATATTTAAGTAATCTTACATTTCCAAAATAAGATATGAATCCTTTCCTAAATCCAATTTTCGCTTCAAAGGTTCTAAAGTCCTATCTTTTTGATGTGAACAGGTTAAGTAAATTTAGCAATGAAAAATTAGAAAAATATCAGAATAAGCAGTTTAGAAAAATGCTTGATTTTGCTTTTACAGTTCCATTATATCAAGACAAATACAAAAGATCTGGTATAAAATCGAGCGACATAGCTTCTTTAAATGAAATTTTTAAATTGCCTTTTATAACAAAAGATTATATCAAAAAATATTATCCTCAAGGAATAGTTAATAAAGATACAAATACAAAAAAATTAAGAAAAATTTCAACTTCTGGGACTACTGGTAAAGAATTATCCATTTATGTTGATAACTTTCAAATGATTATTGGACTTTTTGGATATTTAAGAATACTAAAGTATCATAACATAAACTGGAGAAAAGACAAACTAACAATTATTGGAGATTTTGCCCCAAATACAATTGAATCTAAATTCTTTTTGAAAGGCCCGCATACAAGTTTAAGCTTCATAGGTAAAAACATACAATGGCTAAATACAAACGATGATCCTAAAAAACTAATAAAACAAATTGATAATTTTAAACCAGATTATCTTGGTGGCTATGCAGGAATGCTTGGTCACTTAGCACTTTTAAAGGAAAAAGGTTTTGGTAAAAACATAAACCCAAGATGTGTTGGATCTACTGGCTCAGTGCTTGACAAAAATCTAAAAAAACTAATTGAATCATCATTTAACTCTAAGATTTTTGAAGTTTATGCTGCAACTGAAACAGGGCCAATTGCTTTTCAATGTAAAAACGGTAATTATCATGTTATGTCAGATTTAGTTTATCTAGAGGTTTTGAGAGATAAAAAGGCAGTAGGTCCAAATGTCGCAGGAGAGCTTGCTGTTACAAAACTCTATGGAAAAGGTACACCAATAATAAGATATGATGCAATAAATGATATTGTTGAGTTATCAGATAAAAAATGCAATTGTGAATTATCAGGACAAATAATTAAAAGAATTTACGGAAGAAAGGATTTATCTATAGTTCTTCCAAGCGGTAAAATTATGCTTGCTACTTCTTTTTCAGATATTTATAGTAGAATTTTGTATGAATTAAAAACAACAAAACTAATCGATACAAAAATAATTCAGCATGATTTAAAAAATCTTGAAATACAAATAGTAATTGATGAAAAGCAAAAAGACTCTGGACCCTCTGTAAATGACATAATTTCGATTTTAAAGTCTGGTTTTGAAGAAAAAGTTGGCCCTACTGTAAACGTCCAAATAAAACAAGTAAAAAATCTTGAAAAAAGAGCTGCAAGGGTTGTTTCTAAGGTAAATAAGTCAGAAGTAGAAATTAAAGGATATATCTGATTGGACAACAATCCAACCGAAAACCTTTTATGATTTGTATTAAATATATATTAACAATAGTTAAAGGGGAAATACAAATGAAAGTAGTATTATGTAACGATGGAGTGTGTATACCTCCAAAATGCCCTGTTGTTGACGTTCAAGAAGACAAAGTAATTATTGGAGAAAAAGACAATATTTGTACTCTTTCAAAAGAACAGTTTAACATATTAAAAGACAAAATAAAAAGGGGCGAAATTTAAGGAGAAAATCTCCTTTTAATTTTTAATTTGAATAACCTTCTGAGTTTTGATTATATAAATCTATACTTTCAGAAATTAATTCTTGAAAAAATTCAAGTCTTTCATTATCGTTATCAAAACCCAGTGTGCCATATAACGATGCTAAATAGGGTTTTACAACTCCTCGGTCATAATTAAGTGTTATTATCGTAAACATAGGTAGTCCGCCTACATCCTTAACATCATATGTAAAAAAGGAATCTGCAAGCATTTCTGTTGTATGGTCAATATTTACATAGATGTGTGTTATCTTGGAATCTTCAAAATCAACGGTTTCATAAAATATTTCATCTTTTGCAAACTCAACACCAAATAAATCTTTTATAATTGGGTACATTACATCACAGCCATAGCATGCATCCTCTGAGAAATGTAAAAAAACAGGGCCTTTACTAAGATTTTCTAAAACAAAGTTTGGATGTTTTTTATTTTCAACTGTTTCAAATGTAAAGTCCACCTCTAATTTTGGCTCAAGTTTAATACAAGATAGACAAAGGGTTCTAACCACTCTATTTTCTACATCGGAGTAAGCACCCGTAAGTATAAACATACTACCAAGTAAACAAAAAACTGCTGTAATAGCTGTAATTTGAATTATTTGAAATCTTTTCATCTAAGACCCTCATATTTAATTATACTTTTTGGACAAGTTGAAATACATTTTCCACAAAGTATGCATTCTGGATCTCTGTTCATTTTAGGAACATCAATTGCCATGGGACAGACATTTGAACATGCGTTGCAATGTATGCATTCATCCTTTTTTACAGATACATGATAAATGCTCATTTTATTAAAAAAAGCTAAAAATGCTCCAATCGGACAGAAATATCTGCACCATCCTCTTTCAATTGTAAATATCAAAATCAAAAATAATATGAATATAATAAGTGCTGGTATGAAAAAGGAATTTGGAATATATTTGCCAGGATTCAAAATCAATATGGGAATTGTCCCAGTTAGAAATCCGATAGGGCAAATATCTGTAAACATAAACCCTATTAGGTATGTTGTAACAAAAACTAAACCAATCAAAACAAAATATTTTGTATATTTTGCATATGATGCTGCTTTGCTTTGAGCTAGTTTTTTTGAAATGCCAAATTTTTTAAATTTTCTTGCAACATTTGAAGTACCTCTTTGCAAAAGGCCTATAGGGCACAGCCAACCACATGCAGCTCTACCTGTTGTTATTCCAAAAACTCCAAGAATTAAAAATGGATATAAAAAAAACTGCCAGTCAAATTTTCCCTTATAAACACTTGATTCAAAGACTCTGAGTGGGCAAGCAGATGAAGCAGTTGGACATGCATGACAATAAAAAAATGGTATGCAAAAACCTGTTTTAATTTGTAAAGCTCCTAAATTAGCATAAAAAAGTGCTATGAATTGAACTATTAGTCTTTTTATTTGTAGTTTCATTATAATCTTTTTCTTTTGATTATAATTGATAATATAGCTATAGCGGCAAGTGCAACCAGAATTTCGAATCCTGGAGTGTTGTTATCATCACTGCCCCCATTGCCCCCATTATCAGTTGACGTTTTTAAATCATATTTCCAATTGTCTTCGTCAGATAGAGTTTCAAATGTATCGCCCGATGATACTTCAAAGCTATATTGTATATAAGTTGCTTGTTCTTCGTTTAAGGTTAATGTGACTGTATAAACACCGCTTCCTTCACCAACCATTGTTTTATTTTGTTCACTAAAACATACAACGGGTACAACATCCCTACATTCTTTTACCTTGATGTTAACGTTGGTAACCTCATCATAATTTGAAAAAGTCGCTGTTATTGTAATTGTTGATTGTGGCTCTGGTTCGACAGGATCTATCGATATATCTTCAAGTGATATTTGAGCTGATGCAGAGTTCATTGAAAAAAATAGGCATAAAAAAATTATTGATACAATAGATATATTTCTCAAGTTCTTCATAATTTATTACCTCAACTATAATTTCTCATCTATTTTTCTTGCTATTTCAGAGTATTCTGTAATACCAGTAAAAGTATAATAAATATTTCCATTTCGGTCTAAAAGTATTAAAGTTGGAACCGCCCCATTTGTGTATTTATTAAAAATTGTTCCTTCATTATCATCTAATCCAAATATCCAATCAAGAGATAAGCCAACTTGGTCTTTGTATTCTTGAATTAATTGTTTTACAAGTCCTGCAGTCTCTCCATTCTGAACCCAAACGTCGATTGATATTATTTCAATATCTTCTTGTGAATAATTTTCATAAATAGAATGTAAGATAAATAATTGATATTGGCAAGGTTGGCAATTTACGCCCATTAAATCTAATAAAATTATTTTCCCATAATAATCAGAAAGATGCTTTTCTTCTCCTTCGAGATCTGTAAAAACAAAATCTTCACCTTTTTTTTGTTCAGTACAACCACTAAAAAAATTTACTAAAATTAACAGAAAAATGAAAAATAACAAAATTAAGTGTTTTCTAATGTTCATTAGTTGACCTTAGAAAAGTATTAATTTGTTAATCTTTGTTTAAGCTCTTCTTTTGGCATTACTCCAACTAGTTTATCAACGACTTGTCCATTTTTAAATACCAAAAGAGTTGGAATACTCATTATCTGATGTTTTTGAGATATTGCTGGATTTTCATCAACATTGAGTTTGGCAAATACTATTTTTCCTTTCATTTCCTTTGCAAGTTCTTCAATTATTGGAGTAATCATTCTACAGGGACCGCACCAAGGAGCCCAACAATCTACAACTACAGTTTCATATTTTTTTATTGATTCATCAAAATCAGCATCAGTTATTTTTAAAGGCGTATCTGGCCAACTTTCTTCCATATTTTTACCTCCATTCATATATTGAGTTTTTAGTTGTTCTAATTTTTTCTTTCTTAAATCTTCTAGTTCACTCATTGTGCAATGTAATAAATGCTCTAGTATTTAACGTTTGTGCATAATATTTGCACAACCATTATAAACTGTTTCAATATTATTGATACAGAAATGATTAAGATAAAATCTGACGAAAACATTTGCTGCAAAGATGTTTTAAGAAGCATTTTTGAAATAAATGATTTAGATTTGCATGTTTATAAAACTCTTAAAAAAATTGGAGAAATGCGTGCTGATGAAGTTGCTAATATTGTAAAAAAAGAAAGAAGTACAACATATAGATCACTACAAAAATTAGCAAAAATGGGCTTTTGTATAAAAAAGACTAACAAAATTAAATCTGGAGGTTATTATCACACATACAAATGCATTGAACCAAAAAAAATCAAAAAAGAAATTGAATCTTGTCTTGACCAGTGGTATTTCTCAATGAAAAATGCATTGGAACGATTTGATGTAGAAATGTATTAAATTTTGTTATCTTGTATCCATTTTCTAATTCTTAAAAAACCAACTAATTTTTTACCATCTGTCCAAAGTATTGGAGCGGTTTGCTCTAAGTCTTGCAAAACATCGTATTCTTTTGCCTGATTTAATTGCTCGTTTGTCCAATTTGAAAAATCATGCGGATATGTAATTATTTCAATATCGTCTCTATCTTTTATCAGTTCTTTTGTTTGATTGCATTTGATACAGTTTTCTAAAGAAAATAGTATATTTTTTCCCATATTGAGTCCTTTTTTAATGAGTATACAATAACTAATTGATAGATTTTTTTATATGTTTCTTATTGATTAAACAAATTATTTCAATCAGTCTTGTATTATCAAGACAGCAATATGAAAGATAGTTACAAAATAGTAAGAGACCCAATTCATGGAGACATTAAAGTTGAGGGGATAATATCTGATTTATTAGAAACGCCTGAAGTTCAAAGACTATATAACATAAAGCAACTAGGATTTGCTCATCTTGTTTTTCCTGGCGCACATCATACAAGACTTGAGCATTCATTGGGGACATACCTATTGGCATCAAAAATCGCAAAAAAGTTAAATATTACAGAAGAGGAAAAAAGACAAATTGTATGTGCAGCATTGCTTCATGACATAGGTCATGGACCATTTTCCCACACATTTGAATCCATTCTTTTAGAAAAGTTTGGCGTAGATCACATAGATTTAACAAAAGACTTAATTCTAGGAAATTATAATATTTTTGAGCCTAATGAAAAAGAATTTGTAGATTC
This sequence comes from uncultured Thermoplasmatales archaeon, assembly GCA_964618505.1. Classification (GTDB taxonomy): domain Archaea; phylum Thermoplasmatota; class E2; order DHVEG-1; family DHVEG-1; genus CAZUBH01. The sequence goes on along the minus strand of CAZUBH010000005.1, from coordinate 113,895 downwards.
TCAGAGTGTAAATAATATTCTTGAAAAAAATAAAATAGAAAAAAATGAGATTGTAAATATAATAAGAGGTGAAACAAACAAAAAACCATATCTCAGTCAAATTCTAAATAGTACTATAGATGTTGATCAACTAGATTATCTAATCAGGGATGCTTATTACACTGGTGTTGCTTATGGCATGATAGATATTGAAAGATTAATTCAAACTCTGTTAATTAATGACAATAATCTAGCCATAATAAGAAAAGGGGTAAGTGTTGTTGAAAGTATTCTAATGGCAAGAGGACTAATGTATTCCTCGGTTTATTTTCACAAAACTGTAAGAATTTCTGAGCTGATGCTTTCAAAAGCTTTGTTTGAAACAGAAGAAATTGAACCATTTGAGTTTTACAAAATGACTGACGATGAAATCTTAGCAAAGTTAAAAGAAGTAGGCGAATTTCAGCATGAAATCGTTACCCGAATCAAATACAGAAAGCTTTTCAAACAAGTATATTCAGAATCATACTATGATTTAGATGAAAATCAAACAAAAATTTTAGAAAAACTTGAAGATCCAAATTTAAGAAGAGAAAAAGAAAGAGAGATAGAAAATCGATTTGGAATTAAAAAAGGACATTTGATAATAGATATACCTAGAAATGAGCTTTTAAAATCCGAACCAAGGATAAATAAAACCGAAATAAATGTAATACAAAAATCTCAAATAAAAAAAATAGATGATTTTACACCAATTGCAAGAGCAGTAAAATCAAGAATGACACCTGATTGGGCAGTTATGGTTATTACTGATGAGAAATATAGAAATAAAATTACTGATAAAATACAAAATCTAATATTTGTTTAAGATAATAGGAGAGAATGGGGAAGATTGAAGGTGGTGAGGAGAGATTTAGAAAATAAAATTTCTCCCCCATTCTTAAGAGGGAATAAGGAGAAAGGGTATATAAATTTTATTATTGTATATAAAATTGAATATAATAAAATTAATATGATTTTTGGCCTTTTTTAAAAATTCGCCAACATATAATATAACGAGGAACCCTTAAGAGATTATAATGAACGATTTAGAAGGCATGATAAAATTGGGGGAAATCGTTGAGTTTCTTTCTCAAAGTTCCCTTACAAGATAAATAAATTGTAGAGAAAATTATAAATATAGGTTTATGTACATATAAGTGAAAAAATTAGAGTTAATAATGGAAAGCAGAGAGGTATTTTATGACAATTATAACTTTAAATGATTTATCAAAAGCAATTGCAAATAGAGTTGGTATTGATATAGATGAAGCAAGAAGAGATGCAGGATTTGTTATGGATATTTTTGGATTTGACGATAGAGTAATAGACAATGTTTTGGATCCAGAAGATAGACAACTGTTCTACATTCTTGAAGAAGAAGGAATGCTTACAACCGAAAGAGAGGAAACAACATTATATGACGGACGAGAATGGAGAACGCATTACTGGAAACTAAGAAAAAACACCATACACAGATTTGCAGATGAGGCTAGCCGAAAAGGAGAGCCTTTGATAGATAAAAAACAACCTGTAAATGTATCTTCTGAAGACATATATGGAAACATGGAAGAAGATGTGTGGATGACAAGAATGAGAATTCAAGAATAGTGTCATCTTTACTATTTTTCTATATAATTTATATTAATTTTGACAAAGTTAATAAATTAGTTTTTGTTGTTGATTTTCTTAAAGCGGGGAAATAAATTTAGGTGATATCATGTCAAAAAGAAAGATTATTATAAGTTCAGAATCAGTAACAGAAGGTCATCCAGATAAAATGTGTGATCTTATTTCAGATTCAATTTTGGATGAGGCACTTAAACAAGATAAATACTCCAGAGTTGCCATTGAAACAGGTACAAAAAACGGCGGAGTAATGGTTTTTGGTGAAATGACGACAAATGCCTATATTGACATTCCAAGCGTTGTAAGAGATGCGATAAAAGACATTGGCTATACAAAATCTGAATTTGGAATAGAATGGGAAACATGCTCTGTATGGGTACAAATCACAGAACAAAGTCCTGACATTTCTCAGGGAGTTTCAGAAGGAGAAGGTTTGCATTCAGAACAAGGCGCTGGTGATCAAGGAATGATGTACGGCTATGCAAGCAATGAAACAAAAGAGTTAATGCCTCTGCCTATATCACTTGCTCATAAACTCACAAAAAAGTTATCAGATGTAAGAAAGAATGGAACTATTTCTTATTTAAGACCCGATGGTAAGTCTCAAGTTTCTGTTGAATATAACGAAAAAGGAAAGCCAATACGAGCAGACACTATTGTGGTTTCAACTCAGCACGATCCTGGAATTTCTCATTCAAAAATCAGAGAAGACGTAATAAAAAAAGTAATTAATCCAGTTTGTAAAGAATGGATAGATAAAAATACTGTTTTTCATGTAAATCCAACAGGCGCTTTTGTAAGAGGCGGACCGTACGCGGATGCAGGTCTTACTGGAAGAAAGATAATTGTTGATACATACGGGGGAATAGGTAGACATGGCGGTGGTGCGTTTTCTGGTAAAGATCCAACAAAAGTAGACAGAAGCGCAGCATATGCAACAAGATACATTGCAAAAAATTTAGTTGCTGCAGGTATTGCAGAAAAATGTGAAATTCAATTTGCTTATGCTATTGGAGTTTCAGAACCTGTATCAATAAATATAGATTGTTTTGGAACAAATAAAATCCCAATAAATAAAATTGAAGATCTAGTCAGAGAATTTTTCCCAATTACTCCAAATGATATAATCAGAGTTCTAAGATTAAGAAAAGCTAGATTCAAAAAAACCGCTGCTTATGGTCATTTTGGAAGAGAAGATCCTGATTTTACTTGGGAAAAAACTGATAAAGCAAAACTCCTTAAAAAAGAAGCTGGCCTAAAATAGGCCCTCATTTTTTAGTTAATTTAAAGTATTAAAGTTTTTATTTAATTAATTGAAGAATGGTGAGATTAGGTAATAAAAAAAAGATATTTTTTTTCTTGATAATTATATGTTTAGTTTCAACAACTGGTTGTCTTGAAATAAAAAGTGGATATGTTTCAGATGAAGTACTTACAAACGGTTGGTATGAAAATTTTGCTTTAAGAAATACTGGCATTCAATTTTTAGGGCTTGAAAAATGGACAAGCTCAACATATGAAATTAATGGCAATTATCCTTCAACACTTACTGTTACTACCATAAAGGCTCTTACATTAAAAAATGAAGATGACCTTTTTAAAAATATTCAAAAAACAATAGATGAGACATTTAAAAACAATATGAACATTTCAAAAAATCAATCAGGTGAAAGATTTTTATTAAAAAATCATAAAACAAAATATTTGATTTATGATGGTGTTGATAATTCCAGCAATTTAAAAGTTAAAATAATTGGAGAGGTTTGGAATTGTGTTGAATCTGGTTGCTCTATTGTGTGCATTGGCGTATCCTATCTAACAAGCAAAACAAATCCAAATGAGCATACCTACAATTGGTATAAAATGATAATGGACCCAGTTAGTTCAATTGAAAATGCTAAAGGAGATCAGGGTTTGATTTATAATACAATATGTCATTAATCTGTTAATTCTACTTCATATAATTCGTAATCATTTGGGCATGGTATCTTGCCATTGGTCTTTTTTATCTCGTATGTTTTATCTTTCTGGATTGCGATATTTGTACAAATATTGTGAAAATCACAACCAATACTTTTACATTCTTTTTTTGTTGCTTTTGTTTTAGTTCCTTTTGAAAGATTTTTATTTATAGTAGCTTTTATTGGCAATTCTTCAACTTCTACTACTTTTACTGCCCCTTCATGAACATTACAAACATGTTTTTTATCTCTAACATTTGTTATTTTGTATTTTCTTCCAATTTTTAAATTAAAACAGACATTTTTTAGCTGGCAGTTTCTGCAATCATTATTTGGACCAAGATATGTAAATTCCAAATCTTTTATTGATAATTTTTCGCCTATTAGTGTCACAATCGCCATTAAATTACACCGGTTGTTTTTGCAAGTTTTTTTGCAGCATCTTTTGTTAGTCCTTGTTCGCCAAGGATAGTATATCTATCAGGTCTTATCTCTTGAGCACAAAGAAGTGCTTCAACTATCTTTCTTTTTGGTATTCCAAGTTCCTTGGCGTTTGTTGGTGCACCAATTGTTTTTAAAAAATCAACTATTTTTTCCCAATCTCCACCATGAAGATAGATCATCATAATAGCTCCAACACCGCATTGTTCACCATGCATTGCTTTTCCTGGCGCGATTCTATCAAGAACATGCGAAAACATATGTTCTGCACCAGATGCAGGTCTTGTCGTTCCTGCAACGCTCATAGCAACGCCAGATACAATCATGCTTTTTACCGCCTGCCAAACAGCTTCTTCAAGACCTGAGCGAATGTCTTCTGCTTTTTCAAAAAGTAGCTTTGATGCAGTTGTTGATAGTGATGCAGCAAAAGTACTAAACTCCTCATTTTTCAACCTATGTGCAAGCTCCCAATCTTCTATTGCTGATAGATTTGAGATTACATCAGCACATCCTGAGGCTAGCATTCTATAAGGTGCTTTACAAATAAGTTCGGTATCTGCAAGAACTGCAATAGGTGAAACAGCAGTTTTAGAAATTGATCCTTTTTTATCTTTTAAAGAGGCTCGTGGTGATGCCATTCCATCATGTGCTGCTGATGTTGGAATACTGATAAAAGGTTTATTTAATTCGTAAGCTGCAAGTTTTGTAACATCTATAACAGAGCCGCCGCCTACGCCCAAAAAGAATTCTGAATCATGTTTATTTGCATCTTTTAATACATGATCAAGTTCTTTTTGAGTTGGCCATGCTACATATTTATTTTTCTTTATAACTGGAGAATGAATTGTAACCATATCAACTTCGTAACCTGCTCCTGCCAGTATTTTTGATATTTTGTCTCCAGATATTCGTTTTGTGTTTTTATCTACCACAATTAATGGTTTTTTTCTTTTAGTGATGCGGGCACATAGCCCTTTTATCTGGTCTGTAGTTTTATGACCAACTATTACTTCTCTGGGAAATACCATTGTTTTATATTTTGTGAACTTCTCCATGATAAATTCAAATAGTAAACCGCTGCCTTAATATATTAATTTTTGTTTGCAAACACCACAATGAATTTAAATCATTACTTTGAAAAACACAAAAATCAAATAATTATACTTAGTTTTTTATCAGTTGTTTTTGTAATTATTGCTGGGCTGTTTTTATTTCCGAGCATTTTTTATGATCAATGGATTTGGAAATATTATTGGGGACCAATTGTTGCTGATGCAGATCCAGGCTCATCTTTTGCCATTCATAACGGCGTTCAAGCTATGGAAGGATATACTATAGTTTCTGAGATAACTTATGGTTTAGTTCTGGTTTTGTCGATTTATTTTATCTACAAATTATTGAAAAAATTAGAAATAGTAATTGATTGGAGATTTTGTCTTGCTCTAATGCCATATATTTTTCTAGGACCTGTTTCAAGAGTTTTAGAAGATGCTGATTATTTTAATATTCCTGCAGTTTATTGGTTTATATCTCCTCTCATTTATGTTCAGATTGCATTTTTTGCACTATCTTTTGTTCTTTTAGGACATTTTATAAGTAATAATAAAAATAAATTGAATTTAACAATTGCCTTGTTTTTTCTTTGGAGCATTATTGTATCTTTGATTTGGTCTTTTGGAGCTAAATATGAATTATATTTGTTTGAACCTGTAATTTTTTATTTAATTTCTCTTTCAAGTTTGATTCCGATTTTTATATCTAAAAAAGAAGTCACAATAAATATGATTGTTTTTGCGGGTGGTTTTTCTTTTTTACTTCCAAGCATTTATCTTGTTTCAAGATGGATTTTAGGATTGCAATGGTCTTATGCTAAATATATAAGATTTGACGTTTTTTTAGTAGTTGTTGGTCTTGTTTTTACAATTGTTTTTATTGTTTATTTAATCTCAAAATATAAAAAAGATATTGAAAAATTTGCTATTTATAAAAGACCTCTAAATCTTGCCATGCTTTCTGGACATATGATTGATGGAATTGTTAGCTACATAAGCATATATGATCCATTCAATATGGGTGCACTTAATTATGTTGAAAAACATCCTGCTTCAAATTTTTTAATGGAGGTTTGGCCGCCACTTTTTCCTATTGTAAAATTTTTGTTGATAATTACTGTAATATATGTTTTTGATGTGCTTTATAAAGATGAATTGAAAAATTACAAATCTTTAGTAAATTTACTTAAGATTGGAATATTAATATTGGGTTTTTCACCTGGTTTACGTGATTTATTGAGAGTAACCATGGGTGTTTAATAGTTTAGGATTTTTATAAATAACAAAAATAATTTTTGTATATAAACGTTCAGTATAAATGTAACAATGCAAACTGTTTTAAAATATTATTATATATTAAATAAGAGGTTGGGATTTAGACAATCTTAAATCAAAGAGGATGGGTGCTCTACGATTAAAAATATAGAGAGTATGTTGGAATTTGTTTTCGTTTTTTTTAAAATTAACTGGGGTTAAAGATGAAAGAAGAACCAGAAATTGTCAGGCAGCTGAGAAAAGAAGAAGAACAACTTTCTCATTGTAAATCTTCACGAAATCTTGTATCGCAAGAAAAAAAAGAAAAAACAACTGATGAGTTTTTAGAAGAGAACCATCTCCTTAATGAACCCAATGATGAAGTAAAAATAGATGATAATTTATTACAAAGAGCTCAAAGAGTTGGAAAATTAGGTATATGGAAATGGAATGTCGCCAACAATACATTGTATTGGTCAGATGAGTTGTATCGTATCTGGCAATGGGACAAGAATACCCCCTTAACTCAAGAAGATATTCTTGCACGAATACATCCTGACGATAGAAGTAATAACGACAAAATGGTGAAAAGTTTTTTTGAGGGACAGAACTATGATAGTTTTGATTTTCGAATAATATTACCTGATGATTCCATCAAATATATTCATCAAACCATAGAGGTTAAAAGAAATTTACAAGGATCGCCAGTTGAATTATTTGGCATTATGCAAGATATCACAATTCAGCGTAAAGCCCAGATACAGCATGAAGAAAACGAGCAACGCTTTCGTTTTCTCTCAGAAAATATGGCAGATATTATCTGGACCATGGATCTTAAGGGGAAAACAACCTACGTAAGTCCATCAGTTATTCATGTTCTTGGTTTTACACCAGAAGAACGAATGAAACAATCATTTGAAGATATGCTTGCTCCAGCTTCTTTGAAACTAGCTAAAAACCTATTGAAAAAGGAACTGTTACGAGAAAAAGTTATACCGCGGAGGAATACCTCAACTATAACAGTTGATATTGAATATTATACAAAAGAGGGGAGTACCGTCTGGCTTGAAAATAAAATGAAATGGATTCGTAATGAATCAGGTAAAATCATTGGCATTCATGGTGTATCCCGCGATATTAGTGAACGGAAACGAGTTGAAAAGCAGTTAAAAGAAAGTGAAAAGCGATATAAGATATTACTGGAGGCAAGTTCTGATGGCATATATATTCTTGATAGAGAATGGCGTCACTTGTTAGTAAATAAAGCTGCAACAAAATTTGTTAATCTGTCCAAAGAAAAATTAATTAATAACAAACTAACTGATTTATTTCCTGGAATTGAACAGACACTTTTTTTTAAAACATTTCAAAAAGTAATGACTACAAGGGAATCTGCTAATGTTGTAGATGAATTTGTATTTGATGATGGTAGAAAAGCATTTTATGAAGTCAATGTAAATCCAGTACCCGAAGGAATACTATGTATATCAAGAGATATCACAAAAAGAAAAGAAATTGAAGGAGAATTATTAGAAAGCGAACAAAAATACCGACTTCTGACAGGACAAGGCAAAGATGTAATCTTCAGTGTTGATTTAAAAACTGGAAAATATACATATATAAGTCCTTCATGTGAAGAAATATTTGGTTTAAAACAAGACGAATTCTACAAAAATGGAAATATCATTTTAAAACTAATCCCAAAAGACACAATTCCATTTATCAAAGAAAAAAGAAAAAAAGTTGTTGAAGGTACAATAGATCCAGTTTTTGATTTTCCAATAATACATCAAAAAACAAAGGATAAACGATGGTTACGTCATCATAGCGTAATAATTAAAGATGAAAAAGGCAAACCAGTAGGGCTAAGAGCAACAGTATATGATATAACATGCCAAAAAAAAATGGAAAAAACATTAGCCGAAAATGAGAAACGATATCGCGATATTTTCAATGCAACAACGGATTGTTTAATTGTTTTTAATCCAAAGGGACAGATCGTTCATGCTAATAAACAGGCTTGTGAAACTTATGGATATAAATATGACGAAATCATAAAACTTTCAGGTAAAGATATCGTTCATCCGGATTATGTTAATAAGTTTAATGAGTGTTTACACAATCTCACAATTGGTAAATCTTTTCATGCGGAATCTGTTGATATAAGAAAAGATGGTACATCTTTTGATGTTGAAATTTATGGTTCAGTTTTTGAATATAATGGATCTCGCCATTTTCTAGGATCTATTCGCGATATTACCCAGCAGAAGAAAAATAGAGAAGATTTAGAAGAAAGAAATAAAGAATTAAGATGCTTATATCAAATTGGAAAGGAATTACTAAAAGAACAAGGAGTTGAAAAAACATTACAGAAAATAATTAAACAAATAATTCCTGCAATGCATTATCCAGATATTACTGCAGTTAAAATTAACTATTTAGATAAACAATATACATCATCAAATTATCGCGAAAAACTTAATCATTTTTTGAAATCCTCAATTACTATAAATGGAGATAATAAGGGAAATATATATGTTTATTATACAAAAAGAAAATCTTTTATTATTCCAGAAGAACAAGACTTCCTTAATTCTATCGCTGAACGTATCAGTTCATTTATTGAAAAACAGCAAATTAAAGAAAAGATTGAAAAATCTGAAAAGCGATTAAAGAATTTAATAGAAAATGTTCCTATTGGAATTTTTATTGAAGATGAAAAAGGCAGAATTATAGATTGTAATAAGTACGTGGAAGAATTGGTTGGATATAATAAGAAAGAAATTTTGGGAAAAACCCCCTTTGAATTGAAAATAATACCCAAGAATCAAATTACCAATGTGATGAAATTATCAAATGAAACTTGGCAAGGAAAAAATCATTCCCAAATTAATTTAATCATATCAAAAAAAGATGGTACCCAAATTAATGTTAAAATATCTGACTATTTAACTGAATCCGATGGAAAGAAAACTTGTTTGAATATTATTCAAGATATTTCAGAACAAAAAAAGACAAAAGAAGTATTAATTGGTAAAATAAGAGACTTGGAAAAATATAAGCAAATAACTCTTGGTCGTGAGATGAGAGTTATTGAATTGAAAAACGAATTAAATGAGATTTGTAGAAGACATGGTGAACCTATAAAATATTCTGATATAGATAAAAAAAGACAAGAAATATCAATTTCAAAGGAGGCGGGTCGATGAATCTGATAGCGAATTTTTATCTATCCATTGCTATTCTATCACTTACAGCAGGTATAGTTGTATATATAAATAGTTCGTCCAAACATCTTCGTTCCATATTTCTTTTTTTCACTATTGCTGGGTTCTACTGGAGTTTTACTGGTTTTCTGTTACGTAGTGCTATAACTTATGAGGAGGCTTTTTTTTATGAGAGGATTGGTGGTTTTTGGCCAATCTGTATCGCTGTTTTTTTCCATTTTGCTCTTCGCTATATTAATAAAGATGACTTCATTCGAAACAAAATTATTCTATATAGTTTGATTTATGGTCCTGCGTTGCTTTTTTCTTTTTTTGATATCTTCACAGATGAATTAACTACAGTTATTCAATCGCCCTTTGGGTACTGGACATCCATGGATTCTGAAGGAACAATTCTAGCACTTCTCTCTACTGGATGGTCATGGTCATTATCCACTCTAGCCGTTCTTCTTATAATATATTATATTCTGAGAGGAGTAAAAGAAAAGAAAAGAACACAAGCAACATTTGTCCTCATTGGATTTATAACACCTGTGATACTTTCAACTATCACAGAATCCTTTTTATCCTTAGTTTCATTTCCCATCATTCGATTGACTGTTCCCTCTTATGGCATAGGTTTATTATTTATCGGCTATGCAATTTACAAATACGAATTATTTCAAATCAATCCAAGTGTTGCTGCTGATCAAATTATAAAATCAACGCCTGATTTACTAATTCTAACAGATGATAATCATAAAATACGGATAGTTAATCCTGCTGTCGAAGAAATTCTTGGATATAAGAAAAAAGATTTGCTAGACGAACCAATTAATAAGTTATTGCCCAAATATGTTAATACAACTAGCGATAAACACCATTTATTAAATTTTGAAAAAAACTTATTGAAAATTAATTTGCAATTTATAACAAAAAAAGGTGAAATGAAATCTTTAGAGGTTTCAAAAACTGTTGTTGATGATAAGAAAGAGAACATCAAAGGATTGATTTTTATTGGCCGAGATCGTAGTGATGAAATTAAAGCCGAATTAGAGATTAAAAAATATGTGAAGAAATTAGAAGAAGAAGATTTAGCAATGGTAAGTATGCTTGAGGATCTTCGGGAATCTCAAAAAAATGTGCAGAAGTTAAATAAAAATCTTGAAGAAAAAGTAAAAGAAAGAACGCAAGAAATAAAACAAATACTTAAACAAAAAGATGAGTTTGTTAACCAACTCGGTCATGATCTAAAAAATCCACTAACACCTTTGACAACTTTATTACCGATTATCAAACAAAAAGAAAAAGATGATGAATTAAAAAAACTAATTGAAATTTTAGAAAATAATGCAATATATATGAAAAATCTTGTTGTAAAAACAATAGAACTTGCTAAACTGAATTCCCCAAATATAACTTTTGAAAAAGAAGATATTAATCTTTATGAAATTGTAAATCAAATCATTGATAATCAAAAAATCATTTTAGACAAAAAAGGAATAAAAATCGATACTTTTGTAGATAAAAATTTATTTGTCAAAACAGATAAACTTAGATTGGGTGAGCTTTTAATCAATATAGTAAACAATGCGGTTAAATATTCCAATAGTGGAGATAAAATCAAAATTTATGCTGACAAAGATGTAGATAATGTAAAGATATCAATTCAAGATGAGGGAATAGGTATGTCGGATAAACAATTAAAACATGTTTTTGAAGATTTTTATAAAGCCGATCCTTCAAGACATGATTTAGACAGCAGTGGCCTTGGACTTGCAATATGTAAGAGGATTGTTGAAAAACAAGGTGGTAAAATATGGGTTGAAAGTAAGGGATTAAACAAAGGAACAACAATAAAATTTACCCTGAAAGAAGGGGAGAAGGCGAACATATGAAAGAAAAACCAGAAATCGTTAAAGAATTAAAAAATCAAGAAAAACTAGGGTTACTACAAAATAATTTATTAAATGTATTAAAAGAAGGTGAAGAGGAAAAGTATATAGAAGACGAAATAAAAAATACATTATTTAATATAGATACGGAAGAAAAAAAAATATTATTGGATGATTTATTTTCGGAAAACATATATAAGATTATTTTCGAATGTTCGCCTGAAGCTATTGCTGTTATTGATAAAAGGGGGAATTTGCAAGTAATAAACAGTAGAGTTAAAGAATGGGTAGGTTATGAACCTGACGAACTTATTGGATTAAATATTTTAAAATTACCTTTTCTAACAAAAGAAAGTAGATCAATTATCAAAAAGAAATTTATTCAACGTCTTTTAGGACAAAAGATAGATCCATATGAATTAACATTTAATACTAAAGAAAAAAAGTTAAAAATCGGCTTAGTTACAGGTAATGTCATTAAAGACTCAAAGGATAAAACCATTGGGTCAGTAGTGTTAATCAAAGACATCACGCAACAAAAACTGATTAAACGAGATTTAAAAAAAATTGAAGATAAATATCAAGATTTATTCGAAAATGTAATCGATCTAATTCAGTCTGTAGATATAGATGGAAAAATTGAATATGTTAATAAATCCTGGAAAGAAACTCTTGGTTATAATGATGAGGAAATTAAAAATATGAATATTTTTGACATTATTCATCCTGATCAGAGAGGTCATTGTCAAAAATTATTAAAAGAAATATTAAATGGGACAAAAAAAACTAATATTGAAACAATTTTTATGACAAAATTTGGTAAAAAAGTGTATGTTGAAGGAAATGTAAACTGCCGTTTTGAAAACAGTAAACCTGTTGCGACAAGAGGTATTTTTAGAGATGTCACTAACAAAAAGGAAGTTGAAATAAATCTTAGGCGTTTTAAAAAAGCAATTGAAAGTAGTAGCGAAGCAATAGGAATATCTGATGTTATCAATAATGCATATTTTGTCAATAATTCTTTTACAGAATTAACAGGTTATACAGCTGAAGAACTAAATAAAAAAGGTGGGGCAAAAGCTTTATACAAAGAAAAAGAACTAGCGGGAAATATCTTAAAAAAACTTTCTCAAGGGAATTCATGGACTGGGGAAATAACAATATTAACTTCATCTGGAAAAGAGATAAGAACCGAAGTACACACCGATGCTATTAGAGATGAAAATAATGAAATCACCGGTTTTATCGCAATACATAATGACATATCAGAAAAACTCCAAATTCAGCAAAAACTTTATGAAGCAAGTCAAATTTTAAACAGTAGTCACGTCGTTACATTTCTTTGGAAAAATGAAGAGGGTTGGCCCGTTGAATATGTATCTCCAAATGTTAAAAATATTTTGGGATACTCTGATAAAGAGTTTCTGAATGGAGATATTAGTTATGAATCAATTATTTTAAAGGATGATTTAGAAAGAGTCGTAAGTGAGGTTAAAAGGCATAGTAAAAATAAAGATAAGAAATTTTCTCAAGAATATAGAATAATTACAAAAGATAAAAAAATTAGGTGGTTTGAGGATAAAACCGTTATAAGGAGAGATAATAAAGGCGTCATTACTCATTATGAAGGTATAATTTTTGATATAACTAAGGAAAAAAATGCAGAAAATATTTTAAAACAATCAAAAAAACAAATGGAAAATATTCTCAATGCCGCAGGTAGTGGTATTAGGATTGTTGAAAAGAATTTTCAAATTAGAGCAATAAACAAAACTCTTTCAAAAATGACAAATACAGATATAAACGAAGTTAAAAAAATTAAATGTAGGGATTTTTTCAAATCAGAACATTGTGGAACAGAAAATTGTGCTTTAAATAGAGCCGTTAAAACTGGAAAAGTATTCCAAGAAGAAAGATTAATGTTTACAAAAGATGGGAAAAAAATACCATGTCTGACTAAAATAACTCCTTTAAAAAATGAAGATGGGGAAATTATAGGGATAATAGAAGATTATAGAGATATATCGTCAATAAAAGAAGCTGAACAATTATTAAAAGAAGAAGAAGAAAGATTTAGGCGCTTTTTTGAAAGCTCACCAGATTATTGTTATATGGTAGATCCAAGTGGAAAAATAATTGATATCAATAAGAGTGCAGTTAATATATTGGGATATAATAGCAAAGAAGAAATAATTGGAAAGCAAATTATTCCAAGTGTTTATGTAGAATCTGAAAAAAATAGAGCAAAAGATTTAGTAATAAAATGGAAAAAGACAGGTAAGCTAAGAAATGAAAGAATAAAAATCAAATCAAAAAATGGAAAAAGATTTGTCCTTCTAAGCGTCGATGATGTAAAAGACAAATTTGGAAAAATTATCTATTCTATTTTAACTCAAAAAGATATAACAGATATTATAGAGGTGGAAAATAAACTTAAAAATAAATTAGACGAGCTAGAAAGATACAAAAAAGTTACAATTGGCAGAGAATTAAAAATGATAGAACTAAAAAAACGAATTAAAGAGTTGGAGGGAAAACACAATAATAACCACTAGTCAAATTGGATGGTCTATTATATTTTTCTTTATTATTTGCCTAGCAATATGGTTTTTATATTTATATTTAAAAGATAAAGATAAAAAAAAATTAATGTTTACAATGTCATTTTTTATTGGTTCGATTTCTTATTTAATGCAAATTCTTGAGATAACAAATAATAATCAGTTACATTATAATTTTTATCAATGGTCCAATGTGCCGATATTAGTTGCAATTTTTATAGCTGTAAATGAAAGTTTTTTACCTAAAGTGAAGTTTTCTAAATTATTTAATATTTTTATTTTTAGTCTCATTTCAACTATTTTTATATCAGTAATGCCATTTGATCTTACAAGTCCATTAACAATAATAAGAATAATTGTATCTTTTGAAGTAATTATAGCATCACTCTTTCTATTTATAAAAAAAAGACTTTTTACGAATCTATTATTTGGTTTATCTATACTCTCTTTTACAGTGGGAGGATTTTCTCAATCATATGATATAGAAATATTATCAATTTATGCATATGCACAAGCATTTTTATTTTTATGTTTTGTGTTTATACAAAAATCTGAATTTATTAAAAAAGATGCAAAAGGTATTGATTCATATTTTTCTATCGAAAAAGAATTGAAAAAGACAAAAAGGGCCTTACAATCTAGTCAAGAACAATACAAAGCAATTGTTGAAAATTCAAACGATGTTATTTTATTAACAAAACAAAAAGGAATTAATATTTATGTTAGTCCTGCCGTTGAAAATCTTTTTGGTTACACTCAAGAAGAATTTACCAATTTTGAAAATTTTAAGGTACACCCAAATGATGAAGAAAAAGTGAATGAAAAAATTCAAGAAGGATGGAAGGGGATTCCTGAAGCAAACTTTGAGTACAGAATTATAACCAAAAACAATGATATAAAATGGGTATCTCACTCATGGTCTCCAATCAAGGTAAGAAATGAAATAAAAATGATAGCAAGTTCTATTAGAGATATAACTGAATTAAAAAACATTAATCAAAAATTAGAAGAGAACATTGACTATCTGAAAAAAAGTGAAATGGCTACCTTAAACATTATGGAAGATTTTCAAGAGACAATCTCAGCACTAAAAATAGCGGAAGAACAAATAAAAGATTTAAATGTAAATCTTGAAAAAAAAGTTGAAGAAAGAACAGAAGAGGTAAAAAATCTTCTAAAGCAAAAAAATGATTTTATAAATCAGCTCGGTCATGATTTAAAAACTCCTCTAACGCCCTTGATTACTTTACTACCAATTATAGAAAAAAAACAAAATGATCCAAAAACAAAGGAGTTGTTAAATGTAGTAAATAATAACGTGTCTAATATACGAAATTTAGTAACAAAGACACTGTCCTTAGCAAAACTTAATGCTTTATCTTCGGGTTTGGAAAAAGAGAATTTAGTTATTTCTGGCATAGTAAGCGATGCAATAAATAGTAATAAACTAATGGCTAAAAAAAACAATATTAAAATCAAAAATAATGTTAATAGTGATTTTAAAGTCGAAGGGGATAAAAACCAATTAACTGAATTATTTTCAAATTTAATTTCTAATGCAATTAAATATAATGACAAGGAGAAAGGAGAAGTAAATATAAATGCAATAAAAAAAGAAGATTATCTAAAAATATCTGTTAAAGATAATGGTGTTGGTCTTGAAAAAGAGCAAATAAGAAGAATATTCAATGAGTTTTACAAAGTAGATGCTTCAAGACATGATTTTGACAGTAGTGGTCTTGGTTTATCTATCTGTAAAAGAATTATTGAAAGACATGGTGGGAAAATTTGGGTTGAGAGTGAGGGATTAGGCAAAGGTAGTATATTTTACATTAATTTAAAATTAAAAAAATAACATGCATAAATTAATAAAGTAACATGTGTTAAGAAATGTAAAGATGGTGAAAAACTGAGTAAAAAGGTAATGGTTGTTGATGATAATCCCGACATATTGACATCATTGGAAGCGGGATTGAGTTTATATGATGAAAATTTTGATGTCATTAAAGCAGATAGCGGAAAAAGATGTCTAGAATTATTAAATAGTAAAACTACAAAACCCGATATTATTTTTCTTGACATAATGATGCCTGAGATGACAGGTTGGGAAACATTTGATAAAATAAAGGAAAATAATAATTGGAAGAATATACCAATAGTATTTTTAACGGCAAAAACAGATGATGTTTCAAAAACTTCTGGGAAATATCTTGCTGATGAATATATTGAAAAGCCGTTTAATATTGAAAATATTGTTTCTATAATAAATAAATTAATAACCAATAAAGATTAAATATCAAATAAAAATTTCATATTGGGACGGGATGAAAAATATACCTTCGATTGTAAAGGAATTAAGAGAAGAAGAACAAAAAAATCCTAATTTAAAAACAGAATTTAATCAAGCTAAAATAATTAATGAAAATCTAAAAGACATACTAAATCAAATGCCTTATTTTATTTTACTAATTGATGAAAATTTTATTATTCATTTTGCAAATAATTATGTGTTAAAATTGTTGGATTTAAAAAATGATCAAATAATTGGTAAAAAACGTAATAAGATAGTACACGGATGTAATAAAGATAAATCCAAATGTCCATTTACTGATTTAAAAATAACAAAAAAACAAATTTTTGATGAAAAGAACAAAAAATGGTTTAATGTGAATATAGTACCCACTAATTATTTTACAAATGACAAAAAAAGATTATTTTTACATACATTTTATGATATTAGTGATTTGAAATTTTCTGAGAGAGAAATCTTAGAATCAACTGAGAATTTCAATTCTTTATTTGATATGGTGTCCGATGGGATATATTTTATAGATTTTAAAGGAAAAATTATTGATGGGAATAAAAAAGTCGAAGAATTAACTGGTTACAAAAAAGAAGAACTAGTGGGAAAAAACATTCAGAACTTGTCTTTAATGTCAAAAAATGATATATCAAAGGCAATGAAAGGTATTTTGAAGTGTGTTATGGGTTTTTCAACAGGGCCTCATGAATATATATTTAATAGAAAAGATGGTAGCAAAAAAACTGTTGAAATTTCAGTCAAACCTGTAAAAATGAATAATCGAAAAGTAATAATGGGCGTCGTAAGAGATATAAGTAAAAGAAAAGAAATTAAAACTTCTATCATAATAAAAGAATCAGCTATCAAACACTCTATAAACGCGATTGCTATAATTGATAATTATGGTAAAATCACATATGCAAATGAATCCTTTTTAAATGCCTGGAATTATAAAGAAGAAGAAGAAGTCATTGGCGAGCCGATTGTTAAATTTTGGAAAACTAAAGGAAAATATGCAGAGATATTAAATAATGTTTTGGAAAAAGGTGGTTGGCAGGGAGAGTTTGTAGCAGAAAGAAAGGATGGTTCAATTTTTAATGTTTTCCTTTCGGCAAGTTCTGTTCTTGATGATACTAATAACCCAATTGCCATGCTTACCTCTTTTATAGACATAACCGAACAAAAAAAGTCAAGAGAAAAATTAGAATTATATAAAAATAAAATAGAAAAACAAAATATTCAATTAAAAAAACTTGATCAGTTAAAATCTGCATTTTTAAATGCCACTTCACACGAATTAAGAACACCTATGTCGTCAATAAAAGGCTATGTTCAAATGCTAATTAAACAAGTTTTAGGAGAATTATCAAAAGAGCAAAAAGATGCTTTAGAAGTAATTTTAAGGAACACAAATAGACTTGATAATCTAATACAAGATATACTTGACATATCAAGACTTGAATCTGGAACGATGAAATTTATAACAGAAAAAACAAATATTTCAGATTTAATAAATGATGTTTCAGAAACAATGAGACCATCTGCCGATTTAAAGAAAATAAAAATAAAAACCTATGTTGAGGACAATCTTAAGGAACTAACAATAGATAGCGATCGTATCAAACAAGTAATTATCAATTTAATTAATAATGCACTTAAATTTTCTGAAAATGGGACAGAGATAAATTTGAGTGCAAAACAATACAAAGATAGTATATTATTTGAAGTTCAAGATTTTGGGAGGGGGATTCCTAAAAATAAAAAAGAAAAGATATTTGAAACATTTTATCAGATAGATTCGGGCATGGATAGAAAATTTGGAGGTGCTGGTCTTGGTCTTGCTATATCAAGAGGAATGGTTATTTCTCATGGCGGAAAGATATGGGTAGAAAGTGAAGGAGTAAAAGGAAGGGGTAGCACTATTAAATTTACTTTACCTTTAGAACCAGAGAAGGATATGGAGGGCAGATTTAAAGAAATAGATATATTTGGTCTAGAATTGAGGAAATAAGGAAAAACAATTTATAAGTAAAAGTTATATTAAAAAAAGGAGAGGTGAGATGATGACAAAAGTAATGGTTGTAGATGATGAACAAGACCTTAGAGAAATGATAGATTTGATGATGAAAAAAGAAGGTCATATAACTGAAACTGCAGAAAATGGTGAGGAGTTTTTAAGTAAAGTTGAAGAGTTCTCACCCGACATAGTTACACTTGATGTTATGATGCCGGGCCTTACTACAAAAGAAATACTTGAAAAGCTAAAAGAAAAACCGATAGAGACAAAAATTATTCTTTTGACAGTTGTTCGTTTTTCAGAAGAAGAAAAAGAAAAGTTGCTTGAGATGGGTAATGTCGTTGATTATATAACCAAGCCTTTTGAATTCGATGATTTGATTAAAACTGTGAAAAAATATATGTAATTATTTCAGTGATTAGATGTCGGAAGAAATTGTTGCAACAAATTATTGGAAGGAGTTACACAAAGAGCTTAACCAAACAATTGAAAATTTACGTGGTTTAATACTTTTAACTCACAACTCTGTAGAATTTTCAGATATCGTTGACTTTTTAAATAAAATTAAAAGCGATCAACAACAAACATTGCTTTATATTTCATTAATAAACAGTTACAAACATATTAAATCTGTACTTGAAAAAAACCCTTTGAAATCCAAAAAAATAAATGTAGTTGATTGTGTTTCCGGATTTTTACTTGAGCTTCAAGATGAAATTGATTGTGTATATAGAAGTCCGCCAAGAAATCTTGAGGGAATGAAAGATATAATTATTAAAAATATTAATCATTTTAATCCAAATATTGTAATTGTGGATTCGCTTTCTCAGTTTATCAATTTTACAACACCAAAAGATTCTGAACTTCATGAACTTTATAAATTTCTTAAAACAATAAAATCAGATGCAATGGGCATTACAAATGATACTATAGTAATGCTTTATGACGATAAAATGAGACCTTTGAAAAAACTTCCAACAATATTTACTGATATGATTTTAAAATTAGAAGTTATAAAAGAAGATGTAGACTGGAAAGATTAAAAGTGATAGTGATGCAAGAATCAAATATAAGTATAAATTATTGGAAAGAAGTTGAAAAAGATATACCAATTTTGTTAAACGATTTAAAAGGTATTACACTTCTAACACATAACTCAATTGAACTTACAGATCTTGTTGATTTTATAAATAAAATCAAAGCTAATCATTTTACAAATATTTTATATATATCTCTAGTGAGAAGTTATGGATATATAAAATCAGTTTTAGAATTAAAGCCACTGGATAAAAAAAGAGTGTTCATAATAGACTGTGTATCAGGTTTTGCATTTCCTTATGAAGACAAAATAGATGAATGTATGTATCACAAACCCCCACAAAATCTTGAAGAAATGAAAAAAATAATCAATTTTGGAATTGAAAAAGCTGGGCCAGATGTTGTTATTCTTGATTCTTTATCACAGTTTATTAATTTTACAAAACCAACATCTGACGAACTTGAAGATCTTTATGATTTCTTAAGGTCTTTGAAAAAAGAATCTTTGAATATAATTCAAGATAGTTTTATTTTATTGTATGATACTAAAATGAGTATTATGAAAAACCTACCAAAAAGCTCAACTGACAACATATTAAAACTAGAGATATTAAAAGATGAAAAAAAACTTCATGATTAATTTCTTCTTATTGCATTAGACTCTAGTTCTTCAGGTAGAGCACAACACGCCTCAATAATTCTTATTTCATATCCAGATTTTTCTGCATAATTAATTGTTTTTCTTGAAGGTATTTCCATTCTTGTTGCTCCTGCAAGAAAGGCTTTAATTTCAATTTCTTCTCTAAGCATGTTACGCGGTCTAATGCAGCCAAGTGAAACATCTTTTTTTACAAAGGTCTTTTTAATTTTTGATATAACTTCCCCTACATCGTCTGGATCGGGGATATTGCAGTCTTGCATATCTGTACCTTTGGTAGGTCTAAAAACAATTGTAACAATTGATGAAGGATCACATGATTCTTTTATTATATCAATCGCCTTAAACTCTCCTTTTAAGTTTCCATAGTGAAGACCAATACATATATGTGGAACGATAAACGGCATTCCTGCAGATTCTAGATTAATTAGCGTATTTTGATAATCAGTTACTGTAGCATTAAAATCAAATATTTCTTTTATCGTGTCATTTGAGCCTACAACTTCTATAGAAGCTATATCAACTCCTGCACTAACAATATCTTCAGCAAGCTTTTTATCAACAATTCCGGCATGTAGTTTTATAATAAGATCGGTCTGTTCTTTTATTTTTTTTATAGTTGGAAGAAGTTTTCTTAGATTTAGCATTTCTCCATTTTTATCGCATCCTCCGCTAAGTAAAAAACCAACTGCATTTGTCGAATTTAAATTTAAACAATTTTCAAGTAATTTGTCTGGTTTTGTCATGTCTTTCATATCATTTAGATAAGTATGATTGCAATGTTTACAACTTAAAGCACAGCTATTTCCCGACATAGAAATTGAAGGAAATCTTGGCCAAACTTTGTAAGCACGAAAAATTTTCATGGTAATTTACTCCTATTTTTTGCAAACTTTAAAATTTGTTCTGAGGATATTTTACCATTAGTTTCACTAAAATTTTTAATTTCAAAAACCAATTCTAACAAGTTTTTATCATCAATTTTTATTTCATTTTTTTCTAAAAAGTGTTTAATCATTTTTTTTCCACTATGTTTTCCAATAATAAGATTTCTTTTGTTTCCTACACTTTCGGGGGATATTGGCTCGTATGTATAGGGATTTTCAAGTATTGCTGCAACATGAATTCCTGACTCATGTGTAAAAATGTTATCTCCTACAAAAGGTTGGGTTTTTGGTAGAGGTATTTTGCACATATTTGAAACAGTTTCTGATAAATCTTTTAGTGAAGTTGTATTTATTCCTAGATCTTTATTGTACAAAACCTTTAGAGCCATAACTAATTGCTCTAAAGAAACATTTCCTGCTCTTTCACCCCAGCCATTAATTGTTGTACAAACATGAGTTGCACCAGAACCTAGTGCAGTAATAGCATTTATCAAAGCAAGACCAAAATCGTTATGAAGGTGAGCAGAAATCGGAAGAGAGATATTTTTTCGCATGTTTGAAAACAAATATTTTATCGTATTTGGTGTCGCACATCCTAAAGTATCGGTAAAACCTATTCTTTTTGCACCCGCATTGCAAGCAAGTTCAACTAACTCTTCTAGAAATTCTATAGGGGTTCTTGTGCTATCTTCAGTACTAAAAGAAGGAGTTATCCCATGTTCTTTTGCATAGTCAATTGACTCTACTATTTTATTTTTTATTTCTTCTTTTTTAAGATGAAGTTTATGTTTTATGTGAATTGGAGAAGCTGCTATAAAAAGTAAAACAACATCAGCATTAGATTTTATTGCGGCATCTATGTCCTCTTTTTTTAATCTTGATAAAACTAAAATCTTAGCCTTTAATCCTTCATTTGCGATATTTTTAACAGTGTTTAGTTCGTTTTTTGAAACTGCAGGAAAACCGGCTTCAATTTCAGGTATTTTCATATCATCTAGTTTTTTTGCAATTATAAGTTTTTGATCTGAATCAAAAGATATACCTGGCATTTGTTCTCCATCACGTAGAGTACTGTCATATATTGTAATTTTATCAGGAAAACTAATATCTTTTAATAATTCTGGATAGAAATTGTATTCACTTACATTGAATTCTTTCATTTTTATCACGCAATCAAGATTTCTTTTTCTTCGACAAAAGTTGCTACTCCACCAACTTTTACTAAGCTATCTAATATTTCAACAAACACTCTACCAGACCTGCCAATAATGTCTCCTTGTTCACATACAAAATTCTTTGTTTTTATTATTTTGTTTTTCACAAGAAAGGCTGAAACTGCCCCATTTGCTGTACCTGTTACAGGATCTTCATTCACACCGTATAAAGGTGCAAAACATCGTGCATGATATGTAGATTCTTTTTCAATTGTGTCAAACGTGAATAAAAAAATACTACCAACATCAAAATCCAAGCATATTTTTTTGATATATTCAAAATCTGGATTTATATTTTTCAATTCATCAAAAGAATTAATACAAATGGGCATTGTAAAAAGTCCTGTCGAAACAATTTGCTTTGGAATTGAATCATCAATTGAAGATTCTTTTATATTTAAAGCCTTTAAAATTTGTTCTTTTTTTATATGTATTCCTTTAAAAATTGGCTTTTTTTGTGTCATCATAACTTTTCTACAAATATTATCTTCAAAATAAATATCAACTGGCAAGAGTCCTGCCTTTGTCTCTTGATTTATTTTTACAATATCTTTAGAGCTGTTAAAAAATCCATTTTCTGCCATTGTAAAAAACGTTGCTATTGTTGCATGTCCACATAAATCTACTTCAACATCTGGCGAAAAAAATCTAAGTTTATAATCTGCAATTTTACTTGGCATAGCAAAGGCAGTTTCAGATACTTTAAGTTCTTTTGATATTTTTTTCATTTGAGAACTAGTTAGATTTTTAGAATCAAGAAGAACACCTGCGGGATTACCACCATTTATAGAATCTGTAAATGCATTTACTTTTTTTACTTTAATAAATTTATCTTGCATAATTCCACGATTCATTTAGATATCTTTGTTTCATTAGTTTTTCAATTAAACCTTCTTCATATTTAGTTAATTCAGACTCTTCGAATCCAGTATCAAAATAGTATTCAAATTCTTTTTTAATTTGAGTTTTAATTTCATTAAAATCTGGTGGGTTTGATAATTCATTTGAAATTGTTGTAACTTTATCAGACGTATTGCATCTTAAAACTTTTTTCATTAAAACTAAATCAGTATCTAAGAGTATTGTCCCATGTATAAGAAAAATATTTTCTTTTTTAAGTATTGCCGATCCTGAAATCTTTTTTTTATTCAGAAGTATGTCGTTGGGGGGCTTGTAGCAAGAATGTATGTTTAGATTTTCAAGTGATTTTATTATGATTCCACAAATATTTTCAAATATTTCATTTGAATTTAGTTTTTTTTTATCACAACTAATAACCAAACAATAAATCAAGCAACCTTCATCAGTATAAATTACTCCTCCACCACTTGTTCTTCTAACAATTTTAACGTTGTTTTTTTTATATTCTTCTAAATTAATTTCATCAATGATTTTTTTTGATCTTCCAACAGATATTGTTGGAGAATTTCTTCTGTAAAAATGAAGTGTATTTTCAACTTTGTTTTCTTTTCTAGCAATAGATATTGCTTCATCTGCTGCAGTCACAAAATATGAATCAGATTTACCTGTATCTATTAGCCTCCAACCCATAAAACACGTTAACAACTAAAAAGTTAAATATTGTTTGGACATTTTTAGATAGTTGGTGGATAGGAGAGAGCAAAACATTTATGAATAAAATTTACAAGATATCATTCATATTTATTCTTTTTTTATTGTTTTTTTCTATTTGTAGCTATGAAGTTGATTCTCAACAAGAATTAAAAATTACTGGACCAACAGAGGCTTTTGAAGGAGATTTGATAGAGTTTACTATAACATTAGATGAAAATCCAGTTCAAGCTAAAGTTACATTTGAAACAATCAATTATTCAAAAGCATCTGACAGAAATACAGGAAAAGTAAACTATACAATGCCAGCTGTTCCTTTGGATGGCTATATTTTTGTAATAACTGCAACATATTTTGAGCTTTCAACAGATTTTGAAATATTTGTTAAAAACAAAACTTCATCTTTGAGTATTAATTTAATATCAGAAAATATTCAGGAAACAAATAATTTTGATGTAACTGTTACTGACTATAACGGCCCTGTGAAAGATGTTCAAATACGTTTTAATTCTGAGTTATTTACAACTGATTCATTGGGAAATGTAACTTTATTTGCACCTGACGTTCTTGTAACAACCTCATATAAAATAATTGCAAACAAAACAGGTTATGTATCTGATTCAAAGACCGTTTCCATTGTTGAATCAAATTTGGGCAATAAATTAATGGAAATAATATGTCCATTGATAGTAGAACCTGGTCAGCAAGATATTGAAGTTGAAACTTTAGGAATTTATGGGCAAATTGAAAATGTGAAAATAGAGCTTTATTATCAAAATGAATTATTAGGTAGTTATAGCACAAACAATAATGGTGTTGCATATATAGATACACCAATAGTCGAAGATGATAATTATTTATCTCTAGTTGCAACAAAACAGGGTTACAAAACATACAATTACGATGAAGGAATAATAATTAGTCTAATCGAGAAAAAATTTGATAAAAATCTTATTTTGACCACGATACCTTCAGAATTACAAGAAGGAGAGCAATTAACCGTTCAAGTTAAAGACGATATTGGAAATGGGATTGAAGGTGCGAGTTTAATTAAAGGATATATTAATTTGGATGAGACTACCGACTCTGAAGGGGTTTTATCTTTTAATAGCCCATATGTTTTCATGGACAGAGAATACTACATACATTCACTCAAGGAAGGATACAATTTTGCAACAGAAAAAATTACTGTGAGAAATAAAGATGTATCACAAGAAAACATAATACTGAATGTTAAAAATGAAATAAACGAATCTGAAATTTTCAATATTTATGTTAATGACTCTAGTGGTTATCCCTTAAAGGAAGTTACAATAAAATTTAATTCTTACGAGCAAACCACAGATGAAAACGGCATTGTAAGTTTTTTGGCACCAGACGTAATATCCAATGAATTTTTATTAATCGAAGCAAACAAGTACGGTTATCAATCATCTTCAACATCTGTTGAAATTCTTGATGTTGATAACGCAACATCTGAATCTAAAAAACTAAAAATATGTGTTGAGCCAATAGTTGCTGAAAATCAAGAATTTACTGTTACTATAAGAGACGAAAATGATAACTATATATCAAATGCAAGAGTACTTTTTAGAGGGACATATCTTGAAACAGATTACAAAGGACAAGTTAGTTTTATATCACCTGATGTAAGCTGGGATGAAAAATACCAAATAGTAGCATCAAAAAATGGCTATGAATCTGATTCAAACAAAATAACCATAAAAAATACTGAAGATTTCCAATATTGGCTGATTGTAATTGCTATTGTTGTGGTAATAATTATTGGATTTATTGCATATTTTAGATATGGGTCTTTAATTTAGATTAAATTCAGATTCATATCTTTTGCAAAATTTTTTACTTCAAGATATTCTTCAGATGTTGTAAATCTGTTAATACTTTTGTAATTTTTTGCGAGATATTCAGGCCTATATTGAGACACAATATTTACAAGACAATTTGGAGCATTTTCTGAAATCCACTTAATAATTGGTTTTGAACAACATTTTATGTGATTAGGCATTACCAAATGACGAATAATAACTTCTCCTTGATTGTAAGCAATTATATGATTTCTTTTTACAATATTTGAATAATTTTTAATTTTTGATAACTGTTCCGCACAACTATCATTAAAATACTTAAAATCAGTGAGATAAACATCAATTATTCCATTAAGTAAATCCATAGTTTCTCTTGAACAATACATATTAGAATTCCAAACTTGAGAAGTTTTTATATCACAATTATTTAGAACCTCCAAGATATATTTTAGATTTGGAGTTGGATCTCCTCCAACCCAATTTGTATTTTTTGCACCTTCAGAGTATCTTTGTGCAATAATTTCTGCTAATCTTTTAGGTTCAATAAAATATCCACTATTTTTTTGACTTATATTCCAATTCTGACAAAAAGCACAGTAGAAGGTACAACCAGAGAAAAATATAGTATGAGATGGAACAAGTACACTTTCTTCACATGAGTGTAAAAACTCAGATGCTATTTTTGCTTTTTTTACCTTGCATTTTCCAAAATCATGATTTCTATCAATAAGACATTTATGTTCACAAAAATGACAATTTGAAAACATTCTTTTTGCAAGTTCCAATTTAAGATCAAACAAAGATTGTTCTTTATCTGTAGATTCATATTTTCCATTTGATTTTGTATGTTTTTTCCACAGAGATTTTGTTGATTGTGAATTTTTAAAATTTAATTTTTTAGATTTACTTTGTAAATATTTTGGAACCATTTCTCCATTTAATATTTGAAAATATGACTTGAGTGCGGATCTTTTATTCATAATGAAAATATTTTATTGAGTTTCTGCAGGTGTGAGAAGAGGCCTCCAGTCAAAGTTGAGAAATGGTATAAAACCCATCAGCCCAAGAATCGGTTTTGGCAAAATTCTTGGTCTATCCCAGTAATTATTATTCCATTTGTTAAGAGACGATGTAAAGAAAAATACATTTATCTTGTTACCTATAAAATTATTATTATGTATTTCATTTTCATTGCACCATAGATTAAAAACAAGCCCATATTCTGTGTTACCTTCAAAACTATTACCAGTAATTTCCCCATAAGCAAATCCTGCAAAAGAAGATCCGTTTAAATTATTTTTAATAACATTATTTGTTAATTTATTGTAATCACTAAAACTAGAAAATTTTAGTCCAACATCTTCATTATCAGATATTACGTTGTTATCTACAATATTATAATCGCATGATGAATAAAATCTGATACCTTCTTTATAGTTTTCTTTAACAAGGTTGTTTGAAATAGTACAATTACTTACCTCGTCTAAATATATGCCATTTTCCCCATTTTTAATTGTAAAACTATCAACTGTGACATTATCATAAGTAATCGAAACAGCATTTCCTGTTGCATTTCCATCTATTATTGTAGACTCCCTATCTTCGCCAATTAATTGAATTCTCTTATAAATTGAAACATGTTCCTGATATATTCCACTAAAAACAAAAACTGTATCTCCTCCACCAGCAACATCGATTGCTAGCTGTATTGAAGTATAGTTGTCTGGACCTGTGCCACCTACATATAAAATTCCTTTTGAGTTTTCAGTTTTTGAAATTTTACTTTGGCAAACTGATAAACTGCACAAAAGCATAATTAACAATAAAAAAATTGAAAATATTTTTTTTAGTTTCATTGTTTTCCTCCCTTAGTTAATTGTATAATCTCATAATATATAAAATTTAGTAAGAAATACTATCAAATGTAATTATCAACATCTATTTGCATTCCATCTCTTGCTGCGATAACCTCTAAGTTAAGTTCTTTTGTTAAATTATCAGCAATTTCCCAAGGTTTTGCCTTAATCATTGTCATCCCAAAGTGTGTTAATATGCTCAATTTTGGTCTATTTTTTTCAATAATTTTTTTAGCATCATTTAGTGAAAGATGAGGCACGCCTTTTATGTCATCAATTTTTACAACATTTATTATTAATATTTTTCCAGGAAAGTATTTCTCAATTCCTTTGAAAAATTCTGTATCTGTCACTAGAGATATCGAATTATTTTTTGTAAGCAAATTGATTCCGTATGTTTCGACTCCATGTTTTAACTTAGGCGATGTTGAAAAAGTTATATTTTTTAATTTGTATTGTGTGTTTTCTTTTAATATTTCCAACCTATCTAACTTATTAAGCATATATTCTAAAACTACAGAGTCATTATCCAATGCATCCCTTGGACAAAATAAAACACCTTTTTTCTTAAAACCTCCATTTGTCATCGCTTCAATCATGATATTTACGTCATTTGAATGATCTATATGTCTATGAGTTAAAATAATTCCATCCAAATCCATAGGATTTAATTTGGGCCTACTAGACAAGCAGTTAACAAGGGAACCTGGACCAGGATCTATTATAACATTTGTATCATCTAAATTTAGCCACATTCCTCCAGATGCTCTAAGTTGTTTTGTAACAACAAATCTAGCCCCAGCAGTTCCAAGAAATTTAATTTTATTCATATATTTACCATGAAAAATTATATACAATACATAGTTTTTCTTTATTTATGAATCTTTGTGAATATACCTATTTTTTAGTAAAACAAATTCCAAAGGGAAAAGTTTCAACATATGGTGCAGTAGCTAGGGCTTTAGGAAATATAAAAATGGCTAGAGCAGTCGGTAAATGGATGAATATAAACCCAAACCCTGAAACCATGCCCTGTTATAAAATAGTAAAATCAGACGGAAGTCTAGGAGGTTTTGGAAGAGGAATTGAGGATAAAATCAGAAGATTAAAGGAAGATAAAATAGAGGTTGAAAACGGCAAAATAGTTAATTTTAAAGAAGTTTTATTTGAAGATTTCAAAACAGATTACCCTCTCAAAAAACTATAAATCGATTAAGTCCTTGCTAGATATTATTGGAGTTTTTATTTTTTCTAGTATCTTTTTAAACTCAGTTACTTGAGATTTTTTAAGATATTTTTTGTGTAAATAAACTCCATTTAAGTTTGGAGTTTTATTAATTGCAGACAAAATTGAATCTTTATCAATATTTCCATCATTTATATGATATGAAGGAATCATATGGCCAAATGCTGCTTTTTTTTCAAAAATAATATCTGTAAATCTAGGTGCATAATGACCGCCTCCAATACCAATCAAAACAGGTATTTTATTTGGAAAATCAGATTCATATCTGTAATTTTTAATTAATTCCAAAATAGAATTAGAAATAATGGTTCCTGCTTCTTTGTTCTTCCATTCTTCTTCAGTGCTTCCTATTTCTACAAAAAAGGTCGGAATTTTAAGATGAGGGCCATGGTGAGTAACTTCATAACAAACATCAAAATTTAGGCTTGTTTTGTCTAAATTATATTTAATCAACCTAAGCAAATGAGTCATCATTTTTGGTGATGATTCAACTAAAGTTCTTTTTTTTCCTCCAAATTTTGCATCTGCGAAATTACCTAGAGGATGAACCGTAAGAGATGGTTTTTTCATCTTACTTGTGTGTTTTGAGATGAAAATTGCTTGTTTAGGTTCAATATTTAATTTTTCTGATATTTCTTTATCAATATTTTCATGATAAATTTTTTTTTCAGGAATTGTTAATAAATAAACATCATTAAATTTAGAATTTTGTAAAACCTTTTCGTTATAAAATTTTGAAAAAGATTTCCACTTTGACTTTTTAATTAGGTTTTCTTTTATGTTAGTGCTTGCAAAATCATCAAGTGAAGAAATAATAACTAAAGACATCTTTTTTTATATGAAAACAGTAGTTCTTTTATTTTACTAAAAATCAACGATTTTCTACTATTTCCTTCAGTTTACTAACATGAACTAAAAAATGGATGCGACCCTCAAGGGTACAAATCTTAGCAATGAATTGTAATTCTTTTGCTTCTTCTTCAGTTGATAATAATCCGATCACTTTCATTCAAAATGTTGTTAATTTACTACTTATAAAGATTTATTGTACAGTCCTTATCATAATTATAATTAATGATAAATAAAAATATGATATTAAAAGAAAACATATCTTAAAGATGTTTGTATTCTTCTTTAGCCTCGTCAGTTATCGGCTCAGTGCCTAAAGATTTATCATACTCTTTATGAGTAAAATAACTTAGATAACTTGCTGCAATTCTTTTAAGATAATATCCAACTATTTCTATTTCTCGTGGTGAAAAACCTTCCTCAAACAACTGGCAATTAATTGTATGCGCTTTTTTTCTAATATCCTCTAGAGTATATTTATCCTCGCTCATTATGCACCCAATATATGAATGTACTAACAATTTAAATGTCTTTTTCAGATGCTCTGAGCCACTTCACCCCAATATAACATAACGGTGTATCTATAAAGGCAAATACGACTTTTGCCAACCAGTAAGGCAATATTATTACTGAAAATAATGTCAATGGATCATAAACACCATCTATAAGTCGAGGTATAAATGCAATAAAAACCCAAATATTTGTATCAACAAATTGTCCAACAATAGTAGAAACATTATTGCGTAGCCACATTCGCTTAGTTTTATCTTTCTTTTTAAAAATATGATATGTCCATACATCAACCCATTGTCCAAAGAAAAACGCTAGAATTGAGGCTATTGTAAAATAAATTGATAATTCAAAAATAACATTATATGCTGGATTAAATGTTGTCTTGTACCATTCTAGAGGTGCTGCTGGTGGAACTGACATAGAAAATAACTGCCAAATTAGTAAAACAATCAAAGATATTAATCCAACTTTTACAAATTTTCTGGCCTTTTTCTTGCCATATACTTCACCGACAATATCAGTTATTAAAAACATAAAAGGGAAAGTAACAATAGAAACGGATAGTCCCCTATTGCTAAAACCAATTGGTATCAATTTTCCGCCTAATAAATTAGCTGCATAAAGAGCTCCTACATACAATCCTAAAAGTAAATATAATTTTGTTTCTTGATCCATTTTAAGATTCATTTTAACCAAAATGGCAACTAGAAGTATATTATTAATTTATCCATTATTTTTATAGTTTGTATTATAGCTTATTAAAATTAATATAAATATATTATAATGCGAAATATTTAAATATTTAGACAAACATATTTGATATAACACATATGGGGGAAAATAAGAAGATGAAAATTGCAAAAAGAAAGTATTTTTTAAAAGAAGCTAGCGTTCTGTTAATTACTGCTATTTTGTTTCTCTCAAGTATTGTAGTAATTGCAGATACTGAAGAATACACAAAATATTTAGACCAAGATATATCGGTAGATGGTGGTCAAGAATCCGATCTTAAAACAAGAGATGTTCTCTTTGAAGATGGATTTGAATCCTATACAGATTTTGCTGTAGATAATTTTCCACCTTGGACAACTCATGACTTTGATCAAGGACAAACATGGGGCATTCAAGACGTAACATTTCCAAATCAAGGTTATGTAGGTTCATTTATAGTTTTCAATCCTTACGAAACAACACCTCCAATAGATGGAAATCACCCACCACATACAGGACAAAAATATTTGGCATGTTTTGATGCAACAACTGCTTATGCGCCAAATGACGATTGGTTAATAAGTCCACAAATAAGTGCAGATACATTTGATGAGCTTTCCTTCTGGGCAAGATCACTAACAAGTCAATATGGTCTTGAAAGAATGAGAGTTCTTGTTTCAACAACAGATAATCAACCCGGAAGCTTCTCACCGATTACAACTGAACCTTACGTTCAGGTTCCTGTAGATTGGACAGAATATACATTTGATCTTTCATCATATTCTGGAGATATATATATTGCAATAAACTGTGTTTCTAATGATGCATTTGCACTATTTATAGATGATTTTCAGGTAACTGGATCAACCGGCGGCAGTGAGGATTGTTATGTTCAAGTCGTGAATACTACTGCGGAGTCTGGAGATATTGGTCATGAAATACCTATTATGGGGGGTTGGGATCAACCAATTAGAGGCATGATAGTTGCTGTTAAATACAATGCTTCGATTGGATGGCCAACTGGCGTTTCATTTGAAGGATCAGTAATTGAAGATTATAATCCAACTTTTAGTACCGATAGCAATGGATTGGTTTATTTGTTTTTCACTAATCCAGATTATATAGGCCCAGATGAAGGTTTACTTGGGACTATAAATATAAATATATATGGTTCTACGCCAGATGATATTTATCCAATTGGGATTTTCAATCTAGAAGGATATCCATCTGGTTTTTATCAAGATACAAATTGGGCGATACCCATACCAACAAATCAAATTAATGGAACTCTTACAGTTGGATCAAATACTGCGCCTAACACTCCTGGAACTCCAACAGGGCCAAGTACTGGTTATGTAGGCGAAGATTACGAATTTTCTGGATCAACAACAGATCCAGATGAAGACGATGTTTATTATATGTTTGACTGGGGTAACGGAGAATTTTCTGATTGGTTAGGACCTTATGCATCTGGTGAAGAGGTAACTGCTACATATAGCTGGGATTCAACTGGTAAATTCAATGTCAAGTTAAAGGCAAAAGATATTTATGATGAAGAAAGTGGATGGTCTACAGCAAAATCAATTAATATTAAGCAAAATCAACCACCAGAAATACCAGAAACACCAAGTGGAGAAACAGAAGGAGAACCTGAGGTAGATTATACATTTACTACAAATACAACAGATCCAGATGAAGACGATGTATACTATATGTTTGACTGGGGAAACGGAGAATTTTCTGATTGGTTAGGACCTTATGCATCTGGTGAAGAAATTCAAGTATCATATAATTGGTCAGCGGAAGGAACATATGATATTAAAGTAAAGGCAAAAGATGCATTGGACCAAGAAACAGATTATTCTGATGCACACACAATAGAAATTGCTGAAGTACCAGACCCAGAGCCAGTACTATCCATTAAATCAATAGAAGGCGGAACGGGAATAACAGCGGTAATTGAAAATACTGGTGATGCAGATGCAACTGATGTAGAATGGACTATAACAATAGAAGGCGGCTTTTTCATACTTACAAAAGAAGCAACAGATGTAATTGAATCCATTGAAGCCGGTGATGAAGCAGAAATTACCATGTCTGTATTTGGAATCGGTCTTGGAATACTTACAGACATGCCGATAATTACAGTTAGTGCAGAGTGTGCTGAAGGCTCATCTGATGACGATTCAGTAGAAGCACAGATAATACTATCTAAAGTAACAATACAAGAGTAAATAAACATAAAACCTCTCTTTTTTTTATTTTTTGAGGTGAAAATATGAAATTGAAAATTATCGGAATTGTGTTTTTAACATTTGCAATAATTTCCATTACAAACATTTCATTGGTAAATGGAAACCCTCAAAAAGGACAATGTGTCGGGGTTGTTAAAGGATATTACATAGAAAATGGTATACTGCACGTAGAAGTATTAATTGATTCAGATCAAAATGGAATATTTGGCGGCGGCAATGATATAACAATAACATTGAGATTCAATCAATGGAATCAGGAATTGTTAAATGATCTTGATGCAGCAAAAGGTTCAGGTATGCCATATTTATTGGAATGGGAATGGGAACCAAATCCTGGTCAAGAAAATGAGAGACAGCTAAAAAGAGTGATGCCATATAAACCACCATCTAACAATTCAAAAGATATTTCTACAAGCCAATACGATTTTTATTATTACCCGGGCCCTCATATTGCATAAACTAAAATTTTTTTCATTTTTTTCTCTAATATCTATTTATATCAGCATTTTCATAGAATTTTTAGTATATGTCGGAGGCGGGATTTGAGCCCGCGACCTCCTGATATCTTAGCGCCTTGCTAAAATTACGAACCTTTTAGCTTTACTTATGAGTCAGGCGCTCTAACCAAGCTGAGCCACTCCGACATGATGGAAAATCTGAATGTTGCTATATTTATAAAATCTTTCTACGATTTTTAATAAACATGGCATAATTCTTATATCCCTCTTTTAATTACAAAATAATATAACAAAAAATTCTAACAAAATATTAAACTGGATGAAATATGGATAATCCGCAAAATGACAAACTAATAAAATATACAATTGAAGCTCTTATTGATATTATATCAAGAAGAACTTCAAAGGATACAGGATATAAAACCTTAAAAAATGTTACAGATAAACTAAGAATAAAA
The DNA here is from genome assembly GCA_964618505.1 of uncultured Thermoplasmatales archaeon. Classification (GTDB taxonomy): domain Archaea; phylum Thermoplasmatota; class E2; order DHVEG-1; family DHVEG-1; genus CAZUBH01. The sequence continues at coordinate 80,018 of CAZUBH010000005.1, read as the reverse complement.
TATAATTTTCTAGATAATGTTACCATAAACTATTCTCGCTTTTCTGAAACTTTAAATCAAGTTTCCATAAATCCAAATATTAATACCATTGACAGCGAAAATATCGTTAATAGCATTATCGAAATCGTTGATTTATCAACAAAAGCCATTGGTGAAAAAGCAGATTACTTTTTTATCAGGGAAATAAGGGACGCTTTACCGCTCAAAAACGACCCTAAAATTTACGATTTTTTAATGGGACTAAACTACAAACAAACCGAATACATAGTTGAAAGAAAAGAAGAAAAGGATTTTTATATTATATCAATTAGAAATATAGATATTATTGAGCCTTTCATCAATTCGTTAATTAGTATATTAAGTAAAAAAGAGTTAGAAGTTAAGCCAATTCAATTAATTAACAAATTATTTTTAGATTTACAAGAAAAATATGATTTTCTTAGTTATGTTAATTTTAGTAATGAACAAAATGAAAAAAAATATGTTTCGTTTAGTATTAACCCTGAAATTGATGAAATTTCACAAGATGAGATTGCAAAAGCTCTAACAGCCATAATAAACAACATTATAAATTCAATAAATTGGAATCAAGAAAAATCTTTTTTATCCACATTAAAAGAAAAATTAGGAGAAGAAAGGATCAATCATCTCATTAGAATAGGAGTTGACCTGAACAAAATAGAAAATAACATTAAACGTCAAGAGTTGAATTTAACACAAAAAATATTTGAAGCTCTTATAGGGGCTTTAAAAATGAGAATGCATGTAGAAAAAGCTACTGAAAAAGTTACCACGGTAGTCTCTAATCTGTCTAAAAAACATGATGTTCTTAAATTTATCAGTGTGAATTCATCGATGCATAATAAGGGAGTTAATGCGTTTGAAATTGATTCAGATATAGATGATTTTGACGCTTACAAACTTGGAAAGGCATATAGGGACATCATCAAAACTATTCAAAATGATTTAAAAGACAAAATGTTTATTGAAGATTTTAAAAAGATTTTAGGTGATGAATATCTGGAAGAAATTGAAAAAATGGGAGTTAATCTTTTCTTTTTATCACTAAAATTTGGTTAATATTTAATTTAAAATTAATCTATAGATAATTTTTGTTTTTTTCTAAGAAAAATAACTTTTAACGACTCTTTTTTTAATCTATTTTTTAGCTCTTTATCATTTGTAAGTACAATTGCATTTTTGTTTTTGGCAATGCCTAATATTGAATCGTCGGCATATCCCCCTGAAGTATTTATTTTTTCATATCTTGCAATAAACTTTAGGGCAGCCTTGGATTTGTTTTCTTTACCTTTTTTTGAAACAGCCAGTTTTTCTAATTCTTTTACCACAGTTGTTGGAACCAAAATCTGAAAGGAACCTAAAAGACGTGTCAGCTCAGATTCTAAATCGATTGAAAATTCAAAAAGAGATAAAATAGCGCTTGTGTCAATTATTACTATTTTTCGTATTCTATTTCACCGTAACCTATTAGATGCCATTTTCCTTCAATTCTTCTGCTAACAGCAATACGCTGTCCTTCCTGAGCGCAAACGTGTAGTTTGAGATTTACTTTAACTTTATCATCTCCTTTTAATTCTGATATAATACCAACAGTAGTTGCAGTGCCCACAGTAAGCATTAGAGGTTCATTTGTTCTTAAAGGTTCTACATTTTTTTCGTCTATTGTTCCCACTACCCTTTTTAATAAATTCATATTTAGAATAAGGCTATTTAAGACCGGTGGTAATTGACCGGGTTTGCCTATTAGTCTGCCAGAGAAAGAGTCAGATTTTACTCTTGATGGGTCTAGTTCTGTTCCTATAGCAAGAAGACCTCCAGGATTTGCAGTTTCTACAGATTTTCCACCTGAAAAAAAGGAGTTTATTTTTGTAACAATCGGCTCAAGCTTTTCTCTCCCCTCTATTTCTACCTTACGTCCAGGACATATCTCTATATCGTCTCCAACCTTTAAAACACCCTGAATAATAGAACCCCCAACTACTCCACCTTTTAACTCATTAGGTCTTAACCCTGGTTTGTTTATATCAAAACTTCTTGCTATAAACATGAGGGGGGTTTTTTCTTGATCTCTCTCAGGTGTAGGAATATAATCCTGGATTGTTTTTATTAATACATCTATATTAGTATCATGATGTGCACTAACAGGTATTATTGGTGCATTTTCTGCACATGTGCCTTTTATAAATTTTTTGATTTGTTCATAATTATTTACAGCATCTTTTTCAGAAACAAGATCAATCTTATTTTGAATTATAACTATATTTTTTGTACCGGATATCTCAAGAGCCATAAGATGCTCTTTTGTTTGGGGCTGTGGACATTTTTCATTTGCAGCAATAACAAGTACTGCCCCATCCATTATAGCTGCTCCAGAAAGCATTGTGGCCATCAAAGTTTCGTGACCTGGAGCATCAACAAACGAAACCACCCTTTGCAACAAACAAGGAGTCCCACAATGATCACATTTCTTTTTTGTTGTGTAACATTTAGGTTCATCGCATACAGGGCATTTGTAAAATGCTGCATCAGCATAACCAAGACGAATTGATATGCCCCTCTTTAGTTCTTCAGAGTGCTCATCTGTCCATTTACCTGTTAATCGCTGGGTAAGAGTGGTTTTACCATGATCAACATGGCCAATCATTCCAATATTTATCTCAGGAGGTTTTGGAAAACTCATTTCTTCTCCTCTTTATTTTGTTCTCCTTCTTTTTTCTCTTCTTGTTTTTCTTCTTTTTTAATTATATCTTCAATTGGTTTTGAGCTGTGTTTTACAACCATCATATTGACCTGTACAATATCCTGGTTTATAGTATTCCCTCGTACAGATTTTTTCATCCTTTTACCAGGATAATCTTTTGGTTTAAATCCTAAACTTTCACTTAAAAGAAGTTTTCTTCTAACAGATCCAGATAAATCCTTTCTCATTGGAAAACCATCTTTATCAGTCCCGCCCGTAATTTTCAATTTATAACCTGGAAGAGAAACAAATATACCATCAACTTCATCATTTATTTTCTTACCAATTAGCGAATTTGCATGATGGCCACTAATAACGACATTATGTGACTTTCCGCTTTTTGTATCATTTATTACTACTTTGAATTCTACCATTTCGAAATTCTCCTTAAATTAAGATTAATTAGTTGTGAACAATAAGAAGTGGAATAGAGTGTGTTTTATAAATCTTCTCCTTGGTTTATAATAATAAAAAATTTCTTATGCTTTAATTATATTTAGCACTCAAAAAGAATATAAGCAAGAAGCTTATTTCAGGAGAGTTTTCATTTATTAGAGTGATAGTATGTATGGTCTTGTTCAACTTGATGATACAGTTCGAGTTCCTCCAGAAAGATTTGGAGATGACTTAGGCGATGCTGTTAATGAAATAGTTCAACAAACATTTGAAGGTACAATAAGAAGAAAATATGGCCTCATCTTAGTTGTTGATAATATCAAAGCTATTGGAGAAGGAATTGTAATACATGGCGATGGAGGAATGTATCAAAAGGTAAAGTTTGATGCGCTTATTTTTAATCCAATCATGCAGGAGGTTATAGATGCTGTCGTATGTGAAATAGTGGAATTTGGAGCGTTTTGTCACATAGGGCCGCTAGATGCATTAATTCATATGAGTCAAATTATGAATGACTATGTTGATGTTGATGCAGAAAATGAAAGAATTATTGGAAAAGAAAATAAAAGGACTTTGAAAGTAGGAGATTCGGTAAGAGCTAGAATTGTTGCAATAAGTTTAAATGAGCTTGCTGCTAGAGAAAGCAAAATAGGTCTTACAATGAGACAGCCTGCATTAGGTTCTCATGAATGGATTTACGAAAAAGATGATGAACAAAAAAAAGATACAAAAGCTAAGAAGAAGGGTAAGAAATGAAGGATCTGAAGGCTTGCAAAAATTGTCATTTGCTAACAGAAAAAGATCGTTGCCCACTATGCTCAGAACAAACTGTAAAAAGATGGACAGGTTATGTTATTATAAGAAACCCATCTAAATCTCAAATTGCCAAAAAAATGAATATTAAAAAACCTGGCAAGTATGCTCTTAAGGTAAGGTAGTAATGAGGGTTTTGCCTGAAAATCTTAGGGAAAAATTAAAAGAACCTATTGGAAAATTGGTCGATGAAAAAACTCTTTTAAAATTATTAAAGGATGAAAAATATATAATTTCCATAGGAGATATGGTTACATATACTCTTTTAAAAAATGATATTGAGCCCTCAATCTGCGTAGTTGATTTTATATTAGAAAGAAAAAAATATGAAAAAGAAATGATGGATAAAATTAAAAATTTCGGAGAAAAAATAGTCAAGGTTAAAAATCCTGCTGGAGCAATAACAGATGGACTATGGGATGCCATTGACAAATCTATAAAAAACATGTCTGAAAAAAAATATCGAATTGAAGTTGATGGGGAAGAGGATTTGGCATCTCTTGTGGCTATTTATTTAGCCCCCACATACGCAACAGTAATATATGGATTGCCAGATAAGGGGGTTCTATTAGTAAAAGCAAATCAAGTTCATAAAGCTAAAGTAGAAGAAATATTAAATAAAATGTGATGGCTATGGAAATAGAAATTCAATCAAAAACTGAAAATCCTTTATTAAAAAGGACCGAGGTTCACTTCAAGATTTTACATACTGAAGAAAAAACACCTAAAAGAGAACTTGTAAAAAGTGAACTAGCAGATAAATTATCAGTAAAAAAAGAAAACATTATTATTAATTTTATGGAGTCTAATTTTGGTGCTGCTGAAACAACAGGATATGCAAAAATCTATAGTTCCTTAAAAGAAGCAAAAAATTGCGAAGAAGAACACATTCTAAAAAGAAACAATGCATTTGAAGGAGAAAAGAAACAAGAAAAACCAAAAGAAGAACCTAGCAAAGAGAAATCTGGAAAAGAGGCTAATAAGCCTGAGGAGCAAGTAAAAGAAGAAAAGCCTGCTGAGCCCACAACTGATGATACAAAAGACAAAAAAACTGACGAAGAACCAAAGCAAAGTGAGGAAAAACTAAAAGATGAGAAACCTAGCGAAAAACAATCAAATGAAGAAACTAAGCCAGAAAAGCAAGTAAAAGAAGAAAAACCTGCTGAAGAGCAAAAGAAGGAATAAACATGAAAAAAAGAGAGATTTTTAAGGTTGAAGGGAACAAAATTGTCAGATCAAGAAATGTATGCCCAAAATGTGGAGATGGAGTATTTCTTGCCCAACATAAAGATAGAAACAGTTGTGGCAAATGTGGTTACACTGAATTTAAAGGAAAGAGTCCGCAGAAACCAAGAGAAGAAAAAAAAGAAGACAATAAATCAGAAGAAACTTCTTAATTTACTATTTTTCCATTCTTTCTAAAAGAGCAGATATCATAATGGGCAAAATTAAGGTTATATCGCCTTCAATATTTACATTATCAGCTTTTTCAGTTATTTTTCCCCAAGATATTGCTTCATGGGTTTTAGCACCCGACAATGAACCATCATATTCAACAGCTGTTGTAACATATACTGCATAATCAAGTCCATCTTTGAATTGATTCCACCAGATAGTATGATGTTTAGATATTCCTCCACCAAGTATTAAAGCCCCAGTTTTTTTGGAATTAAAAACTATGTCTGATAATTCTTGTTCATCTTTGAATAAATCAATAGTAAAATCTCTATTATTTTGATAATACATCCACAGTTGAGAACCAAATGCTCCATCAGTTATTCCAGGAACATATATGGGAATTTGATTCTTCCAAGACCAATATATAATTGATTCTTCTGCATTTTTTTCGTTTTTTATCTTTTTACCAAATTCCCAAATTATGTCTTTTGTAGACCATTTCTTTTGATCTTTGCAGATATCATTAAGAATTGGTTGCATCTTTTCTTCTAGTATTGGACCATAGCATTCAATTGGAATGAAAATATTTCCAAGCCTCATAACACCTTCTTGGTGCAATTTTTTATCATCAGCCATAAAAGAACCATGATAATAATCTCTCCATATTCTTGCAAGGTCATGATCAAGTGTTCCGCATGTGGTAATTATTGTATTGACAAGTTTTCTTTTTGCCAGCTCTTTTATCAAACCTCTTGTTCCAGTTGAGCAAATACAAGCAGGAAACGACAAAAATTTTGTACAATTTTTATCTTTAATCATATTTTCAAGAATATTGACACCTGAAGCTAGATTTTTTACTGAAAAGCCTCCAGATTTCTTTAATTCCTCGATTAATTCATTAGTAGTCATTTTTTCTTTGAGTTCAATGTCTTTTACTGGAGTTTTTTTCATTGATTCACCTTTATTTTTAAATATACCCATACAAATTTAACTATTTTAATAATTATGGTGTATTGATTTAATTTAAAATTTGGTTCAAATCCAGGCAGATCCGCTCTTTTAAAAATCTAAGGAAACTCTAAAGGCGAAATAAACTCTCTATCTGCTTCAAGTACAGTTATTATTTCTTCATCTTTTAAACCTAAAGGAATTAATTCTTTCTTAATACTCTCTTTTAAATCTTTATAAGTAGGAGTAACCATAAAAATTGCTAAGCGTTGATCACCTGAAATTTGATAAACTCGAAGTACATTTTTTACTTTTTTAATTTTTTCAGTTATATCGTCCAAATCTGCAGAAAAGTTAGGATTTGCAAGAATTATAGCAAAAAAATTCAGACCCAATGCTGTTTTATCCACTAGGGCAGTATAACCTTGTATAATGCCTATTCTCTCCATAGCCCTAATCCTATCTCTAATTGTTGTTTCTGAACGTTTAAGCTCTATTGCAATATCCTTATAAGTTATTCTTGCGTCTTTTTGAAGTAAATAAAGTATCTTTTTATTGATATTATCAATTTTCACAATAACGGAATCAAAATTCAGATATATAACAAAATCTGAGGCGGCAAATATTTAGTTAAAAAAATTTGAATAAATTTAATACGCAACTAATATATTCAGATTCAACTTGGAAATATGGCAGATGCGATAAGCTTTGTTAATTTTGATTTTTATTCTTTGGTTATTTTACCAATGTTAATTTTTATTGCTCGAGTTTGTGATGTTAGTCTTGGAACAATCAGAATTATTTTTGTTTCAAAGGGGATAAAATACCTAGCACCTATTGTTGGTTTTTTTGAAATACTTATTTGGATTTTTGCAGTAGCTCAGATAATGCAGAACTTTACAAATGTATACTATTATTTTTTCTATGCGGGTGGTTTTGCAATGGGCAATCTTGTTGGAATAACAATTGATGAGAAATTGTCTTTGGGGACAGTTGGTATCAGGATAATTACGCGACAAAATGCAAATAAGCTTGTTAGTGAGTTGAAAAAATCTGGTTTTGGTACAACTGTTGTGGATGCGGAAGGAGATAAAGGGAGAGTGAAAATCATTTTTTCAGTAATAAATCGCCAATGTATATCAGATTTAGTAGAAATTGTAAAAAAATATAATCCTAAAGCATTTTATTCAATAGAAGATATAAGACACGTTAGTGAGGATTTAAAGCCTTATTCAAAACCTTGGTATAAAAGACATTTTAATCTTTTAAATGGTTTTAGAAAGGGGAAATAAAAATATTAATACCATTATTGATTCATAATTTGCAAATTATATGATTTCTGACTTGAAAGAACAAAATTCTTCTGAAAAAAAAGAAGAAAATAAAAATAATGAAGATACGAAATCTAACGGTATATCAAACTTATTAGACGGAGCAAAACCACAATTTCCAATAATAGCACCTGAGTTAGAAATACAGAAAAAAATTGCTGCAGATAAAAATTATTCTCTTGAAGATAGATTAGAAGCTTTTGAAGACATAATTGATTCTGAAATCGGAGACACTAATTTAACAAGAGCAAGGAATATAGAAAGAGAATTTGGACTGCGTCAAATCTTTTTAAAATTTGAAGGGACTACACCAACAGGCACACAAAAAGATCGCATTGCTTTTGCACAAGTAATGGACGCTTTGAGGAGGGGATATGATTCCATAACTGTTGCAACCTGTGGCAATTATGGCGCTGCCATGTCTCTCGCAGCATCAATTGCAGGATTGAAATGTATCATATACATACCAGAGAAATATCATACAAGTCGAATTAAAGAATTAGAAGATAATGGTGCTGTAATCGTTCGTGTGGCAGGAGATTACGAAAACGCAGTTACTGTCTCCCAAGAAGCTGCAGATACAAAAGAATATTATGATGCAAATGCTGGCGGAGATAACACAATGACTCAATTAAAGGCATACGGAGAGATTGCCTATGAGATTTATGATGAATTGCGCGATGCACCTGCTGCAGTAGCTTTGCCTGTTTCAAATGGTACAACACTTGCAGGAGTATCTAAAGGATTTGTTAGTCTATACAGGAGGGGGAAAACTTCAAAGATCCCAAGAATTATAGCAGGCTCATCCTATGGAAAAAATCCTATTATTCAGGCCTATTTAAAAAACTTAAAAACATGCGAGGATTTATCGCCTGAAAAGATACATGAAACAGCAATAAATGAGCCATTAATTAATTGGAGATCAATTGATGGAGATTACGCACTTGAAGCAATTCGTTCTTCTGGGGGGTGGGCATCATATTCAAGTGATAAAAATATGTTATCTTTTTCTAAAATGCTTAGAGAAAAAGAAGGTTTGAGTGTCCTTCCAGCTTCAACTGCAGGACTTATAGCTCTATTAGATAAGCATAAAAAGGAAACTTTGCCAAATGACAGATATGTTGTAGTATTAACTGGGAGAAAATGATTTGTTTTTCATATAAATTAAATGAGAGGAGTTTAAGTTGAAAAATAGAGCTATTGTTTATGCAGACCGTCTTTTTAATTGTGCAGATGGTAAAACCGCACATGGACTTGTAAGATATAGTAAAAGATTTGATGTTGCTTGCATAGTGGATACTACAATTAAAGAAGGGGATGCAGGAGAGATACTAGATGGCATAAAAAGAGATATACCCCTTTACAACAATCTTGAAGAAGCATTAATAAAAACCAATGCAAACACCTTCATCATTGGTGCAGTATCAGAAGGTGGGGTTTTGCCTGAGGGATATGAAAAAGCAGTTTCTTGGGCATTAAAAAAAGGGCTAAATATTGTTTCAGGCCTACATCAGTTTATATCAGATGATCCAGTATTTATAAAACTTGCAAAGAAACACAAATGTTTTGTAACAGATGTGAGAAAAATTTTTCGTGACCATAAAAGATTTTATACTGGCGATATAAAAAATGTTAAATCAAAAAGAATTGCCTTACTTGGAACTGATTCTGCAATAGGAAAGCGTACTATTGCAGTTATGATTAATGAAGAGTTAAATAAAAGAGGCACTAGTTCAGACATGATTTATACGGGTCAAACAGGCTGGATGCAAGGTTGGCCACACGGTATTGTTCTTGATGCAATAATTAATGATTTTGTAGCAGGAGGAATTGAAGGAGCAATAATCGACTCTTGGAATGATTTAAAGCCAGAATATATAATTATTGAGGGGCAAGGAAGCCTTGTTCATCCATTCTTCCCAGGCGGATTTGAAATACTTGCAGCAGGTAATATAGATGGTTACATACTCGTCGATGCACCTGGCAGACCATATCTTGATGGATTTCCAGAATACCCAATGCCTAACCCAGAAAGAGTTGTTAAAATTGCTGAGCTTCTTACAGAAAAGAAATTGTTGGGAGTGGGTTTAAACAGAGAAGGATTAAATCAAGAAGGAATAAAAAAACACAAATCATCATATGAAATGAAATTCAAAGTTCCTGTTGTAGACCCAATTGGAGATGGTGTAGGAAAACTCGTGGATTTTATGGAGGAAATTAATGGTCGATGAAAATAATATGATGTGTTTTTCATCTATTAATTTAGAAGAGCCAATAATAAATAAATCTTCTATAAAATCTAAGATTACTCTAAATAAAATCAATGGTAAAAATGCAAATTTTATAATAGAACTAAAATATGATAATGATATTAATAAAGAGCATCTACCAATAATAAAGTTGGCATTTGTTATGCCACTTCTTAATTATGGTTTATTTTCAAAAAGATTTTTGCTTAATTTTCCTATTAGCAAATCTGATTTAGATTTACTGAATAGATTAAATTTAGTATTTAGTAGAGATATTTTTGTTAACAAAATTCTGAGAAGAAGAACTAAATATATTTCTCAAAAATATCTACCCAATGAAGATTTAATAAAACCCAGTGATGCTAAGCCAAAATCAGTCTTCGAACCTAAAAATATAATAGAAGATTTTAATTTATCACAAAAAGTTGATAATAATAAATGTGGTATTCTTTCAAGCGGGGGAAAAGAAAGTTTACTTACATATGGATTATTAAAGGAAATTGGACGTAAGGTCTATCCTTATTATATAAATGAAAGTGGCGGACATTGGAGAACAGCGCTTTCCGCATATAAATACCATAAGAAAATCGATTCAAATACTAGACGCGTTTGGACAAATGTTGATCGATTCTATAATTTTATGCTTGATAATTTATTTTTTATAAGATCAGATCATAGAAAATTATGGGCCGATACATATCCCATAAGATTATGCATTTTTCCATATTATGTTTTTTCGCTTTTACCATTGTTTGTAGAAAACAGAATTGGAAATCTATTAATTGGATCTGAATTTGATGATTTAAGATCAAAACCTGAATACAAAGGCATCAATCATTATTATGGAATATATGATCAACACCAAGATTTTGATAAAGTTATGAATAACTGGTATGCAAAAAGGATTCCTGGGCTAAAACAATGGTCTGCAGTTAGAAATGTCTCAGGTTTGATAGTTGAAAAAATTCTTGTTCAAAGATATCCAGATTTAGCAAAATATCAAAGATCATGTCATTCATGTCATTTTGAAGGAAAAGAACTTGCCCCCTGCGGGAAATGTTCAAAATGTATGGGGGTTTTATTGTTTTTACTTGCAAACAGGTCAAATCCTGAGATAATGAATTTTAAAAAAGAACACATCAACTCTTTTTATGAAAGAGTCAGTCCTTCGAATCTTCGTCTCGATCAAGATGAAAAAGATCAATCGTTCTATCTTCTAGGGGAAAAAAGTAAGATTAAAAAAATCTCTCCAGTTGACCATGTTGAAAAGATACATATAAACAAACATACATGTGATCCTCAGACCATACCAAAAAATCTTAGAAACGATATACTAAAAATATTGAGTGAGTACACAACTGGCTATTGCATAATGAAAAATGAAAAATGGGAAACAATAAAAAATCCAGAAATATATATCAAGTAACTAGGTTTTTTACCATTCTAAACGCATCGCGGGTACCAAAATGATAGTTATAATAAAAATCTTTTAGATAGTTAATTTTTAAAAATCCTGATTTTTCGTAAAGCTTAATTGCAGCGACATTTCCAACAGAAACTTCTAATCTTATCTTTTCTATTCCTTTTGTAAAAAGATTAGTTTCAGTTGCATTTAGTAGATTTTTTCCCACACCCTGACCTCTAAAATTAGGGTCAACATTTAACGTTTCAATTCCTGCAACACTTGTTCCTCTTTTTAATAAAACAATAATAAAACCTCTAATAGTCTCTTGATGTGTTTCAGCCAAGCAATTGCTATTTGCTTTTGTAATTAGATATTTTAGTTGTCTCTGGTTATATGCAGTGTTTTTATCAAAACATTTTCTTTCCATCTCTACTATTGAATTCAAATCATTTATTGTAATTTTTCGTATTGTTGGAAAGTTCATAATTTTCAAAAAGGCATCCAGAATGTATTCATATACTTTTGTATGGTTTCATTTGAATAAAAATTATTTTAAAGCCTATTTTTCAAGGCTTCGGCAATCACCAATATGCTTCCAAGTTGCATTTTAACCGAATTTCTAATTGGAAGTTGATAAAAGGATCCTCTTTCCTCAATACTTTTTCCAAGTTGTTTAATTTCGATATCAATTGAATCCATCAATTGACAAATCAAAGGAGCACCACCTTTAATACATATACTTTCAGCAACTCTCCATATTTGACCTAAAAAGAAAAGATCAAAAAGATCTGTTAAAACTTCATTTTCAAAAACCTCAGAATTTGTGGCAAGTCGGTTTTCAGTTTTTTCAATTGATTTTTTTTCATGATCTAGTGCTATTTGTGCATTTTTAATATGTTTTTCAGCAACATCTAAAAGTAGAGGATCTGCCAAGTCTGAAAAATCTTTTATTTTATTGATTAGTTTTATTGAATATTTTACAATGTTTTTTTTCCTTTTGTATCTTGCTTCAATAATACTTTTAAAATTTTTATCAGATTGTTTTTTATCCTGTAGTTTTGAAGATAAATATAATGGTACTTCACAATTAAAACTAAAACCACCTATCTGTTTTTGATACCACTCATCACTACATGCTCCTCTTTTTATTGTTGATAAAATTGAAGGGTCTTTTTGAGTGTAATAGTCTAAATAATCTTTTAACCCATACATTTGATAAAATCCTGGAGAAAACATTTTTCCAAATGGAACATCAGGAGCATTATCTGAAAATGGTAATCTAAGCTCCGTTGAAAGTTTTCTTAAGTCCAAATAAATCTCTGGAAAATCTTCACTTAAATAGAAATATGCATTATGAAAACCGCAATGATGTAGATTACATAAAAGGTCTGGTCTTTCTCTTTCCAGTATATTTTTTATTGCAAGAGTTTCTGGTCTTGATTTATTCCACTCATAATCATCATACTGTATTGGAAAAGTCCATTCATATTGGTCTTCGGTTGGCTCTCTAAAATTAGATTTGGCAAGAGCCGCAAAAGAGTTTGGCATATTGAACCATCCTTCATTAAGTCGCATACCACGTCTTTCAAGTATAGGTATAAATAGCCATCTCCAACCAAAACAACCTGCCTCAGGATGTGTTGCTAGCCATCGTGCAAAAAATGTTATAACCAAACTTCCAAGGGGCTCATCACTATGGGGAACTCCTATGATTAAAGCAGTCTTTTTACCACTTCCAATCTCAAGCATAACAAGTGGTTCATTTTCAAGAGAATATCCAATAATTTCTTTTCTAACATCTTTTATATTTGAAATTAAATCAAATAACTTATCAATTTCGCTAACTTTTAAAAAACGACTATAAGAAGGAATATCTTTGAATATTTCATTATATTTCTTGATCAATTACAAATCAACCTCAATACCAAGTCCTGGTTTATTAGACGGAATGACATATCCCTCCTCATATCTAGCACCACCTTTTACAATATCGCTCTCAAAATCTAGTGCAGAATCCAAATCAGCATATTGAACATTTTTAAATGCACAAGCAAAATGGACTCCAGCAGCCATAGCGCCCATAGATTCATTCATACAGCCTATCATCACTGGAATCCCTGCAATTTCTGCAAAAACATTGGCTTTAATCGCATTTGTGATACCGCCTATTTTCATAAGCTTAATATTAATCATATCTGCAATTTCCATTTTTACCAATTTTAAACTATCCCTCAGAGTCAGGGCAGTTTCATCAGCCATTATAGGAACAGGACATTGTGCAGTTACTTCTTTTAAAGCATAAAGATACTTTGCTGGTGTTGGCTGTTCAAGCATTTCGATATCTGCACCTAGTTTTTCAAGAGTTTCAATAACTCTTAATGCTTTTTCTAAAGTATATCCTTCATTTGCATCCAAACGAATTTTTACGTTATTTCCAACTGCAGCCCGTATAGCAAGAACTGCATCTATATCATGATCAGGATCCATTCCGCATTTGACTTTTAGGCAATTAAATCCTTGTGAAACAAATTCCTTTGATTTTTGAACCATTACATCTACGGGGTTAATACCAACAGTTACAGACGTTTCTATTTTATCTCTATACCCTCCAAGAATTTTATATAGAGGTAGCCCCGCTTTTTTTCCAAGTATGTCGTAAAAAGCCATATTTAATCCGGATTTTAGGGAGGGGTTTCCAATAATTTTTTCATCTATTATGTCGTTTATGTTATGTATTTTTAATGGGTCCATACCAATTATCAAATCTTTAATATTATCGAAATTTTTAACAACAGATTCTTTGGTTTCAGAAGTCACTGTATCTGGTGTTGCACAACCCCAACCTATAATATCCTCATCTGTTTCTAACTTAAAAAAGACATTTTCACCATAGTCTACAGTTTCATTTGCAATAGAAAACGGTTCTTTTAATTTTAAAACTAGAGGAATTGCTGAGGCTGACCTAATAATCATAACGACCAATTAACAAAATGTTTTTAATAATAATTTCTATAGATCATTTTCAAACTCACTATCCTCTAAGTCATATTTTATTAAATCTTTATTATACTCATTATATCCCATTTGATCATTTGATTTTAATTTGTGAATTATGTGTTTACAAACCTTGCATCTACCATTGGAATCGTATTCTCTCCATTCCATACAATTAAGGCAAAAATCATCCATTCCTGGTTTTATTTTCATTAAATCACCTCATTTCAATCTTGTGAGTTCCATAAAACATATCCAAGCCGTTGGTCTCTTTTATAAGATCTAAAAATTCTTTTTTAATGCTATCCAACTCATTATTTGTCAGTAATTTCACATCATCACATAATTCACATTTTAATTCTTGTATTACGCCAAAAAGTCTACAAATAATAGGTCTTACATCATATATGACGCACCTATCATTAAAAAGATAGGGACATTTCATATCATTTTTTTTGAATTCATCTAAAGTCCACACAACTTTTTTGATTTTATTTTTTCGCATATAATCTTCAATAACTATCTTCTCTGGTTCAAACCAAACAATTGGGCCACAACAAAAATGACAGTGATGACAATTAATTTTTGGAATTTTTGAATATATTTTTTTTAATTTTTTATTAATCGTATCATACAAAAAATACACCTTTTCAAAACAGTTTTGGACTCGTCTAAAATCGATTAATTATTGGTAATTTTTGGTTTTTAGCCTACATCTCTCCAAGCTTCGCGTTCGTCATATTCCTCGTCATCTTCATCTTCAAATATGCCAAGTTCTTCCAATTCTTTTGAATCATAATCTTCCTCATTTACAGATTTTTTTCTTTTTTTTGGTGGCATTTTATTAACTCCTAATTTCTTAAATAATCACTAATGTAGATTGATAAAATTTATTGACGTTTTTTAAGGAAAAATCAATAAAATTACAAAGAATCCAAGAGAAGATTCTAAATAGCTAAATAAATACCAAATTAGTATGACAAAGTATTGTAGGATATGTGGTAATGAACTCTACCCTGAAGAAGAATTTGAAGGAGTTTGTGAAAATTGCAAACTCGCAAAAGATAATGAAGATCTTGATGAAGAAGAAAGCTATGACCCTGGAATCGTTTAAAATTTCTAAATAATCAGGATGCTGGTAAAACATTAGAATTTGATTCTCTTTGAAGTTCTATTTTAATAGGTTTGCTGAATCCTATATGTGCATCCAATCGCAATATAGAATTATCGTCTTTAAATTCATATGACCAATAATCTATTTCATTAATATTTCCAATACTATCTGATGATTTTGATTCGTCCTTAATAAAAAGTTTATCTTCTTCTATATTCCAATTACAGATGTCATTAGTTATTGCAGGGGTTACTTTTTCATAAAACCCCTCATTAAATTTTATCATATCTTCAAAATCATATATAACATGAGATATTTTTAATATAGAATCAGAATTAAAATACCATATCTCGCCAATCATTTCGTCGGAATAAGAGGAAGGTGGATTTTGTATCATTTTTTTACAAAAAAACCATTTGCCATCAAAAGTTTCGGAATATACACCAGATTCGTTGGGTTTTTCCCCAGTTAACAAATCTTTTAAACTGGCTGTGTTGTCAGATACAGAAACAACACTAGAGTATATTATATTGAAACTTAATAGAGATATTATTGCGACAATTGCAATAATAGCTACAAATCCAATTCTATGTAGAGGAAATTTAAATTCTGTACCTTTTTTTGATTGTTTTTTATTTTCAATTCTTAAATCATCTTGGCGATTATTATCCATCAATTTGTTTTTTGAAAAATTATCTGATATATTATTTGTATTAGGATATTGGTTATCAAATCTATTATCATCTTGTAAATATCTTACGATGCTCATTCCGCATCTTACACAATATTTCTTACCTGATATTATATCTGCACCACAATCAGGACAACTATTAGGAATCTCCTTTTCCGCCATTCAAAAATAAAAGCAACTTAACGCAAATAAATCTTATACAAGTAAACTATATTCACTTATATAGCCTATATAAAAAGGATTTTGATAAATCTTAATAAAATGTTTTTGCTTCTAATTTTGGAGGATTCAATGAGTAAAATAATTGGAGCTAATTTTATTGCTGGAAAAACTAGTAAAAAAGGAAAAAATTATTTTAATAGTATCAATCCAAGGACTCAAGAATTGGCCAATGTCAAATTCTTTGAAGCAACAAAAGATGAAATTAATGAATCATTAAATTTTGCCGAAATTGCTTTTAAGAAAACAAAAAAGTATTCTAAAGAAAAGTTAGCTGATTTTCTTATCACACTTTCTAATGAAATTGAAAATATTTACGATTTAGTTAAAACTGCGGATTGGGAAACTTCATTGGGTAAACAAAGATTATTGTCTGAGAGAAGTAGAACATGCAATCAATTAAAATTATTTTCAGAGTACATTAAAGAGGGGTTTTATGTTGAAGCAATAATTGATACTGCAAATACAAATAGAAAGCCAAATTCAAAACCTGACGTGCGAAGAATGCTAGTTCCAATTGGACCTGTAGTTGTATTTGAAGCCATAAACTTTCCATTTGCATTTGGAGTATGCGGAGGTGACAGTGCATCTGCATGGGCTGTTGGATGCCCTGTTATCGTTAAAAGTAATCCATCACATCCTCAAACCGCGGAATTGTTTGCCCGTGCAACCTACAAAGCTATTGAAAAGTGTCAATTTCCAAAAGGTTTTTTCTCATTAGTTCATGGAACTAGCAATTCAGTTGGTGAAGAACTTGTTAGGCATCCAAAAGTACAAGCAGTTGGTTTTACGGGTTCTGTATCGGCTGGCAAATCCTTATTCTTAATTGCAGCATCAAGACCAAAGCCAGTACCTTTTTATGCTGAGATGGGAAGCATAAATCCAGTTTTTATAACAAAAGAGGCGATAAAAAACAGAATTGATGAAATATCTGAAAATTTATTTAATTCTATCACCCTTAGCTCAGGACAATTTTGTACAAAACCAGGAATTATAATTGTACCAGATTTTTTCCCTACAAAAAAAATGATTGATAAAATTTCGGATTTAATGCAGAAAAAAGAAAGTCAGCCTCTTCTTAGTAAAAACATAGTAAAAGGTCTGGAGAAAAGGGTTGAAAAAACAATAAATATACAAGGTATTAAACTAATCACTGGAGGAAATGTTACTAAAAATGAAACTAGTTTTGAAAACACTTTAATGATGGTCGATTCAACTATTTTTTTGAAAAATGATAAACTTCAAAAAGAACACTTTGGGCCAGTGGTAGTTTTTATTACTTGTAAAAAATTAGAAGAGTATATTGAAATTATAGAAAAGCTTGAAGGTCAATTAACTGCAACGATTTATTTAGAAAAAAGCGAATATGGCGAAACAAAACCTATCATATCTAAGCTAACTCAAAAAGTAGGAAGATTGATTATAGATGGCGTTCCAACAGGGGTTGAAGTATGCAATGCAATGAATCATGGGGGGCCATTTCCTTCTACAACAGCACCCCATACAACTTCAGTAGGAATGACATCAATTAAAAGATTTTTAAGGCCAGTTGCATATCAAAATTTTCCAAATATTTTGCTACCAAAAGAATTGCAAAATAAAAATCATGAAAAAATATTTAGAATTGTAAATGGAAAATATACTAATGAAGATGTTTAGCATTAGTTAAAAAATTTAATAATACGAAAAGTAATTCAAGATTGTGAGGAGTTGAGTTTAGATGAATATTTATAGATCCAATAAATGGATTATTCAAATTTTAAATCTAATTGCTGTTTTTGCAACAATTACTGTTAATGCTCTTGCAAATATCCTACCCATAAATGGAAAATATACAGGAGATATATCAGACAGCATTCCCAATCTTTTTGTACCATCTGCAATTACTTTTGCTATTTGGGGAGTAATATATGTTCTTATTATTATATTTGGAATTTATCAAGCAAGAGACTTATTTAAAAAAGAAAAAATTGAAATGAATTTTTTGCAGAAAATTTCGATATTTTTCATTTTGGCAAGTATAGGTAACATTATATGGATTTTTCTTTGGCATTATGAACAAATAATCCTTTCTCTTCTTTCAATGATTCTTTTGTTGATTTCTCTTATTGCAATATATCTAAAATTAAATGTAGGAAAATCAAAAGTCGACATCAAAGAAAAATTATGTGTACATGTTCCAATAAGTGTTTATCTTGGATGGATTACTGTCGCAACCATTGCAAATATTACAGCAGTACTTGTAAAAACAGGTTGGGATGGATTTGGAATAAGTGAAAGTACATGGACTATCCTAATATTATTTGTAGCCACTATTGTAGCATTAATTGGACTTTTTAATAGAAAAGACATTGCTTATAATCTTGTTTTTATCTGGGCATTTATAGGGATCATGATAAAAAGATTTGCTAGCGATCCAATTTTTGGCGTACAAACAGAAATTGCTTACACAGCAGCAATTTGTTCAATAATGCTTATTGCAGGAATTATATTTATAGTAATAAAAAATAATCTGATAAATTTAAATTTTATAGAATAGTAATTTCTCATAATAAGCCGATCTTTTAGTTTCTAGAATTTCTAAAATAAGTTTTTCTGTCGTCGGTCCGACTCCCTTTATTTCTCTTAATCTATTTTTAATTTGGGATAAAGGCGTTGAAATTTTTGATATTGAATAGGCTGCAAAGCCATATGGAGATTTTCTTCCTTTTGATTTTAAAATATAGTCAATGTGTTCTAAAATAACAACAATAAGATCGTTCTCGGTCAAGATATCAGTATATATCTCTGGCGGAATTCTCATAGGAATTTTATAAGATTTTGCAAGTAAATTAAAAGCCACCTGTATAGAATGATAATATTGTGGTATTGCAGAACCCCATTTGTTTTCTTTATAAAGGTTGTTATATTCAACAAGAAGTTCTGGTTTATATTTCTTGAGACATGAGTAAAAATAATCTTTCTGCCTACCTTCTTTGAGAGTCATTCCGCCAAAAATAATAAAATCTATACCTACCTCGCTTGCTTTTTCTATTGTCTTTTTCATCACATCTTTTTTGTCTGTAATAAATGGTATTACAGGCATTAAATACATTCCACAACATATACCTTCATTTTTAAAATTAGAAATAGTTTGAAATCTTTCTTCAGGTGAAGGAACACCTGGCTCAAAAATTGAACTTATTTTTTCATCGGCAGAAGAAAAGCTAAAACTTACAATTGCCCTGCTTTTTTTGTTTATTTTTTTTAGGATATCTATATCTCTTTTTACAAGAATCGATTTTGTTAAAATATGAACTGGAAGGTTTTTTTCATAGAGCAAAGTTAGAGTTTTTCTAGTAAATTTATATTTACTTTCTGCAGGTTGGTAACTATCACCAACACCACCCCCCAAACCAACAAAGCCTTTCTTTAGTAATTTTATTCGTTTTAAATTCAATTCTTTTCTAAGTAGTTCAATTGCATTAACTTTGACAAAAACATCTTTTCCAAATTCGCCTTCAACTTGGTATTTCTCTGATCGTCCGTCACAGTAAGAACAATTATGTTCGCAACCCCGATAAAGATTCATTCCACAGCAAGTAAGAAACCACGACTCAATTTTTTTGTTCTTTCTAAGTATGGATTTTGCTTGAATTTCTTTTATTGGCACTGATTCCTAGAATGTATTAAACATATATATGTATTTTACAAATTAATTAAAGATAGAAACATAATTAAACATTCTTCTTATTCAACAAAAACGTGTTTAAGATACCTCGTGGAACAAGAGATTTTACTCCTAAAGAAATGGTGAAACGTAAAAACATTGAAAATAATATAAGAAAAACCTTTGAAAAATATGGTTACGAAGAAATACAAACACCTACTTTTGAGAGCTTAGAACTTTTTACTGTAAAGTCTGGAGAATCAATAATTGATGAAATTTATAATTTTACAGATAAAGGGGGAAGAGAACTAGCACTAAGACCAGAGCTTACTGCGCCTGTAATACGTTTTTATGTTGAAAAGCTTCAAATGGAACCTAAACCTTTAAAATTGTTCTATTTTGGTAATTGCTACAGATATGATAGACCTCAAAAAGGAAGATATAGAGAATTCATGCAAGCAGGTTGTGAACTCATTGGAACAGATTCCTGTGAAGCTATAGCTGAACTTATTTCTATGTCGTACTATATTTTAAAAAATGTTGGTTTAAAAGATATTATTTTAAAGATAGGTAATTTGAATTTAATAGAAGCAATTTTTGATAAATTAGAAATATCAAAAGATGATCGGAAAGATCTTTTACCTCTAATTGACAAATCAGAATTTGAAGAGACATGTAAATATTTAGAAAAAATTGGTATTTCAAAAGAAAAAATTGATATTTTTATAGAAATAATAAAAAAATCTGATATAGATATTATTTCAAATTTTCTAAAAGATGATGAAGAATCAATAAAAGAAATTTCTAAAATGGAAAAATTATTTGATTTAATTTTTAATTGTTTTTCTATCAAAGAATGCGAAATGGATATAAGTATTGTAAGAGGACTTGACTATTATAACGGTATAGTTTTTGAGATAAATGCTCCTAAATTAGGTGCAGAAAAACAACTTTGTGGTGGTGGCATCTATGAGCTAGTCAAATTATTTGGTGGAAGAGAAATACCAACATCAGGCTTTGCAATAGGTTTTGATAGGACAATACTTGCATTAGAAATTGACAATTATAAATTTATTGAAAAACAAATAGATGTTTTTGTAGTTCCAATTAACGATGAGACATTAAAAAAATCAATTGAAATTGTACAAATGTTGAGGAATAATTCATTTAGCGCGGAATTTGATTTACAAAAAAGAGGTGTTGGTAAAGCTTTAAAATATGCAAATTTTAAAAATGCAAAAAAGGTAATAATTATAGGTCCAGATGAACTTAAAGATAATTCAGTGACAATAAGAGATATGAAAAGTGGCAATCAAGAACTTGTAAAAATTTCAGATATTTTGTCAAAATTAAAATGAAAAAACAAATATTTTTAATTGATTCATCAGCAATTCTTTCTGGAAAGCCTATAAATTTAGAAGAAAATGAGATGATTACAACAGTTGGTGTTTCAGAAGAATTTAATGAAGGCGGAAGAGACTACAGAGCTTTTGAGCTTTTGAAAGAAAAAGGTTTAAAAATTTATTCCCCTTCACAAGAATCTATAGATAAGATTGATAAAATATCTAAAGAAACAGGAGATTACAAAAGATTATCAAAAGCAGATTGTGAGATTTTGGCTTTGTCTATTGACTTAATAAATGAGTATGATGTAGTAATTCTAACAGATGATTATTCTATTCAAAATATATCTAATAAAATTGGCGTAAAATTTGAAGGTATTAATCAAAAAGGAATTGAAAAAAGATTTAAATGGATTTATCGTTGCCCGGGATGCAAAAAGCAGTTTAAAAAACATGTAAAAATCTGCCCTACATGCGGAAAAGAAACTAAAGTTGCAGTATATAAAAAAAAGAAATTACATTGAGGATTATAATGGACTTAAAAAAGTTATTTTTTAAATTCTGGCGTACAGAAAGTGGCTTAATATCTATAGCCAGAGACATTACTGTTGCACTTATAGCAGTACTTATTGTGTTGCTTATTTTATGGAGCTATACTGGACAGTGGCTTGCAGCTCCAATGGTTGCTATTGAATCGGGAAGTATGGAACATCCAAATCCTCCATTTGGTCGTTTAGGAACTATAGATGCTGGAGACATGGTCCTTGTTCAAAAAGTATATTCAAAAAAAGATTTAGCCCCCCATGGCGGCCCCTATGCAGGGTCAGAGGCAAATAACGGATGGAAATCATATGGTGATTTTGGTGATGTCATCATCTATAAACCATATGGTTCAGATGATAGATCACAAATTATTCATAGAGCCATGTGCTGGGTCGAAGTATCTGCCAATGGCAGTAATTTTACTTATGCAATTGAAGAATATGGAATAATAGAGGAAAAAAGTATTACAATACCCGAATTAGGTTTAGAAAATTACTATCCAAAATGGAATCATTCTGGATATTTAACAAAAGGAGACAATAATATGATTATCGACCAACTTTCTTCAAATATTTGTTCTGAACCTATTAAAGTTGGTTGGATAACTGGAAAAGCAAGATCAGAAATTCCTTGGTTGGGAACAATTAATCTATTTTTTGAAGATTTAATGACGGGTAGAAATACTGTATCAAATGTTCATGATGATAGTCTTATTTGTCTTGGAATTCTTATAGCAATACTTATATCAGTCCCAATTGGACTGGATTTAAAAGAGTATATAAAAGATAAGAAAAGTAAACACGATTAATTCAAAAATATCAATTTTTATACCAATCAGGTAAATATTCATAATCTATTTGATCTTTTTTTTCTACCTCTTTAAATCCCTTTAATCTTAGTTGACATGAATCGCATTTTCCACATGCTTTATCTTTTCCTTTGTAACAAGACCAAGTACATTCCAACGGGGCTTTTAATTCAAGTCCTTTTTTTATGATATCAGATTTCGTCATGTATAAAAGTGGCGCTTCAATTTTAATTTGGTTTCCTTTTATTGCTCTTTTTGTAGCCAAATTTGCCATTTTTTGATAGGCTTGTATGTATTTTGGTCTACAATCAGGATAGCCAGAATAATCCACAGCATTTGCACCGATATATATAGAATCAGCATCTATAGACTCTGCATAGCCTAAAGCAATCGACAAAAATATGGTATTTCGTGCAGGAACATAGGTTGATGGAATTTCAGAGCCAATATCTTCAATTTTATTTTCAGCAATAGAGTCACTATTTTCTCCCAATAATGCTGAGTTTTTGAAGAAGTTTAGATCTAGTTTTAAAATTATATGTCTTTTTGCCTGAAGTGCTTTGACTATTTTTTTTGAACTTTCTAGTTCTTTTCCATGAAGTTGCCCATAGTCAATTGAAAGAGCAAAGATTTCATCATATTTTTCTTTAGCAATGAATGATGCCACACAAGAATCAAGTCCTCCAGAAACAAGACATACTGCTTTTTTTAGCATATTTAAACCAATTTTTTTTCTGACCAAGCTGTTTGTCCAAATCCTTCTTCAATACCGATCTGTATCTTTTCAATATTTTTAGATAGATTCATTTTTTTATTAATCTCTTCTAATACAAAACAAGAAAGGCATTCAGCCGTTGTATTTTTTATAGGTAGAAGTATACAATCTTTTTTTGGCAATAAATAATCATTTTTGATTTTTACATTTTCATTTTTTATCGTGATTGTTTTGTTTAATTTTGGTATTAATATTTTATGATCCAATTTATTAGCAATAACTCTTAGAAAATCCTTGATTATTTTAAAATCACATATGAATCCTTCTTTACTTTGTTCTCCATAAATTCTTGCATGTATTGAATAGGTATGACCATGCAATGCTCCACATTTTTCATGGCCTGGGAGAATATGTGCACATGAAAATCTAATATTTGATTTAAAACCATCAATTTCTATATAGCCTTTCATAACATTTCCTTATCTATTCCACATTGGAGACATCTGTCTTAATTTTTCTACAACTTCCTTAATTGCTTCTGAAACAAAATCAACCTCTTCCATGGTATTATCCCTTCCAACAGATAATCTAATTGAACCATGGGTTTCAACAGGGTCGAGGTTAATGGCTTTTAGAACATGTGAGGCATGAAGTTTTTTTGACGAGCAAGCAGAACCAGTAGACGACGCAATTCCTTTTGAATCAAGAGTAAGCAATAAAGATTCTCCTTCAATACCAATAAATCTAAAATGAGCATTATTAACAAGTCTTCTTTCAGGGTGGCCGTTTAAATAACACTCTTCGATTTGTAAAACATTTTTTATAAGTTTATCTCTTAGTTTTTTAACATATTCAACATCTTTATTAAATCTACTTTTTGCAAGTTCGCAAGCCTTACCTAAACCAACAATACCTGGAACGTTTAATGTGCTACTTCTTAAACCATGTTCATGCCCTCCCCCATGAATTATTGGTTCTAGCTTTATGCCTTTTTTAACATAAAGTGCCCCTATTCCTTTTGGCCCATGCATTTTATGTGAAGAAAGCGATAAAAGATCTATATTTAATTTTTTTACATCAATTGATACTTTTCCAACTGCTTGTACTGCATCTGTGTGAAATAAGATGTTATTATCTTCTGCAATTTTACCTATTTCTTCAATAGGTTCAATTGTTCCTATTTCATTATTTGCATACATTATTGTTATAAGAAATGTGTTTTTAGATATTGATTTTTTTAATTCGTCAAGTTTAATTATTCCATATTTGTCAACAGGCAAATATTCTACTTCAAATCCTTCTTTTTCAAGATGTTTACAGGTTTCAAGAACAGCAGGATGCTCTATTTGAGACGTTATTATATGGGGTCCTTTTGTTTTTAATTTTGATTTATTATTGTATGCTACACCTTTAATAGCAATATTATCTGCTTCTGTACCTCCTGAAGTAAATATTATTTCTTCAGGAACTGCATTGATTAAGTCTGCTACTTTTCTTCTTGCTATGTCTACTCCATCATTTGCCTTGACACCAAATGAATGAATAGAAGAAGGATTGCCGTAAAATTCTGAAAAATATGGAAGCATTTCTTCAATTACTTTATTATCCACCTTTGTGGTTGATGAATTGTCAAAAAATATCTTTTTCATTTAATCGCCTCTCCCAACATCTAACATTTTTTGTAAAGGGATTTTAGCCTTTTTCATTATTTCTGAGCTAAGAGTAATTTCTGGTTCTAAGCTTTTTAAGCTTTTTAAAACTTTTTCTATTGTTATTTTTTTCATATTTGGACAAATTGCTGTTTTAATTGAATAGAAAATCTTGTCAGGGTTTTCTTTTTTTAGTCTATAACACAACTCCTTCTCCGTCCCTATTATAAACTCTTTAGATTTTGATTCTTTTACATAATTTACCATACCATTTGTAGAAAGAGCGTGATCTGAAACATCTATAACTTCAGGCGTGCATTCAGGATGGACGAGAATCTCTGCCTTTTGATGTTCTTTCTTTATATCTAGTATTTCTTCTTTTTTGATTCTCTCATGATGGGTAGGGCAAATACCCGGCCATAGTCTAATTTCTTTACCTGGTGTGAAGCGTTGTATATAGGATCCAAGATTTGTATCTGGAACAAAAATTATTTTATCTTCCTTAAGGCTTTTTATTACGTCCACTCCATTTGCAGAGGTACAGCAAATATCTGAAATAGCCTTTATTTCTGCGGTTGTGTTTATATAAGAAACAACTTTTGCTAAAGGTATTTCTTTTTTTAAAGCTTCTAGCAATTCTTTATCAACCATTGCGGCCATTGGGCAACTAGCATTTTTATCAGGTATAATAACTGTTTTATCTGGGTTTAATATCTTTGCAGCTTCAGCCATAAAATTAACACCACAAAAAATAATAACTTCTGCGGATGTTTTTGTAGCTTTAATAGATAAGTCCAAAGAATCCCCAGTTATATCTGCAACATCTTGGATTTCTGGAAGTTGATAATTATGAGCTAAAATAATGGCGTTCTTTTCTTTTTTAATTTTTAAAATTTCATTTACAATGTTTTTATTTATCATATGTAAAATCCCGCCACTATTTTTTGACTTGTATAATGATATTTTACATAAAGGTTACCATTATAATAGAGTTTAAACAAAAAAACTATGAATTTTTATTATTATTTTAATTTAATGGCAATCTATTTATTATAATAGTTATATTACATAATTGAGGATGGATACGAAATGGATGTAATAGCATTTACTATTGGGGTTATTTTCGGGGTTATTGTTGTTGGTATAGCAATAGAACTAGGTATGAAAAAGACTAATGAAAAACAACCTTCGTCAAGACCTACTCACAAGTGGAATTTATCAGATATTTCAAATCCCAGAATAATTGCAGAAAATTTTGGTGATTTAGACCTCCCAAAAAATGCAAAATTAGTTGTTAACCAATATAACGATAAAACGCAATTTAGCGGAATAGAAGCAAAAGCACATTCAGGAATAAGAGGGAATTTTATCTTAGGTGACGACAGGGCTTTAATATTTTCAGGTCCAATAAAAAAAGATTCTCTTGGAATATGGACGGTAGAAAAAACAATGATAGACAAACTAGAAAGATATTTTGAAGACAGCTGGTGCAAAGCATCCAGAATTGATAATGAAGAAATTAAAAAGAAATGATTTCACTTCATTTAGTTAATTAATTAAATAAACTTTTGATTCCTTTGAGCATATGCTTAATTTAATTGGAGCAATGATTGCTTTTTTGGTTGTTATTGTTCTTATTAGAAAAAAATTTAATTTTGGATTAGTTTTGATTTTAGGCTCAATAATACTTGGACTATTTTCTTTACAAGAAATTGAGCCTATAGAGATACCTAAAGCTATTATTTCTGCAAGTTTTTATTCGTTTGAAAAAGGACAGATTTACACTGAAACAATAGAACTTGCAGTTCTTATGACATTGATTTTTGTTTTGGCAAAGTTGATGCAAGAAACAGGATCTATTGAAAAATTAATTAACAGTTTGAGAACCTTTTCAAAAAAGGGAGGCTCATTAGGAACAATTCCTGCAGTATATGGCCTTATGCCAGTCCCGGGTGGTGCTTTATTTTCTGCACCGTTAATCGACAAAGAGGGTGAAAGATTTAATCTTAAACAAAACCAAAAAAACTTTCTCAATGTTTGGTTTAGACATATATGGTTTCCAATTTATCCAATATCCTCTGCAATGATTCTTATTTGTAGTATCGAGTTTTCAAATATAAGTATTAATCATTTAATTTTTGCTAACATCCCCTCATTTATTGCTTTTATCATTATTGGTTTTATCTTTCTTGAAATTTTTACAAAAAAACAAAATAGAATTAAAACAAAACAAAAAAAGGACTTCAAAGGATTAATATATCTCTTACCACCAATTATTCCAGTTGCACTTTATGTTATTTTATTTTTTATTGGAATCCCAAACATTCAGATTAACCAAAAAAGAATATTTCTAATAGGAATTTTCATAAGTATCATATCTTTATATTTTCTAGTGGAAAATGATTTGAAAGATTTTTTAAAAGTATTAAAAAAATCTTTTTCCGTGAAACTTGCACTAGCAATATTTGGAATAATGATTTTTAGAGAGATGTTCATGGTTTCAAAAACAGATGTAATCATAAAAGATGCAATAGTGGGTCTATCTTTTCCACCTATCATTATAATAATATTAGTTCCTTTAGTATTGGGGCTTCTTACAGGTTATAATCTTGGCGCAGTAGGCCTTTCTTATCCGCTTTTAGAATCGTTTTTCAAATTTTCTGGTTTGAATATTTTTGGCATCACTAGTTTAATCTTCATGAGCTCTGTAGTTGGCTATTTAATCTCCCCAATACACTTATGCAATGTTGTTAGTAGTGATTATTTAAAAACAGATACAACAAGAATGTATAAGATGTACATACCTGCCTCACTTGTATTATTAATAGTTCAAATCTTTTTTTTAATTATTTTTTATAGAGTTTAGTGATAAATATTTTAATAAAAAGTCAATTAGGGTTTTTCATGGGACATGAATTATCGATTGAGCAATTAAAAAATCCAGAAATATACAATGCAGATGTAGATTCGGTTGAGGTTTTACAAACACATATTTCTTTTGTGGCACTTACTGGAAAGTTTGCATATAAAATTAAAAAACCAGTAAATTTTGGTTTTTTAGATTTTTCAACAGTTGAAAAAAGAAAATATTTTTGCGAAGAAGAAATAAGATTAAATAGACGTCTTTGCCCCGATATATATCTTGACGTTGTACCAATTACAATAGAAAATAGCAATATAAAAATTCAAGGAAACGGAGAAGTTATTGATTATGCCCTGAAAATGAAGGAATTTACTCAAGAAAATATAATGACGAACTTGCTAAAAAAAGATAAAATTGATGAAGTAATAATTGATAAAATTTGTGAAATCCTAGTTGATTTTTATAAAAGTGATACTCCCTCTAAAGAAATACAAAAATTTGGAGAATGTAAAACAATAAAACAAAATATCGATGAGAATTTTGAACAAACTAAAGAAGTAATAGGTAAAACGATCTCTCAAGAAATATTTAATGATATTAAAAAAGCCTGTGATCAATTTTTTAGTAACAAAGAAGATGTCTTTGAAAAAAGAGTTGAAAATGGATATATTCATGACTGCCATGGTGATTTACATTCTGGAAATATTGTAGTTTCAGATAAAGTTTGTATCTTTGACTGTATTGAGTTTAATAAAAGATTTAGATATGGAGATGTTGCATCAGATATTGGGTTTTTAGCAATGGATTTAGATTACCTAAATTACCCATATCTTTCAAGTTATTTAATAAAATCATATGTAGAAAAAAGTAATGACACAAATATCTTTGATGTATTAAATTTTTACAAATCATACAGGGCTTATGTAAGAGGGAAGGTTACTGGATTCAAGTTAAATGATTCTAATATCAAAGATAAGGAAAAAAAAGATATTAAAGATATTGCAAAAAAATATTATGAACTTTCACATTACTATTCGTCTTTATTTTCATTGAATCTTGAAAAACCAGTTTTGTTTGCTGTAAATGGCCTTACAGGCACTGGTAAGTCCACGGTTTCTATGAAGCTTTCAATTGACTATAACGCTGAGATGATCAATACAGATGTCGTTAGAAAAAAGGAAGAAGGAATTGACAAATATGAAAGGCACCATGATGACTTTAATAAAGGACTGTATTCCCCTGAAAAAATGGATTTTGTTTACAAAAAAGTAATAGAAAAGGCATCTAATTTTTTGAAAAAGGGAAAGAATGTGGTAATTGATGCGACATTTCAAAAAGAAAAGCATCGAGATATGGCAAGAAAGTTAGCTAAATATTCTAACTCGAAGATTATTTTTATAAGATGCAAATGTCCGGATCAGCAAGTGAAAAAATGGCTTGATGAAAGACTTAAAAAGAAAACTGTATCGGATGGAAGATGGGAAATATATAAAAATCAAAAGCAAACGTTTGAACCATTTAAATCAAAAGAAAACTACATTGAATTTAATACATCAAAAGAGTGTTATAATTATAAATTGTCATTCTTCAATGATTTAATAAAGATGATAAAAGAGGATGATTGATGAAAATACCTGGTTATGTTATAGATATTGAGGTTGCCGTCGAATCAATCAATAAAAATGGTTACAAGAGCATTGCTGTGCAAATCCCTGAAGGTTTAAAGAAAAATGCTTGGAAAATCGTAAAATTTTTAGAGGAGGAAACAAAATCAAAAATAATTGTTATCGCAGATCCTTGCTTTGGCGCCTGCGATATTGCTAATTGTGAGTTAAAAAATATTGATATTGATTTTTTAATCCAAATAGGTCATACTGAACTTCCTACAATAAAAAATTACTGGATTCCATCAATATTTATTAATGCAAAATCAAAACTTGAAATTTCAGATGTTATTGAAAAAGCAATCCCAAAACTTACAGGCGAAAAGATAGGTATTTTAACAACAGCTCAACATTTACACAAGATTAGTGAAATTAAAAAAATTTTAAAAAATAAAGGATTTCAACCAATAGCGTCAAAAGGCGATGGAAGAATTTCAACCGAAGGGCAAATACTAGGTTGCAACTTTACTGCTGCAATCCAGATTTCTGAAAGTGTAGATTCATTTTTATTTATAGGTAGTGGGAATTTTCACCCCCTAGGAATTTTAATTAGTACTTCAAAACCAACCGTTGCTGCAGATCCCTATACAAACTCTGTAAAAACAAACGAACTTGAAGAGTTAAAAGATACAATTTTAAGACAAAGATATGGAGCAATTGCAAATTCAGGTAATGCTAAAAAATTTGCAATACTTGTTGGTTTAAAGAGGGGGCAACAAAGGATAAAATTAGTAGAAGAAATAAAAAATTTGTTAGATTCTCATGGTAAAAAATCTATAAATATTGCTATGGATAATTTTTCTTTTAGTTTTTTACAGGGTTTTTCAGATATTGATTGTTTTATCTCAACGGCATGTCCTCGAATTGCAATTGACGATTATTTACAATATAAAATACCAATTATTACACCTCAAGAGCTTGAAATAGTTTTAAACAAAAAGAAATGGGAAGACTATTGTTTTGATCAAATTTTAGAATAGTTTGAAAAACCTTTTATTTATCATTCTGCTTGCTTTTATGAAATGGGGACCTTAAAATTAAACTGCAAACCAATTGATGATTTAATTGGAGATGGTTTAGAAAGTGGAATTATAACAAAAATATATGGAGACGCGGGAACTGGTAAGACGAACATTTGTTTACAAGCATCTAGAGAATGTTCATCTGAGAAAAAAAAAGTTGCGTTTATAGATACTGAAGGAGTGTCAATTGAGAGGTTAAGGCAGATTTGTACAAACAAATACAATTACAAGTTGATTTTAGAAAATATATTATTTTTTAGTCCAAATTCTTTTGAAAAACAAGAAAATATGATACTAGAAGCAATTGAACTTGAAAAACTTGGTTTAATCATTGTAGATACAATTACATTTTTTTACAGAGTAAATTTAGAAGATGATAAAGAATCAGCAATGAGATCTTTTACTAGGCAATTTGCTAATTTACAAATTTCCTCAAGAAAAAATGATATTCCAATTTTAGTTGCAGAGCAAGTTTATACTGACAAAAATGGTGATGTAAAGCCTTTTACAAATAGAGATACTGAACATATGGCAAAAACGATATTGAAGCTAGAAAAAATAGGGACTGGAAAAAGGCAAGCAACAATAATTAAACATCGATCACAGCCTGAAGAAAAAAAGGCTATTTTCAGTATAAAAGAAAGTGGTTTGGAATAACTAATTTAACTAAAAATATTTAACTGTTAAAAATATCCAATATATGGAAAATAATGGATTATGATTTAGATTATAAATTTCTTAGGAGAATACAGCATCAAGAAGTTAATTCTCCATCGTTTTCAGAGTTGCCTGAAAAATTTTATTCAGAATTAACCGATTTTATAAAAAATTTGGAAATAAATCTTGAAAAAGAAAAAAATGAATTGAAAATTAAAATATTTAAAGATGAGATTGAAAATATAAAAAAAGTTGCAAATGGCATTTATGAGCTAAGAGAAAAAAAGATAGTACAGGCAGCACTTTCAAATGCTAGAGGTGGAAAACCAAATCTCAATAATCTGCTCGATATAGAAAAAAATCTTTTTGATAATATAGTACTTCAAATCAAAAATTCAAGACAAAAAATATTTGAAAAGGAAAAATTCAAAGATAAGCAAAATAGTGAAATGAGCCAAAAAAAAGATGGAAAAGAAAAAAATCAAATCAATTCAAGCCCGATAGTCAGAGTTTTAGAAGATATGCCTGATTTTGTAGGGACAGATATGAAAACCTATTCTCTTAAAAAAGAAGATGTACTCAGTCTAAGCGACGATATGGCAAAACATCTAATAAAAAGAAACATAGTACAAAAGGTAAAATAAGATGTTATAATGGATCTTGAAAATAGTAATAAAATTTTATTAAAAGAAGCGTTAAATTCATCTTCTCTAGGAATACTAATTATAGATAAAGAGAATATTATTCGATTTGCTAATAAATCATTTTTAAAAAAATGTAATTTTGAATCTTTGCAGTCATTACAAGGGACTTTGATAAATGATATATTTTCAGAAAATAAACTACAAGAATTATTAGAACAAAAAAAAGAAAATGAAACACTTAAATTGATATATACTGACCCTAATCTGCAAAAGATAACTTATGAGGCTTTTTTTGATAAGATAGATAATGAATTTTATCAGGGCTACATAGGATGCTTTGTGGACATTAGTAATAAAGAGAAAATTAGTAATGAATTAAAACAAAAATCTGCAGAGGCTGAAAAACTTCTAAAACAAAAAGATGATTTCATTTGGCAACTTGGACATGATTTAAAAACGCCCTTAACTCCTTTAAATTCGCTATTACCAATTTTAAGTCAGAAGGAAGATGACCCTAAGAAAAAAGAAATACTAAAAATTGCAATAGAAAACACTAACATGTTGGTCCAAAGAGTAGATAAGATTCTTGAGCATGCAAAATTAAAAGAATTTGGGACAGACCTAGAATTTACAAGTGTAAACTTACATGAAGTTGTTAATAAATCGATAAATAATAATAATGTGGCTCTTTTTGAAAAATCAATTTCTGTCTACAATGAAATAGATAAAGATATAATCTTTGTAAAGGGGCATGAGCCTTCATTAACTAAGGTTTTTGACAATCTAATATCAAATGCAGCAAAATACTCGAATGAAAAGAGTACCGTAATTATATACGCAGAAAAAAGTGGCAATTTAATAACTGTTTCTTTTGAGGATACTGGCAGAGGGCTTTCAAAGCAGCAAATTGAAAACATATTTGATGAATTTTACAAAGCAGATGAATCGAGACATGATCTGAAATCCAGTGGCTTAGGTCTTTCAATTTGTAAAAGAATAATTGAAAAACACGGTGGTCAAATATGGGCTTCAAGTTTGGGAGAAGGAAAAGGCACAGCCTTTTATTTTACGCTTGAGTTTAAATCTCCAAATTAATGAAATAATTAAATACTTATCTTTTATTTGTTTCATAACAATGAGTCCGGATAAAAATAAAGTAATGATTGTTGATGATGAGGAATACATTGTTATTTTAATAAAAGAAATTTTTGAATCTGAAGGTTATGATGTCTATACGGCAAAAAACGGAGAAGAGTGCATCAACCTACTTGAAAAAGGATTTAGGGGTATTGTTCTTTTAGATGTAATGATGCCGAAAATGGATGGTTGGCAAACTGTTGACGAAATTGTAAAAAGAAATTTAAACAAAGGCAACGTTATTTGCATGTTAAGTGCCAGAGAATTACAGGATGATAAAAAAGATTATATTAAAAAAGGATATGTAAAGGATTATTTATCAAAACCTTTCAACAATATTGAACTTGTAAAAATAGTTAAAAACTACTCAGAAACTTTATAATAATAAATTAATACCAATATACCTTATCTTTTATATACAAGCTCCTTATTACCGATTAAAACTATTAGTGATTCGTATGAAGAAACCAAGGAAAGTAAACCGTTACTGCCCCAAATGTAAAAAACACACTGTTCACGATATAGAAAGAGTTAAAAAGAGAAAAGCAAGTGAACTAAAACAGGGTCAGAGAAGGTTTCGTCGAATTATGAGAGGTTATGGTGGATTTCCTAGACCAAAACCAGAAGGAAGAGAAAAAACTAGCAGACGTGTAGGATTAAAATATACTTGCAGTAAGTGCAAGAAAAGTCATCAACCTCCAAGCCAACGCTCAAAAAAGTTTGAGATAGGTGAGTAGATTATGCAGAAACCAAAAAGTAAGTTTATAAAAGTTAGATGCAATGATTGTGAAAATGAACAAGCTTTATTTGATAAAGCGAGTACAACAGTTCATTGCCATATTTGTGGTAGCAAGCTTGCAGTACCAAGTGGTGGAAAAGCAAAGATAAAGGGCAAAATTTTAGAAGAAATAGAATAAGGTACAACTATATGTTAGAAAAGGAATTTCCAGAAGAAGGAGAATTAGTTGTTGGTACGGTTATAAAAGTACAAAATTTTGGAGCATTTGTTTCATTAGATGAGTATCCAAATAAAGAAGGTTTTATTCATATTTCTGAAATTGCAACAGGTTGGGTTAAACGAATTAGAAATCATATAAGAGAAAAACAAAAAGTAGTGTGTAAAGTTCTTCGAATTGAAGAAGCAAAAAATCACATAGATCTATCTTTGAAAAGAGTCAATGAGCACCAAAGAAGAGATAAAATTCAAGAATGGAAAAATGCTCAAAAATCAAAAAAACTAATGGAAATGGTTGCCGAAAGATTGGGAATTTCTGCAGAAAAATGTAATAAAGATTTTGGGAACGAACTATTAAAACAATATGGTACACTTTATGGTGCATTTGAAGAATGTGCATATGATTGCGAAACACTTAAAAATGATGGTTTTCAAGGAGATTGGTTAAAGGAATTTGAAACAGTTGCAAAAGATAATATTTCCATTTCATTTGTAACAATTAAAGGAATGATTTTAATAAATTCATGGCTGCCTGACGGAGTAAAACATATAGTTAAGGCGCTATCATCTGCTGAAGAAAGTGAATATGATGATGTTGAAATAATAGTAAAATACATTGGAGCTCCAAGATATCTTATATCTGTAAAAGCACCAGATTATAAAATAGCAGAGGATGAACTTAAAAAAGCTGTTGATAGAGCTAAAGAATATATAACTA
The DNA here is from genome assembly GCA_964618505.1 of uncultured Thermoplasmatales archaeon. Classification (GTDB taxonomy): domain Archaea; phylum Thermoplasmatota; class E2; order DHVEG-1; family DHVEG-1; genus CAZUBH01. Next base: position 45,332 of record CAZUBH010000005.1, on the reverse strand, counting down.
ACCACGATGGTTCGTGTGATTTCAAACGTGAAATTGAAGAGTGATGTCTCAAATAATGTATTGCAATATTTGTAAAAATTATACACTTGAAAAAATATGTAAAAAATGTAATAAAAAAACGGTTTTAAAAAAACCAGCAAAATTTTCTCCTCAAGATCATTATGGCAAATACAGAAGAGAGTTGAAAAAATTGGAAAAAAAGTGTTAAAATGGACATAGTTGTTGTAAAATATATAGAAGAAAAACCAAAGCTAAACAATCCTATATTAATAGAAGGTTTACCTGGTATTGGGAACGTAGGAAAACTGGCTGTCGAACATATTATCGAAGAGACAAAAGCCAAAAAATTTGCAGAAATCTATAGCAAGGATTTTCCACCCCAAGTATTCATAAATCACGACGGTACGATAAAACTTGTAAACAATGAATTTTATTATGTTAAATCTAAAAAGAAAAACCAAAGAGATCTAATACTTTTAACAGGAGATTATCAAGGGCTTTCCTCTCAAGGACAATATGAACTGGTTGAGGCTATTTTGAACACTATAAAAGAACTTGGTTGTAAAGAAATGCTAACACTTGGCGGTTATGGTCTTGGCAAAGAAATAAAAAGTCCAAAAGTTCTATTTGCAACGACAGACAAGCACCTTGTTGAAAAAACAAAAAAATATGGTGCAGTTTTCAAAAAGAATGAGCCAGGTGGGGGAATTATTGGTGCTAGTGGTTTATTGCTTGGTCTTGGTAAATTAAAAAATATTGAAGGGATCTGTTTTATGGGAGAAACTCCCGGTTATCTTGTCGATCCGAAAAGTGCAAAGGCTGTTTTAAAAATTGTAATTAAAATGACAAAAATTGAAATTGACCTTTCTAGACTAGAAAAAAAGGCAAAAGAAATAGAAGAAATTGCCCAGCAATTAAATGAATTGGAAAGCATGAGCAAAGAAAAATCAGACGAACTAGGATACATAGGTTGATTTACCAAAATTCTTTAAATGTGATTTTAATTCCAAGAATAACATGAAATATCCTCTCATTGAATTTAAAGAAGACATCATTAAAAAACTTGAATTAAGTTTAAAAAATCTAGGATATCTTTGTAAAGTCAAATTAGAAAATCCTCCTGAAGAATTAGGTGATTTTGCATTTCCTTGTTTCCAATTAGCTCCAATTGCTAAAAAATCTCCAAATGAAATTGCTCTAGATATTAAAAAAAACATAAAAAAATGTGATTTTATTTCAAAAATTGAAGTAAAAGCAGGTTATGTTAATTTCTTTATTGATGAAAAAGAACTTTCAAAAAAAACTTTATATGCAATTTTTAGTAAAAAAGAAAAATATGGCTATCTTGAAAAGAGGAATAAAAAAGTAATTATTGAGCATACTTCTGCAAATCCTAACGGCCCTTTGCATGTTGGTAGAGCAAGAAATCCCATCATCGGAGATACTCTTGTTAGAATATACAAAGCATCAGGATACAATGTTGAATCTCAATTTTATCTAGACGACATGGGAAAACAGGTTGCAATACTTTGTTGGGGAATTAACAATTTAGATTCAAAAGATATCTTAAAATCTAATTTTAAAAAATCAGATCACAAAAAAGTGGGATACTATCAATTAGCAAATGAGCTTATGCAAAAAAATAATGACATAAATGCCCAAATAAATAATATTATAAAAAAATTAGAACATGGTGATGAAAAAACAATAGATTTGATTCACGATTCATACAAACCGGTTTTAGAGGGCATTAATCAAAGTCTACATAAGATAAACATTGAAATTGATAAGTATATACCTGAATCTAAATTCGTAAAAGACAAAAGTGTAAATGAGGTTGTTGCTAAGCTTAAAAATAGTGAGTTTTGTAAGCAAGAGGATGGAGCATTCTATCTTGATTTGGAGAGTTTTGGAATAAAAGGTAGAAGTACTAAGTTTTTCTTTTTAAGAAAAGATGGTACAACATTATATGCAACAAGAGATATTGCATATCATTTATGGAAGGCAAAACAAGCTGATTTATTGATTAATATTTTAGGTGAAGATCATAAACTTGAATCAAAACAGGTGGAAATTTCACTGAAATTAACTGAATCAAAAATTTTACCCAGAGCGGTTTTCTATTCTTTTGTATCACTTCCCGGAGGGAAAATGTCAACCAGAAGAGGCAGGGTTGTATATCTTGATGAACTTATTAAAGAAATTAGTGACAGAGCCTATGAAGAAGTAAAAAACAGAAGAGGAAAAGAACTTTCAGAAGAACAAATGAAAAATATTGCAAATATTGTTGGAATTGGTGCGTTAAGATATAATATCATAAAAGTCCAACCTGAGAAAGATATAGTCTTTAAGTGGGATGAAGCTTTGAATTTTGAAGGAAATTCAGCTCCTTTTATTCAATATGCATACGCAAGAGCCTGTGGAATAATTAAAAAGATGGGGAAAAATGAAGGTAATGAATATGATTACCTAGATCATGAATCTGAAAAATCGTTAATCAAGCAATTATCAAAATTACCACTTGTTATTGAAGAATCTTGTGAAAGTTTTAAACCCCACATTATTGCTAATTTTCTTTATGACACTGCATCTAAATTTAATCAATTTTATAGGGATTGTCCTGTAAATACAGAAAAAAATGTAAATATAAAAAATTCAAGGCTAGCTCTTGTTAGAGCTGCTAAAATTGTTTTTGAAAATGCTCTTAATCTAATAGGCATCCAAGCACCTGAGGAAATGTAATGAATTACAGGGACATAGATTCGGATTCTATTTTAATAAAAATTACAAAAAAAGACAATTTGTTTTTTGGAAATTATTGTTTAGACCCATATCAAAATTGTGAATTTGGATGCTCGTATTGTGACTCGTCCTTTGATCAAAATATTTACATTAAGAGAAATGCTCCCAACTTGCTAAGGAAAGAAATTAAAAAATTAAAAAAAGGAACTATCATAATTGGATATGTTCATGATGCATATCAAAATATTGAAGGAAAATATGAGTTAACAAGATCTTTAATAGAAATAATAAAAGAATATGGGTTTCCCTGCCACATTCTTACAAAATCCAATCTTGTTGTAAGAGATATTGATTTACTATCATCGATGAATTCAACGGTAACTATTAGCTTGTTATCTTGTAATGATGATATTTCAAAAGTTTTTGAAAGTAAAATAATAAATCCAATAGATAGATTAAAACTAGTAAAAAGATTTAACGAACATGGTATAAAATCCGGTATTGCATTGATGCCTACAATACCGTTAATAGCTGAAAAAGATTTAGAAAAAACCATAAAAATGGCAAAATTATTTGATTCAAAATATTTATTACATAAATACTTAGAGCTTAGAGGAGATCAAAAAAGCATATTTTTTCATAAAATAAAGGAAAACTTTCCAGAAGTATTCAAAAAAATTGAATCGATATATGAAGAAAGTTATTTACCAAATAAAGATTATGTTAGTTACTTGGATAAAAAAATAACCAACATGTGTAAAAAACACAACATATTTGAAAAAATTACATAGATTTTTTCTTTTTTTGTTTTAGCACTTTTTCTATTATTGCTTTTTCATCAGCTTCGACAATAAAAGCATCATTGAAGTCTCCTTTCTTTTTTGCCAATATTTCATCTATCTTATTATGATCTGCTTGAACAAATATTTTTTTTTCCGAATCATCTTCTTCATCTTTAGTATCATCAAATTTATCCTCGTCCAAAGAATCACGAGTATTAGATAAATTCGTATGTTCATTTGATGATTCATCTTTTTTGGATTTGTCAATTATTCTACAGAGCTTTTTATGTCCTGAAACCATTTTATATGTTTCAATTAAAAAATCTATTTCCTCTTCTGTTGGCCACCAATTTAGATTATCCTTATCAAATGTTACATTTGGAGATTCCTTATTTAGATTTATATTAAGCAAAAAATTTCCTGATGACTTATCTTTGTCTATTTGAATCTTTATGAATACATTTTCATCCTTTTGCATGCACACCCCGACTTCAGGAAATCCAAGATATTAAATATCAAAGTATGACTTATACTTTTCTCTTTGAAAATTTAAATGAAAAAAGATTTAACGATATATTATTATATCAAAATTGTACTACAAATTTGCATTACTAAAGGTTGTGAGGAAAACAAAGATGAAAAAGATTATGGTTGTTGATAATGAACCAGATATCGTAGATTTAACAAGAACCGTACTTGAAATCGGTGGTTATGAAGTTGTTCCTATTTATAGTGGCGAAGAATGTTTAAGATCTCTTGAAAAAGTAAAAGTAGATTTAGTTCTTCTTGATATAATGATGCCTGGTATGAGTGGGTGGGATGTGTTCAACCGTATTAAAAAGAAACATAATGATATAAAAGTAGCTTTTATGAGCGTACTTGAAATATCTGAAAAGAGAAAAAAGGTACTTATTGAAGAAGGTCTTGCTGATTACATAATGAAGCCTTTTGATAAAGATAGTCTTCTTGAAAGAGTGGACAACATATTAAAGGATTAAATTAAACCTTTAGTAAAATTAATTGGGATGCATAAGATGAGTGAAGAGCCTGAGATAGTAAAAATTCTAAAGAGAGAAGAAAGTAAAGGACTATTAAAAACAAATAATTCTCAATGCTTGTACGAAGAAACAAAAGATGTCAAAACAGAACAAAGTTGCGATTTGGAACCTACAATATCACAAAAGAATGATTTAAAAACAATACAAGCAAGATATAATATTATTTTTGAAAATTATGCAATTGGAATCACAATTGCAGACGAAAATGAACATATTTTTTCTTGGAACAAATATGCAGAAGAACTTCTAAATATGAAAGAAAAAGATCTTTACATGATTCATGTAAGTGAATTATATCCTGAGGACGAATGGGCAAAAATAAGAGGAGAAAATATTCGGCAAAAGGGAATAAAATACAGAATGGAAACCAAAATGATCCGGAAAGAAAAGGGTTGTTTTGATGTTGAGATATCACTGAGTGTTCTTAAAGGCCCTGGTGGAAAAACCGTTGGTTCTGTTGGCATCATAAAGGATATTAGCGACCTTAAAAAAACTGAAAGAAAGCTTATAGAATCAGAAGAAAAATACAAGACAATTTTTGAAAATTCAGCAGTAGCAATAATGTTAACGGATGAAAAAGAAAGAATAATTTCTTGGAATGACTATGCTGAAAAGTTATTGAATATGAATAAGGATGACTTGTTTTTAAAACCGGTCGAATCCTTATATTCTAAAGAGGAATGGGCAAAAATAAGAGGAGAAAATATTCGGCAAAAGGGCATGCAACACCATCTAGAAACAAAAATTCTTAGAAAAGATGATGAACCGCTAGACATTGATATATCTCTAAGTGTTCTAAGAAATCACAAAGGAGAAATAATTGGATCAATTGGTGTAATAAAGGACATAACTGAACAAAAAAGAATGAAGGAAAAACTTGAAGATTCTGAAAGAAAGTTCAAGAAACTTTACAACAATGCCCCAGTTCCATATCATACTCTTTCGCCAGATGGAATAATTACAGATGTAAACGAAAAATGGGTTGAAAGTCTAGGATTTAATAAAAAAGAAGTTATTGGTAAACCTATATTTGATCTTATAGTTAGAGAAGAAAGAGAAAATGCAGAAAAATCATTTAAAAATAAAATTGACAGTTGCAAATCTTATACGGGGGGACATGAAAGAAAGTATGTCACAAAAGATGGCAATAAAAGAATATTTGTCATACATGATTTTCTTTCTTTTGATAAAAATAACAAAGTAAAAGCAATTCATACAATAATGGAAGATGTTACAAAAAGAAAGCAGGCAGAAGAAAAAATAACAGAAAGTATGGAAAAATACAGAGCCATTTTTGAACTATCTCCTCAGGCAATGGTTGTTTTAGATAAGGGCGGAGCCATAATAGATATCAATCAGCGAATCTATGACTGGTTGGGTTATAAACCAAAAGATATAATCGGAAAAAATATTTTTGGTTTACCTTTTTTAACTGAAGAAGGTAAAGAAAAAATCAAAAAGAATTTTTTTGCCCGTATTAAAGGAGAAAATATATCCCCTTATGAAGCAAAATTTTTAACAAAAAATGGAGAAGAAAGAATTGGAACAATCTATGGTACAGTTCTAAAAGATAAAAATCAAAATGTTACAGGTGATTTAGTTGCTATATCTGATATTACACAAAAACACAAAGCTTGGGAAGAAACTGTAAAATCTGAAGAAAAATACAGAGTTCTTGCAGAAACGTCCGCCGATGGTGTTTTAACTATAGATCCTCTTGGCAGATTGACTTATGTAAATCCTTCACTTGAAAAAATGATTGGTAGAAGAAAAAGTAAAATTTTAGCAACGCCTTTTAGAGAATATGTTAGTGAATCATCAGTATATTTGTTTCAACAAATAATGATAGATGTACGAAAAAATGATAAAAAAATGGAAAATGTGGAAATTTGTCTGATTCACAACGAAGGTTTTGAGGTCCCAGTCGAAGCAAACATTGCCCCATTAAAAAAAGATGGCAGTTTTATTGGACTTGAATGCACACTGAGAGATGTGTCTGAAAAGGAAAAAATATTAAGAGAACTTAAAAAATCAGAAAATCTCAGAACTGAATTTATGAATATTGCAGCTCATGAATTAAAATCACCTGTTACTCCAATTAAAGGCTATCTAGAATTGATTGAATCAGATAAAGAATCAAATGATAGAATAAAAAATTGGGCAAGAATTGGTCTTAGAAATGCTGAGAGACTTCTCAGACTTGTAAATGACATTCTTGATGTTTCAAGACTCGACACAGATACAATGAGATTCAATATGGAAAAAATTGATATTAAAGAAGTTTTGAACGATGCAATTGAAGATTTTGAGGCAGAAATTGAAAATAAGAATCTTAAATTTATAAAAAATATTCCAAAAGAAACTTTAAAAATATTAGTAGATAAATATCGTTTATCGCAAGTTTTAAAAAATTTACTTGGAAACTCAATAAAATTTACTGATTTTGGTTCAATATCAATCAGTGCCAATAAAAAAGATAATTTTTTATATATAGAGGTTGAAGATACAGGCATTGGAATATCAAAAGATGAGACACAAAAAGTTTTTTCAAAATTTTATCAAGCCTATACTGGAGAAGATAGAAAGAACGAAGGAACTGGTCTTGGACTTTTTATCTGCAAAGAGATAATCAAAAAACATAATGGTAAAATATGGGCTGAAAGTGAAGTTGGAAAGGGTAGTAAATTTACAATAAAATTACCTATTTAGAAAAGAGGGGTTAAAAATATAAAATTGCATCTCCCCGCTTGATACACTGTTGCCTTCCGAATCATAAACTTTTGTTTCAAAAGAGTGTTTCATTATGGATTTTTCATCCCATTCCCAATGAAATGGAGCCTCAGTAATAGTTTTTTTTAGTTGACCATCAATGTAAAACTCTGCTTTTGATAGTTTAGGTTCATCAATTTTAATACTCATTGGACCTATTATAAGGGTTTTAAAAAATGGGACTATTCTCTTATTACCTAAATATAGAAAATCATCAAGTGTAACTTGTTTTATTCTGAAAAGCAAAAGAGCAAGTGCAATTCCAATTAAACCAGAGAAGAAAGTGATAAACAACCAATATTTTTCCATGAAGCTTTGTTGAGGGGGTTGGGTGTAGGAAAAATAGAAATATGTGGCACTTGAAGTTGCAAAGCTGCTACCTTGCAATGCGTTTGCATCAATTTCAAAAACATATGTATCGTCTTCTAAATGACCTAGCGGAGTGTAGGTAAAAATCATATTATCTGAAGTTTGAATATTTGATTCAACTCGCTGACCTGCAAAATAAGCATATGTTATCTCTACAGGCACATTGTATGTTATTGTAATTGTTTGGCTGTTTTCATCAATTATGCCTCCATCTACCGGAGAGAATATAGGTTGCTCAAGTTCTGCAAATATATTAAAAAATGTTATCTGATACTGAGTTTCAGGATCGTCTAGCACATAAATTTTTCCATCTTTCCTCCATATATGATCGTCGGAAATTGTTCGTCCATTTGTTATTATTGATATTTCAGAATCTGGATATTCGTCATCTGCTTCAAAATATATCCAACTTGCTTTTTCTACAGTTAAATATAAAGTTGCAGTTTCGCTATTTTCATCTATAACTAAATTATCGACTTGACTTACATTAAAGGTTATATTAAAAATTGTATCATCAGTAGAATTCCAAAAAAATTCTGGTATTTGATCTGAATTTGTAGAAATTAAAAATGATATATTTCCACTTAAATTTATACTTCCATAGTGAATGCATGTAAGAATCCCGTTTGGGTCAATAAAAGTATCCGAAGTTCCATCGTTATCATTATCGTAGCAATAAAAATTTTCTGTTAGTGTGATGTTATAATAGCTTGATGCATTTTCAATTGTTGAATTACCAGCTATTATTTTAGTAAAATTTTGTACAAATGCATGTGTTGTATTAGTATCTGTATTACCTTCATCGTCAGTAACTGTTAGGTTAACAGTATAATTACCATTAGAGTAATAAATATGTGTTGGATTTGGCTCTGAAGATGTTGTACCGTCTCCAAAATCCCAAGAATAATTGGCGACCGAGCCATCGAGATCATATGAGCCTGATGAATTAAAGTCTATTTCTTCCAAAACATATCCTAAATAAGGTCCACTGATGTTTGCATGAGGACTCATAGTATTATTTGAATTTCCAACTGTATCATTTGCATATATAACACAATACACATTATCTGGTGATCCCTGCGGGATTATTATTTTTTGATAATAATCGTCCCCAATGCTATCCATATCTGCAGTCATGTTTACACCACCATCGTACCAATATACAATATACACATTGGAAACCATAACATTGTCAGTTATTTTTGCAGAGAAAGTATAGCTATTAGGAATATCATCAAATGAAGGACCGTGTTTTTTGATATTAATTTCAGGTTTGGTATTATCAGCCACTGTAACTGTATAATTTGATGTAGTAACTGCATTTCCCCAATGATCTTTTGCATAGAAATGATAGGTTAAATCGGTTGTATATCTTGCAAGAGTGACAGTTCCCCAGAAATAATTATCTCTGACATATGCCATAGATTGATTTCCCCCCTCATTACCGTGTTCCCATATTACATAAACTTCTAAATCAGAAGAGCCATCTGTATCATCTGTTACAGTTACATTAAATGTAAAATCAGTATAAGGAGATCCAGAATCAGCAGAATTGTCAGTTAGTGTTGGAGGTGTTCCTTCAGTTATATTAAACGTTCCTGTTGATGATTTTGCCCAATTAAAAGTATCTTTTGCACAGATGTGATATGTATAATCCCCCTTAATAGAAAATTGATGTTTATAGAAATATGTATCTCCTGTTTTGTTTCCAAATATTGAAATATTTGCACTATTACCATTAGGATCGGTATAATTTATATAAGCTTCTTTTAGGCCAGTATATACGTCTGTTATTTTTGCAGAAATGTTGGTATATGCTCCTAATGTTTGAGAAACTGGTAATGCCTGAACCTCAGATATCTCTGCATCTGTTGTATCTGCAAGAGGCCCATAGTCATAATTATCATTATAAATTTGATAATCTGCATCAATGATTCCATCACTATTATTGTCATAGCCCCTATCAATTGGCTCGTCAAAATCATCCCAATAATTTCCATAGAGTTTTGATCCTCCAACTATATTTGTAGATTCAGTTAATGTTTGTGCGGAGGTTAAGTTCCAATGATTGTTTTGAATGCTTTTATCAATCGCATTTTCGTTATTTAGATAAAAATAATTATCGTAAATGTTATTATTTACAGCAAAATAGTCGACATACATTCCATATTGACTATTGTTAAAAATTTCATTGTGATATACATAATCATTTGTAGAATTTAATAATCTCAATCCGGCTAAAGTATTGTATCCAATTTTATTGTATTTGACAATTGTATCATTATCGGAACTTAGATGAATTCCATCTTTGAGATTTGAGGATATATTGTTGTTATGAATAGTTATATTAGAGCCCACTATCATCATTCCAAAATAAGTGTTACCGCCAACTGAGTTGCCTTGATTAATGTTACTCCAAGTACCGTTCTCAATGACAATTCCAGAATCTCCATTATCAAATACATCATTTGCTGAAATTGTCGTATAGTTGCTATAATCATTAATATAAATACCATTTAGGGAGTTATATGACAAATTATTTAATTTTAAAGTGTTAGAAATGCAGGTTCTATTTAAAAAAACACCATGACCAACATTATTTAGAAGTATGTTATTATAAAGATTATTATTCTGGGAGTTGGAAAGAAAAATTCCATGATTATTCTCATTTAAATTATTATAACTAATGTTTGAGTTATTTGTATTTAAAAATTTAACACCTTCGCCCGTATTGCTTTCAATTCTGTTATCATAAATTATATGGTATTCAGAATTATTTGCAAATATTCCGTGGTATCCTCCAGTTATATAATTATCAGTAATTATTGAATGATCATAATTGATTTTTATTACAGCATCGTTTAGTGAGTTGCCCGAGTTTTGAATCTTAAATCTTGAAATATTTACATGGCTAGAGTTAATTGTTATAGTATCACCTATAGAACCGCCAGATATAATAGTTGTATTTTTATCCTCTCCAAATAAATCTATCTTGCAAGGAATGGTTAAATTTTCATTATATGTCCCATTGTAAACATATATTCTGTATCCTCCGCCATTTGCATTTGCAAAATTTATTGCAGATTGAATTGTAGAATATTGTTCTCCATGACCCACATATAGTATGGGCATTTCTGCCTTACAGTCATCAACCAATTGTACTAAACTGATACAATTTATAGTAATTAGAATAAAAATTATATACAAAGTTCTAAGTCTCATCCCACCTGCCTGCATTAGTACTTGCATATTCAAATCTGGTTCTTAAATAAAAACATTCCTATATCTTTAATTACAATATATAGATTTTATCTACCATTCCCACGGATATTTATTTTTTATATAAGTTGTCCAGAAAAGTTTCATATGTTCGTCAAATAATGTTTTTTTACTCACAATGTTAAATTGTTTTTTTACAAGTTCAGTGATGTCTTTTCCTAAGCTTAAAGCTGGCAGCTTATCTTTAAGCAGGTGTTTTACATTTTTATATTCTCTTATAATTTCAACATAATGTCTGTTGTTTTTTTCATAGGGGGGCTTAACAGCACGAGGATTGTCTTTCCATTTCTTAATAAATTCCTTTGAGTTTTTCTTTAGCTTTGTTGGAGGCCCCATATGCTCTATTGTAGCTGAAAGGTTTATTTTTTCAAGCTCAAAAATTAGATAAATTTTAGAAGATGAAACAAAAAAATCTGATTTAATTATTGGAAAATCGTGTTTTCTAATTTCTTCCTCAATTGATTTAGATGCTTTTCTAATCTGAGGATAAAGATTTTCAGTTATTATCTTTGGTTTTTCTATTTTTATGCCAATAATCTCTTTTGTGCCAAGGTTCACTTCAATTTGACTTACAGATAATGGTTTAATTTTGTTTGGAAAAAAGAATGTTATTTTTGGATATGTAAGATATGATTTGCAGGCATTGATAAACAAATCAAATTTATCTTTTGAAAGTGCAGAAGATACATTTCTTTCAGAATCTACTGGATCTATAAATACCAAAGGCGTATCAAAATCAAGTGATTTTTCATTTTTAAGTATTATTTTTTCGCCACATTTCCAATCTTTTGCAGCTTCGAGTGTCTTATGAAAAGAACCGTATTTGATTATAAGAAGTTCCGTAAGATAACCCGAAAAACCTTCTATCTGTGCTTCTGCTCCATAGCAACCAATACCTTTTAAGAATTGTTTTAAGAGTCTTACTTCATTTTTTTGATCTTCTTTTAAATTTTTTATAACGTATTTTGTATGAAGAGGAGTTCTGTCAACTGCAGAGAGTTTTTGTTTTGAAGATTCTATCTTATAACAGGGTACAATTTCTGTTTTATAGCCTTCAAATTCTCCTCTAACATAAGGGTGTTCGGCATAGCTTTCTTCCCTATTCTTTAAAACAGCTCTTCCTATATTTAAACCAATTTTCTGTATTTTCTCTTTTGATGTTTCAAGTGGAAAACATAAAAATAAGTCAATATCAAGGCTATTTTTTATATATGTGTCTTTTGCAGTTGAACCGACTAACTCTATTTCAATTGGGATTTCGTATTTTTTTAATTGATTCTTTAATTTGTCAGTCAATTTATTGATTGTTTCTTCTAATTTCTTACGATAATTTTTTTTTGGCACTATTTCTTTTAGTACCTTTTCTTCTATTTTTTCTACCATTTTATTTTTCCACATCAAATTTTTTAAGTAGATATAAAACTCCAAATACCAAGATTATTCCAAATATAACGTCGGTTATCCAGTGTATAGCTAAATAGATAACGGAGATTATTACACAAATAGCACAAAAGTATGAAAAATATATTAATTTTTTATTTTTAGTATAAGTAGCTGATTTTGCTACAAGCAGTGTCATTGCCACATGAAGTGAAGGAAAACAATTGTTATTTGTTGTTGTCGAATAAAAAAATTGTTCAATACCGGGAATTATTCTCTCAAGTGCCGATTCTAAACCATAATAAGTATAAACATTTGTTATAGGTAAAAAAAGGTAAAATGGAAGTGCAATTGCATAGATGAAAAGCAATCCGTAACTAAGATTTTTCAAGCATTTCTTGTTATTTTCCAGTGTAAAATATAATGGATAAAACCATAGTGTGAAAGGATATATAACTATATATACAATTACTAGGAGGTATACAAAAACGATATTCCAATTTTGGGAAATCGAATACACTATATTTCCTTCAATGGATTTTATCACATTTGCAAAGTCAATATTTATCAAATTTGTAAAATATGAATCTAGCAAATTTACTTCAATAAGATGAATTAAAACAACAATTACAATTATTAAAAGAAACCTTGAATTTGAAAGAAATAGGTTATAAAATTGAGAAAAACTTTTGTAAAATATTTTTCGTGGAACTAAAAATAATGCAAAAAATAAAAATAAAATCAAATTGAGGAATCCTAGAATTAATAGCCAACTCAAGTTTTTTTCACCTATTTTCCTAATTTTAATTTTGAAATAGTCGAGTAAATTGGTCCTTTTGGTGTGAGTCTGCTTTGCTTAAGTTCAATGAAGTTTACTAAAAACTTGCCAAATTCAAATTCATTGTATTTTTCAATTAGTTCTAAAAGCTGTTTTTTATCTTTTACAGTTTTCACCCTGCCAACAGTTAGATGGGCAGAAAACTCTCTTTTTTCTTTTTTAAAACCTAAATTAGATAGCTTTTCATCAATTCTTTTTGAGATTTCTTCAAGATTCTGATAATTTTCTATTCCTGCCCATATAACTTTAATATAGTTTTTATTTGGAAAAACACCTATCCCTCTGATATTAATTTCAAATGGATTTATATCGCAAGTTGATTCTTTTATAGTTTTTTCGATATCTTTTATTAACAATTCATTAGTTTCTCCAAGAAATTTCAATGTAATATGTATATTTTCGGGTTCGGCAAGCTTTATGTTGGCATCTATTTTTTTAATATCAGACAGTAAATTCAATATGTTTTTATTTGAATTGATATCTACTGCAATAAATCCTCTAAATATAGGCATAACTTATCATCTGTTTTTTAAAAATAAAACATGAATTTACTTTTTAATTTTTGTTATAAAGATTGTTTTTAAAGTTCAATTGAATATGTATTTTCAGGATTTTTAACATGGATATTGTATGATTGTTTTTCTGTCATTATCTCCGATTCTATAAGGTTTTTTGTAAGCTTTGGAACTGTTTTTGGACCTAAGACAGCACCAGGTCTTTTCAGATCGTCTATGTAATCTGTTTCCATCATAAATCTAGAACCTTTTGAAAGTGCGTCTATAATGTTTTTCTTACTTGCTAGTACCGATGGCATTAGACCATAGTTTTCTTCAGGTTTTATTAACGGTGGAGAATAATGTTTTACTATTTTTTCGGGTTTCAATCCCGCAGATTTTCCCATTTTTGCAAGCTCTTTGCACTGTTCTGGAGTTGTTGATTCTGTATGAAGGATAACTGGACAATTAACATCATTTGCAATTTTCATTGCATAACTTAGTATTTCATTTGAGTCCTCGATTATAAAATTATCAACTGGAAAGTGTGGTCTCCCAATTTCTCCAATTCCCACTATTTTGTTTTCACTGAAAAGTTTTGCAGCCTCATCAATTCCCCTTTTCATAATCTTTATTGTTTCGTCTCTGTCAAATTTTTCATTTAGCTTTAGATAATCTACAGGGTATGGACCAACTGTAACAAAAACTCCAACATCAACTTTTGATCTTATCTCTTCTGCCATTTTTAAGGTTTCATTATAAACAGGAAGATAGGATTTTTCTTTTAAGAAAACAGAAGGCATTGGGTATTGACACAAAATAAAATGTGTTCCACCTGCATTTTTGAAATCTTTTATTGCGTCTAAGAATCTACCATCCCTTCTCAAATGTAGATGATTGTCAAAGATTATTCGTGGTTTATCGATATTAATCAACTCAGAAAGTATGATAACAAAGTTCTGATAAAAAAGTTACTGAGAAATAATTAAAAAGTCAATTTTTCTTTTTAACGAGGACTAAGCTATATGTTATGCGATTTATCGAGGAGTATAATTTTAATCAAAATAAAAATAAATAAAAAATTCAAGCATTATTATTCCAACTGAAAATAGTAATAATAATAATAATGCAAATATCGTGTCGATTATGTCTCCCTTATCTTTGTTATCTAATATTTCTTTCGAATCGTTTACGTTCATTCCTTTAATGTCTTTAATTTCATTACTACTAATTGTTGGAACCGAAGCTAATACTAAGATTGCTACTGCGAATATGCAACCAAATCCTACTGTTTTTTTTGATTAATACACCAGCTAACCAGAATTCCAATTTAACCAAAAATTGAACATAATAATTCCAAACAATAAAGGAATAAATGACAATCCTAAAATTACCTGTAATATAGTTGATAAAAATGGTAGTTTGTCTTCGATATCTATAGCAAATTCAGCTAATGATAATACTATCAATATTATAATGAAACCAGGAAACCAACCATCTCTATCTTTTAAATTTTTTATTTTATCATTTCTACTTGATATTTGCTCAATAAAATCAAAATCATAATTATTTTTCAGAATTTGTTTATTTTTAGCATTAACAACTGGTGAAAAACTAACACTAACAAGTAAAAAAACAACGGCCATAATTCCTATTGAAAGTATCCTTTTCATGCCTCCCCCATATAAAATAAGATGACATGATATTTAAAGATATGTTAAACGATTGTTATTTTAGTTAAAAAAATGAGTTAAAGAGTAATTTAGCTTTTACTAAAACTCTTCCTCAGTAACATTCTTACCATAGAAAATTTCCATTACATTTCTTGCAAACATCCAACCAAAATAACCCATAAAAAATGTAAAAAATCCTGATATACTATAAACAATAATATTTCTTATGGATTCATTTCCACCTTGAATTATTAAAATGAAAATACTAACCGATATATACAAAAATATAAGGAGGAAAATCCACTTCAGCATACGAATAGTAACCTTAACTGTTGTAAATGGTAAAGCTTCTAAGTCAATTTTTTTATCCATTATAGTCCTTGGAAGTGATTTTTGTTTCTGAAAATTCTTTGAAAGCGTGGTCTTACAGATTCTTTTACTTTGCACTTTTTCCCTCCTAGAAAATTGTAGCTAAGCAATCCCAAAAAAAGTAATGAATGACATCCTTAAAAGCTTATTTTGCAGCTACTGGTGCACATATTTGGCACCCATATATCTAACAAAATATGCAGGTTCTTATGCAGGTAATTAAACATCAGAGACAATACTTATAACATCTCCATCCTTAAGTTCATGATCTGCACCAACAACTCTATGTGTTTTAGCATCAATAGCCCTTATAAAATGTTCACCTAAGTCTGTGTGAACTCTAAATGCTAGTTCCTTTGCAGTAGTTCCTCTTGGAACAAGATGAGCATCTGGTAGAACTCTTCCTTCTTTATCTGTTAAATGAGTATCATCTTCAACAGGATATACAACAATTAAATCAAGCATTTTAACAGCTTCATCAATACATTTTTGAACACCCGTGGAACCATATTTTGTTAATACATGGCTTTTTATATATTCCAAAGCTTTGAGTTGCTTTTCTGAAGCTTCTTTATTTAGTATTTCAAATTCATTATTGCCTGTAACATAGTCAATAATTTGTTTATCACTTGCATGTTTTAACGCAAGTTCAGATTCAGCACTTGTTGGAATGATAATATAATCTTTTATCTCAGATGCTTTTTTCATTAAAGATTCTGGTGCTTTATCACATTTATTGAATGCTATTATCATTGGCTTACTTTTTTTCCTTATTTCATCAGATAATTGTATCAATTCTTCATCAGCCCACATTGAAGGTTTAGAAGTATCCAAAGTTACTTTTCTAAAGGCGTTTTTTATGTGTTCTTCCAAAATACCTAGACCTGTTAGCTTTTCTGCAAGCATCTTTTCAACTTTTTTGCCTTCAAGTTCACATTGTCTTGCAATTTTTTCCCAGCTTTTTTTAACAATTCCAAACATCCAAAAATTGATTTCTTTCTCCAAAAAATCAATATCTTTTAAGGGATCATAAGAACCCAGCTCACAAGGATTTCCCTCTTCATCTGTACCTCCAGATGCATCTACAATATGAATCAGTGCATGAGCTTTACTTAAATCATCTAAAAATTTATTTCCAAGACCTTTTCCTTTATGAGCATCTGGTACTAATCCTGCAACATCTATTGCTTCAATTGGAACAAATCTTGTTCCGTCAACACATTTAGAATTATTTGGAGTACAATCTAACTTAAAATATTTGCAAGGGCAAGGCTTTCTAATGAACATGACGCCTTTATTGGCATCAATAGTGGTAAATGGGTAGTTTGCAATTTCTGCATTTGCTTCTGTTGCTGCATTAAAAAATGTTGATTTTCCTACATTTGGCTTACCAACAATGCCTAATTGCATAATTTACTCCAACATTTCTTTTACTTCATCAACTACGTCAGTTCCTGTTTGAAATCTTTTTAGTGTTTTATCTGCATTTTCTTTTGAACTATCGTAGAATTTTATACCATTTTTTGCATTTATTGTGCCTTGAACTGAGGATGTTTTTGAAATCAGGATTTTATCGCCCGAAACATTGCCTAATACGTTAACATTTTCTGATAAATTTATATTTCCTTTAGTATCTATATTTCCATGTATTTTTACATTTTTGTTGCAAAAAATATCCTCTGTAGACTTCAGAGAACCAAAAATTTCAGTATTTTCATCTACAAACACATTTCCTTTAATGTCATAATTACCTACAATCTTACACTTATTTCCAATTTGTAGATTACTATCCACTTGAGATTTGGAAACTCCAAGAATTGAGTTAGTTGGAATAAACAAAAAAGTTTCTGAGATTGGTATGGTTTCGCCATCGTTTTGCTCTAGTTCTTCTAAAATTCTTTCAATTTCTTCACTATGGCCCATCTTAAGAAGCTGTAAAAGATATATAAATACATATATGACAACAGGAACAGGGCTTCTTATATTAATCCAACCTTTTGCTTCAAATCCGCTCTCTATTTCAACACTATCCCCAACATCAAGGTCTCCTTTTAGTGTTAATTTACCTTTAACCTTTACCTTTTCTCCAAGATAAACATTACCGCCACTTTTTACGTTTCCACCTATGTTTGAAAAAATATCCGCCCTTATGTCTTTTGTAGCTTCCAACCCGCCGCTTGTAATAACATGTTCTCCAACAAAAATTCTTCCATTTGTTTTGACATTAAATTGAAGCATTGACCTGTCTCCGATTACGACATCTCCTTTAGTTGTAATTTTGTTTTCTTCAAATCTAGTTTCATCAGGAATTACTAGTGTTTTTCTATCAAACGTCATAGTTTAAACTGTAATAGTAAGCATATTATAAAATCAACGGAAATTATCCATAAGAAAGATTGAAATATGTACTTTTTATATCTAAATGAACCCATGGTAGATATGACAGAAGAACAAAAGGAAAATAAAAAGGAAAAAAAACTACCTCCAATCAAAGACTGGATTAAAAATGTCAAGTTCAAAACAACTGCAGATATCAAAGTTCCAGATAGTCTTTTAGACCAAGTTATAGGCCAGGATAAAACCGTAGAAATAGTAAAAAAGGCAGCAGTACAAAAAAGACATATTATGCTAATAGGGGACCCTGGAACAGGTAAGTCTATGGTCGCAAGAGCAATGACTGAATTTTTACCAAAGGGTGAATTAGAAGATATTATAGCTTATCCTAATAACGAAGATACCAACACTCCACATATAAGAGTAGTACCCGGTGGAAAAGCCCAAGATATAGTTAAGTCTCAAAGAGAAGAGGCAAAAAAGAAAGCAGAGCAGCAAAACAGCATGATTTTATCAATTGTTGTTTTAATTGTTGCTTTTTCATTATTTGGTGCTGTTTGGACAGGGCACTTTGAATATGCAATTTTTGGTGTTATTGCTGCAGTAATGGTTTACTTAATTGTGGCTCGTGGAGGATTTAATCAAAGAAAAGAACTGCAATTGGTTCCAAAGATTTTGGTTGGTCATGAAAAAGAAGATACGCCGCCTTTTATAGATGCAACCGCTGCACATTCAGGAGCCTTACTTGGAGATGTGCGTCACGATCCATTTCAATCAGCAGGGCTTGAAACACCACCTCATCAATTAGTTGAAGCAGGTGCAATTCATAGAGCCCATAAGGGTGTATTATACATCGACGAGATTAACACCTTGAGTCTTCCTTCTCAACAACATTTATTAACCGCTTTACAAGAAAAGAAATTCCAAATTACAGGACAATCTGAAAGAAGTTTTGGAGCAATGGTAAAAACAGAACCGAGCCCTTGTGATTTTATCTTAGTCTCAGCAGGTAATTTAGATGCATTAAAAGGAATGCATCCTGCTCTAAGATCAAGAATCAGAGGTTATGGTTATGAAATTTATATGAATAGTGCGATGGATGATACCAAAGAAAATCGAGAAAAACTTATAAGATTTGTCGCTCAAGAAATAAAAAAAGATGGTAAAATTCCTCATTTTAACAAAGACGCCGTTGCTGAAATAATCCATGAAGCCCAGAGAAGAGCAGGTAGAAAAGGAAAACTATCCTTAAGATTAAGAGAATTGGGAGGTCTTGTTAGAGTATCAGGCGATATTGCTTATGAAAGTGGTGATAAGCTAGTAACTCAAGAACACGTACTAAAAGCTAAAAAGACAGCAAGATCATTAGAACAACAAGTTGTTGATCGTGTTTTAGAATCACAAAAGAGTTATAGATCATACAGAACAAAAGGAAAAGAAATTGGTGCAGTAAATGGTCTTGCAGTTCATTCTGCAGACCCATCCATGAGTGAATTTTCAGGTCTTGTACTGCCCATTGTAGCAGAGGTTACTCCTGCAGGTTCTCAATCAGAAGGAAAGGTTATTGCAACTGGAAAACTTGGGGAAATTGCAAAAGAATCTGTTCAAAATATTTCTGCAATAATTAAAAAATATATGGGTAGGGATATTTCAAAACACGACATACATATACAATTTATAGGTACTTATGAAGGCGTTGAAGGTGATTCTGCTAGTATCTCTCTAATTACAGCTGTAATATCTGCGATGGAGAATGTTTACGTAAGACAGGATGTTGCAATGACAGGTTCAATAAGTATCAGAGGAACTGTTTTACCAATAGGTGGCGTTACTGCAAAAATAGAAGCGGCAGCACTAGTTGGAATTAATACCGTTCTTATCCCCAAAGCAAATTTAAATGATGTTTTAATTGAAGAAAAATTTGAAGATAAAGTAAAAATAATCCCAGTTGAAACTTTATCTGATGTTTTAGAAAATGCTTTAGTTGGAGAAGGTAAAGAAGAGCTTTTAAAGAAACTTAAAGCAATGAGGCCGCCAAAAATAGTAGGGAAAGTAGAGCTTGAGTCGGAAAAAAAGGACAAGGGATCTCAATTAAAAAAAATTGAGGAAAATATTGATAAAAATATGGTTTCTACAGGAAAAGAGGGAAAATAATAATTAATTTATTTATTAGCTGTATAAAATGAAAGCTTTATTTATAGGACGTTTTCAACCGTTTCACAAAGGGCATCTAAAATTATTACAAGAAATTGCAAAAAAATATGATCAAATAATAATAGGTATTGGTTCATCCCAATACAAAAATACTTCTGAAAATCCATTTTCTTTTGAAGAAAGAAAATTAATGATTGAAAAATCATTAAAAGAAAGAGATATAAAAAATTTTAAAATAGTAGCAATTCCAGATATTCACAACCCGCCAAAATGGGTGGATCATGTAACATCTATTGTATCTGATTTTGATGTAGTAATTTCAAATAACTCTTTTACAAGACAATTATTTGAAAAAAAGGGGCATTTTGTTGAAAAAACAGGTTTGTTTAATAGAGATAAATACTCGGGCAAAGAGATTAGAAGAAAAATTGTTGAAAATGAAAAATGGAAAGAATTAGTACCAAAATCAGTTGCTGATACAATAATAAAAATTAACGGTATTAAAAGAATCAATAAATAATTATTTTTTGATAAGAACTGTAAAACAATCTATTTATAATCATAAATATAAAACATAAATTTAGGTGAGATTTGTTTGAATAATAAATTAAAATGTTTTATAGAACTTCTTAGACCTTTTACATTACTTGCACCTATTATTGTTTCAAGTAGTGTTATGATTGCAAGTCTAATTTATTCAGATATTCAAAATTTTTCTCTTATAAAAATAACATTTACAATAATTCCAGCAAGCATTTGTTTCGCGTTATTAAACGGAGCATCAAATGCTTTGAACCAGGCTACTGATAGCAAAGAAGATAAAATATCAAAGCCCTATAGGCCAATACCTAAAGGATTAATAACAGAAAAATATGCATACAATGTATCTCTTTTGTTATATATCATTGCTTTAATATTGTCTATTACAATTAATATAACTTTTAGTTTTTTTGTCCTGTTAATTGCTTTTTTCTCAATTACTTATTCATTACCGCCCCGAATGAAAAAAAATTTGTTTTTAAACCAATTATGGGTAGCTATTCCAAGAGGTTTTTTAGGGATTCTTGCCTCTTGGAGTGTTTTTGCAAATCCTTTTGAAGGTGTGCCTTTGACGATAGGATTTATTGCTGCTATATTTTTATTTGGCGGCACTACAACTAAAGATTTGTTAGATGCTGAAGCTGATAAAAAGGTTGGAACAAAGACATTAATTAATAGTTTAGGGGCAAAAAAAGCCTCACATATATCCTTTATTTTTATGACTCTAGCCTTTATACTAATAATTCCTTTTACTTACTTCGGCTTTATAGATCTCTATTTAATGCCACTATCTCTATTAACAATTTTTAGCTTTTTGATCTTTTGGTTAATGATAAATAATCATAAAAATCAAAGATATGAAAATACATCATCTTGGACACTTATGTATACAACATATTTTATTTTTGCAATGGGTTTTGCTATTCTTACGATTTTTTTTGCATGATATATTTTCTTATTTCAATTAAAAATGAAATAGAAATCATTACAAATGATAAAACAGCCAAATAAAAACCAATACCAAAACCCCATGAAGAGTTCATAGACAATTCTACATTGTTTATTACAACATTTAGTACACCTTCGCCCATTACATCCCCAACACTTAAATTACATAATTTCGAAGTTCCATAATAAAATATATACAATAATACTGACAAAAAGATAATGCTAATTAGGCTTAGAATAAAATGAAATCTTCTTTTTTTATAATACGTAGCAATAAAACCTGATAAAATTAATGCACAAGCAATGTAGCATGCAGTTAATATAGCTTCCAAAAAGTATACAAAAATCTCAGGCATATCTGCAATGTCCAATGTTTCTATGCCCTTATATTTTATTGACTCAACCATGACTTGAGGATTTATAAACATCTCAGTATTTCTTTCTGAATCAGTATCAACTCCAGATCCAGAAAGAGACCACCAAGGTTGGAAAATTGCAAGTATTATTAAAGAAATTGCTATAAGTTTTAGAAGGTTTTCTATTGATATCTTTTTTAATATTGTAATAACTACCAAAATTAATAGTGAAAAGACAAACAAAATACTTAAAACGAAGGGAGAATCAGAATCGAGATTAGTCACAATTTTGATATTTTTATCGTTTGTTAAATCAAATTCTTTTGTTCCTATAAGTTCATTATTTTTGTAAATTTCAATTTTATAATAACCTGGCGGCAATTTGAATGATTCATCATCAGTTTCGATTATCTTTTTTTCATCTCGATATAATATGTAGCTAACTTCATTGTCAACAACATTATTTCCTTTCGAATCTACAGTTTTAATTTTTAAATCAAATTGAGCAGAAAAGATTAAATCCAAGCTACTTTCTTGATATGGAATAGTAATCTTTTTTTCTTGAATAAAGCCGCCATAATTCAATTGGAGAATGTAGTTTTCGGAAGGAATATTTTTAAAAGAATATTTTTCCAAACCAATCTTTTCAGGTATCAAAGCAATGCTCGTATCACTATCTAAAACAAGTACGGGAGATATCTCTTCAATTGGAGGTAAATTTAACATGTCTCTTAAGTTTATTTCAAGATCGTAAAGTGATATTTCTTTAATTTCTTCAATTGATATTATTTTGCTTTTTAATTCACCTTCATAAATTAAGATATCTCTGTAATAAGCCTTAAAATTGTAAGGAAATCTTGGATAATATGGAGCTTTGAATATAATCTCTCCATTTTTGTTTGTATTATTTTTTGCAACTAAAAAATCATCAAAACTAAAAATATATGATTCAATATCTTCTATTGGATTTCCATTTTGATCAACAAACGTAGTTTTTAATTTATTTTCCCAGGTACAAAAAATATTTACTTTTCTATCTCTGTCAAGTTTAACAGATCTGGCCCCATTAAAAAATTTGGTCTCATTGTCAAACTTCCAGTAAGATTTAATTAAATATTCTCCTTCAAGAATCTCTTCAAATATTTTATAGGACCTTGAAAATATTGACCTGTCGGCAATTCCATCCGCTATAATTCTTCCATTTTTTGTAATTTCAATCCATATAACGGGAAAAGCTCTACCAGTTTTGTTTAAAAGCCATGGAAATGAAAGTTTTGCTCCTCCAAAAAAGGTCCTTATAAATAAATTATGGGTTTTTTGTTCCTCTTCAAAGCCTGGATCCTCACTTGGATGCCTGTGCTTTACAAGGCTTTGAAAAATTCTTGATTCATTTCTGACTGCTTCATAGCCTCCAATCTCTGTTGAAAAAAGTTCAGCATCGAACTCAACAACAAAATCTTCAGGTATTGTTTTATCATGAGAGTATCCTCGTTCATATGAGTTTCTACCAAAATTTATAGAGACATAATCAACTTCTGTACCTAAAAAGTTGAAATATTCTTTTTCAGCGGCTTTTAGTTGTATGCCATCCCTTTCGTCAAAACCAGATTTTAGTATTCCTTCATTTGAACAAAAAATTACTGAATTTGATTTTCCCTTTTTTCCTTCACCATATGAAATCCACGCCTCTTTACCGAGATCTGCATCATCCTTATACGAAATTAACCATTCTCTATTTTTGGATTCGGGATTCATATCTAATTGATACTCTTCAATATTGTCATTTTCTCCAAAAAAATTGATTAATGGATATATACTGCCGGTATTCAATCTTTCAATTGAAGGACTTTTTATCCTCATGGAAATTAATGCACCATATCTGCCATCTATCTCTTCCAATCCTTTTACTACATCTTCTTCAAAAAATTCATGTTTTACTCTTACGTTTAATCTTTTGTTATCTGTTGGATTGTAATAATATCTATATATTGCAGTAGTTCTTACTACCCCGTTAGATGATTGACTCACAACCCCAAACTCAACCATTAAATTTCCATCAATAAATATCTTTTTAGTTACAAATGAGTCATCAGTCGAAACTTCATACTCGTCTGTATCGCCCTTAAAATACGAAAATGCAAAAGAAACAATTTGATCAGAATTTAAAATATCATATTCCTTCATATTATTTTTTTGCTTAATTACAATTTGTGAAAAGGATTCTTCCAGAAGTGTTCCTTCCTGGCCAACTCCAAAAATACAGTAATCGTCTTGTTTTATTCCATAAAATTGTGCCTCAGCAGATATATCTGAAACAGGGGAATCAAGATAATATAAATCCTCAAGAATAACATGGTCATCATAATCTGGACTGGGTTTTTCTGCATCATCATAATAAACATAATAGTTTTCTGTTCCATCAGCAAACTCTGGAATTAAAAAAACAAGACCACATTTATCTATATGGTTACTATCAATGAAATTTAAATCATATATTTGTGATTCTAATTCATACCAATTATTTTTATAGAAGCAACAGACTCTAATAGACGTTTCAGAAGGACTAATTGTCCAGCAAAGATTGTCAAAAGATAATCTTATGTCAATTGGTTGATACTTCATATTGATATCATTTGTTGGCAAAGGAATCTCTAAATTTTGACTGAAAGACCATTCATCATTCCAACAAGGAATTAAATCTTGAGATGAAGCATTTGACATACTAACAACTAATAGTGATAAAAATATTAGAGCACAAACTATCTGAAATTTTTTGTTTTGCATATTTTCCATTTATAATTATTACAATATAATATTATAATTAACAATATAATAATGTTTTTGTTAAGTCCGTGATATTATTTAATCATCTAATACAAAAAGCTAAGATAACCCAATTCCCCAAGTACAATTAAAGAAGAAAAGCCAACAGCATAGAAAAGATAAGTTATATACATAAGAGACCATGCAGGCACATTTTCAAGAGCTTTACTTTCATGAGATTTTAACATTAAATAAAATATCATAAAACCAGGTATTGTAAATATTGTAAGTGGCAGGAGATATGAATTTAAAAAATTATATCTAACAAGTATTGGCACAACAACAAATGGAGAAAAAAGAAAAGGTAGTGAAATAAAAGCAGATTTTTTTATACCATATGTATTAATCAAGGTTTTTGTGCCTGTTTTTTTATCTGCTACAGAATCTACAATATCTTTTGTTGTCATTGCACCAATAAAATAGATTAAAGCTATTGAACCTATTATCAAAGGTTCTTTATCAAAAGGATTACCAAATACGCTCCAAGAAGCAAGTATGCCTAACATTCCTCTAGGTATTGCAATCCAAATTTGATTTATAAATAAATATTTCTTGACTCTAGGTGGCAAAGAATACACTACTGTAAAAATCATAATTAGAAAAACAAATATTCCAAACCAAACATTAATTGTAACTGCTCTCAATAAAGCAAAAAGATACAAAATGTAAGCAATGCTTTGTGCTTCATCAGGTTGAACCAAACCCTGAGGTATTGGCCTATAGGGCTTTGATATTTTATCTGATTCTACATCTGTTGCTTGATTTAGGGCATTTGATGCCCCATTAAGAAATGCAAGAGTTAGGCTTGCCTGAGCTATAGTAATCCACCAATTTGGATATTTTGCAAAACCTCCATTATAAACTAAACTTGCAAACATAATAAACATAGCAACAAAAAATGGCGCTACTAAAGTAAACGGTCTTAACAAATCAATATATGCTCTGAATTTTGCAGAAAGAAACTTACCCCTCGAGTAAGGCTCCTTCATTGTTAATTTGTATTTCATTTATCGCGGCCCTATATCTTATGATTATTAATAAAGGCTGTTATTCTATTATTTAAAACTTATCTGATAAAATTCTTGCAGAATTTATTGCACAGTTTATACCTATGCCTGGAGCTTTTACACAATCGCCAACAAAAAATAAATTTTCAATAGGTGTTTTTATGTCTGGTTTTTTATTATCTATTGTTTTTGCCACGCCATCTAAATGCCAAATGGAAGGATAAATTGCCCAATTTAAGTTATTTTTATAGTTTGGAATTAAAATTTCTAAATTTTTATCCAATATATTTTTGAGTTTTTTTAATATTTCATCATTTTTTGCCTCATCTGGAGTGCATATAATGTAGGATTGGATTAAATATTTTTTATCTGATGAAACCCCAGATTTTTTAGAAGATGCCATAAAGTCAATCATTCCAACCGCATCATTTCCATCTACACCAACATCTCTTTCTAGAAAGTGAAATGTTTTACCAATCAATGAAGAATCAAGAGCGTTAAGAGAATAATACGCACAAAGACTGCCGGTCCCTTTTAGTGATTTTATATTTTTAATATAATCTTTTGGGAAATCTGATTCGGGCGCAATATCGAATAAATGCTGAACCATTATATTAGATATAACTTTATCAAAAAAATATTCATTTTTATCTGAAACAACACCTTTTGCAGTGTTATTTTCAATAATTATTTTATCAATTTTTTTTCTAAGATGGATTTTTCCTCCCTTTTTTTCAATATAATGGGTAAGTTTTTCATGAATATTCATTAAACCGCCAACTGGATATCCTACGGGTTTTGAACCTTTGTAAAGGTTTTTTTGAGCCCTAAATGCTTCTCCAGTTGAAATCTTTGATAAATTATTAACTGTAGTTATTGTTCTGGGAAATACCTCCAAAATTAATTTCATTTTTCCTTTACCATACCTTTTGATGGTTTTTTGCATCGACACTTTATCTAATTTTTTCATTGTTTTTTCAGAAGAAAATAAAAGCCTCAGTAGATTTGGTAATATTTTTAAAATATCTATCTTTGATAAAAAAGGAAAGTGATACCCACTCTCATCAATAAATCCCACTCTTGATTCAATTATATCAATATGATCATCAATTTCTGAAAAGACGCTGTTTAGATTTGATAGGACTCCGCCGCCAATTGCATGATAACCTAAATCTAATTGATATTCATTAAGTAGTTTTTTATCAAATATTTGTTCAAGGCTTGGTTCTGAAAAAGCAATTTTAATATTGAATTTTGACAATAGATCTTTATATTCTTGTAATGTGATCTCCGATCCTTTGAACGATAGGGCCCTTCCACCAACGAGTGATTCTTTTTCAAAAATATCAACTCTATAACCTTTTTTTGTTAGTAATGCTCCTGCAGTAAGTCCACCTATGCCTGCGCCAATTATACATATCTTGTCTTGGTTTTTCATCATTTACATCCTGGGTCTAAATAGTTTTTCACCAATTAGTGAAGTGAACATAACATACCATACTATCGGCAAAACAATCAATAAAAAAGATGCAAATAAGCCAATAATGGAAATGAGCATTAATGGAATAAGTGAATATCTTACGAAAGATTGAATTGCGATTAGTTTTCGAATGTTATCTCTTTCAAATATTTTTACCGATAGTAGTTTAATACTAAAGTATAGTACAAGTATTACGCCTATCACAAGAAGTATAATTTGCATCAAACTATAATCATAACCAAACATTAAAAAAGGAACAAATACAAGAATTACTGAGAATAATCTTATGCTAAGACTAAAAACCTTAAAAACTGAAGGTATAGTAATTTTTTTACCAATTACCTTAACACCAGAACTTAAAGCTATATTTTTTACATTTAATTTGTAATCATGATCGGCATCCTTTAAACCTCCCTCAATAGCATTCATGTGTAGAATATTATTAAAAGTTAGTATGAAAATTGACCATGTCATAATATTTGGCCTTCCAAAGGCAAGTGCCCCAAATAAAAAAACAAAGGCTACTGATATTGCAACTAGAAAATCTGAACCTATTATTTTCTTACCATATAAATCATAAATGCTACCAAGTAAACCTGCAATAAAAATACATAAAAAGGCTGCTAATTTAAAATCATCTATTATTTTTCCATGCCATAAAATAAAAATAAATAAATAAGCAAATAATATGCAAAGAACAGATATCATTATCGCATTATTTCTAGGAATTTCGCCACTAACTAATGGTTTTTCTTGTAATTCTTTTGAAAGTTTATCAACCTCTATATCTGCAAAATCATTTAATATAAAACCATAAAGTGACGCAAGAGCACCTATAATAAATATGATTATTAAAGAGTAAATGTCCATTACACCAACAGTAATAGCACCCACCACAGGCGGCATTGCAAGACCTCCGATACCTGGTATTCGTAGTAGTTTTGCATAGGCAGAAATCTTACTCATTCACTTTATGATAAGTAAAAAAGATATTAGAGTTTTTCTAAAAGAAAATCACATGGTTTTTGGCTGTAATACAGTACCATGGAGAACGATATTTGACATTACAAAACCTAAAAACGGAAAAATTATCAATAATCCTATCCATGGATTTAATTGCATAAGCATTATTGGAACTAATGAAAAGTTTGAGTAGAAGTGTATTCCAATGAATTTTCTAGTTTGAGATCTGTCAAATTTTTTTGTGTAAAGTAATTTATAGGAAGAAAATAACATTAACCCAAATATCAAAAATAAAATTACTATTTGGAAATAATTCAATGTTGTTAAATTATCAATCCTCCAAATTAAAAAAAATGGAAACATAACAAGAATAAAATTTACGATTTGTATAAAATAAACTAGAAACCAATAAGCAGGTGATGTTTTTTGTTTTCCATTTTGTACCCTAACGCCTAACTTTACTGCAATTGTTTTTGCTCCTTTTTTATAATCATTTTCAATATCTTTTAGCCCACCAGGGCCTATTTGCATAAATAAGACTTGAATCGTTCCAAGGATACAAACTAACCAAGCAAGTTGTGTAATTTGAGCTAATGAACCTGCAACTGTAAAAGAGCCGTATAAAATCAAAAAGAATATACCAAGTGCTACAAATATATCCATACCTGGTGCTTTTTTACTTATAGCATCATATAATGTTGTGAAAAATGCTGAAATACCTAGCACTAACAATGGAAAAAAATAATTTGTAGAATATGAAATATAAAGAGCGATTATAAAAGCAATAATCATAGATGATATAGCAAAAATCCAAGCATTTTTTAGAGATATCGTTCCACTTATAAGAGGGCGGTCACTGATTTCTGAAGAAGTTCTATCTATCTTGTAGTCAATTATATCATTTAAAACAAATCCATAAGTATGGCCAAAAAATCCTACTAAAAACAAAAGAAATAAGAATGGAATTTCATAAAACTGCATAGCTACTGCGCCCATGACTGGAGATATTCCAGTAAGAGTTGCATTGAATGAACGCGCAAGTTTAAGATATTCTCTAATAGGCATGCTGCTCTCAGATTCTTAAATAGAATAAAAAACCTTCGATAGTATTCTATAAAAATTTCAGATATTCAGAAATATCAATTGAATTTATATTTTTCTTTTCTGAATCATAAATCACATATCCTTGATTTTTTACATGGTATCTCCAATAATTTACAGTTGGAACGCTGATATAATGATAATCAATTGATGAAATGTTTACATCCATTTTAAAATCTTCATTGTCCACATACAAGTTCCATTTTTTTGGCATTATTCTTTTATTATCAATTTCTTTATTTTTAATTTTAAAACTAATATATTTTGGATCTATGGAAATATTAGAATCTGCTTTATTAACAATTACTATTGGCTGCTTCTTTTTTTTACTCTTTTCTACATTTGCCCAAATTAAGTTTATCGAATCGAGTGTAATTTTTCCAAAATGATAACCTATTGTTGTAAATGGAGAATATATAGGATACATATTATGATCGTGATACCCAGAACCTTCAACGTGAATTGCTCTATTATCAAAAAATATTTTTCCTTCAACATAAAAATGTGGTATTACAAACCAGTTGCCCAAGTATGTTCTTCCTTTGAAAGCCTTTGTCTTTTTCATGAATTTAAGATTAAAGCCACAACTATCATCGCCCATTTTTATATCTGTTACCCATTCTTCGTCATTTTTTTTGACATATTCTTTAACCGCTGTTTTATTAAAAATACAAATATCTAAATTTTTTTCAGAACTTGTAAAATTTTTATAGGGAATTTTCTGTCTAGTGGATTTAACAAGTTTATTATTTTTGTAAATAAATACACCAGTAAGAACCTGACTTAAAAAACCCAAGTGTATGATATTTATCAAACAAACAACGGAAAAATCGTTATTTAAAATCGCATCGTAATACCAAGTTTCTATTTTTGCAAAATTACCCTTTGAATGCATTGAATCATCTATTAATCTTGCATCTTCAATAGAAAACTTAGCTATCTTAATATGTTTCACCTTTATATAATAATCATCCTAGATATAATTTTATTAAATAAGTTTTCTTACTTGGAAAAATTATTATAATTTTATTTGCTCTTGTTTTTGAAATGATCAATAACACAAACAAATCTAATAATACATACAGATTCCTAAAAGCTTTAGATATAAGTCCCAAAGATGATGCATTTCATGGAAATTTCAATTTACTTGATATAGAGTGGTGGTACTTTGATGCAGTTTTTGATAACAACTACAGCGCACATATCGGATTTAGAACTTATCATATAAAAAATAGTGGAATCATTCAACTAAGAATAAACATATACAAAGATGGAAAAGCTTTATTTGAAGGGGTGAAGCCTTTTTTATTTTCTAATTTAAAAACTTCAAAAAAAGTTCCATTTATTTCAATTAAAAATGAAGTTTTGTTATATTTTGATAGAGAATATTTCGATGAAACGGGGCAATGGAGATATAATGTAAAAGGAAAAATAAAAAATTACTCTGTTAATCTATCATTTCAAGGTACAACAAAAGGATGGAAGATAACAACAGATCAAACTTGTTGGACTGTTTCGTTGCCAAAAGCCAAAGTTAAGGGCATAATAAAAATTGATAATAAAGATGTAAAAGTAAATGGGATTGGATACCACGATCATAATTGGAAATATTCTCCAGTTACTGCTCTACAGAACCTAGGTTGGTTTTGGGGAAGAATAACGGGCGATAAATTAAATATTACATGGTCAAAAACAATGAAAAATTATAATGAAGGAGATTTAATCACTGTTTTGAATAAAGATAATGAAGAATTTTATAACATATCTCCCAAAAAAGTAAATTTAGAATATTACAAATACACAAAATCTAAAAATAATTCTATACCTCAAAATTTTACTTTAAAATTTTATGATGAAAAATTTCAAATTAAAGGCGACATTTTAATGGAAACTTATGACATACAACATACAAGAATATTTACCATCCATTATTGGAGATATCACGTATATGCCTCCGGTTATATTTGGCTTGGCTCTTCTAAAGAAAAATTATTGTCAAAACCTCAAATTATTGAATATTTAAAATTTAAATCATTGTGAAATAATATCTCTTCAAATAAAAGATTTTATTTATTATTTTGATAGAAAAGGTTATTTATTGTAATATAAATATCATTTTTGATTTAGGTAAGGATCAGAATATGCCTAAAATTTGCAAAACAAAAGAAATTCACAGAAAATATCCTAAAAAAGATAAAAAAAATCACATAATTAATTTTGATTTCGAAGAATTGAATGGGAAATTAGATTTTTTGTTAAAAAAAGAAAAACTTCCTTTAAAAATAGATTACAAAAGCAATAAAATTAATTATCACAAGAAAAACAGATTTTTTATTTTTACCAAAGCAATAATAAGACTTATTGAAGCTGAAATATTTTATAAAACATATATGAAAAAAAAGATAAAGGTTTTGAAAAAAGATAAACAGATATATAATGAATTGAAAAAAACTGGATGCTTACGTTCTCAGAGATCTTATTTACATTTAGCAAAAATCGGTTTATCTGATTTAGTAAAGAATATGGGCGGTAGGTTCAAAGAAAATATTTTTTCTGATTTTGCAATAGCTACAATGCTTTATGATGCTTCATTTGATGTTCCTTGTTGTAGGAAATATCTAAAAGATTTTGACTCATACATAATGAATGATAAGCCAATAGATTCAAAAGATCCATACACCAAGTTATTCAATGATTCTATTCAAAACGTCCATAGGTCATTAGATGAAAAAACTATGAAATCCTTTAAAAATTATACTAAAATTGAACATATAAGCCAATTAATGAGTTTTTCTCAAATATGTGATGAAAAAATTTCAAAAGATGATTTATTTAAAATAACATTTGCAAAGGGGGGCATCTCTGCTTTAATTTTAATGCAATTATTAACTTCGATGCCGGATGAAAAGCAGAAAAGAACAATATATGAACTTGGAGCAATTATGCAATTAATCGATGATATAACTGATATGGAAGAGGATTTAAAAATAGGTATAAGCACTCTTCCAAATCAAAAATTATTAAATTTTGAAGAGCTTAGGCTTCTGTACAACGGAACTGTCAATAATTTAATTCAAAAATTTAATTTTAATACAAAAAAATCGAATGGTACCTTAGATATGCTTTGTTGGTTTGGAGAATCTATTTTACAAAGAAGATACTCTTCATATATAAAGGAGTAATTGCATATAAATTTTTATAGGAGTTTTTAATGCTATAATCAATGATTATTACCAAACAAAAGGATTTAGATTTAATATTAAAGAGAGTGAAAAATTCGGTTTTTATTGTTGGGTGTAGCGAGTGTGCTACAATATGTAAAACTGGCGGGGAAAAAGAAGTTAAAGATATGAAGAAACAATTAGAGAGTAATAAAATTATGGTGAGTGGATGTACTATATTAGATCCTGCTTGCCATTACAACAATAACAAACGCATTTTGAAAAATTATAAAAATGAACTACAAAAATCAGATACAGTTTTAGTACTTGCTTGCGGAAATGGAGTACAAACTGTCTCTGAATTATTGGAAGGTAAAACAATAATTTCAGGAACAGATACGCTTTTTTTGGGAGAAATAAAGAGAGCGAATCGATTTGAAAAAAGATGTAATATGTGTGGGGAATGTTTATTAGACGTTTTTGGTGGATTTTGTCCTGTGACTAGATGTCCTAAATCTATGCTAAATGGGCCATGTGGTGGTTCAAAAAACGGCAAATGTGAAGTTAATCAAGAATATGACTGTATCTGGGAAAAAGTCTATAAACATCTAAAGAAGGCAAAAGAATTAGATTTATTCAATCAAATACAAAAACCAAAAGAATGGTCAAAATCAAAAGACATGTGGAGGGATATATAGTTGCCATACAAAAGTAACCTTGAAAAAATACTTTCAGAAAAAAAATTTGCTGTAACTGCAGAGATTGGACCTCCAAAGGGATCAGACCCTAGTAAGATAATTAAAAAGGCAAAAATTGTAAAATATTATACCGATGCTCTTAATATAACTGATAATCAAACTGCAGTTGTAAGGATGTCGAGCATGGCGGGTTGTAAAATTTTACTTGATATGAAATTGGAAACGATTATGCAAATTACATGCAGAGATAGAAATAGAATGGCTCTACAAAGTGATGTTCTCGGAGCTTATGCATTGGGAATAAAAAATATTTTATGTCTTACTGGAGATCATCAGTCATTTGGAAATCATCCTGACTCAAAAGGGGTTTTTGATGTTGACTCTATTCAACTAATCCAGATATTAAGAGATATGAGAGATGAGGGTATCTTTCAAAATAAAGAAGAATTAAAATTTGGAAGGCCCAATATTTTCATTGGTGCTGCATCCAATCCATTTGCAGATCCTTTTGAACTTAGAGTTGATAGGTTAGAAAAAAAGATATTAGCCGGAGCAGGGTTTATTCAAACTCAAAGTGTCTATAATTTAGAAAAATTCAATATTTGGATGGATGAAGTCAGGTCAAGGGGTCTTCATAATAAAGTTCACATATTGGCTGGAGTTACTCCATTAAAATCATTAAAAATGACTGAAAGAATGAAATTTCATGTTCCTGGAACAGATGTTCCCGATGAAATCTATTTAAGAATGAAAAAAGCAGAAAATCCCGCGCAAGAAGGATTTGACATATCTGTTAAAATTATTAACGAGATTAAGAAAATAAAAGGAATTCATGGCATACACATTACTGCGCTATTTTGGGAAGAGATAATACCCTCAATTGTTAAAGAAACTGGATTAAAAAATAGATATTGATTAATAATTATAATTTTAATTTTCCAAATATTCCTTTTTTATTTGTTTTTTCTATAGCTTTATTTATTCTATATTTAAGATTAACTGAATCAAATGGCTTTTCTATATAATCAAAGCCTAATTTAACACCAGCATTTTTAGCAAAATCATCTGTTCTTGCAGTTAAAAAAATTATTGGTATTTTGCTCCAAATTTTATTATTTTTAATTTTATCATAAACCTCCCATCCACTCATTTTCGGCATCATTATGTCCAGTAGTATTATATCCGGAGTTTCTCCTTTTTCAAGTAATTTAATACAATCTTCTCCACCATCGGCCTCTAATACAAAATATTCCTTATGTTCTACATCATCTAAATCATCCCTAACAGTATATCTGATATCCGGATCGTCATCAACTATCATTATTTTTATCATATATTTTCCTCCAATTACTAAATTAAGTTGCTTTTATTGAAAAGTAAAATGTAGATCCTTTTCCAACTCCTTTGCTTTCAGCCCAAAGATTACCTCCATGTCTATGTATGATTTTTTTACATATTGCAAGTCCAAGACCGCTTGAATTGAAATTATGCCTCGACTCATCTGCCTTGTAAAATTCATCAAATATATGTTCTATTTGTTCTTTTGTCATTCCTTGGCCATTATCGCAAATAGAAAAAATTACTTCATCCATTTTTTTCTCAGCAGATATTACAACGATACTGTTATCTGGAGAATATTTTACAGCATTTGTTAGGAGATTTGTAATCAATTCAACAATCTGAGTTTCATCTGCTAAAATATAAATGTCTTTTTCAATGAATTTCTTAATATAAATATCATTTTCTTTGATTAGATTTTCATTACAGTTCAACACATCATCAATAGTTTTTAATAAATTTATTGGTTTAACATCCAACTGAATCGATTTTGAATTTAATTTTGCCAGTTTTAAAGTATCAGTCACTAAATGACTTATATAATTGACATTACGATTTATTATCTCTAGTCTTTCCAGTGTTTTTGGATCTTCTTTAGAATTGATGACTTTTGGCAATAAGTTTAATACAGGGGTTAATGGACTTTTTAAATCATGGCCTAGCTGGTTTATAAATTCATCTTTTTGCTTAAGTAGTTTTTTTACTTCTACTGTTCTTTCTTCGATTTTTTGCTCAAGATTTTTATTTATCTGGTTTAGTTTTTCGTGAGCTAATTTTACTTGCTCTTCAGCTCTTTTTCTTTCGCTAATATCTTTAATCACACCTATTGATCCAATAACTTCTCCTTTATTATTTTTAACTACACTTAGAGAAATATCTACATCAAGAGGTTCATTATTTTCTCTAATAATCTTTGTTTCTAGATGATGTTGCATTCCCTTTTGTCTGATGTTTTCAGCTCTAATCTTTTTCCATTCTTCCTCAGGGTATAAAGAAGAAACAGATTTCAAGTATAAGTCTGATTTCGTTTTACCCAATAGAAATTCTGTATAGCTATTCCAGGAGATAATTCTTTCTAGTTTGTCAGTAACTGTGATTGCTACTGCAGCATTTTCAAATATGGTTTTGTACATTTCTTCAAGATTAGATGCTATAAAATGTTGGAATTTCTCTTGATTTTGTTCAATAGTTTTTTGTTCAATAAAGTAAATTTTTGATGGATTTTTAGAGGTTGTATCTTTTTTAGTCCCAAATAAATTTTTAATCCTATCCTGAATTTTTAATTCTCTAACTACATCTGGCTCTTTTATCATATAAATTCACTTAATAAAATAGATATATCAATTATTTTCTCATCCTTCATCATATTTTGAATCGAATTTTTATTATAAAATCTTATTGAAAAGACAGTATAAATCAAAAAGATATATTTTTAAGCAAAAAATCAATTAAATATAAAAAATGGGATGCTAAAATGTTAAATCCTTATTCAAAAGAGGAAAAGGAGTTTGTCAACTATCTATTAAAGAAAAACTCAAGAAAAAATTTGATTAGGAAAGGTGCAATATTTGCTTTCCTAATAAGCATATTAATTGTTGCAGGGGTTATTTTAGTTGCGCTTCCATCAAATGAGCCATGCATACCAAGTTCAGAATTAGATGGTTTTGGATGGAGTGAACAAAGCGCAATTAATTACGCCAGAGATATCATAGCTTCTAAATTGACAATGCCTTCAACCGCAGAATTTTCAAATGAAAAAGCAAAAATTACAAATTATGAAGAAAATTATAATGAATATAGGATTACTGGGAATTTAAAAACTTTAAACAGCTATGGTATTGCTTTTGAAAAGAAATTTTTTGTAAACATGAAATGCTTACCAAATAATCAATATGAGCTAAATGATTATTCTATTTATTAAAAAATTCAGATTTTTTTAATAAATTGTTATTTTTACATTTTGATATTTTTACAAACAAGTTTTATATAATATATTGTCAAAGTCTATCATGTTACATATAAACAATATATGTGCATGAAGAGGTGGACTTTATAAAAATCGATATTCGCCTGACTTTGATCGGAATACTAATAGTTATTTCAACAATGGTAGCAGCAACGCAATTTGCTATAACAGATTTAAGATATGAATACCAAATAATTATACCAACCATACAAGATCATGGGTTAAAATTTTTTGGATCAGATAACTCTACAGATGGTATTAGATTATTAAGATCAGATGAATCCAGAAATGAAGGTAGTTTAAAAATTGTTCTTGGGAATGTTAGTAAAAATTCAAGTTATACTTACACCGCGGCTTTTGGAATAGTAAACGAAGAAAATTATAGTATTTCAATTACTCATATTGAAGTTCTATCAGAAAGCAATAGCAACATAAATATTTGGTTACATGGAAACAGGCTTGAAGATGCTAGTAATAGCACAAATGATCCTACAAGTGTATTGATGTTTTCGAATGGAAATTTAATAAATTGTGAAGATACCATTGCTTGGAAACTTGCTGGAGGAGATAACAATGGCGAAACAATTTGCAATAACACTCAAAATAGAGAAAAATATACAAATACCACTTCTTTAGATGAAATTGCCAATGTTAGATATTCTTTAAACAATTCGATGGCAACCAGTGGAGTATCTGATTATGTTTGGGTTCAAGTACAGGCCGATATACCTTATTCAGAAAATGGAGAAACAATAAAAACAGGGAATATTGTAATAAATTACCAGACAGATTAATTTTGTATTTAATAAAAAAATATATATCCTATTAAAACTACTTATTTTATAAAAATATAAATTATATAATAACAATTGTAATAAACATAATGTGGATTCAGGCTAGATTAAAAAAAATACTTTACTAATGAAGAGATTAAAATGCTTAACAAATTAGGGGGATTTATAGAAAAAAAACCATTAGTTGTAATCGTTATTATAGTTATAGTTACATTGGGTTTTTCTTCATTTTTACCGCAAATTGAATTTAAAACAGATTTTAATGAATTTATGCCAGATGATGAACTTTCAAGAGCAAACAATAGAGTTCAAGATTATTTTGGTACAAACAACATGTTAATGTTTATTTTAGCTGAAAAAAACCAATCATCAAGTGTAATTACTCCTGAATCAGTTAAAGAGCTTTATTATATTGAAGAAAATCTAAATAAACATGAAGATATAAGCGCAATTATTTCATTATCCACATTTTTAAATTCAGTTTGTTTTGTTGAATTTGGAAAATCTATTGATAATTGCTCAAATGAAGAAATTGAAATTGTACTTGAAGATTTCTTTATGGAACAAAAAGATGAAGAAATAAAACTATTTCAAAAAGATGATCCAAACGAGGATATTGATTTTTATACATACCCTAAGCTATCAAAAGGAAAATCTATAGATAGTGCCGATATCAAAAATTGCTACATTTCTAAAAGCAATGATAGCATTACCTTTTCAATAGAAGTATACGACCTATCCAATTTTGAATCGTCACTAATGCCATCTTTTTCAAAAGTTAATAATATGGAATGGTTCATAGATTTTGAAAATTTAATAAAGCCAGATGAAATGCTAGATATATCTTATAGGATCTCTGCTCACGTTGAGCCTGGTCATCCAATATGGGAGATAGGAAAAGGAATCTTACCAAACATAAGAAATCTTTTTAGTTATTTAAAAAACAGGGAGCTTTTTAATTCTTATAAAACCGAGGCATATCTTTGGATAAGGCCGCCTGGAGAATCAATGTATTTCCCAATGCCTTTAGAATCTGGGAATATTACAATTGAAAAAAATTCAAATAGGATCGAAATAGACGTTTCAAGAGAAGAAATAGGACAGTATGGCATTGCTACACAAATAGGCTCATTTGAACTTCCGGCAAAACTTTCAAATTTTAAAGCAGGTGTTAGATATTACCAAACATCTATTTTTAAAAGAATTGGCGGGCGCCTTTCAATGAATACAAGTTTTCTCTTCGATAGGGTTGAACAAATTAAAAATAGACCTT
Organism: uncultured Thermoplasmatales archaeon; assembly: GCA_964618505.1. Taxonomy (GTDB): domain Archaea; phylum Thermoplasmatota; class E2; order DHVEG-1; family DHVEG-1; genus CAZUBH01. The sequence goes on along the minus strand of CAZUBH010000005.1, from coordinate 6,643 downwards.
TGATTGGAAGTATTGCTGAAAAATTTTTACAAAGATATGGTGATATAAGCTGGGAAGATTTTGACAACATATTTGAAACAATAAGTCAAACAGAAGAACTACCTGAAACTGTTGCTTTAAGAGATATAGATAGTTTATGGACAACTGCAGATGAACTACCAGATAGTAGTTTTTCTGAAACAAAATTTTTCATTTTGCCACATTTATATGAAGAGCTGCAAGTAAACTCAGTTGCTTTTTTATCTGATGACTATAACCAAACAAAAAAACCTAAAGCAAGTCTTATAATATTACAACTAGACGTATTTGATGAAAACTATGATGAAATGACAAGAATTAATAACGAAATCGTTGAAATGATATCCTCTCTTGATAAAAAATATAACTATATATCAACTGAAGTAACTGGCGAACTTGTTGTTTCTTCTCAGATAGAAGAACTGACAACAGATGCTAATATGATTCTTGGCCCAGCAATGTTTCTAATGATTGTAATAGTTCTATTTTTTAGTTTTAGAAAAACATCTTATGTTATTCTTCCTATGCTTTCTCTGCTAGTTTCTACAATTTGGCTTTTTGGAACTATGGTATTATTTGGGATTGCATTTAATGTAATTGCTGTAGCACTCATACCTTTAATTTTAGGTTTAGGTGTCGATTATGCTGTTCATCTATTTCATAACTATAAATCAGAATTGGAAAAGGGGTTATCTCCAGGTAAAGCAATAAAAAATTCTGTAAAAGAAATTGGAACCGCAATGTTTCTTGCTTGGCTTACAACAATAATTGCATTTATGTCATTTTTAACTTCAAATATATTGCCGATTAGACAATTTGGTATTCTTTTAGCATTTGGAATAACTTATACTTTTATTACGGCAATTACCTTACTTGCTTCACTTCGATATTTCACAGATAAAAAAAAGCCACCAAAAATCAACAATAAAAAACAAACAATTTTTAATCGCTTTTCTCTGAAAAATATCATGGGAAAAATGTCAGCTTTAGTATTGTGTCATCAAAAAAAGATAATTTCAACAATGCTAATTATTACTTTTATATTTGCATTAGGTGCTATTCAACTAGAGCGCGGATTTGATATGGACCAATTTGTCCCTGAAGAAAATCCTGCAATGGAACTTTTTGACAAAATTGCTGAATATTTTCCATATGCAAGTGAATATCAAGAATATATACTAATTGAAGGTAATATTGCTTCAGTTGAAGTTTTAGAGGGCATAAAAGAAACCCATGAAAAGGTTAAAGATGACACATTCATTGCAAAAAATACTGACGGATCTGTCAAGATTTCCAGTATTTATTCAGTTATAATACAATCGATCAAAAACAATCGATCTTTAATTGACAAATTCAATATAAACGAGCAAACTTACATACCAAGAACAGACAGTGATGTTAGAGCCTTATTTGACTATTTATATGATGGGAATAAAATTAATTTAGATGGTTTTAATGTAACTGATTTTGATTTAGAAGAATTTGGAAGTTCCGAAGTAAAGATGGTTCTTCACAAAAATAATTCAAAATATGATGCTACTATTGTAAGGTATTATGTGGATACAACTTTTGGAGCAAATGGAGGAAATATACAAAGTGATCTAGAAACTCTTGAAAAAGAAATACAAGGGGATTTATCCAACTATGGAGATTCGTCCCATATAGCCACAGGATTATATGCCATTCAATTAAATAACACCAAGTCTCTTACATCTAGTCAAATTACATCCACTGGAGTTTCAATAATTCTTGCAGCTCTTGTTTTAATAATAACATATAGAAATCCATCTCTTGGTCTAATAACCATGATCCCTGTGGGCTTTTCTATAATATGGATTTTAGGCACTATGTACTATTTAGGTTATATATTAGACATAATGACTGTGACTGTAACAAGCATAACAATAGGTATAGGAATAGATTATGCAATTCATGCAACACACCGATTCAGAATCGTAGCTGAAACAACAGGAGATATTGACAAGGCGGTATGCGAGACTATTTCACATACAGGTGGTGCTCTTCTAATTGCGGCTTTAACTACTGCACTTGCATTTGGAATTTTAATTCTTGCGCCAATACCTCCGCAACAAAGATTTGGAATTATTCTTGCAATTACAATTACATATTCCTTTATTACATCCGTATTGCTATTACCACTCATTCTTGCAAGATGGGCAAAATGGAGAAAGAAAAGGAAAGGATACATTGTTTCTCCCGGCCCACCAAAAGATAACGTTTTATAGAATAAATTGTATGAACTCAATCAAACAGTAAAGTTTCTAAATATGTTTTTAATACCTGCTAACTGGGGAATCTCATTATGACTAAAAAACAAATGAAAAAGATACTAGTTACTGGTTCAGTAGGTCAAATAGGCTCAGAGTTGACCATGGAACTAAGAAAGAAATTTGGCAATGATAATGTTATTGCTGCTGGAAGGAAAACAAAACCTAGTGAAGAACTTTTTAATTCAGGGCCTTTTGAATTCATGGATATTACACAAAGAGAAACTGTGGAAAAAGTTGTTGATAAATACGATATAGATACAATTTATAACATGGCTGCAATTCTATCTGCTGTAGGTGAAGAACGCCCAAAGGTATGTTGGAATGTTAATATTAATGGAATGTATAATATCTTAGAAATTGCACATGAACGAGACATGACTCGTGTTTTTGTACCTAGTTCTATAGCTGCATTTGGTCCTGAAACACCTAGGAATAATACACCTAACGATACAATATTAAAACCAAAAACGATGTATGGAATTACAAAAGTTGCTGGAGAACTTCTTGGAGATTATTATTTCAAACGTTTTAATCTTGATGTAAGAGGTATTAGATATCCTGGAATTATATCTTCAGAGACACTTCCAGGCGGTGGTACTACAGATTACGCAGTGGAAATCTTTTATGAGGCTATAAAAAATAAAAAATATACTTGCTTTGTAAAAGAAGATACAAAACTTCCAATGATGTATATGCCCGACTGTATAAAAGGTACAATAGATTTAATGGAAGAAGATATCTCAAAACTTAAACATCATTGTGACTTTAATCTTGGATCTATGAGTTTTTCTGCTGGTGAGCTTGCTGCGGAAATTAAAAAATACATTCCTGAATTTAAGTGTTCATATAAACCAGACTTTAGGCAACAAATTGCAGATTCCTGGCCCCAATCAATTGATGACAGTGCTGCACGAAAAGAATGGGATTGGGAACCAAGCTATAATCTTTCATTGATGACAAAAGATATGCTTGAAAAACTTGGCAAAAAATACAAAGAAGGTAACTTATAATCTTCTTTTTCTATATTAGAAAGTTTTATTTGCTTTGGCGCATTTTAGTTTTACAGTTGTGAGGTGAGTTATTGCCCGAATTAGAGGAGATTGAAGAATATATGGTTTCAAATAATACTTATGACAATATTAAGAATTATTTAGGAGAGGAAGCTGATTATTTATTAAATCATAATTGTGAAAAGATAAAAAAAGAATCATTACATCTTCCTGGACCAGATTTTATTGATAGAACTTTTAAAGATTCTGATAGACCAACTCAGGTTCTTAGAAACTTGAAGTCAATATTTTACAATGGTCGCCTTTCTGGCACGGGTTATGTTTCTATTTTACCAGTTGATCAAGGCATAGAGCATTCTGCTGCTGCATCTTTTACACCGAATCCAATGTATTTTGATCCTGAAAATATCGTTAAACTTGCTGTGGATGGAGGATGTAATGCAGTTGCTTCGACATTAGGAGTACTTGGTTCAGTATCGAGAAAATATGCCCATAAAATTCCATTTATAGTGAAAATAAATCATAATGAGCTTTTAACTTATCCCAATAGCTTTGATCAAATTTTATTTTCAGATGTTGAACAAGCATGGGACATGGGTGCTGCTGCTATTGGTGCTACAATATATTTTGGCTCTGAAGAATCTGATAGACAGATAAAAGAGATAAGTCAGGCGTTTAAATGGGCTCATGAGCTGGGAATGGCTACAATTCTTTGGTGCTATCTTCGCAACAGTGCATTTAAAGTTGATGGTAAAGATTTTCATGCTTCTGCTGATTTAACTGGACAAGCAAATCACCTAGGGGTTACTATTGAAGCGGATATTGTTAAACAAAAACTACCAACAATTAACGGAGGATACCTTGCTTTGAACAAAGATGGTGTTAAATTTGGTAAAATGGATAAAACTGCATATGAAAATTTAACAACTGATCATCCAATCGATCTAACACGTTATCAGATAGCTAATTGCTATATGGGTAGAATTGGCTTGATTAATTCTGGCGGAGCATCTGGGGAAAACGACTTTGCACAAGCCGTAAGAACTGCCGTAATAAACAAAAGAGCTGGCGGTACAGGCCTTATATCTGGCAGAAAGGCATTTCAAAGACCATTTGAAGAAGGCATTAAATTACTTAATTCTATACAAGACGTATATCTTTGCAAAGATATTAATATTGCATAATTTTTTTTTTTATTAAATTTATATATATCTTTTTTATCTCATTTTTTAGAATAATAAATGCCAATGACGATATCTGAAAAAATACTTGCAAAAGCTTCAGGAAAAAAAGAAGTTAGTGCAAAAGATTTTGTCGAAGCAGAAATAGATCTTGCGATGAGTCACGACAATACCATACTCGTTTCAAAAACATTTAAAAAATTCAAGAAAGAAAAAGTTTGGAATCCAAACAAAATTGTAATTGCTCTGGATCATAGAAGTCCTGCCAACGAAGAAAAAACTGCAGCCAATCATAGGGTTATTCGTAATTTTGTTAAATCTCAAAAAATTAAAAAATTTTATGATGTTGGAGAAGGAATTTGTCACCAATTATTACCTGAAAGAGGTCATGTTGAACCAGGAATGTTAATTGTTGGAACCGACTCACATACAACAACCTATGGTGCATTAGGTGCATTTTCAACGGGCATAGGCGCTACTGATATGGCTGCAGTCTGGAAAGAAGGGAAGTTGTGGTTTAAAGTTCCCGAAACAATCAAAATAAATATATCTGGTAAAATATCTAAATATATATCTTCTAAGGACATAATTCTTCATATAATTTCAAAAATAGGTGCAGATGGAGCAAACTACAAATCTTGTGAATTTTATGGAAATGTTGTAAAAGAAATTTCTATAGAAGGTAGAATGTGTATTGCAAATCAATCAATGGAAATGGGGGCAAAAGCAGCAATAATTCCTGCAGATAAAAAAACATTTGACTATATTTATCCAAAAATTAAAAGTTATTGCACAATACGCGCAGATAAAGAATGCGAATACCAGGAAGAATTTAATTTTGATATAACAGATTTAGATCCCCAAATAGCATGCCCTCATGAAGTAGATAATGTTAAATCAATAAGTGATGTTGAAGAAATGAAAATAGACCAAGCTGTTCTTGGATCATGTACAAATGGAAGACTTGAGGATTTAAAAATAGCTGCAAACATAATAAAAGGAAAGCATGTTTCAAAGAATGTTAGATTTTTAATTATACCTGCATCAAGATTGGTCTATCTAGAGGGATTGAAAAAAGGATATATTCAAACATTAATAAAAGCTGGAGCAACAATATTAAATGCTGGATGTGGACCTTGCCTTGGTTTACACCAAGGAGTGCTTGGAGATGGAGAGGTTGTTATGTCAACAACAAATCGTAATTTTAAAGGTAGAATGGGTTCACCAAAATCAGAGATTTATTTAGGATCCCCTGCAACTGTTACAGCATCAGCTATAAAAGGAAAAATCACAAATCCAAGGGATATTTAATATGATAATTAATGGAAGGGCGATTAAATATGATGATGATATAAATACCGATTTAATTATTCCTGGAAAATATTTAACTTGCAACAATAAAATACTTGCCAAACATGTTATGGAGGGTTTAGACACTAATTTTATAAATAAATTTAAACGAGGAGACATAATTGTTGCTGGAAAAAATTTTGGTTGTGGTTCATCTAGAGAACAAGCAGCAATTGCTTTAAAATATGCTGGTATTGGAGCAGTTATTGCAAAGTCATTTGCAAGAATATTTTATAGAAATGCTATAAATCTCGGAATACCTATTGTTGAATATTCTAAAGCAATTTCAGTTATTGATGACCAAGATGAAATTGAAATTGATTTTAATAATAATATAATAAAAAACATAACAAAAAATTTAGAAATTGAATTTGATCCTTTGCCAAATTTTATAAAAAATATTATTTTTAAAGGCGGCCTTGTAAATTTTTTTAGATAAAAATAATTTAGATAAAAATAATTTAGATTGGTAATGAATTTAATTAATTTTCTTCGAATTTTTTCAAATAAACTATTTATGTTTTAATTTGTAATTTAAGATATAAATTAGGGGAAAATAAGATGAAAAATTTCACAGACAAAAAAAATAAAAGAAAAGCTATAAGTTTGTCAATTGCAGCAATACTTATATTTACTACAATTGTTGCTTCAGCAAACACTATTGAAAATAAAAATGGTACACAAAATAGAGAGGGGTACACTGTTGAGATTCAAGATACTACAGCTGAACCTGGAACCACAGGACATTTAATTGGAATTACTGGGTCTTGGGAAGAGGAGATATTTGCATTAT